>CAMELV010000005.1 GCA_945925985.1 Comamonas sp. lk | reverse complement strand
CGGTGCTCCAGAATTTTGGCCGGCAGCGGGTAGTCTTCGGCCAGTTTTTCCAGCACTTCTTCGTCGGTACTGGGGGCGCCGGTCGCGGTTTTTTTGACCACCGGCAGACCGAGTTGGGTGAAAAAAATCTCGCCAATCTGCTTGGGGCTGCCCAGGTTGAAGGGCTGGCCGGCCAGGGTGTGGGCCTCACCCTCGAGCTGAAGAATGCGGTTGCCCAGCTCGTGGCTTTGCACCGCCAACATGGGCGCGTCGATCAGCACGCCGTTGCGCTCAATCCGGTACAGGGCCTCACTGCTGGCGATTTCCAGCTGGTAAATGAAACGCAGTTTGTCATCGGCTTCCAAGCTAGGCCACAGAGCGCGGTGCACATCAAGCGTCTGGTCCGAGTCTTCGCATGAGTACTCGGCAGCGCGGGCAATGTCCACCTGCGAGAACGACATCTGTCCGGCGCCCTTGCCGCACAGGTCCTCATAGCTGATGCCGCCGCGCCCCAGGTGGCGCTCGGCCAGGCTGGCCAGGCCGTGGGGTTTGTGGACTTCGAGCACATAGCTCTGCAGCATGGTGTCGTGGACGTAGCCCTTCACCTCGATGCCGTGGTTGGCAAACACATGGCGGTCGTACTTGACATGCTGGCCCAGCTTGGGCCGGCTGGCATCCTCCAGCCAGGGCTTGAGCCGTGCCAGCACCTCGGCGCGTGGCAACTGGTCGGGAGCGCCCGGGTAGTCGTGCGCCAGCGGCACGTAGACGGCCTCGCCGGGCTGCACCGAAAAACTCAGGCCCACGATCTCGGCGCGCATTTCGTTGAGCGAGGTGGTCTCGGTGTCCAGCGCCACCAGCTCGGCCGCCTGGAGCCGGGCCTGCCAGCGCTCAAAAGTGGGCCAGTCCAGCACAGTCTCGTACACCAGCTCGCTGGCCCGCAGCGGGGCTGGCGCGGCGGGGGCCGCGGGTTCGTCAAACAAACCGGGTTCGCTGGCGCGCGGCTTGCGGCCGGCCGGCGAGGCCACAGCGTCGCCGCCAGCGATGGCACGGGCCAGCCCCTTAAACCCGAATCTTTCGTAAAAACCGCGCAAAGCGCCCGCGTCTTCTACCCCGGTGGCGATGGCATCAAGAGCAGGCAGGCCTGGCACCCAGCCATTCAGGTCGCAATCCAGCTTGATGCTGAGCAGTTGCCGACCGGTGGGCAGCCAGTCCAGCGCTTTCTTCAGGTTCTCGCCGGCCACGCCCTTGATCTCGTCCACATGGGCCACCACCGCCGCCAGCGAGCCGTACTCTTGCAGCCACTTGGCGGCGGTCTTGGGGCCAACCTTGGCCACGCCGGGCACGTTGTCCACGGCATCACCCACCAGGGTCTGGTAATCGACCATCAGGTGCGGTGGCACACCAAATTCGGCCTCGACCCCGGCCACATCGCGCCGGCGGCCGTTCATGGTGTCCACAATCGTGATGTGCGAATTGACCAGCTGCGCCAGATCTTTGTCGCCGCTGCTGACGGTCACCTCGACGCCTTGCCCGGCGGCAATCACGGCCAGGGTACCGATCACGTCGTCAGCCTCGACACCCGGCACGTCCAGAATTTTCCAGCCCATCAGCCGAACCACCTCATGGATCGGCGCGATCTGGGCGCGCAGGTCATCAGGCATGGGCGAGCGGTGGCCCTTGTACTCGGGGTAGATGGCGTCGCGAAAGGTCGGGCCGTGCGCGTCAAACACGCAGGCAGCATAGTCGGCCGGCACATCTTTGCGCAGCTTTTGCAGCATATTGATCATGCCGCGGATGGCGCCGGTGGGCGGGCTGGCGGGGTCGCCAGGCACGGCACGCAGGTCAGGCATGGCATGAAATGCCCGGTACAGGTAGCTTGAGCCATCGACCAAGAGCAGAGTTTTGGGCGGCGTTGGAATTTCGGTCATATTGCCATTTTGCCTGTGACCGGGCCAGGCCACTGGTTCTACAATGCCGGCCATGCGTGCACCACTTATTTTGCCCCTGTTTCTTGCCGGTTTGAGCTTGTGCCAAGCCCAGACCACCGCCCCAAACCCAAGCTCGGCCGGAGGAACTCGCCCAGAGGCCCAGAGTGCGGGTGTAGAAAAACGAACCGAACGCATCCAAATTGAAGATGCCGGTTCCCGCATCGAGGAGCTCAGAGTCGGCGGCGAAACCCGCAGCATCACGGTGCAGCCCAAGGGTGACATGCCAAGCTACCAGGTGCAACCCGGCAGCGGCCAGCGCAGCTGGAAAATAGCAATTTTCTAAGCACCATGGCGGTCTACACCGAAGTCTCGGCACAGGAGGCCGGCGCGCTGCTGCAGCAACTGCAACTGGGCCAGCTTCTGAGTCTGCAGGGCTGCTCCGGCGGCATTGAAAACACCAATTACTTTGTCACCACCGAGTTGGACGGCCATCGGCGCGAACTGGTGCTCACCCTGTTTGAGCGGCTCAGTTTTGAGCAACTGCCGTTCTACCTGCGGCTCATGAAACACCTGGCTCTGCGTGGCATCCCGGTGCCTGACCCCACTGCCGACCGCGACGGTGACCTGGTATTTGCGCTGAAGGGCAAGCCGACCGCCGTGGTGGATCGCTTGCGCGGCAGCAGCGAACTGCAGCCCCAAGCCGTGCACTGCGCGGCCGTGGGTGACATGCTGGCCCGCATGCACTTGGCGGGTCGCGACTTTGAGCTGCGACAACCAAACCTGCGCGGTCTCGACTGGTGGCAAAACACGGTCCCGGTGGTGCTGCCCTACCTGAGCCCGGCACAGGCAGAGTTGATTCAAAGCGAGCTGGCGTACCAGGTTCACGTGGCCCAGAGCGCCTACTACGCGGCGCTGCCGCGCGGTCCCATCCACGCCGACCTGTTCCGTGACAACGTGATGTTCGAGCAAATTGACGGTGAGCCTCGGTTGACCGGCTTCTTTGACTTTTACTTCGCGGGCGTGGACAGTTGGCTGTTTGACTTGGCGGTGTGCCTGAACGACTGGTGTGTGGACCTGGCCACCGGCCGCCCTGACCCCGCGCGGGCCGACAGCTTTATCACCGCCTATGAGGGCGTGCGCCCGCTGACCGGCGCCGAACGGCGTTTACTGCCCGCCATGCTGCGTGCCGCCGCACTGCGGTTTTGGCTGTCGCGCCTGTGGGACTTCTACTTGCCGCGAGAGGCCAGCATGCTTAAAGCACACGATCCTGACCACTTCGAGAGCATCCTGCGTCAGCGGCTGACTCAGCCGATGGTTCTGACCGGCGCCACGCAGGAGGCCGCATGACGCTGCACTTGGTCCCGGCACGCACTGGCTTTACTTGGATCAAGCTCGGCATCCGTACTTTCTTACGACAGCCGCTGGCCTTGGCTGGTATGTTCTTCATGTTCATGGCGGCGATGACGGTGATCAGCAAGCTGCCGCTGATCGGCGTGCCACTGGCCATGGTGCTGCTGCCTGGGGCCACGCTGGGCCTAATGGCCGCCACTCGCGAAGCGGCGGCAGGTAAATTCCCCATGCCGCTGACGCTGCTGACCGGGTTTCGCGCCGGGCCAAAGGCCCTGCGCGCCATGCTGATTCTGGGCGCTCTGTACAGCCTGGGGTTTTTGGCCGCACTGGGGGCTTGCTGGCTGGTCGATGGCGGCGGCTTTGCCCGGGTCTATCTGGGCGGCGAATCGCCCAGCGCCGAAGCCATGCTGGAGCCCGGTTTTCAGGGGGCGATGTGGGCCTTTATCGCGATTCACCTGCCGGTATCGCTGCTGTTCTGGCATGCGCCAGCGCTGGTGCATTGGCATGGCCTGCCGCCGCTCAAAAGCGTGTTTTTTAGCTTGGTGGCCTGCCTGCGCAACCTGCGCGCCCTGCTGGTGTTTGGCCTGAGCTGGATGCTGGTGCTGATGCTGGCCTTGCTGACCGTGAGTGTGCTGGCGGCCCTGCTGAACCTGGGGGACAGTACCGGCAGCCTGATTTTTCCGGTGCTGCTGCTGATGGCCGCCATGTTCTTTTGCTCGCTCTACTTCACCTACCGCGATACTTTTGAGTCGCCTTCGGGAGACGCGCCATGACCCAGCACAACTTGTTCGACCGCAGCGAACACGAAGTCTTGTGGTTTCAGCGCCGCAGCTTCTTGCGTGCTGCCGCACTGTGGACCAGCCTGGGCGGCTCGCTGGGCGCGCAGGCCCAGACCCGCAGCAACATCGTGACGCTGGTGGGCGACGCCCAGGTCAACGGGAGCCGACTGCTGCCAGAAAACACCATTCGGAGCGGGGACGAACTGCTCACCGGCCCGGGTTCTAGCCTGGTCTTTGTGATGGGCGACTCGGCCTTTCACCTGCGCCAGAACTCAAGGATGAAGGTCGAAGGTGACACCGGCGGGGCCGTGGTCAACGCCCTGCGCCTGCTGACTGGCGGCGTCATCAGTGTCTGGGGCAAAGGCCCACAACGCATGATCTCGACGCCCACGCTGACCGCAGGCATCCGTGGCACCGGGGTCTACGCCGAGGTTTTTCCGGAGCAGGACAACCGCAGCTACCTCTGCATCTGCTACGGCGTGGTGGACCTGGAGGCCAGCACCGCGCGCAAACTGGTGCAGGCCGACTACCACGACGCCTACTGGGGCGAACCCACAGCGCGCAACGGGGTTTTGCTGACCCCAGCGCCATTGCTGAACCACACTGATGAAGAGCTTGAGTACCTGGCGCAACTGGTGAACCAGCGCACCAGCTGGCAAATCACTGGCCGAAAAGGCGCCAAAGATGGCAGCGCCTATGGCGGCTACGGGAGCCCAGGCAGCAGCGATCCGTCAGGCTACGGCAAGAGCACACCCTGAGCCGCTTCAGGTCACCGGCGTTAGCTTGGCCACGCTCAGCGCCAGCCACTTGACGCCGTGGCGCGGGAAGTTGATCTGGGCCCGGGCATCGTCACCCACACCCTCTAGGGTCTGCACGGTGCCTTCGCCAAACTTGTTGTGAAACACCTTCATGCCAGCCTTAAGCCCGTGCGACGGCGCGGCGCTGCGCTCTGGCAATGCCGGGCTGGCAAAGCGCGAATAATCTGTGCCAAAAGTGCCTCCAGACCTTGTGTAGCTTGGGTTGTTAGCTCCTGAATGCATAGCAGAGCCGGAACCAAGGCCTGGTTGGCGCGGCGTCACCCACTTCAGCGCGGCCTCGGGCAGCTCCTCAAAAAATCGGCTTTTGAGGTTGTAGCGGGTCTGGCCGTGCAGCATGCGGGTTTGCGAATGGCTCAGGTAGAGCCGCTTGCGCGCGCGGGTGATGGCCACGTACATCAGCCGGCGCTCTTCTTCTAGGCCGTCGCGGTCGCTCATGGAGTTTTCGTGCGGGAACAGACCCTCTTCCATGCCAGTGATGAAGACCGCGTCAAACTCCAGCCCCTTGCTGGCGTGTACGGTCATCAGTTGCACCGCGTCCTGCCCGGCCTGGGCCTGGTTGTCGCCGGCCTCCAGCGCTGCATGCGACAGAAAGGCCGAGAGCGGTGACAGCGTCTCGCCACTCTCGGCGTCGGGCGCGGGCTCGTCCAGCACCGGTTGGTCCAGGTTCAGTCCCTGCGAAGCCGGCGACTGGCTGAGCGCGTCGCGGCCAAAGCCTTCAAAAGACACAAAGCTCTCTGCCGCGTTGACCAGTTCCTCCAGGTTTTCCACCCGGTCGGCGCCTTCGCGGTCGGCTCGGTAATGGGCCAGCAGGCCGCTGTGCTCCAGCGTCAAGTTCACGATCTCGCGCAGGTTCAGGCCCTGGGTGCGTTCGCGCAGCACGTCGATGCCGGCCAGAAAGGCGCCCAGGTTGGTGCCGGCCTTGCCGCCCATGCCACTCACGGCATCGCTCAGGGCGCAACCGCTGGCGCGAGCCGCGTCCTGCAGATGCTCCAGGCTGCGCAGGCCGATGCCACGCGGCGGGAAGTTGACCGCGCGCAAAAAGCTGGTGTCGTCGCGCGGGTTCTCCAGCAGCCGCAGGTAGGCCAGCGCGTGCTTGATCTCGGCCCGCTCAAAAAAGCGCAGGCCGCCGTAAACCTTGTAAGGCAAGCCAACGTTGAACAGCGCGGTCTCGATCACCCGGCTTTGTGCGTTGCTGCGGTAGAGCACGGCGATCTCGTGCCGCGCCAGTCCGTCCCGGACCAGCTGGCGCATCTCGTCCACCATCCACTGCGCCTCGGCAAAGTCGCTGGTGGCCTCAAACACGCGCACCGGCTCGCCCGGCCCCTGCGCGGTGCGCAGATTTTTGCCCAGGCGGCGGCTGTTGTGGCTGATGAGTTCATTGGCGCTGTCCAGGATGTTGCTGCCGCTGCGGTAGTTTTCCTCCAGCTTGATCTGGTGGCGCACGCCAAACTCACGCACAAAGTCGGCCATATTGCCCACGCGCGCGCCGCGAAAGGCGTAGATGCTCTGGTCGTCGTCGCCCACCGCCAGCACGCAGCCGGTCGGCTTGAAGGCGGCAGCGTCGTCCACCGCGCCACCCGCACCGGTGCCGGCCAGCATCTTGAGCCAGGCGTACTGCAGCTTGTTGGTGTCCTGAAACTCGTCGACCAGGATGTGGCGGAAACGCCGCTGGTAGTGCTCGCGGATCGGGTCGTTGTCGCGCAGCACCTCGTAGCTGCGCAGCATCAGCTCGCCAAAATCGACCACACCCTCGCGCTGGCACTGCTCTTCATACAGCTGGTAAATCGCCACCTTGCGCCGGGTTTCCTCGTCGCGCACCTCGACCTGGTTCGGGCGCAGACCGTCTTCCTTGCAGCCGCCGATGAACCACTGCATCTGTTTTTGCGGAAAGCGCTCGTCGTCCAGCGCAAACTGCTTGTACAGGCGCTTGATGGCCGAGAGCTGGTCTTGCGTGTCCAGAATCTGAAAACTCTGCGGCAGGTTGGCAGTTTTGGCGTGGGCACGCAAAAACCGGTTGCACAGGCCGTGAAAGGTGCCAATCCACATGCCGCGCACATTGAGCGGCAGCATGGCCGACAGCCGCGTCATCATCTCGCGCGCCGCCTTGTTGGTGAAGGTCACCGCCAGCACGCCGCCGGGCGTGACCTGGCCGGTTTGCAGCAACCAGGCAATGCGCGTGGTCAGCACACGGGTCTTGCCCGAGCCGGCCCCAGCCAGGATCAGCGCGTGCTCGGCCGGCAGGGTCACAGCGGCACGCTGCTCAGGGTTCAGGTGGGCCAGCAGCGGGGCATTGGCGTCATCCTGTTGTGTAATTGGGGGAAACATGCCTCATTGTAGAAAGCCCACCGCAATGCCCTTCCCCACTTTGAGGCAGTTCGCCGCCGGCCTGGGGTTATGGGTCGCCCTGGCGCCGGGCGTGAACGCGCAGGGGGTTTGCAGCAGCGACGGCCAGCCCCAGCCGGTACGCCTGCTGGAGCGCTTTCTGAGCGCCGATTGCGAGCGTTGCTGGGGCACAGCCACAGCGCTGGCGCCCAACGGCGCGAGCAATGCCCTGGCGCTGGACTGGATTGTGCCGGGCTCGCTGGTCGACGATGCGCCGCTGTCGGCCGCCGCCAGCCGCGACGCGCTGAGGAGACTGGCGGCACTGCGCCGGGCTGCGCCGCGGGGACAGCTGACGGTCAGCACCAAGGTTGCAAGCGGCCGCGGGGACACGGTGCGGGTGGCCCATGGCGTCGCGCTAGGAGGCTACATCGGTGCATCGATTGAGGCGTCAGTTGAGGCGTCAGTCGAGGCGCAGCGCCAGCAGACGACAGCCCCACTGACCGCAGTACTGCTGCTGGTGGAGACCATTGCCGCTGGCAGCGACGGCACGCCCATCGAACGGAATTTGGTCAGAAACATGCTCCAAGCCCCGTGGAATGGCGATAGTTTGCTACAAAAAAAGAAGCGAATCAGCTGGTTGGAGCGCCGACCCCTGAGCATCCCCGAGGGCGCCGACCCGCAGCGGTTGCGCGTGGTGGGCTGGCTGCAAGACCAGCGTGGCCGCCTGCTGGCGGCAGCGCAATCGGCCTGCCGGCCCGACCTGCCTTGACGTGACAGTCAGGCAAGCGCCAGGCGCCGCCTCTCCAAACACCTGGCACAGAGGCCATAGCAAGCATCGCCAAAGGCTTTGCCAGACACTTCGATTATTGAAGAGTATTGCAGCGAAATTATCTGCTTTTTAAGAATTGCTTTGGCATCTATCGTTGGGCCTCTTTTAACGCCCTAGAGCCCCGTCCATGCCAACCCTGATTGAATCCTGCGAAGCCGCTGGTACACCGATGAGCACCCAGGACCGAGACGCACCGTCCGCCCCTGCCGCCCTGTCGGACCACGCCACTGCTCAGCCGTTCGCTGGCTTTGCCCGGTAGTGCCCAGCCCGCAACACGGGCGCTGGCGGCCACCGACGCCACCTTTTTGGCGCTGTCGAGCAAGGCTCCAATGATCACCCAAGCTCAAACCTTCCCACCCAAATAACGAAAGCCCTGTATGAAATGCCCCAACTGCGCTGACACCACCCTGGTCATGTCCGATCGGCAAGGTGTCGAGATTGACTATTGCCCTGCTTGCCGAGGTATTTGGCTGGACCGTGGCGAGCTTGACAAGCTGCTGGAGCGCGCGGCAGCCGCGGCGCAACCGCTGGCGCCGGCAGCTAGGCATCAAAAGCCAGCTGACTTTGCAGACTCTGACCACTACGGCGGGCAGCGGTACCGCCAGGAACGTAAAAAATCATGGCTTAACGAAATTTTTGACTGACCGCCGAGTCATTCACGCTGAGTCATTCAAATGCCGAGCTTCGTTGACCCAGCCATCCTGTTTTTTGTATCTGGCATGCTGGCGGATTTGCTGCGGTCTAATTTAGAGATACCGCCTCAGATTGCGCGGTTTTTGTCGCTCTATTTGTTGATGGCTTTGGGGCTCAAGGGTGGTTTTGCCCTGGCGCAGTCGTGCTGGTTAACCATTCGCGCCAAACGGTGACCGCAGTAAGAGCATGCGGCTCAGCTGGTCACTGGGCCCCGCCGTGACTCCGATAGAATCAATCACCGGGCCCAAACCATTGAGGCCCGGTTTTTTTTGGCTCACTTTTTTAGACAGGCGGCCTGCCCATGGATATTTTTGACTACGACAACATCCTGCTGCTGCCCCGCAAATGCCGGGTGGAGAGCCGCTCGGAGTGCGACGCCAGCGTGGAGTTCGGGCCGCGCCGCTTCCGGCTGCCGGTGGTGCCGGCCAACATGAAAACCGTGGTCAATGAGGACATCTGCGTCTGGCTGGCGCAGGCCGGCTACTTTTACGTGATGCACCGCTTTGACTTTGACAACATCAAGTTTGTACAAAGCATGGCAACGCGTGGCCTGTACACCTCGATCTCGCTCGGCGTGAAACCGCCCGACTACGCCACCGTGGCGCAGCTGCTGGCGCTGGGTCTGGCGCCCGACTACATCACCATCGACATCGCCCACGGCCACGCCGACAGCGTCAAAGCCATGATCGGCCACCTGAAGGAACACATGCCGTCCAGCTTTGTGATCGCCGGCAATGTGGCCACGCCGGAGGCCGTGATCGACCTGGAAAACTGGGGCGCCGACGCGACCAAGGTGGGCATCGGCCCGGGCAAGGTCTGCATCACCAAGTCCAAAACCGGCTTTGGCACCGGCGGCTGGCAGCTGTCAGCGCTGAAGTGGTGCGCCCGGGTGGCGACCAAGCCCATCATTGCCGACGGCGGCATCCGCGAGCATGGCGACATTGCCAAATCGGTCCGCTTTGGCGCCACCATGGTCATGATCGGCTCGATGCTGGCCGGCCACGAGGAAAGCCCGGGCCTGACGGTCGAGGTGGACGGCAAACTGTACAAAGAGTACTACGGCTCGGCCAGCGACTTCAACAAGGGCGAGTACAAGCACGTCGAGGGCAAGCGCATCCTGGAGCCGATCAAGGGCCGGCTGGCCGACACCCTGACCGAGATGGAGCAGGACGTGCAAAGCTCGATCAGCTATGCCGGCGGCAAGAAACTGATGGATATCCGCAAAGTCAACTACGTCACTTTAGGCGGCGACAACGCTGGCGAGCACCTGCTGATGTAGTGGCTGGCTCTCAGGCCAGCAAGCTGGCAGCCAGCGCCGGTTTCAATAAATTTGCCTCAAGGCCTGGACAGGCGGAAACTCTAGCGGCCACTCCTGGCCTGTCTTCAGATTTACTGCGCTGCTGCGCATGCGGCTTCAATCACGGCGTCTGACAGAAAATAGCCAGCGCGTTTCAAGTCCAGCAAGATCACACGCACATCGCCTAGCAAACCGCGGTGATGCGCTTCGACCAGCAGACCGGCGGTGCCTTTGACCGGTAAACCATAAATTTGGTGAGCAATCTTCCGACCCCGCTTTTCGTCGATGATGGCCACGCACGGCGTCATGCTGCGCGCCAGCGCGATCACGGCCGCTTCACCAGGATCAAGCTCTGCAACCAACAAGGGATCGGGCGTTGGCGTGGGACAAACATGAGCTAACCAGCGCGTATCGGTCAACGCTCCAGCACCGGGTCGGCCTACGCCGGCCAGAACAACCTCATGAAAAACCGGCTCTGGGATCCAGAACTGCTCGAAAAGGGCCGGCAGTAAGTCCAAACGCCCGGCCAGCGACAGCGCCACCAGCGGACCGGAATTGATGACGGCACGATCATGCAGCATCAAGCGAACTCTTCGGCCAATTCGTCTCCGATCAAATCAACCACCGGCACGCCAGAACGACTGGCAGCAAGCAAAAATTCAACCCGCCCCATGTCGCACAAGCGTCCCGCCTTGCCCGAAGAAATGCGGCCCTGTTCAAATAGTTTCACCGCCAGCAGAAAGCGCGCTTCATCCGAAAAATTGGCGTGCATTTCAGCTGCCGAGGGCAGACCGTCGACAGGGAGTTCTATGGTCAGTGTCGTCGTCATTTCAATCTCCTTGATTCACAGTGATGGTGCCCCGACACCCATCCCCGATTACGCTATCGCTACTTCGCCCACCACCCTACCTGGCCATTGTGCCGTTATTCCCCCAGGGCGGGGTAAAGTGCGAACATCGGTGCTCACTACCTGAAGCGATCTCGTCCGCAAAGCAAGAGATCGCTCCGCTCTCAGGCCAGCAGTTCCAGCGCCAGTTGGTTCACCCGCGTGCCGGGCTGGGCCAGCGCGCCCAACATGCTGAAGTGGTTCAGGGCCGGCATCACCTCGAAGACCGGCACCACGCGGCGGCCCCAGGCCTGCTGAATCAGCCGGTTGTGCAGCAAAAAGGCCTGGCTCTCGTCGCCGCCTGCCACTGAATAAAGTTGACCGCGCCCCGCAGCCACGCCGGGCGACGGCAGCCAGGCGGGGCTGGCCTTGCGCGCCTGGGCAGGTGTGAGGCGCAGATCGACTTGCAGGTGCGGCGTGCGACGGATGGACTCAAGCTCAAACAAACCCGAGATCGACAAGGCATTTCGCACCAGCCGGGGCGGCAGGTCAGCGGCCCAGCTTTGCCACTGACAGGCCAACAGCATCGCCGCCAGCTGTCCCCCAGCAGAATGACCAGCCACCGTGATGCGGCGCGGGTCACCGCCGTATTGCGCCACATGGCGCCAGGTCCAGGCCAAGGCCTGCACCATTTGCAGCACGATCTGCGGCACGGTAACCGCCGGACACAGCGCGTAGTTGGGTACCACCACGCAGGTGCCGGCCTGGGTAAACGTCGGGGCCACAAACGAGTGGTCGGCCTTGTCCAGGCCGCGCCAGTAGCCACCGTGCAAAAACACCAGCACCGGCGCCCCGCCCGCGTTGGCTGACCCGGCTGCCGGAAAAATATCCAACGTCTCACTGGGGCCAGCGCCGTAGGGCACGTCCAGCCTACAGGGTTGGGTGCGGGCCTGGGTCGAGTCGGCTGCCCAGCGCGCCAGGTGCTCAGCAAAATCAGGCACCAGGGCGCGGTTGTTGTACTGGGCATCGAGCGCAGCACCGTCGAGTTGCTGCAATTGGGCAAGGTTCATAAGCTAAGGGGCGTAGGTGTAGGTAGGGATGTCAGATCAGCCCACCAGGCGGGCACGGTCGGCCAGCACTTCGGCCAGGGCCACCTCGACATCCGGGGTGGTGAGCAAATTCAGTTCGGGGCCGGCAGACACACCGGCGCTGGCCAGTCGGTTGGCCTGCAGCTCCAGGCAGCGCTGGAACACATTGCGAACAAAGCGGCCGTTGTCAGTGGTTTGCCCAGCGGCGAATTGCACATTCAGATTCTCCAGCAAGGCGTTGCGGGCGCTGACCTCCAGGGTGTAGCCAGCATCGCGGCCAAAGACCTCGAAGATGCCCAGCAGATCCTCTGGCGGGTAGTCGTCGAACTCGATGTAATGGTTAAAGCGCGACCGCAGGCCCGGGTTGCTGTTGATGAAATGCGTCATAGGCTCGGTGTAGCCAGCGGCAATCACCACCAGTTCCTCGCGATGGTCCTCCATGGACTTGAGCAGGGTGTCGATCACCTCGCGGCCAAAATCACGCTCGTCGTCGCCATGGGCCAGGGCATAGGCCTCGTCAATGAACAAAATGCCGCCCAGCGCAGAGGTGATCACCTCTTGGGTCTTGATCGCCGACTGCCCGATGTAGCCGGCCACCAACCCGGCGCGATCCACCTCCACCAGGCGATTGGAGAGCGTGACGCCCAGGCTGAAGTAAATGTCGGCCAGGATACGCGCCACGGCCGTCTTGCCGGTGCCTGGGTTGCCGGTAAACACCAAGTGATGGGACAAGCCCGCAGGCGCCTTGCTACCCTGGGCTGAACGGGCCCGCTGCACACGCAGAAAGTCTGACAAACGCTGCACTTGGCGCTTCACCCGGCCCAGGCCCACCAGGTCATTGAGCCGCTTGATCGCCACGTCGTAGCGGGCGGACTGCCCCTCGCCGGTGGGCAGCGGCTCGCCCAGCGCCAGCGCCACGTCGGCCGGCACAATGTTTTGCAGATCGGCCTTGGAGGCATCCGGCAAGGCAAATACCCGCTGCGCCTGCGCCTCGATCACCTTCTCGAACAGGTTTCGGGCATAGCGGGCGTTGCTGAATTTTTGCTGCTGGACGTGGATCTCGCGGCTGAACACCAGTTCCAACCCATGGTGGATTGAGCTGTCCAGCACATACGAGTGCGAGTTGCAAAAATTCAAAAAAATTGCTAACAGCTCGGGGGCGGTGTAATCGGGGAAGCGAATGTACCGGTTAAAGCGCGAGGCCAACCCCGGGTTGGCCTGGATCAGGTGGTCCATCTCATTCACGTAGCCTGCCACGATCACCACCAGGTCGTCCCGGTGGTCTTCCATCATCTTCAACAGGGTCTCAATCGCTTCCCGGCCAAAATCCTGTTCGCTGGCCCGGGCCAGGGCATAAGCCTCGTCGATGAACAACACGCCGCCCAGCGCCGACTCGGCAATGGCCCGGGTTTTGATCGCGGTCTGGCCCACATAGGGCGCCACCAGGCCAGCGCGGTCGGTTTCCACCACCTTGTCGGTCTTGAGGATGCCCAGGCGCTGGTACAGGCCGGCAATGATGCGGGCGATCGACGTCTTGCCCGTACCGGGGTTACCGATGAACACCAGATGCCGCGACGGCGACTTGGGAATCCGCAAGCCCTGATTGGCCCGCATTTTTTGCACCTGCAGGTAGCTGGCCTGGCGAAACACCTCGTCACGCACGGCCTCTAGCCCCACAAAACCGGCAAAGGCCGCGTTCAGGTAGTCAGAAATGGACGCCTCCTCCCCCTGGGGCGACGCCAGCGGGGGTATGGCGAGATCGCCGGGCTGGACGGTACGCTCGCGCAGCCTGAGCAAGCGCTGCTTGGCACCTGCGAACTCCTGGCGCGCGGCTTCTTGATACCAATGGCGGGCTTCGGCCAAGTTTTGCAGCACGCCCAGGCCGTTTTCGTACAGCCAGCCCAGGTTGTTGCAGGCCTCGGCGTTGGATTTTCTGGCCGCCTGCCGGTTCCAGAACAGGCTTTGTTCGTAATCGACCGGCACCCCCAGGCCATGCTCGTAAATTTGCCCTAATGCCACCTGCGCTTCTGGCATCGCCTGCTCAGCCGCCAGCCGGTACCAGCGCAATGCCTCCAGCGGGTTGCGCTCGGCGCCACGGCCATTGGCAAGCGCAAAGGCCAGGTTGTACTGCGCGAACATGTCGCCCTGGCGGGCCGCCAACGTAAACCAGTGCACTGCCAGTGGCTCATTCATTGGCAGACCAGTGCCACTGGCGTAGTGGTAACCGAGTTGACGCTGGGCAGGCACATCGGCCGCGTCGGCCGACAGGCGCAACCGCCGGATGCCCTCGGCCTCATCCAGGGGCAGACCCCGGCCATTCAACAGCGCAAAGGCCAGGTGACGCTGCGCCTCGGCGTTGCCACTCTCAGCCGCGAGTCGAAACCAGTGGGCGGCTTGGGCCTCGTCCTTGGCAACGCCAATTCCCTTGGCATACATGCGCCCGAGGTAGCACCGCGCGCCCACGTCGGGGGCAGTCCGCTCGTCGCCCAAGGCGCGGTCATGCCACTCCTGCAGGCTGTAGCCATCGAACAGTTTGGGTAACATGCTGGCAGGCGATTGATGAGGCAGCCCAGAGTTATAAAGCCAGGCTTGATTTTCGTCATTTTGCACGGGAATGCCCCCCGCCAAGACGTTTAGAGCTTGAGGGACGTCAATTCAGGTGCAATCAGGTTGCACGGTTGTTGCTCGCCTGATAGCGCGGCACTGAAACGGGTGGCAAAGGAGGTTGGCGTGGGATTTAGGATGTCTAAAAGCTAGGTCCCTTATTGGTTTGCCGCCAAACCCATACGGGGTGGTGATGAGTCGCGGCTCCAGCAGTTCTGAGCAGCCTAGCCCGCAACAGCAGTGCGCAATGCATCCAGACCTGGCGACGCCTGCTGGTCAGTAAACAGAGTCGCCCTCGAACCCGTAACAGCGTAGGCAACCTGTCCGCCGATCAGGTGGGCCACGACCGACGGGGCCCGACCTTTGGGTGCTTGCACCAGCAAGATATCTGCGCGCATCCCGGGCGCCAAAGAGCCGCGGTCTTTGAGCCCAGCGGCCTCAGCTGGGTTGGATGAGACCATCGCCCAAGACTCCGGGAAAGAGCACACGCCATTGTTGCTCAAGCGAAACGCTGCCGGAAGCATGGCGGGATAGTAGTAGTCGGACGTGAGAACCGTGCACAAGCCATCTTTGGCCATCGCTGCGGCGGAAACGGAATTTGCCTGGTGGCTGCCACCTCGAACAACGTTGGGCGCACCAAAAACTACGTGGTTGCCCAATTGCCGTGCCAGTACAGCGGTCTCACGCGTCTTTGGAAATTCCGAGATGCCGCAACCCATCGACTGATACCAATGCCTCGTCTCAGGAGAGGGGTCGTCATGGGAGGCCTGAGGAACACCTGCAGCCACTGCCGCAGCGGCTAACCGGGCGATGGACGGACTCACCTCAGAACTTCGCGCGTTCACGCGCTCCGCCAGCTCGCTCAGCGCCCCGAGCCCTAGCCCGCTGCGTTGCAACACGGTCATTGCGTTCTCGGGTTGCGTGAGCTTGCGCAAGATGTCCGGTGTATGGTCATTGAACGCAAGAAGGTCAATTTTTCCAGCAGCGAGCCAATCCAGTATTTCAGTCTCTGCATCTAGGTTGAAGGTTTCATGGCGCAGATGCAGCCGTGTGTCGCAGGCTAGAAACTGGGCCGCTTCTGCCAAGGCATCCATGATTCCTAACAATGAACCCCTGCTACGCAGCCCAGGCTCCCATGAATAAGTGACGCCATGGTAGGCGGTAGAAATACCATTGCTAACGAGTTGTCGATCTGTATCTGCTAAGGCCAGCTGCAAATCGAAATGCACACCGGGGCGCGGCATGATCTGGCGCTCGAACGCATCACCGTGCAGGTCAATGATCCCCGGCAATACAAACAGCCCCGTCGCGTCAATGACATTCCCGCGGCTTTGCGCGCTGCTTGATTGAGAAATCAGGCCATCTTCAATATGGATATCTGTTTGGCAAAGGCCTTCGGGCAAAAGAACATTGCCCCCACAAATTGAAAAGCGAACTGCGTTTGCCATAGACGAACAACCCTAAACATAAAAGGCACCGAATTTAGTCGCCCAGTGTGTCAAGTTTGCGGCAGGCTATCAAATATCCGGTCGGTTGTGACAAATTTTCACAATTCATCATTTTGTCATTTGGCAGTACTAAGATTTTTGCTTTAATCAACACTGCCTGTGCAGACTCAGCCATGAACTCAACCCGTCGTCTCGTCTCCATCGCCGCGGTATTGAGCCTAACCGCACTGACGTCTGTCCATGCACAGGCACAAACGCAAGTACTGCGTTTGGCGGTAACTGACATCGTCGGGCTGGAAAACCTTCAGCGCGAGTACGCAGGGTTTCAAAAAATCCTCACCGAAAAATCCGGTATGACGGTGGAGCTGTTTCCCGTACCCAACCGCACCGCAGCAGTGGAAGCGCTTAATGCAAAGAAGGTTGATCTCGTGTTGACAGGGCCCGCAGAATATGTGGTCTTCAAAAAACGTACAGATGCCAAGCTGGTCGTTGGCTTTAGCCGCCCAGAGTACTACGGCTCTGTCGTGACAATGCTCGGATCTGGTATCGACGGCGTTCAGGACCTCAAGGGCAAGAAGGTTGGACTGGGAGATGTCGGCTCCACTTCGCGTCACCTTTCGCCAATCCAGGTTCTCGCTGACCTGGGGCTGCAGCCTGGCAAGGACGTGCAGATCATGCACATCAACCGCAATGTCGCCGTTGAAGCCATGAAACGCGGGGATTTGGCCGCGATCGGCATCAATCGCACTGATTTGCCAGGACTGTCCAAGAGGCATCCTGATGTTGTGTTCAAAGTGATTGCGCGGGGCCGTGACCTACCCAATGACGTATTGCTGGCTGGAAAGCACGTGCCTGATGAAGTGACGGCAAAGATGAAAAAAGTATTCAGCGATAACTCTGAAGCGCTCATCGCGGCTGTTCTCCTTGGCCCGGATGAAAATCAGAAGTTTCAGGGTATGAAGTTCATCCCAAACATTGCTGACAAGGATTACGACTACATCCGGAAGATGTATGTGACCATCGGACAGCCGCAGTACTCAACGTTTGTTGGCGATTAAGCGGCCGTTTCTACCGCATCTCCCAGGGGTCGGCTTGTCAAATCAGTTCAGCCCAGCCGATCTCGTCGTACGCGGGCTGACGAAAAGCTACAACGGACACACCGCTGTGCTGAGCGGGGTTAACTTCGCAGTAGCTGCAGGCGAGCGCGTAGCCCTCATTGGCGCCAACGGTGCGGGCAAGTCCACACTGCTGCGTTGCTGCATGCACCTCATACAACCAGACTCGGGCGAAGTCGACCTGTGTGGAACTCGGCTAGAGGGCCTGAGCGCACAAAAGCTTCGCGCTGTCCGCTCGCAGGTCGGTTTTGTATTTCAGAAACACAACCTTGTGCCGAGGTTGTCGGCTTTGACCAATGTGCTGCACGGCGCAATACCGCGCACCGGTTTCGGTCGCGCTTGGTTTCAGGGCTTGGCTTCGGAGGCGCTCAGACTGGAAGCCATGCTCTGTCTTGAGCGCGTAGGGCTGACACATGTGGCGCTTCAGCGGGCGGACAAGCTTTCGGGCGGACAGTCACAACGCATCGCCATAGCCCGGGCGCTCATGCAAAGGCCGCGGCTGATCGTGGCCGATGAGCCGGCCGCTAGTCTAGACCCAGTCGCAGGGGATGAAGTGATGTCGCTGTTTTCTCAGCTTGTACGGGCCGAGGGACTGACCATGATTTTTACTTCGCATGACCTTACGCATGCCCTAAATTACGCCGACCGTATCGTAGCCCTGCGGGGTGGCGTGGTGGTGCTTGATGGGCGATGCAGTGAACTGGATTTGAAGACATTAAGGGCGCAATATGAGTAGCACCTTGGACGTGCCCGGCCTCCGTAAATTGCCCGACCGCTTTGAGCGCATAGGCGTAGGCGCATTCATCGCTTACCTGGTGGTTGTGGCCTTCTTCATATGGTCGGTGAACAAAACGGGCGTCTCCCTCACAGACCTGGTTGGCGGCTTCCCACAGATGGGCAGACTGATCAGTGAAATGCTGCCACCGTCTACGGCACGGCTGGAGCCGGTAGGTTGGGCATTGCTGGAGACGTTCCAAATGGCCCTTGTAGGTACGGTGGTGGGCGTCGTCTTGAGTCTGCCCATCGCGGTGCTGGCGACACCTCATTTGTCGCCGCACCCAGTGCTTTATCACATGGCGAGAAACCTGATTGCCTTCTTTCGTACCGTTCCGGACCTTGTATGGGCGCTGATATTTGTAGTCTCAGTTGGTCTCGGTCCATTTGCCGGAACGCTCGCCATCGTCATCGACAAAATTGGCTTTTGTGGCCGCTTCTTTGCCGAAGCGATGGAAGAGACAGACCGAGGACCCCAGGAAGCGCTGTCCGCCATGGGGGCAGGCCGATTTTCCCTGATCATGTGTTCGGTGTTTCCCGCAGCCATGCCGTCATTCATTAATACCTCACTTTTCAGCCTAGAAAAAGCCACTCGCTCGTCTGTGATTCTTGGCTTGGTAGGCGCAGGAGGCATAGGGATCGAGCTGAAGGTCGCCATGGACTTGTTCAACTATGACGAAGCTGCCACTATCATCTTGGCTATCTTTGTGCTGGTGGTTTTGGTTGAACGAGTCAGTTCTTTATTGCGCAAGAAAATGCTTTGAATCAGTACACGCTGGCGTCCGTACAAGTAGGCCGACGATTTACTCACGGATCAGTGCGGTGATTTTCCGGCTGGGCATAGACCCCTTGGGGTGCAGCGGAAATTTTGAACTAATTTGTGCTATCAGCCCGCGGCTCGCTCTGCGCTAGGTCTGAACGCTGATCTGACTCAGCAAGCCGATGCACCGGCGCGCCGGCGCCAAACTGGCGAGTGAAGCGACGGCAAGGGATCCGTTCATGCGGTTGGGCCCTCGTTTTGCCAACGCCAGGTACTGGCGCACATGTCATGCAGGCTGCGGCTGGCCTGCCAGCCAAGCACTTTTTTAGCCAGATGTGCATTGGCGTAATAGGCTGCCAGGTCGCCGGGGCGGCGGGAGCCGATTTGGTAGGGGATGGTTTTGCCGCTGGCGGCCTCAAAGGCTTCCAGCAGTTGCAGCACGCTGGTGCCGGCACCGGTGCCCAGGTTGAAGGTGTGGTGGTTGGTGGGCAGGGGTGGATCCCCGGTCGCGGCCGGTAATGACGGTGGAGGTGGGGAATGACCGGACAAAAAATTGAGGGCGGCTAGGTGGCCTTCGGCCAGGTCCATGACGTGGATGTAGTCGCGCACGCCGGTGCCGTCGAGGGTCGGGTAGTCGTTGCCGAACACATTGAGGTGAGGGCGTTGGCCGGTGGCGACCTGGGCCACGTAGGGCATGAGGTTGTTGGGGGTGCCCTGGGGTGCCTCGCCAATCAGTCCGCTGGGGTGGGCGCCTACGGGGTTGAAGTAGCGCAGGCAGGCGATCTGCCAGCTGGGGTCTGAGGCGGCCAGGTCGTGCAGCATGTGCTCAATGTGCAACTTGCTGCGTCTGTAGGGGTGGGTAGCGTCAGTGGGGTGGGCTTCATCAAACGGCAGGTACTTTGGGGTGCCGTACACGGTGCTGAACACCAGGGTACGCGCTGTGCCCAGTTACCACGGTGTGCCCGGCCTGTGCCAGCACCACCGCCGCGTGGCTGCCAATGTAGCCGGTGCCGCCGGTGAGCAGGATGTTCATTTGCGCTGCCTCAAGCGGCCTTGATCGCTAGGCGGGCAGGCAGGCAAAGCTGGTTGGCCAACCACCGCGAAAACTCGGCACCTGGCTTAGGGTGGTGTTTGGCCAAGTCCACACGGGCCAGTGCAATGACCCAACGACCGCGAGCCAGCTCCAAAAGGCAAGGGCGTGAATTCTGGGAAGGTTCTTGAGGATCACGACGCAAGACTGCATCGAAGGGGAGATCCAAGGGCAACATCATCATCGTAAGGTCCGTCAACGACTTGCAGCAATTTTTGCAAGCCTCTTATCCTGAAGCGCCGCCGCTTCCGGCTGGTTTGTCACCGGCTATCCCAGAGCAAAAATTGCATGGCGTGGCATCTACCGTCGCCGCGTAGCCAAACAGGTGATTAACCCGCCGATCATGCCCAGAAAAAACTATGGGAGTCAGGCAACAACCCATTGCCAATCCTGCCAATCCCGCCAATACCGCCAATCGCTGGACCTAAACCTAAAATAAGCTTGATGACAAACGGCCACGGTGATGACGACAGCCCCTCCCCCTAAACGCGAACGATGGTCGACATCGGCTAGCGACACTGGCAGATCCAAGCCAATGGCGCTCGGCAAAAGCCGGCTTTCAAACTTAGTTCAACTAGCCTGTGTCGCCAGCTTCCTGGCCGGCCCGACATGGGCCTGGAATCCGTTCGGCAAGACAAAGTCTTTCCGAGAGGTGGCGCTGTCTGCCACCGAGTGGCAGAAGGTTGAATTGAGGGCTGGCTGGGCCGCCGACTCCGACAAAACCCTTTTGATAGAGATTAGCAACCGGTTGCCCGGACCGCTGGCCTGCCATGGTGCACTGGTTACCCTGCAAAGTGGCGACACCATTCAGCGGGCCTTCACGCCCTACCTCTACATTCCCCCCGCCGCAACCAAACAAGCCGGCGTGAACGGCGTCAAAAAAGGTCTGATGAAAGGCTATGCCCTGACCTGCAGTTGCTGGAAAAAAGAGGGGGAAGCAGTCTGCGTTGACCCCGGAAAAAAATGAAGTCCAGGCAGGCCAACTGTGCAGCATCTGGTAGCGTCCTTGAATTTTTTCCGGATCAAACTAAGTCAGCGCCCTGTCTTTGCCCGGCACGCGGCCTGCATATCGCGATTTTTGATGAAGCCACACTGTGCTGATCCGCTACCAGTCTCAGCTCTGCACATGGCCTGAAGGTCATTGTCCCGGATGAAACCGCACTGACCACTACCGTCGCCATGGGTTGCCCGGCAGTAAGCACGAGCATCAGAGTCTTGGATGAACCCACATTGAGCATTGTTCCGGCTCCCTGACCCACTTGAACCGCTTCCGACACTCGCTCGACAGGCCGCTTGGCTGTCAAAATCTTTGATAAAGCCGCATTGGCTGCTGCCGCCGCCAGTCTCAGCTCTGCACCTTGCCTGTAAATCACTACTTCGGATAAAGCCACACTGGCTCTGGCCTGCGCCATTGATGGCTCTGCAATAGGCCTGTTGATCTTGGTCCTTGATGAACCCGCACTGACTGCTGTCTGCCCAAGCAGTGCAACCCGTGATCGCCAGTACAACAGCAACAACAAAATTTCGGACAGTCATCTTGTGCACCAAGGCTTCAGTGAATCACAACAGGTCAAAGTCGGTTGGCAAGCGCTTCGCCGTCACCAGTTATGTACCACTGACCGGCTTTGGTTGACGCTCTGCGGCAGTTGGCGTCTCAAAGCAGGCACGGCACAACGGCCAAGTCAACGCCACGGCGACGAGACCGCTCAGCGCACAGATCAGCGCGGCCATCGGGGCGCCGAAAAGCTGAGCCAGCCAGCCGATCGCGAAAAACCCCAGTGGCCCGACGCCAATGCACATGGTCATCAGGCCCATGACCTCAAGACGCCGGTCTGCCGGCGCGTTGTTGTACACCAAGGTCGGCTGCATCACTGCGAAACCGGCTTGCGCGATGCCGATGACAAAAAGAATAGCGCCTGTCAGCAGCACGTGATGGCTCCAGGCGAAGCTGACCTGCAGTACAAGAAACAGCACAACAGCCCCGAGATACACCGGCCCATGGGGCAGGCGCCGTGCCAGCGAGGTCAGCGTCAAAGCGCCCAGCAGCGAGCCGATGCCGTCCAGGCTGGCCAGCAGGCCCACACCCCGCGCATCAAGGTGAAGCTGGTCGCGGCCGATCACTGGAATCATGCTCAGCACCGGCCAGCCAAACAGGTTGAAAAGCACTGTGATCCACAGGGTGGCCTTCAGGGGGCGGGATTCGCGCGCTGCGCGCAGGCCGCGCATCAACACGTCGCGGATCGTCGCTTTGGAGGCACCTGCATCCGTTGGCGGCGGGTCGACCAGGCCACCTAGGGCCGCGAGCACGGGGAGGTAGAGCAGCGTTGTGCACAGCAACACCACGGGCAAGCCACCTAGCGCCAGCAGCAAGCCGCCCAGCATGGGGCCGATCAGGCGGCAGCCGTTGGAGGCCACGGCATCGAGGGACATGGCCTGTACCATGCGACCGTGACCGGCCAGATCACCCATCAGCGCACGCCGCAAGGGCATGTCGCCGGCCCAGACCAGGCCGTTGATGAAGCTGGCCGCCGCCAGATGCCAGACCTCGATGGCACCCAAGGCGGACACGATCAGCAGCACAAAGGAGGTTGCGAGCAGGCCGGCGTGCGTCACGATCAGCAGCCAGCGACGCGACATGTGCGAGGCCAGTGCCCCCATCGCCAGGCCAAATAGGGACAGGGGCAAGAGGCGCAACATCATCAAGCTGGCCACCCACAACGCGGATTTGGTTTGGTCGTAGGTGAACACCGCAAACGCCAGGATCTCGAGCCATCGGATCAACGACATCAGCATGCCGACGCCCCACAGGCGATGCAATTGTGGGTCCCGATAGATCGGTGGTCGAGTCGCCAGGGACGGGGCTGGGGGTGTTGGGTGGGTCAAGTGGCAGGCGCCTGGGACCAGCGCGCAGGCCCAATGTGACGGTATTATCAACCAGGCAGTGCGCAGGGGTGCACTTTTGCCCAGCCGCAAGGGCAGTCGTTCAACCTGACGGAATCATCATGAAGCAAGTAGCGGTTCTGATCTGTGGCGCCGGGCCGGTTGGGCTGGTGGCGGCTTTACGTCTGGCCCGCGCCGGTATTGAGACCCTGGTGATTGACAAGGCCAACAGTGTCAGCGATGACTTCCGGGCCTCTACCTTTCACCCCCCCACGCTGGAGATGCTGGATGAGTTGGGGCTGGCGCAGGACCTGATCGCACAGGGCCTGGTGTCGCCGACCTGGCAAATCCGCCAGCATGAGTCCCACGTCAAGGCACTGTTTGACCTGTCGCTGCTGCGTGATGACACGCGCTACCCGTTCCGCCTGCAGTGCGAGCAGCGGGTGCTGACCCGTATAGCCGACGCCATGGCGCAAAGCACGGCCAACCTCCAAGTGCGCTATGGCGTTGAACTGACGGGCTTGACGCAGGATGCCAGCGGCGTGACAGCCACCGTAACCACGCTCACGGGCATAGAAACAGTTAGCGCCCGCTATCTGATTGCCGCAGACGGTGCCCGCTCGATCTGCCGCAAACTCACTGGCATGACCTTCACCGGCGAAACCTACCCCGAAACCACGATTCTGGCCACCACACCCTACCGGTTTGAGGACCAGCTGCCGGGTCTGTCCAACGTCAATTACGTGTGGTGCGAGCAGGGCACGTTCTCACTGCTGCGGCTGCCCGATATCTGGCGGTGCTCACTCTACGCTGACCCAGATGAGTCGATCGAACAGGCCTTGGAGCCCCAGGCGATCGAGCGCAAGCTGCAGCGCATCGTGCCGCGCCAGGAGCCCTACGAGATTGTTGAAATCCGCCCCTACCGGGTCCATCGCCGCCTGATCGACGACTACCGGGCCGGCCGGGTACTGTTTGCCGGCGACGCCGCGCACCTGACCAGCCCTTCCGGCGGCATGGGTATGAACGGCGGCATTCATGATGCAGTAAACCTGACGGACAAGATGATTGCCGTGATGAACCAAGGCGCATCTGACGAACTGTTCGACCTGTACACCCGGCAACGCCGCCCGGTGGCTCAGGACGAGATTCTGGCCCAGTCCCACACCAACCGCCTGCGCATGCAGCAGCGCGATCCGGCCTGGCGCACCTCCGAAATGGCGCGCCTGCAGGCACTCATTGCCAACCCTGCCAGCCATCGCGAGCACTTGCTCAAAAGCGCGATGATTGCCGGTCTGGCGCGCGCTGCGGCCACCCCCTAGTGAGTGCCGTTATGCCACCCGACTATGCCCGCGCCGGACGCCTCGGGCTGGGCACGCCGCAAGCCAACCCGACGGTCGAGGCCGAAATCCGGAGGTTGCTTCCCTTTGATGTGGACTATGTCACCCTGCGCCTGACCTCTCCTAGCCCCGATCCGATCACGCGGCTAAAGGCCTACCTGACCGAATTGCCACAGCACGCCAAACAGTTTGCCGGTATGAAGATCGACGCTTTTTTGTTCGCCTGCACGGCCACCAGCTACCTGCTTGACCCGGCCACCGAGCGCCGGGCCATCCAAGACGCAGAAGCCGTGCTGGGGGCACCGGTGATCACAGCACCTGCAGCACTGATCACCCAATTGCAGGCGATCGGTGCGCACCGCATTGCGTTGGTATCACCCTACCCGGCTTTCATCATGACGTCGGCCATTCACTGGTGGGTGGCACATGGTTTTGACGTGGTGCACCAGGGGGGTATCGACATCCATTCGAATGACACGGTTCAGATCTATGGCCTGCAATCGGCCGATGCATGGGCCGCCTTACGCAACCTGAAGGTCGGTCATGCTGATGCCGTGGTGTTGTCGGGCACCGGCATGCCCAGCCTGCCGCTGATCGACCGTGCCAGCGCACATTTCGGCGTGCCTGTGATTTCCTCCAATCTGGCCCTGGCCCGAGAGGGTCTCAAACGCTTGGGTCTCAGACCGGCCCAACATGACTGGCATTGACCTATGACATTCACCCTTGGTCGACAGCGCTTTCTCCAGGCCATCGCGGCCATCGGGCTGTTAGTCGCCTTGCCGTTGGCGATGCCGGGTGCAGCGGCACAGACCTACCCCTCACGCCCCGTGAAACTGATCGTACCGTTTCCCCCGGGTGGCTCTACCGACGTGATTGCCCGGATGATCGCTCAACGGCTGGGTGACGCACTGAAAACGCCAGTTGTGGTTGAGAACAAGGCAGGGGCCGGTTCAGTGTTGGGCACAGACGCGGTGGCCAAGGCTGCGGCAGACGGCTACACCCTGGTGGTGTCGGCCAATCCGGCCATTGCCCCAGGGCCGCTGATGCGAAGCAGCATACCGTATGACCCTGTCCGCGATTTCTCACATCTTGCGCTGCTGGGCACCTTCCCCAATGGGTTTGTGGTGCGTGCCGAGCACCCGGCCAAGACCATGGCCGAATTTATCGCCATGGCCCGTGCCCGACCCGGGGCCATCAACTACGCATCGGCCGGGCTGGGCAGTGCCGGGTTTCTAACCGGTGAGCTGTTAAAGCAGGCGGCAGGCCTAGACATGGTGCACGTGCCTTACAAAGGTTCTGGGCCGGCCATCACAGATTTGCTGGGCGGCCAGCTTGACGGCATGTTTGAGAGCCTGGTCACGGCGACCGGTTATGTGCGCGGTGGCAAGTTGCGCCTGCTGGCCGTGAGCGGTGATGCCCGCAGCAAGACATTTCCCGACGTGCCAACCCTGAGCGAGGTGGTGCCCGGGGTGGTCGGTGGCGCCTGGTTTGGCGTGTCGGCGCCAGCACGCCTGCCGGCCAGCGTGGCCCTTCGCTTGCAGACTGAGGTTCAGGCCATCATGACTGCACCAGACATTCAGGCCCGTCTGGGTGAGCTCGGCATGACGCCATTGCCCTTGGGGGGCGCGGACTTTGTGGCCTTTATCCTGGCTGAGAATCGCAAATGGGGGCCGGTGATCAAGGCAGGCAAGATCACCGTGGAATAACCGCGGCCCGCACACCACCATGACCACAACGACCGCCCCACACAGTCCCGCTATGGCCAACCTGATGTGCATGATGTCCATGCTGGTCTGGGCTGTGGGTTTACCTGCGGCGGACCTGTTGATTGGGCCGGTGCCGCCGCTGCAGCTCACGGCTGCTCGCATGGCCATGGCCACGCTTTGCCTGTTGCCGTTCTGGTGGTGGCTGGAGGGCGGCGGCGTGCTGCGGGCAGCAAACTGGGGGCGTGGGGTGTGGATTGGGGGTATCTCAATCGGCCTGGGCGCCTTCATGCTGGTCGTCGGCCAGGGCCTGACCGACTCAGTGACCGTGGCGGTGATCTCTGCCGCCATGCCGGTGATCGGCATCGGCATTGAGGTGGTGATGGATGGCAAAAAAATCACCCTAAACCTGGTCGTTGGTACGGTACTGAGCCTCATCGGCGGGCTGATGGCGCTGGGTGGCGTGGCCGGCGGCGCCGGGCTGGGGCTGGGGGCCCTGCTGTGCTTTGGCGCAGTGCTGTTGTTCACTGTGGGCTCGCGTCTGACCGTCACCGCTTTTCCGCAGCTCACCGCCCTGGGCCGCACCACCATCACACTGACTGGCGCCACACTGGCCACCGGCGTGGCGGCGGCTGTCAGCCTGTTGCTGGGTGCACCCGGCCCCAACTGGGCGGTGCTGGGCCTGAAAGAATTCGGCGCACTTGCGCTGTTTTCAATCGGCGGTTTGGCCATCAGCCAGATGCTGTGGATTGCCTCGATTGGCAGCATCGGCATTGCCCTCGCGTCGCTGCATATCAACGCCACGCCGTTTTACGTGATGATCATCCTGTTTGTGCTGGGCGGCGAATGGCGCTGGGCGCAGGCGCTGGCCGCGGCCATTGTGGGCCTGGGCGTGCTGATTGCCCAAGGCATCATCCCGGTGCGGCGACGCGGACCCAGCCCGAGCGCAACATAATGCATGCTGTGCCAAAATTTTTCTCACCGTCAGCCGGTGTCGACTCACCCTATGCCTGGTTTCGGCTCGGCGCATCCCTGTTGCTGATGACCATTGGCAATGGCGCGATGTGGGTCATTCCGGTGGTGCTGCCGATCGTGCAGAAGGATTTTGGCGTGGGTCGTGCCGAGGCGGCACTGCCTTACACCTTGATGATGCTCGGATTTGGCGTGGGCGGCATGTTGATGGGGCGCATGGCGGACCGCTTTGGTCTTTTTCCGCCGCTCATCGTGGCCGCGTTTGCCACTGGTGCAGGTTTTATGTTGGCGGGTATGTCCAATGACATTTTGGGGTTTGCGCTGGCGCATGGGCTGCTGATTGGCCTGTTGGGCAGTTCTGTCACCTTCGCCCCGCTGCTGGCCGACACGACCCTATGGTTTGCGCGCCGCCGTGGCATTGCGCTGGCTGTTTGTGCCAGCGGCAACTATGTGGCTGGCACCGTCTGGCCACCGATCGTGCAGCGTTTTGTTGAGACTGCGGGCTGGCGCGACACCTACCTTGGGGTCGGCGCCTTCTGCTGCATCAGTATGCTGCTGTTGGCACCGCTGATGCGGCGGCGCTCGCCGCTTCAACCCGCTGTAGTGGTCAAGCCCGGGGCCACCGCATCGGCGGATCGGCCGTTCGGCCTCAGCCCGAACGCCGCCACCTTGGCGCTTTGCCTGGCAGGCGTGGCCTGCTGTGTGGCCATGGCCATGCCACAAGTGCATATCGTGGCCTACTGCAATGACCTGGGTTATGGTGCGGCGCGCGGCGCAGAGATGCTTTCAGTGATGTTGGCCTGCGGCATTGTCAGCAGACTGGTGTCGGGATTAATCTGCGACCGCATAGGGGGCCTGCGCACGCTGCTGCTGGGCTCAATGCTGCAAGGGGTTGCATTGCTGCTTTTTCTGCCGTTCGACGGTCTGGTGTCACTCTACGTCATTGCCGGCCTGTTCGGTCTTTTTCAAGGTGGCATCGTGCCCGCCTATGCCATCGTCATTCGAGAGCATTTTCCGGCATCTCAAACTGGGACTCGAGTCGGCGCCGTGCTGCTGTTCACCATGGTCGGCATGGCCTTGGGCGGCTGGATGTCGGGCAAGGTGTTTGACCTGACCGGCTCCTACCATGCTGCTTTTTTGAACGGCGTGGCCTGGAACCTGCTGAATCTGAGCATCGTTGTGCTCCTACTGCGTCGCACAATGCGGACATGATATTTACTCATGCACGCCCCCAGAAAATATGGGGTTTTGGGATGGGGCTTTTCCCTGATACTGGCAAGTTGTGCCTCATTAACCCAAGGAGTTCCCTCGCATGACTGACGAAGCGCCAGCAACTTCCGCAGCTCCACGACGACGCGCGGGACGCGGCAGCGGCACCGTTCGCGTGGCACCGTCCACGGTCAAATACCGCAGCCTCAAGCACCGTTTTCCGGCTACGCCAGTGGTGTCCGATGACGAACTCGAGGCCATCCATGATGCCTCGCTGACGATTCTGGAAGAGATGGGCATGGATTTCATGCACGTCGAGGCGCGCGAAATCCTGAAAAAAGCCGGCGCCGATGTCCGCCCCGGCTCGGAGCGGGTGCGCTTTGACCGCAACCTGATCCTGCAGGCCATCAAGACCTGCCCGTCCGAGTTCACCCTGCATGCGCGCAACCCCGAGCGCAACATCCGCATTGGCGGCAAGAACCTGGCCTTTGCCCAGGTCGCCAGCCCGCCCAACTGCTCCGACATGCAGGGCGGACGGCGCGCCGGCAACCAGCAGGATTTCCGCAACATGATCAAGCTGGCACAGCGCTACGACGTGGTGCACTGTACTGGCGGCTATCCGGTGGAGCCGGTGGACCTGCATGCGTCGGTGCGGCACCTGGACTGCCTGTCCGACATCGCCAAGCTGACCGACAAAGCCTTTCATGCCTACTCGCTGGGCAAGGAACGCAACCGCGACGGCTTGGAGATTGCCCGCATTGCGCGCGGCATCAGTGCTGAGCAGATGGACCGCGAGCCCTCGCTGTTCTCGGTGATCAACAGCTCGTCACCGTTGCGGCTGGACACACCGATGCTGCAAGGCATCATCGAGATGTCGGCGCGTAACCAGATCATCATCCTGACGCCGTTCACGCTGGCCGGTGCCATGGCACCCGTCACCATTGCTGGCGCGCTGGCCCAGCAGAACGCCGAGGCACTGGCCGGCATTGCCTTTACCCAGATGGTGCGCCCGGGCGCGCCGGTGGTGTATGGCGGCTTTACATCCAACGTGGACATGAAAACTGGCGCGCCGGCCTTTGGCACGCCCGAGTACATGAAGGCCGTGCTGGCGGGCGGTCAGTTGTGTCGCAAGTACGGCATTCCCTACCGCACTTCCAACGTTTGCGCCGCCAACACGGTGGACGCGCAGGCCGCCTATGAATCTGTGTTCTCGCTCTGGTCGCTGACCCAGGCCGGTGGCAACTTCATCATGCACGCCGCCGGTTGGATGGAGGGTGGCCTGACCTGCTCCTTTGAGAAGTTCATTCTGGACTGTGACCTGCTGCAGATGGTGGCCGAGTTTCTGACGCCGCTGGACGTCAGCCCAGCCGGCCTGGGCTTGGATGCGGTGCGCGAAGTCGGGCCCGGCGGCCACTACTTTGGCACGGCGCACACGCTGGAACGCTTTGAGACGGCGTTCTACTCGCCCATCATCTCCGACTGGCGCAATTTTGAAACCTGGCAGGAAGCCGGCAGCCCCACCGCATACCAGAAGGCCAACGCCACCTGGCAAAAGGAGCTGGCCGCCTACGAGCGCCCGCCGATGGAGGCGGCCATCGAAGAAGAACTGGACGCCTTTGTGGCACGGCGCAAAGCCGAGGGTGGTTCGCCCACCGATTTTTGATCTGCTAAATTCAAAACAAACTGAAACAAGCTCTGACCAAGGAACAAGCGTGAAGACGACAGCACAAGTGGTGGTGATTGGCGGCGGCGTGGTGGGGTGCTCGGTGCTCTACCACCTGACCAAAAAAGGCTGGAAAGACGTGATGCTGCTGGAGCGGGACCAGCTGACCTCGGGCTCCACCTGGCACGCGGCCGGCGGCTTTCACACGCTCAATGGCGACCCGAATGTGGCCATGCTGCAAAGCTACACCGTGGGCCTGTACAAAGAGCTTGAAGAAATCTCGGGCCAGTCCTGCGGCCTGCACCTGTCGGCGGGCATCATGCTGGCCGACACGCCGGAGCGGCTGGAGTTTCTGAAAACCACCGTGGCCAAGGGCCGCTACCTGGGCATGGACACCCAGATCATCTCGGTGTCGGAAGCCAAGCGCTATTTCCCGTTCATTGAAGACCAACATTTCATTGGCGCCCTGCTGGACCCGAACGAAGGCCACCTGGATCCATCGGGCACCACCTACGCCTACGCCAAGGCCGCCAAGCTCGGTGGCGCCAGCATCGAGGTGCAAACCAAGGTGGAAAGCCTGGAACAAAAGCCCGACGGCACCTGGCGTGTCATCACCAACAAGGGCGTTGTGGAGTGCGAGCATGTGGTCAACGCTGGCGGTCTGTGGGCCCGTGAGGTCGGCCGCATGGTGGGCATCGAGCTGCCGGTTCTGGCCATGGAGCACATGTACCTGGTGACCGATGAGATCCCCGAGATTGGCGAGTACAACCGCAGCACGGGCAAGGACATTGCCCACGTGATCGATTTCGGTGCCGAGTGCTACCTGCGCCAAGAAGGCAAGGGCATCGTGCTGGGCGCCTACGAGAAGGCCTGCGTGCCCTGGTCGCCCAAGACCACCCCGTGGAGCTTTGGCCAGGAGTTGCTGCAACCCGACCTCGACCGCATTGCGCCCTCGCTCGAGGTGGCTTTCACGCACTTTCCGCGGCTGGAGAATGCCGGCATCAAGCGCGTCATCAATGGGCCCTTCACCTTTGCGCCAGACGGCAACCCCCTGGTCGGGCCAGTGCGCGGCCGCACCAATTTCTGGTCGGCTTGCGGTGTGATGGCTGGCTTCAGCCAGGGCGGCGGCGTGGGTCTGGCGCTGTCGAACTGGATGGTCGATGGCGACCCGGGCTTCGACATCTGGGGCATGGATGTGGCACGCTACGGCGACTGGGCCACCCGCACCTACACCAACGCCAAAGTGCGCGAGAACTACTCGCGCCGCTTCAGCATCCGCTTTCCCAACGAAGAATTGCCAGCAGGCCGTCCGCTGCAGACCACCCCGCTGTACGACACCCTCCTGGCGCAGGGCGCAGTGATGGGCGACTCCTGGGGCATGGAGACGCCGCTGTGGTTTGCCCCACCCGGCGAGAAGGCCGAAGACATTGTGTCCTTCCACCGCTCCAACGACTTCGAACCGATCAAGGCCGAATGCCGGGCGGTGCGCGAGGCCGTGGGCGTGACCGAAATCGCCAACTTTGCCAAGTATGAGATCACGGGTGCCGGGGCCGAGGCCTGGCTGCTGCAGGTCATGACCAACACCATGCCCAAGCAGGGTCGGCTCATGCTCACGCCCATGCTCAACCACCAGGGCAAGATCATTGGCGACTTCACTGTGGCCAAGGCGGCCGAACACCGCTACATGATGTGGGGCTCCAGCCAGGCGCAGGTCTTCCACATGCGCTGGTTTGAGAAGACCCTGCCCAAAGACGGCTCGGTCAAGGTCGAGGCGCTGGGCATGAAGCTGATCGGCCTGTCGATTGCCGGCCCGAACGCCCGTGCCCTGCTGCAGCGACTGACCGACGACGATGTGTCCAATGAATCTTTCAGGTTCATGGACTACCGCGAGATGGAAGTGGCCACCGTCAAGGCGCAGGTTAACCGCGTCACCTACACCGGTGACCTCGGCTATGAGATCTGGGTGGCACCCGAATACCAGCGCCGCTTGTATGAAAGCATCCAGGCTGCCGGTGCCGACCTGGGCCTAAAAAACTTTGGCATGCGCGCGCTGTTGTGCCTGCGGCTGGAAAAAAACTTTGGCACCTGGTACCGCGAGTTCCGGCCGATTTACGGCCCGTTCGAAGCCGGTCTGGACCGCTTCATCAAGCTCGACAAGCCCGACTTCATTGGCCGGGCAGCGGCGCTCAAGGAAAAGCAGGACGGCCCCAAACGCCAGCGCGTGTTCATGGTGGTCGATGCGCTGGACGCCGATGTGATGGGCGATGAGCCGATCTGGGTTGACGGCAAGGTGGCGGGCTGGGTCACCTCGGGCGGCTTCGGCCACTTCGTGAACCAGTCGCTGGCGCAGGGCTATCTGCCCACTGAGCTGGTCAAACCCGGCGTGCAACTGGAGATCGAGATCCTCGGTGAGCGCCGGCCAGCCCGGCTGCAGATGGACCCGCCCTTTGACCCCGAAGCCAAACGCATGAGGATGTGAGCATGTCGCAGCGCTATTCCATCTGGTCGCTGCTCAAGCACGCCATGGGCGGGCACAAGGGCTGGGAGCGCGCCTGGCGTGACCCGGAACCCAAAAAGTCCTACGATGTCGTCATCATCGGCGGCGGCGGCCACGGCCTGGCCACCGCCTATTACCTGGCCAAGAACCACGGTATCCGCAACATCGCGATCCTGGAGAAGGGCTACATCGGCTCGGGCAATGTGGGGCGTAACACCACCATCGTGCGGTCCAACTACATGATGCAAGAGAACACGCCGTTCTATGAGCACTCAATGGAACTCTGGCGCGGCCTGTCGGAAGACCTGAACTACAACGTGATGTTTTCACCGCGCGGCTACCTGTTTGCAGCCTGCTCGCAGGGCTCGCTCGACGGCCTGGTGCGGCGCGCCAACACCATGCGCCTGAATGGCATTCGCGCCGAAATCCTGACGCGCGAAGAGGTCATGAAGGAAGCGCCCTACCTCGATTACACCGAGCAGGCCCGATTCCCGATTTACGGCGGCATGCTGCAGCCGGATGCCGGTACCGCGCGCCATGACGCCGTGGCCTGGGGCTACGCCCGTGCCGCCGACCAGCTGGGTGTGGACATCATCCAGAACTGCGAGGTACAGGACTACATCTGGGCCGGTGAGCGCATTGTTGGCGTCAAAACCAACCGGGGCGACATTGCCGCCGGCAAGGTGGCGGTGGCGGTGGCCGGCCACACCTCGGTACTGGCACAAAAAGCCGGGCTGCGCCTGCCGATTGAGAGCCATGTGCTGCAGGCCTTTGTGACCGAATCCATCAAGCCAGTGGTGCACCACGTGGTGGTGTGGTCAGCCACCTATTTCTACGTGTCGCAGTCGGACAAGGGCGGCCTGGTGTTTGGCGGCCACATTGACCGCTACAACAGCTACGCTCAGCGCGGCAACCTGCCCAGCATTGCCGAAACCGCGCAGGGGCTCGTCAGCCTGGTGCCCTTTGCGGCACGGCTGCGTCTGCTGCGGCACTGGGGTGGCATCATGGACATGACGCCCGACGGCAGCCCGATCATCACCACCACGCCGGTGCCTGGCCTGTACCTGAATGGCGGCTGGTGCTATGGCGGCTTCAAGGCCACGCCGGCCTCGGGCTGGTGTTTTGCCCACACCATTGCCAACGACGCCCCCCACGCCCACAACGCCGGCTTCACCATGGACCGGTTTGCCAAGGGCCGCTACATCGACGAAGCGGGCTACGGCCCCTACAACCATCTGCAGTAAGGCCCACCCCATGCTCAGAATCCATTGCCCCTACTGCGGTGTGCGCGACCACGAGGAGTTCTCCTATTTTGGTGACGCCACCAAGGTCTACCCGCCGCTGGATGCGGAACACCACGACGGCTGGGTGGAGGCGGTCTACATGCGCGACAACCCCAAGGGCGTTCACGCCGAATTCTGGCAACACACGCTGGCCTGCCGGCGCTGGCTGGTGGTGCGGCGCCACACGGTAACGCATGACATCCTGTCGGTGGTGCCAGCGCGCGAAAGGGCCTTGCCATGAGCCGGCTCAGCGCCGCCACCGGCCTCTTGCGTACTACGCTGCCGGGTCGCACCGCGCGTGACAGCAGCATCAGTTTCAGCTTCGACGGCCGCAGCCTGCAGGGCTATGCCGGCGAGACCGTGGCCGCCACGCTGCTGGCCCACGGCATTCACCTGGTCGGGCGCTCGTTCAAGTACCACCGGCCGCGCGGCATTCTGGCCGCGGGCATTGAAGAGCCTAATGCGCTGCTGACGGTCGGGCATGGCGCCGAGCAGGAACCCAACATCGCCGCCACCGTGCTGGAACTGCACGATGGCCTGGTGACGCGCACCCAAAACGCCTGGCCATCGGTCGGCTTTGACCTGATGGCGGTCAACTCGCTGCTGTCGCCGCTGTTTGTCGCGGGCTTCTACTACAAGACCTTCATGGGCCCGACGCGCCGGGCCTGGATGTTCTATGAGCATTTCATCCGCCGCGCGGCCGGACTTGGCGCCACCTCCGAGGCACCCGACCCCGACCGCTATGACTGGCACCATGGCTTTACTGATCTGCTGGTGATTGGCGCGGGGCCGGCCGGTCTGAGCGCTGCGTTGCGGGCGGCGCAGGCCGGCGTGGACGTGACCCTGGTGGAGCAAGACTTTGAAGCGGGCGGCTCGCTGCTGAACCAGCCCACCGACAGTGCCCAGGCACACTGGCTGAGCAGCACGCTGGCTGAACTCAAAGCCAGCGGCCGGGTGCGACTGCTGACTCGGGCCACGGCCTTTGGCCTGTACGACGGCAACACCGTGGGCGTGGTCGAGCTCGCCGCGCCCGGCACGGCCGACCCGCGCCGCGGTGTACCGCGCCAGCGTTTGCACATCGTCCGGGCGCAAGCCATTGTGATGGCCTGCGGTGCGCTGGAGCGGCCGCTGGTGTTTGCCGGTAACGACCGGCCTGGTGTCATGCTCAGTGGTGCCATTGGCACCTATGTCAACCGCTATGGCGTGCTGCCGGGTAAGCGCGCTGTGATCGCCACCAACAATGACGCGGCCTATGGCGATGCCCTGGCCCTGGCCCGTGCGGGCGCTCAGGTCACGGTGGCAGACCTCCGCCAACAAGTGGCACCCGAACTGCTGGCCCAGGCCCGGGCGGGAGGCGTGGCTGTGCAAACCGCCACCGCCGTCGTCGCTGTTCAAGGCGGGCAACGGGTGACGGGCTGCACGCTGGCCGCTTTTGACATCATCAGCGGCCGCATCACCGGTCAAGGCCAAGCGCTTACGACGGATCTGGTGGGCATGTCGGGCGGCTGGACGCCGACGGTTCATTTGACCTCGCACCGTGGCATCAAGCCGGTGTACCTGGCCGATGTGAACAGTTTTGTGCCGGGCGGATTTGACCGCCAGCACTTTGGTGCTGGCAGCATGATGGGCAACCAGACACTGGACCAGGCCCTGGCCAGCGGCTGGCAAGCGGCCGAACAGGCCATCGCCCTGGCCGGCAAGACGGACGCAGCCGCGAGCCTGCCAACGCCCGCACCCACTCCGGAGGCACTGTCCATGGCATTTACCCCGGTCGGACCTCTGGTCGACCAGAAGATCGCCGGCAAGGCCTTTGTCGACTTTCAGCATGATGTGACGGTGGGCGACGTGGAACTGGCGCATCGCGAGGGCTACCAGGCGGTGGAGCACCTCAAGCGCTACACCACGCTGGGCATGGGCACCGACCAGGGCAAGACCTCCAACCTGAACGGTCTGGCCATCATGGCGGCATCGCGCGGACTGGGGATGCAAGAGGTGGGCACCACCACCTTCCGCCCGCCCTTCACCCCCACCACCATTGGCGCATTGGCCGGACGCAGCGTGGGTGCCCACCTGCAGCCGGTGCGACGCACCGCCATGCACGACTGGCATCTGGCCCATGGCGGCGTCAAGGTCGAAGCCGGCTTGTGGATTCGTGCGCTCTGGTACAGCAGCCACGGCAGCACCCTGTCCGAGGCCTACAAGGCCGAAATGGCGATCGTGCGTGAGCAGGTCGGCATCGCCGACGCCTCCACACTGGGCAAGATCGCACTGCACGGGCCGGATGCCGCCGAATTTTTGAACCGGGTGTATGTGAACGGCTTTGCCAAGCTGCCGGTGGGTAAGGCGCGCTATGGCTTCATGCTGCGTGAAGACGGCATCGTGATGGACGACGGCACCACCAGCCGCATTGGCGAGACCGAGTTCTTCATGACCACCACCACCGGGCAGGCCGGCCGGGTGATGAGCCACTTGGAGTTTTTGTTGCAAGTGGTGTGGCCGGAACTGCGGGTGACGGTGGCCTCGGTGACCGACCAGTGGGCGGCGATGAGCCTGGCAGGGCCAAAGGTGCGAAAAGTGATGCAAGCGGCCTTCCCGGCCATTGACTTCAGCAACGAGGCCATTCCCCACATGGGCGTGCACGACGTCACCCTCACCGGCGCACTGGCCGGGGTGGGCATCCGCATCATCCGACTCACGTTTTCCGGTGAACTGGCCTATGAGGTCTACGCCCCTACCCACCATGGCCAACTGATCTGGGACCACCTGCTGCAGGCCGGCCAGCCTTGGCAGCTGCGGCCCTATGGCCTGGAGGCGCTGGCCTCATTGCGGATCGAAAAAGGCCATGTGGTCGGCTCCGAGATGGACGGCCGCACCACGCTAGACGACCTGGGCGCAGGCAAGATGGCCAGCAAGATCAAGCCCTTCTGGGGCGACGCGCTGCGGCGCAGCGAGCATTTGGCGCGGCCAGACCGGCCCACCCTGGTGGGGCTGGAGCCGGCCGAAGACGGTGCGGTGCCCTCCAATGGCGCCATTCTGTTTTTTGCCGATGACAAGATCGCCGGCCATGGCCGTGGTCACATCACCTCCACCACCTACAGCAAGTCCCTGGGCAAGTCGATTGGCCTGGGTCTGTTGCAGGGCGGCACCAGCCGGGTGGGCCAGGAGATCATTGCTGCATCGCCGGTACAGGGCCGCCAATACCGCCTGCGGGTGGTCGACCCCTGCTTCCTGGACGCCGAAGGAGTGCGCTACCGTGGTTGATGCATCGCTTTACCGCAGCCCTTTTGAGGGGCACACCTTGGGCGAACGCCCAGCCCTTGACGGAAGCGTCGGCGTTCGCATCCGGGCTGGCCTGGTGCCGCAGGCCGTGCTGGTCAGCACCTGGGTGTCGGGCGAGGCCGGGCTTCACGCCGCGCTGACCCAACTGCTCGGCCAGACGCCCCCGGAGCCTACAGGGCAAATCCAGGCGACCCACCTCGGCCTGCTGATGCGCACCGGCCCGGAAGAATGGCTGCTGATTGGCGACGCTGCTGGCGACCCGTACCCGTTGCTGCGCGCAGCCATTGGTGCAGACGTGGGCGGCGTGACCGACCTGAGCCACGCGCGTTGCCGCATCAAGGTGCAGGGCCCGCGCTGCCTGGACACCCTGTCCAAGCTGTTTGCGCTGGACTGCCGGCCTGCTGCCTTCCCCGTCGGTGAACTGCGCCTGACCGGACACCACCACCTGCCTTGCAGCCTGCTCCGCCTGGGCGAGACCGAGTTTGATCTGTATGTCTTTACCACCTACGCTTATGACCAACTGGCCAGCCTGCTGGACGCGGCGCTGGAATATGGCGTGAAGCTCGAAGGCATCCGCTGACGGCGGACACTGCCGAGGTCGTCGTCCCCGGCACCCCCCACGTCGTCCTCGGCTACCCCTCTCGTCATCCTCGGCTTGACCGGGGATCCATGGCCCCCCACGTCATCCTCGGCTACGACCGGGGATCCATGCACCCCTGGATTCCCGCGTGCGCGGGAATGACGGGAGTGTCTGCGGTAATGACGAAAAGTGGCTTTAGCCTTTGTCACCGTTGAATAGTTTGCTACTTTTTTAATAGCAAATCTACATTCATGCCCCCGCTCAGGTCAATTGCTCGAATTGCCGCCAACGGGCACTCACTGTTTGCGCCTAAACTGCGTGTTGATCCCCATCTGACACACTACCGAGACGGAACGCAACATGGCAAACGACAGCTTGAACATCGGATTTATCGGCCTGGGTAACCTGGGTGAACCCCTCTGCAACAGCCTGGTCAAGGCCGGCTTCAAGGTCACGGTGACCGACCTGCACAAGGCCAGCGCCGAGCGCCTGCTCGCCGGTGGCGCCAGCTGGTCCGACGATGTGGCCGGCGTGTGCCGCCAGGCCGACGTGGTGATCACCGCCCTGCCCTCGCCAGCGGCCTCACGCAAAGTGGTCGAGGGCACCGGTGGCGTGTTTGAGAGCCTGCCCAGCGGCGCCGTCTGGATCGAGATGAGTACCACCGACTTTGAGGACCTGCAACGTCTGCAAGGGCTGGCCCAAGCACGTGGCATCGAGGTGCTCGAGTGCCCGGTGACCGGTGGCGTCCATCTGGCCAGCTCTGGTCAGATCACGGTGCTGGTGGGCGGTGACCCAGCCACAGCGGCGCGAGTCGATGGCATTCTGAAGGTGATGGGTGGCGAGGTGATCTACCTGGGCAAGCTTGGCAGCGCCTCGGTGGTGAAAGTGGTCACTAATATGCTGGCCTTCATCCACCTGGTGGCCGCGGGCGAGGCGATGATGGTGCCGGCCAAGTACGGCGTCGACCCGGACGCCACCTACCGCGCCATCCGGGCCAGTTCGGGCAACAGCTTTGTGCACGAGACCGAGTCCAAGCTGGTGCTCAGCGGCAGCTACAACGTCAAGTTCACCATGGACCTGGCCTGCAAGGACCTGGGGCTGGTCAACAGCATTGCCGAAAAACTGGGCGTGCCGCTGGAGCTGGGCGGCCTGACGCAGCAGATTTTCCGGCGCGCGCGCGGCCTGTTTGGCAGCGAGGCGCAGTCGCCCGAGGTGGTGCGCATGATCGAGGCGGCCTGTGGGCTGGAGTTGCGCGCCCCCGGCTACCCCGAAGAACTGGTTGCCGAGTAAGCAGGGACCCCACCATGACACAGGCCCAGACCCAAGCCAAGACCCACGCGCAATGGCTGCAACGGGCACAACAGCTGTCCATGGCCACCGGCCACTTCATTGAGGGCCGGCACGTCCCGTCGCTCGATCGGGCCACCTTTGACTGCATCAACCCGGCTAATGGGCGGTTGCTGGCGCAGATGGCCAGAGGTAGTGACGCCGACATAGACGCTGCGGTGGCCAGTGGCTTGCAGGCCTGGAACGACCGGCGCTGGCGCGGTCTGCCGCCACGGCAACGCATAGATGTGTTGCTGCGCCTGGCCGATTTGGTCGAGCAGCATGCCGACGAACTGGCCCTGCTCGAAACCCTGGACATGGGCAAGCCCATCAGCGATGTGCTCAACATCGACCTGCCGGAAGTCACCAAGACCCTGCGCTTTTTTGCCGAGTGCATCGACAAGGTGGAAGGCGCGGTGACCCACACCGCGGCCGGCAGCCTGCACCTGATCACCCATGAACCCATGGGCGTGGTGGGCGCCATCACGCCCTGGAACTACCCGCTGCTGATGGCTGTGTGGAAGCTGGCGCCTATTTTGGCGGCCGGCAATTGCGTGGTGCTCAAACCCGCTGAGCAGGCGCCACTGTCCTGCACGCGGCTGGCGCAGCTGTTCGTCGATGCCGGTGGCCCACCCGGCGTATTCAACCTGGTCAACGGCCTGGGTCCGGAGGCTGGGCGGGCGCTGGCACTGCACCCACATGTGATCAAGCTGTCGTTCACCGGCTCCACCGCCGTGGGCAAGCTGCTGCTGGCTTATGCCGGCCAGTCCAATATGAAACGGGTGGCCCTGGAAACGGGCGGCAAGAGCCCGCAGATTTTTTTGCCCGATCTGTACGACCTGGACGCGGCGGTGGACCGGGCGGTGGGCGGCATTTACGACAACGCCGGCCAGGTTTGTAACGCCGGCTCGCGCCTGCTGGTGCACCGCGACATCCACGATGAATTCGTGCGCCGCTTCACGGCACGGGCGGCACAGGCCTATCGCCCCGGTGACCCGCTGGACCCAGCCACCACGCTGGGGCCCCTGGCCAGCCAAGCCCAGTTGCGCAATGTACAGGCGCGTATGGCCCGAGGGGTGGCTGAGGGGGCGCAACTGCTGATGGGCGACACGCCCGACCCTGCGCTGGCGGCCGGCGCCTACCTGTGCCCGGCGCTGTTTGTTGGCGCCAGCAACCGCATGAGCATCGCGCAAGACGAGATCTTCGGCCCGGTGGCCACGGTGGTGCCGTTCTCGTCCGACGAGGAAGCGCTGGCCCTGGCCAACGACTCGGTCTATGGCCTGGCCGCTTCGGTCTGGACCCGCGATCTGAATAAGGCCCATAAATTTGTGCGGGAGCTCGAAGCCGGTGTGGTCTGGGTCAACTGCTTTGGCGACGGCGACATGACGCAGCCCTTCGGCGGCTACAAGCAATCGGGCAACTCGCGCGACAAGCACATGATGAGTCTGCAGTCTTACCTGCAAACCAAATCCGCCTGGTTTCAGACTGGGTGAGGTTTATCTGGCAGTGCCTCATGGCATTGCCCCAAGCATGGCCGTCCTCAATGTTCTGGCCCGTCTTAGCCGGTATCGACTTGACAAACACCTTTGACGCGACGGGTGCTATCGAATGCGAGACCAGGGTGGTGGAAATCACGATCAACCGCCCCGCAGGGCCTACCTACTTTTGCATAGGCCTTTGAACGGACTGATGAGAAGAACGAAGCCGCGCCAATCTGTTAATTGCGGTGCCCAAGCCTGCATTGCCATATACTTTATTTCCTGTATATCAAATGGAGAGTTCGTCATGCAAGTTGCCAAATGGGGAAATAGTCTGGCGGTGCGCTTGCCGGTGTCCTTGGTGCAAGAGCTGGGCATTGCCGACGGTGACGAGTTGGTGCTGCAACCGGCACCCCGGCAAGCGGAGCAACCGGCCACTGTCAGCGTGACCCGCCTGCCGAGCAAGTTGGAGCGCTTGCAGGCGGTGCGCCACTTGCGAAGGTCTTGGGGCGCAGACTTTGCCTTTGACCGCGACGAGGCCAACGCGCGGTGAAGGCGTTTATCGACACCAACGTGCTCATTTATTGGGTGGACGACAGCGCACGGGCCGATGTGGTGGAGCAGTTGTTGGCGCAGCAGGCTGTCATCAGCGTGCAGGTACTCAATGAGTTTGCCAATGTTCTGCGCAGAAAGCGCGCTATGGCGCTGCCAGATGTTGAGACCCTTTGCACCACCTTAATCGACACCTGCGATGTGGTTGATCTAAGCGTTCTCACCCACCAAACGGCCCTGACCCTGATGGCTCGCTACAACTTGTCGGTTTACGACGCCAACATCGTTGCTGCTGCGGCCTTGAGTGAATGCGCCGTTTTGTATTCTGAGGACATGCAGGACGGGCTCAATATCAAGTTACCCGGTCCGGCAAGCGCCAATGCGCTGGTAATTCGCAACCCGTTTAGGGCTTGAGCAGGCCTTCCACCGAGCGCCGCCTCAACGGCGCTGCTTGTTGGCGCCAGCAACCGCATGAGCATTGCGCAAGACGAGAGCGACAAACACATGATGAGCCTGCAGTCTTACCTGCAAACCAAGTCGGCCTGGTTCCAGGTCGGCTGAGGCGCTTCTCGCCGTCGGGCCTCCTGCCAGTGCGGCAGGGATGGCCCGCCTCAGTGCTCCGGCCCGTCGTAGCGGGTGTCAACCTGCACAAGACCTTGGGAGACACGGGCCGTCCAATCAGCAATTTGGGGGCCGAACCGAGCGCTCAGTTCTGCATTGACCACCAAGCGAACATAGTCCGGCTGCTCTAAACCGTAGGCCACCGAAACGCCGGTTCGCAGCCGGCCATGGACAAAATCATCAATCGCCTGGGCCAGACCCCGACCAGAGTCCGCCACCGCCGAAGCAAGGAACACGGCGGGGTCACGCTTGACCCAGTCCAGAACATTACCGATCTGACGGATGGGCAATTCTTGGCAGGCCCGCGAAACGCCGAGTCGACCGCCATCAATCATGGCAAAGATCAGATCTGCACCCATGCCTTGCAAGCGCCGCGCGCTCTCGAATGCGAGATCGGGGTCATGCTGGAGACCGCAAAATGTGGTCACAAAACGGCAGTTGGGTGCGATATGTTTCAGGCCACTGGCAAACGCCGCACGTCCCTTCAGACCCGGGCCAACTTTTTCACCAGACAGGTGGGCTACCACCCCAGTTTTGGAGGCAAGGCCGGCCAGTACGCCCGCCAGAAATGCCGACTGCTCCTGAAGCACCTCGTAACACGCCGTATTGGGTGCGAGGAAGTTGCCTTGGGTGATCGCAAACACCGTTCCAGGAAACTCCTGATGGATGAGTTTCACAGGTTCATCACCCTGGCCACCATGAGCGACCAACAAGTCGGGGGATTGCTTGCATAGGGTGCGCAGCGCCTCGGCACGGTCTTGCGCCGCCAGCGGGGCGATCCAGTGCACCTCGACGGAATGGCCGGCGGCACGGGCCCGCATGGCGCCGTCGCAACCGGACTCGTTAAAGCTACCCTGGCCGGGTGGGCCAAACAGCGCCACCTTGATGCGCGGCGCGGTCATCGCAAACCCCTGACAAGAGCTAAAACGCGGCTCATAAGGTGGCGCCGCTGGCTTTGACGACAGGCGCCCAAAGTGCCGCTTGTTCCTTGATGAAAGCAGTGAACATCTCCGGCGACCGATTCTCGAGTTCAAAGCCCTGGGCCAGCAACTTACTGCGAATGTCTGGCATGGCCATCACATCGTTAACCGCCTTGATCAGCATCTGGGCCACCGCCGGCGGCACTGCCGCGGGTGCAGATAAACCGACAAAATTTTCGGCGACCAAGGAGGGATAACCGAGCTCCGCCAGAGTAGGAATGTCGTTGGCCTGTACAACACGCTTGGCCGAAGTGATCGCGAGCAGCCGCAACTGTCCGGTTTTGCGAAACTGCAGGTTTTGGGGCAAGGCGTCTACCGCCACCTTCAACTGCCCGCCCAACAGATCGGTGCGCATCGGGCCAGCGCCACGGTAGGGCACGTGCAGCACCTTCAGCCCAGCTTGTTGGCCCAGTAACTCGCCCACAATGTGCCCAATCGACGCAGCCCCGCCGCTGCCAAAAGGAACCGGGTCTTTTTGCGACTTTGCCCAAGCGACAAAGCCTGCAAAGTCAGTCACCCCCAATGAAGGGTGCACCGCCAGCACGGTCGGCACATCACCGATGTAGCTCAGATGTCTAAAACTCTTCACGGTGTCATACAGGGGTTTGTCCATCAGCGCTGGCGCGATCAACATGGGGGCCGAATTGGACATCAGCAGGGTGTAACCGTTGGCCTCAGCATTGGCAACGTGCACAGCGCCGATGGTAGACGCACCACCGGGGCGGTTATCCACCACCACGGATTGGCCCAGCTTCTCGGCCAGCGCAGGGGCGATCAGCCGCGCGACGATGTCGCTAGCACCGCCCGGTGGAAAAGTGACAACCAGCCTCAAGGGCTGACTCGGCCACGTCTGTGACCGGCTGATCGCGGGCGTAATGGCGGCGGCGAGCGACGAGATAGTCACCAAAAAATGACGGCGAATGGGCATGAAATCTCCTTGTTGTACGAGCAAATTAAAAGCGCTGTTCGCACCAGTCTAAGCGCCTTTCAGGCGATCAACAGGTTCTTTGCGTCCCGGACTCAAAGGGTGATCACCAGTTTGCCGAAATGCGAACGGGTCTTGAAGGCCTGCTGTGCCTGCACCAACTGCGCCAGCGGGTAGATGCCGGCGATCAGGGGCTTGAGCTGCCCCGACGCCACGTAGCGCACGATCTGGCGCGCCTCGGCCTGTGTGCCCATGGTGGCGCCCAGCAGCGTCAGGTGCTTGAGGTAGAGCTTGCGCCAGTCAATGGTCACCATCGGGCCGGCAATGGCACCGGCCGTCACATAACGCCCGCCCACTGCCAACAGGTCCAGCAACACCGGTACCTTGTCACCGGCCACCACATCAGCCACCACATCGATCTGACGCGTTAGCTGTTGGCGCCGCCATGCCGCCGCATAGTCAGGCTCGTCGCGCCAAATAAAGGCCTCCACCCCCAATGCGGCCAGATGCGCCTCTTTGCAACGGCCAATCACGGCGACCACGTGGGCACCGCGGATCTTGGCCAGTTGCACCAGCGCCGAGCCAACGCCGCCCGAGGCGCCGGTCACCAGAATCGTCTCCCCCGCCGCCAATGCCGCCCGGTTGAGCATGTGCTCGGCCGTCAGGTAGGACGTCATGAAACTGGCCAGTTCGTGGTCGGCCAAGGGGGAGGTGATGGCGTGGGCGTTGGCATCGGGCACGCTGACGAACTCGGCAAAGCCACCATCGCGCTCGCTGCCCAGGTAGGTGGCTTCAAACAGGCCGTCGCCCGAGGTGCCGTACAGGGTGGGGTTGACCATGACGCGCTGGCCCAGACGGTCTGCGTACACGCCCGCGCCCACCGCCACGATGCGACCGACGCTGTCAGCACCCTGGATACGCGGAAAATTGAAGGCACTGCCCTGCCAGCCCGACTGCTCGCTGGCGCCGTAGGCGCCCTCACGGGTCCAGACATCGGTGTTGTTGACGCCGCAGGCACCCACCTGGACCAGCACCTCACCCGTTGCCGGCTCGGGCCGGGGCACATCGGTGCGGTACTGCAGCTGGTCGTAGCCGCCGTAGCCGGTCAGCAGCACGGCGCGCATGGTCAGCACCTGGCGCCCCTGATCAGGCCCTGAGCTTGTGGTTGTCCGGGTCCAGCGGGGACTCGCACAACACGGTGGCCCGCTTGCGCTGGCCAAGGATGTCGATCTCAACCTCGGTGCCGACCGCTGAATGCGCCGTGGCGATGTAACCCAGGGCCAAGCTCTTGCCCAGCACATGGCCGTAGTAGCCGGCGGTAGCGCGGCCAGCCAACTTGCCGTCCACGTACAGCGGCTCATTGCCCAGCGGATCGGCATCGGTGACGCCATGCACCTCCAGCGTGACAAAGCGTTTGGGGATACCGGCGGCCACTTGCCGCTCCAGCGCAGCGCGGCCGATGAAATCGCCCTTGTTCATGCGCACAAAGCGGTCCAGACTGGCCTCGTAGGGCGAGTACTCGATGCCCAGGTCGGTGCCCCACATGCGGTAAGACTTCTCGATCCGCAGCGACTCCATGGCGCGCATGCCGGCCATGCCAATGCCAAACTCCGCGCCGGCAGCAAAGATCTGTTCAAACAGCGAGTTGGCGTATTCGATCGGGAAGTGCAACTCCCAGCCCAGTTCGCCAATGAAGTTCACCCGCAACGCGTAGACGTCGCTGGCATAGCCTACGTCGATCACCTGGCTGGTCAGCCACGGAAAACTTTGGTTATCCAGCGGTGCATCGGTCAGCTTGGCCATGACCTCGCGCGCACGCGGTCCGGCGATCACAAAGCAGCCACGGCTGGTGGTGATGTTGCGCAACTGAACCGAGCCATCGGCGGGTAACATCTTGTGCAGATAGTCCGAATCAAAACGCTCACCGGCACCGGCACTGACCGCATAAAAGCGATGCTCACCCAACTTGGTGAGGGTGAACTCGGAGCGCACGCCGCCGTTTTTGGTGAGGGCATGGCACAGGGCGATGCGTCCGGTCTTGGTCGGCACCTTGTTGGCCACCAGGTAATCAAGCCAAGCCTCAGCGCCAGGACCGGTCACCTCATGCTTGGTGAAGGGCGTCAGGTCGATCATGCCCACGCGTTCGCGGATGTTGCGGCATTCGTTGCCCACATGCTCAAAGTAGTTGCTGCGCCGGAAGCTCCAGTTGTCCTTGCGCTCAACGCCCTCGGGGGCGAACCAGTTGGCGCGCTCCCAGCCATAACGCTGGCCAAAAACGGCGCCCATCTGCTTGAGCTTTTCATAGATCGGGCTGGTCTTGGCCGGACGGCCGTCGTGACGCTCTTCATCGGGGAAGTGCACCGTGAACACTTCGCGGTAGGCCTCTTCGTTCTTGGCGACGGTGTAGCGCTTGCTGGTGTAAGGGCCGTAGCGACGGGGGTCCACACCCAGCATGTCCACCGTGGGCTCGCCTTCCACAATCCACTCGGCCAGTTGCCAACCGGCGCCACCGGCTGCGGTCACGCCAAAACTGTGCCCCTCATTGAGCCAGACGTTCTTCAGACCCCAGGCCGGCCCGATCAGCGGGCTGCCATCGGGCGTGTAGGAAATGGGGCCATTCACAATGGTCTTGATGCCGCAATGCTCCAGTGCCGGCACCCGCTTCATGGCGGCTTCAACGTGCGGCAGCAGGCGGTCGAGGTCGCCCTCAAACAGGCTCTTGCCAAACCAGTCGGGCACGCCATCGGCAAAGCGCGCGGGCGCGCCTTTTTCATAAGGCCCGAGGATCCAGCCCATGCGCTCTTCGCGCAGGTAATAAGAGGCGTCGGATTCGCGCAGCACGGCGAGCTCATGGCCACCCTGGTCACGGTAGGCCCGCAACTCGGGTGACTCGTCATAGACGATGTACTGGTGCTCAACCGGGATGGCCGGAATGCTCAGCCCAAACATCTTGCCGGTTTCGCGTGCGTAGTTGCCGGTGGCGCACACCACGTGCTCGCAGGTGATGTCGCCCTTGTTGGTGATGACCTTCCATTCGCCAGATGCCAGCTTCTCGACGCCGGTGACCTGGGTCTGCTCATAGATCTCGCCGCCACCGGCGCGGGCGCCCTTGCGCAGGGCCATGGTCAGGTCGACCGGGGCAATGTGGCCGTCGTCCGGGTGGTACAGCGCGCCGATCACCTTGGGCGTGTTGATGCCATCGCCCAGATCGATCAGGGGCCACAACGCCTTGATTTCAGCCGGGGTGATGATGCGAAATGGCACGCCAATGGTGTTGGCAACACCACAGTACTTGAGGTACTCGTCCATGCGGTCCTGGTTGGTCGCCAGCCGCAAGTTGCCGGTGACGTGAAAGCTCACGTCCTGCCCGGTTTCGGCCGGCAAACGTTTGTACAGGTCCACCGAGTACTTGTGCAACTGGCCCACGGTGTAGCTCATGTTGAACAGGGGCAGTAGGCCGGCGGCGTGCCAGGTCGAACCGGCGGTCAGCTCGGTGCGCTCGATCAGGACCACATCAGACCAGCCCTTCTTGACCAAATGGTACAGGGTGCTCACGCCCACCACACCACCACCGATCACGACAACCCGTGCACTAGTTTTCATTGTGTCCTGCTTTCTTGTGGGCCCGAGCGGGCATCTGGTACCGCCGAAAGTGTAGTCAGCGCCGCGATGGCCACGACGCCAATTGCGACAGTGGCTAACGGATTCGCGCCAGCCCGGACGCCTGCCCTCTCACGTTCTGGACCAATGGCTGGCGGCGAAGGCCGCCCCATCAAATGAAGCCAGTTCGGGCGGATGCTGGCGCGCCACACCCACGGGGCAAGCGCGCCGACCACCAGGCTCAGTGGCCCAGCGTCAAGGGCGGGCCAGACGCAATGGCCGTCACAATGGCTTCGAAGAACATGTGACCGTCGATGTCGTTGCTGACACTGTTGTCACTTTGGGTGAGACTGAGTGTGGCGCTGGCGGCGCCAGCCTGCAAGGCCCGGGCCTGTGCGTCCACCCCGGCCAATTCACGGGCGAGCTCCAAGGCGGGGGTTAGCGCCGCGAAATCACGGGGGCCCTCTGGCGTGAAGACCCGATAGACCCCGCGCACGGGCTGCGTCACCGTCATGTGAACCCGCTGCGACACTCGGCCAAACACCGAGCCCACCGCATTAGCCACCTCGCCAAAGGGCGGCAAAACCAAGGCGATGCCCAGACCACGGGCCACCGCAGGGTAGTAACTGCCTGCCGGCGCACCCACCGCGACCAGCGGCAAATCGGGGGCAAACTGCAGTTTGAACAAGGGGTTGGCGCCCGCCGCGCTGGCACCTGAGCCAGGGCTCAAGGCCAGTTGGGTGAGCAGGCCAGCGAGCCGCCCGGCGTTCGACTCGGTGAGTTGACCGGCATCATTCAGACCGGCCTCGATCAGCTTTTGCGAGATGGTGGCGATCACCAGATCCACCACCTGGCGCGAGGGCGCGACCGCGTCGCCCAGGATCCAGGTGCCCAGGCCATACAGGTGCCGCATTTGCCGGGCCCAGATCCTGGCACCAAACACAGCGGCGTCTTGGCTCCAATGCGTAGACAGCCCCAACACATGTGCCGCATCACTGGGCGTGAAGCCACTGTAAATGGCCAGACCCTTGCGTTCCAGCCGCGCCAGCGCCCGGGACATCACGCGGTCATGGATGTTGCACTGCTCCATGTCCAAAGGCCCCTGGGCGAGGTGCTCCCAGGCGCGCAACTCATCATCGGGTAACCGGTCAATCAGGGCGTCGTGGCCTTGCAGCCGCTGCACGAAGCGGATCTGGCTGGCGTGCGGCGACTCGTTTTGCTGTCGCTCCAGAACGGCCAGCACCTTGGGGTGTTCATGGGCCAACAGACTCAGAGGCAGCACCCGGCGCGGTCCGATGGCCAGGCCATGGCCGCCAAGGATGCGGATCTCGCTGTCGCCACCCAGGCCGATCGCGTAGACCTTGACCGCTTCGATCATGGGCCGCCAGTCACCAATCATGGCGCCGTCAAAGCTGAGGGCCGGTTGGCCGCCACGCACAATGGCGATGTCGGTGGTGGTGCCCCCCATGTCAGCCACGATGGCGTCACTCAAGCCGCTCAGGGCGCAGGCGCCTAGCAAACTGGCAGCGGGGCCCGACAGCACGGTGCCCACCGGGCGCTGCAGCGCCGACGCCACATTAACCAGCGTGCCATCGCCCTTGACCATCATCAAGGGGGCCGTCACCGCATGGACTGCCAGGGTCTGCCTGACCGATTCAATCAGCGCCTTGATGTGGGAAATCATCCGCGCGTTCAAGGCCACGGTCAAAGCACGCCGCGGTGCGCCCAGGCTGGAGGCCAGCTCATGGCCGCAGGTCACGGGTTTGTCACACAGTTCTTCAACCCAGGCGCGCAGCTGCTGCTCATGGGCCGGGTTGCGAACCGCAAAACTGGCCGAGATGGCAAACGCGCTGACGCGCGGCGCGTGGCGCAAGATGGCCGCTTTGGACGCCGCCTCATCCAGCGCAGCAGCCGGATGCCCCCCCGCGTCATGGCCGCCGGGCAAAGACACAATGGCATCGGCACCCACCAGCTCAAGCAACCCGCTGGATTTGATCTGGGCCGCCTCATAACCGGCCAGCAGCACACAGATCGGCGAGCCCTTGCCCTCAACCACCGAGTTGGTCGTGAGCGTGGTGGACAGCGACACCAACACCACCTGGGCCAAGCCTTCCTTGGGCAGCCGGTCCAGCGAGGCACTGATGCCTACAGACAGGTCAAAGCGGGTGGTCAGGCTCTTGGCGGCGGCCACCACCTGCTTGTTCTGGTCCAGCAACACCGCGTCGGTGTAGGTTCCGCCGGTGTCGATCCCCAAAAAATACCGCATGTGTCAGCACTCGATCACGTTAACCGCCAGGCCACCGCGGCTGGTTTCCTTGTACTTGGTCATCATGTCACGCCCGGTGTCGCGCATGGTTTTGATCACCTGGTCCAGCGACACAAAATGCGTACCGTCACCGCGCAAGGCCATGCGCGCAGCGTTCAAGGCCTTGACCGAGCCCATGGCATTGCGCTCAATGCACGGGATTTGCACCCGCCCACCCACCGGGTCACAGGTGAGACCCAGGTTGTGCTCCATGCCGATTTCAGCGGCATTTTCCACCTGCTGCGGGGTGCCGCCCATGACGGCGGCCAAGCCGCCGGCAGCCATTGAGCAGGCCACGCCAACTTCGCCCTGGCAGCCCACCTCGGCACCGCTGATCGAGGCATTCTCCTTGTACAGCAGCCCGATAGCGCCGGCAGTCAGCAGAAAGTCGCGTACGCCACTGGCGTTGGCACCCGGACAAAACCGGTCGTAGTAGTGCAGAACCGCCGGCACAATCCCGGCCGCGCCGTTGGTGGGGGCCGTGACCACACGGCCTCCAGCCGCGTTTTCTTCGTTGACCGCCATGGCGTACAGGTTGACAAAGTCCAGAATGGTGAGCTGGTCCTTGAGCGCCTGCTCCGGCCGGGCACTGAGTGATCGATGCAGCTCCGCCGCCCGACGCTTCACCCGCAGGCCACCTGGCAGGTGGCCCTCGGTACGGCAGCCCCGGGCCACACAGGCCTTCATGATCTCCCAGATCTGATCCAGCCCGTCGTTCAACTCCTGGTCGGTGCGCCAGGCGTGCTCGTTGCGGCGCATTACGTCGGCAATGGACAGACCGGTGCGTACGGTGATCGCCAGCAATTCGTCACCGCTGGAAAACGGGTAGGCCAGCACGGTCGGGTCCACCACCAGCTTGGGCTGGTCCACGGACCGGTCCGCCTCTTCCTGCGACAGCACAAAGCCGCCACCCACCGAGAAATAGCGCCGCTCCTCCAGCAGCACGCCATCGGCCGCAAAAGCCAGCAGACGCACGCCATTGGAATGAAACGGCAAAGTTTCATTGCGCAAAAACAAGATGTCGCTGCGCTCATTGAACGCCGCAGGGTGTTCGCCATTGAGCAGCACGCTGGCCTCGTCCCGGACCTGGCGGATGCGAGACTCAATGCTGTCTGGGTCAATGCTGTCGGGCATCAGACCACCGAGTCCCAGCATGATGGCGGTGTCGGTGCCATGCCCCTTGCCGGTCGCACCCAGTGAGCCATAGAGGCGGGCTTCGATTCTGGCGACCTGGCTCAACTGCCCGGATTTCGACAATCGCCGCACAAACATGGCAGCGGCCTTCATAGGCCCAACGGTATGCGACGACGACGGGCCGATGCCAATCTTGAAAAGGTCAAAAACACTCAGGGCCATGGTCGACTTTCAAACTTGCAAGGGGTGGTGTCAATCCCGCGATTGACTGACAACATTGTGATGAGCTGCTTGGCTGTTGTTGTCCACGGAACGACGTCCAGCACGCAGCAAGCGACCAAAAACGCTGGCGTCTGAAAACAAGACGGCGTCGCTTGCGGATCATCGGCTTGAGAACGGCCTCACCATACTGTACTTAGTTTGGGCGACCTCACGTCCCCCTGATTCTTCTGGAGCGATGCTATGAATGAAACACTAGCGGATGGGCAACCGGCCCGGGGTCGGCGGGCCGGGGGCGGGCGGGAAGCCAAGCGTGCGGCACGTTCAGCCCGTAGCGGTCAGTCGGTGCCCTACATCACGCGAAAAATTCCGTACTACGAGGTTCTGGACGAGGAAGGGCTGCAGATCATTGAGCGAAATGCCGACACCATCCTCGAGGAGACCGGCATTGATTTTCGGGATGACGCCGAAGCGTTGGCGCTGTTCAAGGCAGCCGGGGCCGATGTGAAGGGCGAACGCGTGCGCTTCCCGCGCGGCCTGTGCCGCAGTTTGGTGCAGGCCACGGCGCCACGCGAATTTACGCAATATGCCCGCAACCCGGCACACAACGTCGTCATTGGCGGCAAGAACACGGTGTTTGCGCCGGCTTATGGCTCGCCTTTTGTGAGGGATCTGGACCGCGGCCGCCGCTATGCCACGATTGAAGACTTCCAGAATTTCGTCAAACTGACCTACATGGCCAACGCCTTGCACCATTCGGGCGGCACGATTTGCGAGCCGGTGGACCTGCCGGTCAACAAGCGCCACTTCGACATGGTGTACGCCCACATGAAGTTCACCGACAAGCCCTACATGGGCTCGGTCACACACCCCGACCGGGCGCGTGACACGGTGGAGATGACACGGATTCTGTTTGGCGACGACTACCTGGACCCGCTGACCGGCAAGCCGAAAACCTGCGTCATCAACCTCATCAATGCCAACTCACCCATGACCTTTGATGAGACCATGCTGGGGGCTGCCAAGGTCTATGCGCGAGCCAACCAGGCGAGCATCATCACGCCCTTTATACTGGCCGGCGCCATGTCGCCGGTCACCGTGGCGGGCACAGCGGCCCAGACCCTGGCCGAGTCTCTGGCCGGCATGGCTTTCGTCCAACTGGTCAACCCGGGCGCACCGGTGGTGATGGGTAGCTTTGCCTCGTCAATCTCCATGCAATCTGGCGCCCCCACTTTTGGCACACCCGAACCCGCCTTGGTGCTGTATGTCATGGCAGCACTGGCCCGCCGACTCGGCGTGCCATTTCGCTCTGGCGGCGGCCTCTGTGGTTCCAAGATTTCCGACGCCCAGGCGGCCTCAGAGTCGGCCAACACCCTGTTACCGACCTGCCTGGGCGGGGTAAATTTTGTACTGCACACGGCGGGCTGGCTCGAAGGCGGCCTCTCCATGGGCTATGAAAAATTCATCATGGACGTCGACCAGGCCGGCATGATGCACACCCTGATGGCGGGCGTAGACCTGTCAGAGAACGGCCAAGCCATGGATGCGATTCGGGAAGTCGGCCCCGGCAAGCACTTTTTGGGTTGCGCCCACACGCAGGCTAATTTTGAAAGCGCGTTTTACCGCTCACCGATCACCGACAACAACAGCTTCGAGCAGTGGGAGGCTGAGGGTTCCCGCGACCTGACTGCGCGGGCCAACGCATCCTGGAAAAAGCAGTTGTCCGAGTACGAAATGCCCGCCATGGACCCGGCGGTGGATGAGGCGATATTGGACTACGTCAACCGTCGCAAGGCGTCGTTCCCCGATTCCAACGTCTAACCCCGCCGGGTCAGCGGCGCTTCTCAGTGCGCAGCTGACAACGCTGCTTGCGCGCGCTTGGCCAGCACGCCATCCAGCCAGTCACTGCGCATCACCGGCACAGCGTTGATCAGCTTCTCGGTGTAGGGGTGGTAGGGGCCATCGAAGATGGCTTCTGTTTGGTCAAAGGCCACGAACTCACCCTTGAGCATCACGGCGGTGCGGTGGGCGATGCGGTGGACCACATCCAGGTCATGGGTGATCAGCACGTAGGACAGGCCCAATTCGGCCTGCAGGCGCCGCAAGAGCTTCAGGATTTCTTCCGCTACCAAGGGGTCCAGGGCCGAGGTGGGCTCGTCGAGAATGATCAGGTCGGGATTGGCCGCCAAGGCCCGCGCGATGCAGACCCGCTGCTTTTGCCCGCCAGACAACTGCCCCGGTCGGCGCTGCAGAAAGTCAACCGGCAGCTCCACCAGACCCATCAGTTCCTTGGCACGTTTCAAGACCAGGTCACGACCCAGACCAAAATAAAACTGGGCTGGCCGCCCCACAATATCCAACACACTGTGCCGTGGATTGATGGCCACATCCGGGATCTGGTAGACCAGTTGGATGCGACGTTTAAGTTCCCTGTCACGCGCCTTGAGCGCCGGCGGCAAGGGTTTGCCCTGGAACAAGATCTCGCCACTGCGAGGGGGTAACAGCCCCGTGACAATCCGGGCCAGTGTCGACTTGCCGGAACCGGATTCGCCCACAACAGCGACCGTTTCACCGCGCAGAACGTCGAGCGACACCCCTTTGACCACATGGAAGTCGCCGTAATAAGCGTGGCAGGCCTGGATCGACAGCACAGTCTCGGGCGTCACCGTAGCCTTGGTCGCCCGTTCACTGGCGGCCGCCCCGCGCACAGCGACCAACCGGGCGGTGTAATCCTGCCGGGCATGGTGCAGGATCTGGTCGGTAAGCCCCTCTTCGACTTCCTTGCCGTGGCGCAACACTTTGATGCGGTCGGCCACCTGGGCCACCACCGCGAGGTCGTGAGTGATGTAGAGCGCCGCCGTGCGGTATTCACGGATAAGCGACTTGAGCAGAATAAGGACTTCGATTTGTGTGGTCACATCCAGCGCGGTGGTGGGCTCGTCGAGCACCAGCACGTCGGGGCGACAGGACATGGCCATGGCGGCCATGGCACGCTGCAATTGCCCACCCGACACCTGATGCGGGTAGCGCGAACCAAAGTTTTGCGGGTCTGGCAAATCCAGCGATCGAAACAACTGGCGGGCCCAAGCCTCGGCCTCAGGGCGGGTCATGATGTTGTGAATCAGCGGGGCTTCGCAGACCTGGTCCATCAAGGTATGGGCGGGGTTAAAGGCAGCAGCAGCCGACTGCGCAATGTAGGCAATGCGCTTGCCGCGCACATCCCGCCGGCCCTCCGCGTCCAGGGCCCGGACATTGACACCGCCGAGGATCACCTCGCCGCCGGCAATGTGCACGCCGGCCCGCGCGTAGCACATGGCCGCCAATCCAATGGTCGACTTGCCGGCACCGCTTTCACCGATCAAGCCCAGCACCTCACCCTGCTTCAGGCGAAGGTCCACCTTGTCGATGATGACTGCACCGGCCACGCTGCCCATCTGCAGGCCTTTGATTTCCAGAATAATGTCATCAATCATGCCATCACCCTGCTCAAAGCTCGGCCTGCGCGCCCGACGGGCGGGCGTCAATGGACAGCATCCAGTCCACCACCAGGTTGACCGACACGGTCAACAGGGCAATGGTCACGGCCGGGTAGATCGGTGCCATCATCCCAAAGTTGATCGCTGCGGCGTTTTCTCTCACCATGCCGCCCAGGTCGGCGTAGGGCGGCTGGATGCCCAGCCCCAGAAACGACAGGCCTGCAATAAACAGAAAATTAAAGCAAAAGCGCAGGCCAAATTCGGAGACCAGCGGTGCCCGGGCATTGGGTAATATTTCTCGGCTGATCACCCACCAGAGTCCCTCGCCGCGCAGACGAGCGGCTTCCACATACTCCATGACCGACAGGTTCATGCCCAGGGCCCGCGCCAACCGGAACACGCGGGTTGAGTCGATCACGGCGATGGTCAGGATCAGCACCGGGATACTGGAGCCAAAAACGCCCAGAATAATGAGCGCGAAAATCAGACTGGGGATAGACAGCATCACGTCGAGCAAGCGGGTAAAGAAAATGTCGACCCAACCGCCCAACACGGCGCTGATGAAGCCCAGCACAATCCCGATCAAAAATGACAGCGAGGTGATGGCCAGAGCCACGGCGATGGTCATGCGCGAGCCGTACATGATCCGGGTGAGCATGTCCCGGCCAATCTGATCACCCCCCAGCCAGGAGGTGGCCGACGGTTCGTCCCAGGTGCCGCCAACATTGGCAGATTCCTCGTAGGGCGCCAGCCAGGGCGTGAAAATCACCACCACCATAAAGATGGCCATGACCACCAAGCCAAACCAGGCTGAAGGCGTGGGCTTTTGTCCAAACACTTTCACTCTTAGCTCCTCTTTCCTGTCTCGTCTTATGACTTGTTGCGCAACCGCGGGTTGACCAGGATCACCAAAATGTCGGCCACGGTGTTAAGCACCACGAACACTGAAGCAAAGACCAGGCCACAGGCCTGGATCACCGGCACATCGCGCTTGGACACGGCGTCCACCATCAACTGGCCAAGCCCCGGGTACACAAACACGGCTTCAATGACCACCACCCCGACCACCAGGTAGGCCATGTTGAGTGCCACCACGGTAATGATGGGCGCTGCCGCATTGGGCAAGGCGTGCCGCATGATCACGCGCCGACGCTTGGCGCCTTTCAGAAAGGCCATTTCAATATAAGGCGTGGACATGACAGACAACACCGAGCTTCGGGTCATGCGCAGCATATGGGCGGCCACCAGCAATGTCAAAGTGATGGCAGGCAAGGTGGACTGGTACAGGCGTTCACTCAGTGGCATGCCCTTGACCACCGTGGACAGCGAGGGGAACCAGTCGACATTCACCGCCATGGCGATGATCAACAGGTAGGCAATGAAAAATTCCGGCAAGGAAATGGCCACCAGCGTCAGGATATTGGACAGCTTGTCCGACAACTTGCCTTCGTTGATCGCCGAATAGATGCCGAGTCCCACGGCCAGGGGGATGGCGATCAGGGCCGCATAGCCGGCGAGGAACAGGGTGTTGGCCAGGCGCGGCATGATTTCATCCACGATGACGCGCTTGTTGGTCAGGGCAACGCCGAGGTCACCTTGCAGGGCACCCAGCAACCAATTCCAGTAGCGCAAATAGGGCGGCACATCAAAACCGAGCTCTTTGCGGAAGACGATCAGGGCTTCGGGCGTAGCGCCCTGCCCCAGGACAGCCGAGGCCACATCACCGGGAAGGATCTGTGTGCAGATGAAGATCAGCACAGAAACTGCCAACAAGGTCAAAATCCCAAGCACCAGCCGGTTTACTATCAATCGCGTCATCGGCAGAAATTCCCAAGAAAAAGCGCGCTTTTTTTGACGCTGTAAACAGCGTTACAAAAAGCGCGCCAAGCAGTGTCAAGTCTGACGTCAGTGGGTCAACCCACTGACGTCCGGCTTCAGTCGATCAGGCGAACCAGCCTTTTTCGGCGATCCGACCGTCGGCCATGTCGTACCGACCCGATGGGGTCAAGCCCATCAGTTTGGTCGTGTGGGCGTCCAGGTAATCTTGAACCGCAAAACAGACCATGCCCGAGTTCTGGCTGATCAGTGACTGGCACTTGGCGTACATCGCTGAGCGCTTGGCCTGGTCGAGTTCAACACGCGCATCGGTCAAGAGCTTGTCAAAGTCGGCGTTGACGAAATGGGTGTCGTTCCAAGTGTTCTTCAAGCCACCACCAAAGGTGCTGGTGAGTTGGTTGTCGATGGTCGGACGGTTGCCCCAGTAGACGGCACAGAACGGCACTTTGAGCCAAACGTTGTCCCAATAACCATCACCAGAGACGCGCTTCAGATCAATTTTAATGCCGGCTTTGGCAGCCGACTCTTGGAACACCTGGCCTGAATCGGTTGCGCCAGAGAAGGCACCTTCCGACACTTGCAGCTCGATGGGCGCGCTGATGTTGGCCTTCTTGAAGTGGAACTTGGCCTTGTCCGGGTCATACGCGATCTGCTTCTGCTTGGCATCGTAGTACTTCATGCGCGGCCCAACGGTGTGGTCATTGCCCACTGTCGCATAGCCGGAAAACACGTTCTTCACGATCTTCTGACGGTCGATACCGTATTTCAGAGCGAGCATCAGGTCTTTGTTGGTGTACGGATCTTTGTCGGTATGAGCCACAAAAGCAAAGCGATTGCCCATGCCAGGCGTACGTGCCACTTTCAGTGCCTTGTTCTTGGCCAGCAACGCGGCAGTCTTGGGGTCAACACGGTTGATCAGGTCAACCTGACCGGTCACGAGCGCTTGGGTGCGCGCAGCGGAATCGCCGATGTAGCGCAGTTCAACACGGTCGAAATTGCCGCGGTTGGGTTTCCAGTAGTCGCCCGCCTTACGCTTGAATACGTGGCGCACGCCGGGTTGGAACTCCTCAAGGGTGTAGGCGCCGGTGCCGTCTGGTTTGCTCCAGTCGGTGAATCCATTTGGCACCACGATGATGTGGTAGTCACTGAGGTTGTAAGGCAGGTCGATGTTGCCCTTGCTCATCGTGATCTGAATCTGTGTCGCCGACGTCTTCTTGATGTCAGTGATGTCAGCCAGCAGCGCCTTGGCCGGTGACTTAGTCTCACCGCGATGCAGGTTGAGTGAATAGATCACGTCATCAGCGTCGAGCGTCTTGCCCGAGGTGAAAGTGATGCCCTTACGAATATTGAAGGTCCAGTCGGCGCCGCCGGGTTTGACTTCCCAGTTCTCGAACAATTCGCCTGTGGCGTTGCCGTTGTCAGCCACTTCAACCAGGTTATTCCACAGCATCAGGCTGGTGGAAATCGGGATGGAGTCAGCGTAAGTCCGCGGATCCAGACTGTCCGATGCCGAGCCGCCTTCAAGACCCAGGCGCAGCGTGCCGCCCTTTTTGGGTTTGCTTTGCGCCATAGCCGGCGAAACGCCAAAAGCAGTGGAGAGGCCGAGTGCTGACGCACCGGCGATGAGTTGGCGCCGATCCAGGATGAGTCCTGATTCGGTTTGGATGTCGTTGTTGTCCATTTATCAAAAACTCCTTCAGGTCGATACACAAAAAATTCTGCTGCAAGACCGTGGTCGACGGCTACCAGCAGGCAATCAGGGGCAATATGCGTTTGCACTCCGCTTTGATCTTAACGGAATACCAAAGGCCTTTGGCATCCAGACATTCCCTAAGACAAGCGTCAGTTGAGCGAAATTTCAAGTCAATTACTGCAATTGTTCGGTCTTTCAGCTGGGCATGACAGGATGCGCCCGCTGTGACAGCCACTCCCGCAACACCCTGATTTTGGGCTGCTGCGCGCGGTCTGGCGGATAGGCCAAGTAGTAAGACAGGCCCTGCCCAACAGTGCGCTCGAACGGCGCCACCAAAACGCCGTCGCGCAGGCTTTCGCGGATCAGGTTCACATCACCCATCGCCACACCCTGGCCGCGCGTCGCAGCGGTCAATGCCAGCTCCAGCGTGTCAAACGTCTGCCCGCGTCGCAAGTCTTTGGACGTGACCCCGGCAGCCTGCAGCCAGCGCGGCCAGGCATCCAGCGGGTTGCAGTGCAGCAGCGGCAGAACCAGCAGGTCTTCCGGCGAACTGATTTGGGCCGCCAACTGCGGTGAACACACCGGCGTGAGCACCTCTGGCATCAGGGCCACCGACTCTATGCCAACCCAATTGCCACGCCCCTGCACGACAGCAGCATCAACGTCAGAGCTTTCGAAATCAGGCTCCCAGGCCTCGTAGGTGGTGATGCGCACGTCCACATCCGGCAGCAGAGCGCGCAACTCCGGCAAGATTGGCAAAAACCAGCGCACGGCAAAGGTGGGCGGCATGCGCAGCACGAGCACCTGGCCCATGTTTCTTAAACCGTCGCAGGCGCCGGCCAGGCGGCCCATGGCATCTTCCACCACGGGCAACAGGGCACGACCCTCGTCGGTCAGGCGCAGTCCACGTTTGTGGCGGGTGAACAGCGTGCAGCCCAAATGGGTTTCCAACTGCTGAATCTGGCGGCTGACTGCACCCTGGGTGACAAACAGCAGTCCGGCCGCACGACTGAAACTGCCGGCTGCTGCTGCGGCGGCAAAGACCGTCAGGCTGTGCAGTGGCGGCAGTCGGCGCAGGAACAGATGCCGCTCCAATCCATGAGTTTTTTGGATAGATTTCATGACAATAATTGGCTGATATGATTGGCATTGTCTTATTAAAATATGCAAAAGTTCCCGCATAACCCATGTCTTTTATTCATTCTTAGTCCTATGTTGAACCCCACCAAGGCCAAGCAAGCAGGCCCGTCGATCGAGTGGCCCACCTGGCTGCTGATCGTCGCCGTCCATGGCGCCTGGCTGGCCCTGTTGCTGTTCTACCGGGCCCTGCCGGCCGGGATGGGCCAGGTCGGGCTGGTGCTGGTCGCGGCCTGGCACCTGAGCCTGCAGCACGAGCTGTTGCACGGCCACCCCACCCGCCATGCCGCTTTGAACCAACTGTTCGGCGTGTTTCCGATCAGCGTCTGGTACCCCTTTGCGATCTACCGCGACAGCCACCTTCTCCACCATCGCGACGCACGACTGACCGCGCCCGGGCTGGACCCGGAGGGCAATTACGTCAATGCCACGGCTTATCAAAAGGGTTTGCCTGCCTGGCGTGCCCTGCAATGGGCGCTGCGCACGGTGGTGGGGCGGCTTCTGCTGGGGCCTCTGCTGGCCATCTCGTCGGCCTGGTGGCACCTACTGACCGCGCTGTGGCGCCGTGACGTCACCTACCTGGGCGACTGGCTGGTGCACCTGCTGCTGTTGCTGCCGATGCTGTGGTGGGCCAACGCGGTGGCCGGCCTCACGCCGCTGCACTACCTGCTGGGCATTGCCTACCCTGCGCTGGGGCTGGCCATGCTCCGCTCTTTCTACGAGCACCGACCGGCTGCTGTGCCAGCCCACCGCATCGTGATCAATGAGGCAGCCTGGCCGTGGCGACTGCTGTACCTGAACAACAACTACCACGCGGTTCACCACGCCCATCCCGGCTTGGCTTGGTACCGCATTCCGGCCGCCTACCGGGCCGACCGCGATGGCTACCTGCAGCGCAATGGTGGCTTCTTGGTGAAGGGTTATGGGCGCTTGCTGTGGCGCCATGCCTTGAGGCCGGTCGACTCGCCTATCCACCCGGGCTTTAAGCCTTGAGCCGCAGAGGCAGCGCCATCGCCATGCAAGCTACGGCATCGCTGCCCATGTACCTGGCCACGCCGCACCATGTTGAGACCTTTTGGGAGCATCTGAGGACGCTGTTGGCAACCCAGGGCTTGAGGCATCTGCCGCTGGACTTGAGCTGGCCGACCGAACTCCCCAGCCATTGGCTCGACCCCGGCCTGTGGCTCAGCCAAACCTGCGGCTACCCGCTGGTGACGCATCTGGCGGGCCGGGTCCGGCTGGTCGGCACCTTTTGCTACCAGGTCCCGGGCAGCATCGGCCACCTCTGCCGTAGCCAACTGGTGGCACGCGCCGAAGATCGCGATCAATCGCTGGCCGATTTTTGGGGTCGCAGCGTGGCCTACAACAGCACCGACTCCCAATCTGGCTACAACAGCCTGCGCGCTATGGTGGCTCCCTTGGCCGAGGGCGGCCGCTTCTTTGCCCGGGCAGTGGCATCTGGCAGCCACCTCCGCTCTGTGGAGATGGTGCGTGACGGGCTGGCCGATATCGCCAGTATTGACTGCGTTAGCCTGGCGGGCATTCAGGCCCATTGGCCCGACAGCAGCACCGGCCTGCACGTCATCGGCGAAAGCGCACCTTACCCGGGCCTGCCGCTGATCACCGCTGCCGGCACCAGCGATGGCGACCTGGCCGCACTGCGCACAGCGCTGGGGCAGGTAGCGCAGTCAGCGGCACTGGCTACCACCCTGGGGGCCTTGTTCATCAGTGGTTTTGAAGCCATCGATCTGGCGGCCTACCAGGTCTGTCTGGGCATGCAGGACCAGGCCTTGGCGATGGGTTGTGCGCGCTTGTAAGGGCGGGCAAGGCCATGATTAATGGTCAAATCAGGCTCTAAGCTCCGTATTCATTGATGAGTTAGCTATTATTTAGATAGCAACGTTATCAAACACCTCGCCACACCGGTTGTCGCTTCTCGGCAAAGGCCTGCGGCCCCTCTTGCGCGTCGGCCGAAGTCAGCATGGCGCGGTAGGCTGGCAGTACCCCGCTGCGCAGCACGCGATAGCCGTCTTCCACCGGCACCGCCTCCGTAGCCCGCAACACCTGCTTGACGGCAGCCAGGGCCAGGGGGGCCGCCACTACCAGCTCACGGGCCAGCGCCTGGGCCGCACTGGCTAAATCGGCCAGCGGCACCACCCGATTCACCAGGCCCCAGCGCTGTGCCTCCGCCGCACCCATGCGCCGACCGGTCAGCAACAGTTCAGCCGCGATCGCGCGCGGCAGTCGTTTGGGCAAGCGCAGCACGCCGCCTGAATCGGCCATCATGCCCAGCTTGACTTCGGGCAGGGCGAACTCGGCCGTGTCGGCGGCCAGCATCAGGTCAGCAGCCAGGGCCAGTTCAAAACCGCCGCCGATCGCCAGGCCATTGACGGCGGCGATCACCGGCTTGTCCAGCGTAAAAAACTCGGTCAGGCCAGCAAAACCACCCGGGCCATGGTCCGCGTCGATCGCCTCGCCCGCCACAGCGGCGGACAAATCCCAGCCTGCCGAAAAAAACCGCCCAGTGCCGGTGAGGATGGCCACCCGCAAGGCGGGCTCCTGCTGCAGTCGCACAAAGGCGGCGTGAAGCGCCAGGCTGGTGGTGACATCAATGGCGTTGGCCTTGGGCCGGTCCAGGGTGATGGTCAGGACACCGTCATCGACCGCAGTGCGCACGGAAGGGTTCATCAATCACGCCTCATCGGCAAGTCGAATCAGCGCATCGACGGCCAACACCCCACGGCCCACCGGCAGCACCAGCAGGGGGTTGACGTCGAGCTCCAGCAGGCGGTCGGCATGCGCCACCGCATAGGCCACGATGGCCTGGACCGCATCCAGCAGGGCCTCCACATCGCCGTGCGCGCGGCCCCGATAGCCGGTGACCATGGGCCACATCTGCAGGGTTTGGAGTGCTTGCAGCAGCTCGGCACGGGTGAGGGGCAGCAAGAGCGTCACGCTGTCGCGCAGCAGTTCCACAAACACACCACCCGCGCCCAGGGTGAGGGTCAGGCCAAACTGCGGATCACGCTGCACGCCCACCAGCAACTCGGCCAGGGCGCCGCGCACCATTTGCTCCACCAGAAATTGCTCAGACAGAGGGGCCATGGCGGTCAAAGCAGCGTCCAGCTCGGCGCCGTTTTGCAGGTTGAGCCGCACCGCCCCGGCTTCGGTCTTGTGCGCCAGCTCCGGCGCCAGTGCTTTCAGGACCACCGGGTAACCCAAGGCGGCCGCATACGGCAGCACCTGTGCCCGGCCCAGCACCTGCCCGAAGGGCACCGGCACGCCAAACCGGGCCAGGGCCTGCTTGGCACTGGCTTCATCGAGCAGCCGGGCGCCACCTAGCGCAAAGGGCGCGGGCGCCTGCAAAGGCGTGATCATGGCCGCCCGGTGTTGTGCCGCGCCAATGTCAGCCGCATGGCCGATCGCATCAAGACAGTCGGCCAGGCCCTGCATCGGGGCAATGCCGCGGGCGAGCAACTGGCGGGCCACAGGCTCTGGCAAGCCCTCGGGCAGTGAGGCAACCAGCACCCCGCGCGCGCCATGGTCGGCTTGGGCAGCGATGAAAGCGTCGACCGTGGTCTGCCAGGCATCTGCCGCACATCGGTCCTGCCGGGGGAAATCCAGCACCAGCAAGTGGGCGTCAAAGTGGCAGTCCATCAGGCCGGCAAAGCACTCGGTCTGGGCCGCCAGGTCGCCCCAGATGTAGGTGTGGTAATCCAGCGGGTTGGCCACATTCACTTTGTCGCCCAACACCGTGTGCAGGCGCTGCTGCGCTGGGGCTGGCAAAGCCGGCATGTCCAAACCACGGGCCTGCGCCAGGTCGGCCACCAGCGAGGCCTCGCCCCCCGAGCAACTGGCCGAGACGATGCGCCGGCCTGGCAGGGCACCGTGCACATGCAAAAACTTCAGGGTCTCCAGCAAACCAACCGGGTCATGCACCCGCGCCACACCCAGGCGCTGGAACAGGGCTTGGTACAGCGCGTCCGGCCCGGCCAGCGAGCTGGTGTGGCTCATGGTGATTCGAGCCCCCAGGGCCGAACTGCCCGCCTTGAGCGCCACCAGCGGCACCCGCTGGTGCAGCGCTTGCAGGGCCACCCGGGAAAACGCCGCCACATCGTCCAGACCCTCAATGTGCAGGCCGATGGCACTGATGCGGGGGTCGAGCAGCAGGGTCTCGACGATGGCCTCGATGCTGGCGCCGGCTTTGTTGCCGACCGTGATCAGGCAGGCCAATGGCAGGCCGCGCGTCTGCATGGTCAGGTTCAGCCCGATGTTGCCGCTCTGGGTCACGATGGCGACCCCGCGCGCCAGTCGCTGGCCGCCATGCTGGTCAGGCCAAAGGGCCACGCCATCCAGGTAATTGAGCATGCCGTAGCAGTTGGGGCCGAGTAAGGCCATGCCGGCTGCGGCTGCCACCAGTTGCTGCTGCAGTGCAATGCCCTCGTCGCCCACTTCGGCAAAGCCAGAGGCATAGCAGATCACCCCGCCCGCGCCACGGGCAGAGAGTTCTGCCACCAACTCAATAGTGCCCTGACGCGGCACCGCGATGAAACTGGCGTCAGGCGATGCGGGCAGGGCTGCCACATCCGGGTAGCAGCGCAGGCCCTCCATAAATTCGTGGCGCGGGTGCACCGGCCAAATCTCGCCGGCAAAGCCGAGTTGACGGCATTGCCGCACCACCTCAGCGGCGGCACGCCCGCCAAACACCGCCACATGACGCGGCGACAGCAATCGCCGTAGCGGGTCCGTGGCCGGGGCTGTAGCAGTGTTTGCCATGGTCACGCCCCGTGGGGCCGCAGCATGGCGCGCGAGATGATGTGGCGCTGGATTTCACTGGTGCCGTCCCAGATGCGTTCCACCCGGGCATCGCGCCAGAAGCGCTCGATGGGCAGCTCGCTCATCAGCCCCATGCCGCCAAAAATTTGCAGGGTCTGGTCGGTGATCCGAGCCAGCGCCTCGGAGGCGAACAACTTGGCCATGGCCGCATCCGAATCGGTCATGCGGCCCTGGTCGCACTTCCACGCCGCTTGCAGCGTCAGCAACTCGGCCGCCTCCAGCTCAGTGGCCATGTCGGCCAGCTTGAAACCCGTGCCCTGAAAACGCCCAATCGGCTGCCCGAACTGCTGCCGCGTGGCCGCCCATTGGGTCGCCATGTCCAACACCCGGCGCCCGCGCCCAACGCTGGTCGCGGCCACGGTGAGCCGGGTAGCCCCCAGCCACTCACCCATCAAGTCGAATCCCTTGCCCTCCTCGCCCAGCCGGTTGCCCACCGGCACCCGGCATTCATTGAAAAACAGCTCGCTCTGGTGGTAGCCGCGGTGCGACACGCAGGCCGGGCCGCGGCGCACCGTCAGGCCTGGGCTGTCCAGGTCAACCAAAAAGCCCGTGATTTTTTTCTTGGGGCCGTGGGCGGTTTCTTCCACATCGGTCGCAGCAAACAGCACCACAAAGTCAGACTTGTCGGCGTGGCTGATGAAATGTTTGCTGCCGTTGATCACATAGTCATCACCCTGACGCACGGCGCGGGTGCGCATGCCACGCACATCCGAGCCGGCATTGGGCTCGGTCATGGCCAGGCAGTCGTGGCGCTCGCCGCGAATGGTCGGCAGCAAATAGGTCTCGATCTGCTCGCCCTGGCAGGCCCGCAGAATATTGCTGGGCCGGGCTACCAACATTTGCAAGCCATAAGAAGCGCGCCCCAGCTCGCGTTCCATCAGGGTGATGTCAAAGTTATTGAGCCCGCCGCCGCCCAAGGCTTCGGGCATGTTGGCGGCGTACAGGCCAAGATCAATCGCCCGGCTCTGCAGGTGACGGGCCAACTCGGCCGGCACCTCGTCAAGACGCTCCACCTCGGCCTCGTGCGGGTAGAGCTCTTTTTCGACAAAGCTGCGAACAGTGTCCACCAGCATGGTCTGTTCGGTGGTCAGGTCAAAGTTCATGCCAATCAACTCCTGGTTTCAATTAGTCGCCGGCGTCAACTGCCCGCCGTCTTGCGGCGAATACCAATGCTGCTGCCCGCCTGGGCGGGTCGGGGCAGCGCGGCATGCGCCAGCAAAACCGACTGCAAGTGCTGGTGAATGGTCGGCAGAATAGGTGCCGCCCTGCCCTGCTGCATGTTCACATGCACCAGCATCTGCTCGGCCGTGGCCAGCAGTTCGCCGGTATCACCGTGCTGCATGGCGTGAAACAGGTGGACCCGCTTGTCGTCCATATCCAGCAGTTGCAGGCTCAGCCGCAGCGGTGCGGCCAGCGCCACCTCGCGCAGGTTGTGCAGGTGGGTCTCCACGGTGTAAAACGAATGGCCACCGACATCGCGGTAGGTCTCATCAATGCCGACGAAGCGAAAAAATGCATCGGTGCTATCGCCAAACGCCAGCAGGTAGCAGGACTCGCTCATGTGCCCGTTGTAGTCCACCCACTCCGGCAACACCCGGGTCTGGTGCAGTTGCAGCGGCGCTGCGATCACGGCCTGCGGGTCCCAGGGCCGGTGGCCGCTGCCCTCTAGCGGGGTGCGCAAACGTGGGTCGGGTTTCTTAGGCTTCATGAACGGGCCAGACTGATGGCTCGGCCGGCAAACCGGGGGGCTGGTAGCCCCTGGTGGGCGCGGGCCAGGGCCTCCACCCGGCTTCGCACCGGTTCGGCAAATGGGGTCGCGCGGGCTGCGGCAGTGGCCACATTGAGTAGCATCTGCTCGCTGGCGGCCAGCAGTGGCGCCTCGTCCAGCAGGTGCAGGCTGTGGTTCAGGTGCAGCCTTTTGGAGTCATGGCCAAGGATCTGAGTGCGCACCTCCACCTGCTGCCCGAGCTTGACCTCCTGCACAAAATTGAGGTGGCACTCCAGCGTGTACAGCGAATGGCCGGTGGCAGCCCGCCCGGCCTCGTCCAGCCCGAGTTGCGCCATCAGCGCGTCGGTCGCCAGGCTGAACAGCAGCAGGTAGTAAGCATCGCGCAAATGACCGTTGTAGTCCACCCACTCTGGCAGCACCGCGCTGCGGTAGGTGGACAGGTGGCCAGTCAGGGGCGCTGGCTCGTTCACGGGGCTTACTCGTCGAGGCTGATGCCGTGCTTGAGCTTGGTGGCCCGCACCGCCGCCTGCACCGCCAGCAGGCAGTCGTCGCGGTAGCGCTCCAAGTCGGCGATCGAATGCCGGCCCAGCTGGACTGCCGTGCCATCGACCACCTCGTCAATCAAGCCGTCGGTCAGCTCTGGTGCCTCGAGCTTGGTCCACGGCAGCTTGAGCGCTGGGCCAAACTGCGCCATAAAGTGCCGCATGCCGGCGTCGCCACCAGCCAGGGTGTAGATCAAAAAGCTGCCCATGAACGACCAGCGCAGACCGGCGCCGTAGCGGATGGCGTCGTCGATCTCGCCGGTGGTGGCAATGCCGTCATTGACCAGGTGCAGCGACTCGCGCCACATGGCTTCGAGCAGCCGGTCGGCGATGAAGCCCGGGATTTCCTTGCGCACATGCAGGGGCTTCATGCCCAGCGACTGGTAAAAGGCCATGGCCGCCTGGATGGCGTCGGGCGAGGTTTTGGCCCCACCCACCACCTCCACCAATGGCAGCAGGTAAACCGGGTTGAACGGGTGGCCCACCACACAGCGCTCGGGGTGAGTGGCGTTGGCGTAAAACTCGGACGGCAGCAAGCCCGAGGTGGACGAGCCGATCAGCACATCAGGCCGGGCCGCCGCGCTCACCCGGGTGTGCAGGTCGATCTTCAGGCTGAGCGTCTCGGGCGCACTCTCTTGGATGAAATCAGCCTCGGCCACGCATTCCTCCAAGGTGGCGACGAAGCGCAAGCGGCTGGGCGAGGCACCCGGTTTAAGGCCTTGCTGCTCCAGCGCACCCCAGCACTTGGCAATGCGGGCGCGCAGCTGCGTCTCGGCGCCGGGCGCCGGGTCCCAGGCGACAACGTCCAGGCCGTTGGCCAGGGCGCGCGCGACCCAGCCGCTGCCGATGACACCGCTGCCCAGGGCAGCAAAGGTCTTGATATCAGTCACAAATGACATAGAGAGTTCCTTGAAGGATGCCGAGGTCAAAAAGGACGGGGTCAGCCGCGAGGCTTGAGGCCCATCTTGACGCGCCCTGCGGCCGGGCTCATGGGCCGGGCGCCCATGCATTCGATCAGCTTGATCACGCGCTCCACCAGCGAGCCATTGCTGGCGGGCACGCCCTTGTCCAGCCAAAGGTTGTCTTCCAGGCCGACACGCACATGGCCACCCAAGAGCACGGCTTGCGCCGCCATCGGCATCTGCATGCGGCCGATACCAAACGCGGCCCAGTTGACGCCCGCAGGCAGGTTGTCGACCATTGCCTTCATGGTGGTGGTGTCGGCCGGCGCACCCCAGGGAATGCCCAGGCAGAGCTGGAACAGGGGGTCTAACAACAGGCCCTCCTTGATCATCTGGTTGGCAAACCAGAGGTGGCCGGTGTCAAAAATCTCCAGCTCGGCCTTGACGCCCAGCTCGGTGATGCGTTGGGCCCCCGCACGTAAGGCCGCAGGGGTCGAGACGTAAATGGTGTCGCCGTCACCAAAGTTCAGGGTGCCGCAGTCGAGCGTGCAGATATCGGGCAGCAGTTCTTCCACATGCACCAGCCGCGCCAGCGGGCCCACCAGGTCAGTCGCCGGGCCAAAGGCCAGAGGCGTTTCGCCAGCGCCAATTTCCAGGTCTCCGCCCATGCCGGCCGTCAGGTTGACGATGATGTCCACGCCGGAATCCCGAATGCGCGCCATCACCTCGCGGTACAGCGCCGGGTCGCGGCTGCCCTTGCCGGTGATGGGGTCACGCACATGGCAGTGCACCACGGTCGCACCCGCATTGGCAGCTTCTACCGCCGCCGCCGCAATCTGCGTGGGTGTGACGGGCATGGCCGGATGTTTGTCCACCGTGTCGCCGGCACCGGTTAATGCGCAGGTGATGATGACATCGTGGTTCATGGGCGGGGACTCCTGATTGAGGTGGTGGGCTGGCGACGCAGGCCACACTTTAACGCCGGCCGAAAACCGGTTGCCGCCCGGGCACGACACCGTCTTGACTGCGGGCGACGACTTGCCGCGCCATTGCGGGTCGCAAAACGAACCGTGCCGCGTCGACCGCTGTGGCAGACTTGGCTTGGCTTTGGCTAGTCCCTGTCCCGAGGCCCCAGAAGGAATTGTCTTGAATCAACTGTTGCTGCCACTGGCCTCCTTGCTGAGTGGCGTGAGCATGCTGGTGGTCGCCATCGGCCTGCTGTTTTCGGCCATCGGCGCCCAGGCAGGCTCGGCCAAATTTTCCGGCCTGGTGACCGGGCTGGTGATGTCGGCTTACTTTGCCGGCTTTGTGTACGGCACCTATGCCTGCCCGGCCATTATTCGCCGGGTGGGCCATATCCGGGCCTTTGCCGCCATGGCGTCGATCGCCTCGGCGCTGCCCCTGCTCCATGCGCTGTGGGTCAATCCCTGGTTCTGGGCAGGTTTGCGTTTTATCACTGGGGTGTGCATCGTCGGGCTCTACATTGTGGTGGAAAGCTGGCTCAACGTGGTGGCCCAGAGCCACCAGCGCGGCAAGGTCTTTGCAGCCTACATGGCGGTCAGCAGCGTCTCGCTGGCCATTGGCAATTGGCTGATCCTGGTGGGTGACCGCTTTGGTTTCGTGCCATTTGCGCTGGTGTCCATTCTGTTTTCCTTTGCCCTGCTGCCGCTGACCCTGACCCCGGTAGAGGAGCCACAGCCCTCCGATGCGCCCAAGCTGGGCCTACTCAAGCTGTTTGCCATTTCGCCCATCGGCGTCGTCGCAGCCATTGGGTCGGGCCTGCTGAACGGGGCGTTGCTCAGTCTGGGCCACGTGTTCGGCCAGGGCGTGGGCTTCAGCGAGGTCGGCATCGCCACCTTTATGGCGGCTACCATTTTGGGTGGTGCGGTGTTCCAGTGGCCAGTGGGCCACCTGTCGGACCGGCGCGACCGGCGCTGGGTTCTGTTTTGGGTGTGCGTCGCCTGCGCCATCGTGGCGGGCGCCGGTTTCTACCTCGCGCGGGAATATGAAGCAGCCCTGATTGCCCTTGGCGTGGTCTACGGTGGGCTGGCCTTCACCATCTATGGGCTGAGCGTAGCCCATGTCAACGACCTGATTGACCCCTCGCAGGTGCTCGAAGTCACCGGCGGCTTATTGCTGCTGTATGGCATCGGCGCCACCATCGGCCCGATATTGGGCGGCAGCATGATGGATTGGCTGGGTCCGGAGAGTCTGATGCTGTACTTTTGCCTGGTGCTGGCGCTGCTGGCGCTGGGCATCTGGCGCTTTGCTGGCAGCACCGTGCAGAGCTTGGGTGTGCTGCCACACAAATCAGACTACGTGCTAATGGGCAGCGGCTCTCAGGCGGTACTGCAAATGGACCCTCGCCGGGGACAGGGCGCCCCGGCGCCAGCGGCTGCGGTGGCACCGCCGGTCGCCCCGCACGACAGAGGCGCGGGCTGAAGATCAATTACTTGGATTGACCGAATCCGAGCGGCTGGCCGATCGCGCTGGCTGGCCTACACTTCGGCGGCATCCCCCACACACCGTGGGGTGAACGAATCCATAAAGGTCGCAAGTGACAGTCGATGAATACGACTACATCGTGGTCGGCAGCGGGTCCGCCGGCTGTGTGCTGGCCGACCGGCTCAGCGCCGACGGCCAAGCCAGCGTACTTGTGCTGGAAGCTGGGCAGCATGACCGCCGCCTCTGGATCAACATGCCCATTGGCTACGGCAAGTCGTTCTACGACCAACGGGTCAACTGGAAGTTTGAAGCACAGCCAGACCCCGGCCTGAACCAGCGCCAGATTTACTTCCCGCGCGGGCGCGTGGTGGGCGGCTCCAGCTCCATCAACGCCATGGTGTACTGCCGTGGCCTGCCGCAAGACTTTGACGACTGGTCGGCTTTGGGCAACCCTGGTTGGTCCTGGCGCGATGTGAAGCCGGTCTATGAGCGCTTTGAGCGACCGGTCGACGCCACAGGCCGGGCCAGCCCCAACGGCCAGCTGTTTGTCAGCGATGTGCGCCGGCAACTGCACCCGATGGAGCAGGTGTTTTTTGACGGCGCGCAGCAGGCCGGCCTGCCCTTCACAGAAGATTTCAATGGGCCCGAGCCAGAAGGCGTGGGCCGCTACCGCATCAACACCCGGCACGGCATGCGCTGGTCGGCAGCCGATGCCTTTTTGCGCCCGGCGCTTCGGCGCGGCCGGGCCAGGCTGCTGACCGGCGCCATGGCCAGTCGGGTGCTGTTTGAAGGTCGCCGAGCGGTCGGCATCTGTTATCACCAAGACGGCGTGGAACACCAGGCCCGCGCCAGGCGCGCTGTGGTGCTGAGTGCTGGCGCAGTGCAAAGCCCGCAATTGCTGCAGCTCTCAGGCGTAGGGCCTGCCGACCTGCTGAGTCGCCACGGCATTCCAGTGGTGCACGCCAACAGTGCGGTCGGCGGCAACTTGCAAGACCACCTGGCCATGAGCTACTACTACAAGGCCACCCAACCCACGCTGAACAATGTACTCAGCAGCTGGCTGGGCAAGCTGCGTGTAGGGCTGCAGTACGTCACCACGCTGGGCGGGCCGCTGAGCATCAGCGTTAACCAGTGTGGCGGCTTTGTCCGCTCGCACGCTGGCGCCTGGCGCCCGGACTTGCAGTTGTACTGCAACCCCATCACCTACACACTGGCGCAGTCTGACACCGGCACCCAGATCGTGCCCGACAAATTTGCCGGCTTCATCCTGTGTTTTCAACCCTGCCGGCCCCTGAGCCGGGGGCGGATTGACCTGGCCAGCCCGGATGTGCACGCGGCGCCCCATATCCAGCCCAACTACCTGTCCCACCCGGACGATGCACGCGTGGCGCTGCTGGGTGCCAAATTGATTCAGCGCCTGAGCCAGACGCCAGCGCTGCGCGGCCTGATCAGGGAAGCCATTGCGCCGTCGCTGGATGCGCTGGACGACGCCGGCATGCTGGCCGATTTTCGCGACCGCGCCAGCACCTGCTACCACCCGGTCGGCACCTGCATGATGGGCCCTGACCCGCAGACGTCGGTGGTCGATCCCCAGCTCAAGGTCCATGGCCTGGACCGGCTGTATGTGGTGGATGCCTCGGTGTTTCCCACCGTCACCTCCGGCAACACCCACGCGCCCACCACCATGGTGGCCCACAAGGGGGCTGAGGCCATCCTCCAGGCTGCCCGCTAATTTTTCGACCCTACTCAAAGAACAAGCCTATGAAACTCGAATCGATCAAGACCTTTGTCGTCGCCAACCCACCCCCTGGCTTTGGCGGCAAGTACTTTGTGTTTGTCAAAATCCGTACTGCTTGCGGCATCGAAGGCGTGGGCGAAGCCTATGCCGCCACATTCAGCCCGCACATCATCGCGGCCATGGCGGAAGACCTGTTCGCCCGCGTGTTTGCCGGTGAAGACCCGATGCAGACCGAAACCCTGTGGCGCCGCGCCTACGGTGAAGGCTTCTCGCTGCGGCCGGACATCTCGCTAATGGGTGTGCTCAGTGCGCTGGAAATGGCCTGCTGGGACATCACCGGCAAGGCGCTGGACCGCCCGGTCTACAGCCTGCTCGGCGGCTTGGTCAATCCCAGGCTGCGCAGCTACACCTACCTCTACCCCGACGAGACCGAGGACGACTCCTTTTACGGCGACCCGGTTAGATCGGCAGAACGGGCTGCAGTCTATGTGCAGCAAGGGTTTACTGCTATCAAATTTGATCCAGTGGGGGGTTATTCGGTGTTTGACCCGCGCCAGCCCACGCTGGAACGCATGGACATGTCGGAGCGCTTTTGCAAGCTGATCCGCGAAGCGGTGGGCGACAAGGCCGACATCCTTTTCGGCACCCACGGCCAGTACACCGTGTCTGGCGCCAAGCGCATGGCGCGCCGGATCGAAAAATACGACCCGCTGTGGTTTGAGGAGCCCACCCCGCCGGAGCGGCCCGAGATGATGGCCGAGGTGGCACGCCACACCAGCATTCCGATTGCCACCGGCGAGCGGCTGTGCACCAAGTACGAGTTTGCTCGGGTGCTGGAAACCGGCGCGGCCAGCATTCTGCAGCCGGCGCTGGGCCGGGTGGGCGGTATTCTGGAATGCAAAAAAATTGCCGGCATGGCAGAGGCGCACTACGCCCAGATCGCGCCACACCTGTACTGCGGCCCGATCGAGGCGGCGGCCAACATCCAGCTGGCCGCCTGCATCCCCAATTTTTTGATTTTGGAGAGCATCCAGCAGCTCGGCGGCTTCCATGCCAAACTGCTCAAGACCAAAATCCAGTGGGAAGACGGCTATGTGATCCCCAGCAAAGCGCCCGGCCTGGGCGTGGAGCTGAACGAAGAGGTGGCGCTGGCCCACCCCTACCACGAGAAGGGCCTGCACCTGAGTATGGCGCAGCACCCGCTGGGCTATTTCTGACATGACGGCCTACCTGAACCTCATCGGCAACCAGTGGCTGGCGGCCGAGGATGGCGCCACCTTTGCCGTGGACAACCCGGCCACCGAGGCGCATTTCGCCACGGTCAGCGCCGCCAGCACCGCGCAGGTGCTGCAGGCCTGCGACCAGGCGGCTGCCGCCCAACGCGGCTGGCGCAAACTGACCAGCGTGGCGCGCGGCGCCCATCTGCACAAGCTGGCCGACGCCCTGGTGGCGCGCAGTGGCCAAATTGGGCAGGCTCTGGCGCAGGAAACCGGCAAGAGCCTGCAGGACGCCACCGACGAGGCGGTGTACGCCGCCGAAGTGACGCGCTACCACGCCGAATGGGCGCGCCGCATTGAGGGCGAAATCATCCCCAGCGACTCGCCCCGGGAGAACCTGATGCTGCACCGCGAGCCCATGGGCGTGGTGGCCTGCCTGATCCCGTTCAATTACCCGGTCTACACCCTGCTGCGCAAGATCGCGCCGGCCCTGATTGCGGGCAACACCGTGGTGGTGCGGCCCAGCAACAACACCCCCTGCTCGGCCTTTGAGATTGCCCAGGCAGTGCTGGACGCCGGCCTGCCGCCGGGCGTGGTCAACATCATGGCCATGGGCCACGAACAGGCCCAGGCCATGTGCACCCACCCCAAGGTGGCCATGATCACCCTCACTGGCGGGCTGAACGCCGGCCGGCGCGTGCTCGACTACGCCAAGACCAACATCGCCAAGGTGTCGCTCGAACTTGGCGGCAAGACGCCGGCCATCGTGGCCGCGGACGCCGATCTAGACCAGGCCGCCCGCGACATCGTGCGCTCCAAAACCACCAACTGCGGGCAGCTGTGCACGGCGGTGGAGCGGGTCTACGTCCAAGAATCCGTGCATGACGCCCTGGTGGCCAAGCTGAAAACGCTGTTGGCGGCGCGCGCAATTGGCGACCGCGCTGCTCACCCTGACCACATGGGGCCACTGATCAGCGCCGCAGCGCGGAACGATATCCACGCCATGGTGCAGAGGGCGGTGGCGCAGGGCGCCCAGTTGGACTGCGGCGGCGTGCTGCCCGCGGGCCCCGGCTACTTTTACCCCGCCACGCTGTTGACCCAGGTGCGCCAGGACATAGAGATCGTGCAAGACGAGGTGTTCGGCCCGGTGCTGTGCGTGCTGCCCTACCGCGACATCGACCACGCTTTGGCCCTGGCCAACGACCACCAGTTCGGCCTGGCCTCGGTGATCTACTCCAGCAACTACCAGCAGATCATGCAAGCCAGCAACGAGATCGAGGCCGGAGAGCTCTACGTCAACCGCACCCCGGCCGACCCCTACCAGGGCTACCACGCCGGCTGGAAGCGCTCCGGCCTGGGCGGCGACGACGGCAAGCACGGCATGCTGGAGTTCACCCAGACCCGGCTGGTCGTCATGAACTACTGAGCCAATACGCCGCAGAGCCTTGTTAAATATGGTTGTGCAGCTTCTTTTTTGTAGCAATGCAGAATCCTGAAGCCACGCGCCTAGACCACGTCCAGCACTACTGGGACCACGGCTACGCCGTCATCCGCGGCCTGTTCAGCCCCGATGAGATGCAGGCCGTTCAAGCCGAGAGCCGCCGCATCTACGCTGAGGGGCTGAAGCACCACGCCACCTACCGCGACCGCAACGTGCTGTTTGAGATCCTGCCCGAATCGTTTGCCGGCCAGCGCTATGTGCTGCAGGCACACTGGGTGGCCTGGTTCAGCCCGCTGTTTGAAAAAATCCGCCGCGACCCCCACGTGCTGGCGGTGATGGCGCCGCTGCTGGGGCAAGACATCAAACAGGTGGCGCAGCAAATTCACTGGAAGCCACCGGGCGCCACCCGCCGCACCGGCTACCGCTTTCATCAGGACCTGCGCTTCCGGGAGCGTCAAGACGTCTACCGCGATTTGATGACGTCTTACATCAACACCGGCCTGGCCATCGACCCGGCCACCACTGCCAACGGCTGCCTGCGCATCTTCCCAAATAGCCATCAGCGCGGCTACCTGGGCCTGTCGGACGACGGCCCGATCATGAAAGGCAGCACCCAGGACCACGAGCTGATCGCCGCCGGGCTGGACCCCCAACAGGCCATCGACATCGAACTCGCGCCCGGCGACCTGGCACTGTGGGGCTTGCTGACGGTGCATGGCTCCAACGCCAACACCTCGGCCAAGGACCGTGCCTTCGCCATCCAGAGCTACGTGCGCGCCAGCACCAGCGACCGCGGCGAATGGGCGTTTCGCGACGGCAAGTCCGTGCAGCTAGGTGACGAACCCAAGATTTGCAAATACGAGCAGTTGCACGAGAAACCCGGGCCGTTTTACAGCGAAGACAGGTGGTTTGAGTCGGAGGACGGCCGTTAGATGATTGGCCACAACTGGTCAGGACTGCGTCAGCCACATTGACCGAAACACCTTCCACTGCTGCTGTGAACGCATCTTCCGGCCCAGCCTGCACGGGATTGCCACCGTAGTACTGAGCAACTACGACGGCTACGCCATTTCTTGGGAGGAGCCGACTTCAGACGCACAATGCAATCAACCACAACTTGGGCGTCGCAATGGATTGGTTCGAAAAATTGACAGGGTTTCGCGAAACCACGGGCAAGACCGGCTACGAAACGACACGACAGAAACTGGAAATCGATGGCGGCAGATTGAAGTCACGGGTCAACCGACAGAGTTACGCGATCGGCGAACTGGAACTTGTTTCCCTCAAAGCCCTGCGTGAGCGCGGGCATTTTGCGAGCTCCAATGCAGGCAAAACCAGGGTAAGCATCGTTACGGGCGATGTGCGAAAACTGCACGCCGAGCCCACCTACGGTGGTGCATTGTTTCAAGTGGCCTCACAGTTCAACCTGTTGGAAATGGTGGGTCCAGAGATCACGCCCGAACAAGGCGTCACGATCTACGCAGGCGACCGGACGCAGGGGCCTGCCTGTGCGATTGCAGCAGGCGCGGCCACCATCTATCGTAATTACTTCGCGCCCGTCAGCAACGGCATTGGTCAGACGGAGTCCCGCCAACTCGACGGCTTTGCGGAACTCGGTAATGCCGTAGCGAGCGGCTTAGGCAAGTCCAGCGCAAGCCTTTGGAACATGCGCAACGGCTACTCGATATTCACGCGTGAGGGCGCTGATCTGATGTCGACATACGTTTGTCAGATAGACGAAGCAGCACAAGATTTTCTCCGCGAAAAATTGCACATCGGACTGCATTGGGATGTGGAGGTCACCGACACAAAATATTCTCCAGGCCCGCTTGTATCCCAGGCTTTCTGTTCAGCCTTGCCCGTTTCTTACAACAATTTATCCGGGATGCGCAGCGCAAATTGGATGCCATTGGCGACACTGGTGCTGGAGGCTGCATACGAAGCCACGCTCTGGGCTGCGGTGATCAACTCCGGACGCACTGGATCAGCTACCGTTTTATTGACCCAGCTAGGCGGCGGCGCCTTCGGCAACGACCTCGCCTGGATCCGAGGCGCCATGCAGCGAGCGATCGAGCGGACGGAGGGTTTAGGGCTGGACATCGTCGTTGTCAGCTATGGGCAACCCTCGCCCGACTGGCAGCGCTGGGCTGCACGCTGGAATCGTCTCTGAACCAGAACACAAAAAATCGTCCCGCCCGCCAGCTTGTCCCGTGTGTTTTTTTCAGCAAAAACCTGCTGGTCGTCGTCTCTGAAGGCGATGAATATTGGAGCCTCGATGGCGTCCGCCACGACGATGCCAGTTAAGGCGTATGCAAGCGTTCATGATGACTCGTGGGATCAGGTGCCGCTGGTGGCAATTTAACGGGATACGAGCGGGTAACTCTCCCACGACTGCGTAATGGCAACGGCGATGTCGACACCTAATTCGACACGACGAGCAACATCCAGTCCACGTAAAAGAGTCCGGTAATTTTCGTCCCTTATGTCTCGGTCAGCGCACCACTTCACAAAGGCATTCAGGCTGGAGGCCTTCGTGGCAAAACTGGGACTGGAAAAGTGATGGACTTTCACAAATTGCCGCTCGATCCCCAGACGGCGCCAAGAATCAGCCAGTTCATGAAGTTGAGGATGCCGGTCCCCCACATCACCGATAGAACGGGGGACGCTCTGGGGTTTATTGACGGAAGACTTCAACGGGGCCTCGACATTGACATGATGATCGGGACTTCGCATGACATCCCCCAGGATGGCAGAATCATGCCCGAAGGCCAACAAACTTGAAATGCGCCCAGGTATGTCGTGCTTGGCATATGTCCACGAAAACTGGGATGCGTGGCCAACTTGAACGACGAGGCGTGGTGAAAGGTCGGCTTCAAAAGTCACCCAAGCAGCGTTGAATATCACATGCCCGATGGATGCATCCCGTAATAAGGTGGCGGCAGGCTTGGATGTCTGCACATGATGATCCAAAAATCTAGACAGGCTTACACCTGCCAATATGACCAATTTGGGATCGACGGTGGCAAGGATCCGGTCAACAAACGGACGAGCCTCCTCAATTGCCTGGTCAATGTTGATATCCCGTGCCGCGCGCGAACGTCGAAACGCCAAATTCGTCTTGACAACCTCGCGCCGTATTCTTTTTTCATCTCCTCCAAAAAGAGGCAGCAGCAGCCGCTTGAGACCCGTATTTTCCGGCCATTGGCAGTCCAGCAGGTCATGTTCATCCTGCTCAAACCACGCTCCCGAGGAACTCGCGACGGAATTATTTGCGCCTCGTGTTCCGTCGGCACTGGTCTGTTCAGGATCACCACCTGGGTTCAAGCCAAGAACCAAGCACGGTGCAGGGCGCATCGGGCCATAAAAAATTTTATAACTTGCCCGATTGGCAAGCCCTGAGGCCTGCTGGTAGTCGGCTTCGAGTGATTGCATTTTTGTAGATTCACTTGGCATCAGATCCCCTGCGTTGTTCTTAAACTGACTTTGCCCCTGGAATCCGTATCCCATTACCGCGATCATGAGTTGGCTTGCTTGGGCTGTTAGCAAGCGAGTTCTTCTCTAACCGCACAAGGCTGAGTTGGGCCAGCGTCGAATGCAGTCGAGCCCGGTTATACCAAAGCAACCAGGCAATACCAGCTTTAGCCGCCTCACCGAGTCTCAAAAAACACCTGCGCCCGCAAATCCCGCTGCAGCCACTCGCTCAGGGCCGACCAATCCCGGTCGTCTTTCTCATTGCAGACTGGCGCGGTACGGCGCACGGTGTAATTGCGTTTTACTTGCAAGACCTGGTCCTTGAAACGGTAGCTGGATTGGTAGCTCAGTGGCCCACGGCTAAAGCTCACATCGGGAGGGATGCGCGTTACCTGCATCTCTGGCGTGAATGCCAGTTCAATTTGCTCACTGTGCTGCGTCGAATTGCAAACACCAGGGAATTGCCGGTTTAGCAGGGGTTTAATTGCGATGCGGCTGCGGATTTGGCCTGACCCCAGCCCGATCGGTATCGTCATGGCCGCTGGTCCTGGCACATTGACCAGCGGGTCGAGTACAAAACTGGCTGTCACCTGCCAGGGCGTATCCAGGTCGGTTGGGTCACCCGACTCAATTTTGGCAGTGCCCGACTCGGCAAAGCGCGTCAGGAACCCGTTGACAACATCGACCGGCTCTTGGCTCTGATACCCAAAATGCGAAAAACGTGATTCCGACCCTGGGGAGCCGCGCAAGCGCATTACGCTGCGCCCGCTCACCCGGCCGTCGCTTTGCAGTTGCAGCCAAACCTGGGTGTCGGTCCGGTCCCAATCGGCGCTGGTGGCCGGGGTCCGCGCAAGGATGCCTGTGGCCGTCAGCAGCACCGGCTTGTCCTGGTCGCCCGAGGGCAAGCTGCCCATGGGGGTGAAGCTGGAGGTGGAGTCGAGGAACAAGTTGAGCGCGGGCACATAGGTGATGACGTGGTCAAAGGGCTCAGGCACCGGCAGGCTGGGCAGCTTAAAGGCCCCGTTGGCGTTGATCAGCGCCGGGCTGCTGTCGATGCCCACCGCCGCCAGTAGGGCCTCCAGTATCACCACATGGTCTTTGCAGTCGCCGTAGCGGTTGTCCAGAATGCTTTGCGAGTCATGCGGCACGAAGCCACCGGCACCGGCGTACACCGCCACGTAGCGAATATTGCGTGCCACCCAGTTGTAGAGACGTCGCACCCGGGTCGCGTCATCGGTGGCGCCTGCTACCAGGGTCTTGGCCAGTGCAGCAATCTCGGGCGTCACCCGGGCCATCGGTTTGGCGCGGTCCTGGTAGGCCCGGGCGAAATCGGCATAGCTGGCAAAGCTGCTGATCAGCACATGGGGTGTGAAGTCGGACAGGTCGACCTGACCGCGCTCAGGTGGGAGCGACTGGGCCTGTTGGTACTGGAAGCGGTAGCGCTTCAACCCAGGCGCATCGCCCGGTTCGGCCGCCAGCAGGCCACCTGCCACCCGGTCAGTCGCCACGCGAATGGCAATGCCGGCGTCGTGGCTGAGCTCCAGGGTGGAATTACCGTAGCGCTGGTGCGGGCTGAAACGCTCCGCCCAAAAGAAGTGCCCGGAAAATAGCGGCGTGTGCACCACAGAGCTGGCCCGCAGCACCAACTGGCTGCCCGGCATCACCTGCGGGTAGATGATCACGCGCACCTTGTCGTCGCTGTACATCGCATCCTCCACCGTCTCTTGGGTGCGGATGCGGTCAGTTTGGACGGTAATGCGGCTGCCATCTGGCTGCAGGGTGTAGGCCTCCAGCACCTCCAGATCCTCCAGGGCGGCGTTGAAATACAAGCGCAACTCGCTGCTTGAGCGCACCCCCTGCTCGGTCTCGATGCGCATCTGCTGCTCCAGGTACTGGGTGTAGCTGCCATCCGCACGCACATGAAAGCGCTGCAACTCACGCATGGTAGAGACAGGCGGTGCGAACTGGGCCTGAGCCACCGTGATGAGGGCGAGCCAAGCCAGCAGAGTTTTGAAGATTAGTACGGGCATAGGTGCCTGGGTGGTGGTGTTGAAGTGGCGGTTCATTGTGCAAGGCACCGAGGTCACCGCATGAGCCTGCAACGGTGTGCCAAGCACTTCAAAAGCTGGATGCGTTCACAGCCCGCCAGGGTCTCGCCATGAGCCTGGCGGTCTTCAAACTCACTACCTCAGCACTTTGACCTGTCACTCCACCCCAAGGATTCGCCATGCCCCAACCCAGCCCCATCTCCACTCCGTCCACCACCCCGACCATCCTCATCACCCCCGTCACCGCAGCCGTACCTGTGGGTGGCGGCACACTGGACCTGATCGTGCGAGTACAGGCCCCTGATCAGCCTGCTGACCAGGATGTAGCCCACCTCCCCAGCCCACCCAAGCGCCTGGCCCTGGTGGTGGACCGCTCGGGCAGCATGAGTGGCCGCCCGCTGACCGAGGCGCTGCGCTGTGTCGAGTACATCGCCAGCCGCATGACCCCGGCCGACCAATTGGCGGTGGTGCTATACGACACCCAAGTCAATGTGCCGCGCGCCTTGGCACCGGTGACCTCTTTGAACGAGGTCACCCAGGCCATCGCCGGTATCGAGAGCGGCGGCAGCACAGACCTGTTTGCCGGCTGGGAGGCAGGTGCCAACCAGCTCGAAGGCGGGGCGGACAACGGCATCTCTCGCGTGCTGCTGCTGTCTGATGGCCAGGCCAACCACGGCGTGGTGGACCTGGCAACCATCGAGCAACATTGCCAACGATGGCTGGCCAAGGGCGTCAGCACCACCACCGTGGGCCTGGGCCAGGGCTTTAACGAAAACCTGATGGTCGCCATGGCCCGTGCCGGTGGCGGCCAGCAGTACTACGGCCAGACGGCCGAAGACCTGCACGACAACTTTGACGAAGAGTTCTCGCTGCTCCACGCCCTGTGCCTGCGCCAACTCGACCTCACGCTGATCCCCGGCAGCGGTGTCATCGTCGAAGCCCTGGGTATGGTGCAGCGCAACACCAATGGCAGCTACCGCCTGTCCGACCTGGCCTGGGGTGCGGAAGTCTGGCTGGCCTTGCGGCTGCACATCAGCGCCTCCGGGACAGCCGCCACCCGGGATCTTCTGGCAGTGAGCCTGCAGGCTAAAACCCTGGAGGGCCACATCGTGAGCGCCAATGCCCCGCTGCTGAGCCTGCCGGTGCTCGATGCAGCGGCCATCGCTGCCCTGCCGGTGGACGAAACCGCGCAGCGCCGCCTGCTGGAGGTGGCCTTTGCCAAGGCCAGCCAAGCACTGCGCCAACTCGCCCATGAGGGCCGCGCTGGGGAAGTCCGCAGCATGATGGCAGAGATGCAGGCCCGCTTTGGCCACCACCCCTGGCTGCACGACAAGCTGGACCGGTTACGTACCCTGGCCGAAGACGACCTGGAGATGATGGCCAAAGAGGTGCACTACTCGGCCATGCGCATGTACAACCGCAACGTGGACAAGTCAGAGATGGCCTACAGCGGGGACGAAACCACATTCCCGGCGCCGGCTTACCTGCGCAAAAAGGCCGAAGAAGGCAAGGGCCGCCGGCGTTAGCATCCAGCCATGACCGCCCAATTCTCAGAATTGTTGATGCTGGAGGGCAAACAGCACTCTCTGTGCAGTTACCCGCTGGCCAGCTACTTTGCGCTGGGGGGCGAGTCCGTGGCGTTTCGGGCCAGCAGCACCGCCCTGTCGCGGGGTTACATCGGCACCTGGGAAATCTTGGACCAGCGCCTCTACCTGATCCGGCTGCAGGGCTGGCTCGAAGATGAATCGCCAGTCAGCCTGGAAACCGTTTTTCCTGGCTATCCGCAGCGTGTGTTCGCCCACTGGTTCAGCGGCACCCTGCGCCTGCCCCAGGGACAGTTGTTGCATTACGTGCATGGCGGCTTTGGCAGCTGCTACGAGCAAGACCTGCTGATCGACGTGACGCGGGGTGTGATCACGGCCAAGCGGGTGCGGGTCAACGGTTTCTCGGACGAGGCCAGCGCCCGTGAGGGCTACCGCATCCACGCTATGACGACCTATCAGTAGCGGTCTGGCCCGGGCTGCCACCAGGCCCAGCGGCGGGTCTGCGGCAGTGGCGCTTGGGCTTTGGGAATGCCACCATCCGGCTCAGCCAGCGAACGGCGAACGGTTTCAAAGGCCGGCCCCGGGCCAGTCAGGCGCACCCGCACATAGCCCTCGCGCTGCTCCTCACCCCTCCAGTCTCCTGGCCAGCGTGCGCTGAAGGACCAGAGCTGTTCACCCGGCTGGCAACCGGCCAGAAACTGCTTCCACGCGGCATGAAGGTGCCCAAACGGCAGGTCGGGCACGGTACCCAGGGGGTCTTGCACACGCTCCCGCAACTCGATCTGCTCTACCGACAGCTTCTCCCGCAAATCGGACCGCTTCACGGCAAACACGCGCTCCGGCGCCCGTGCGCCAGACGCCCTCCGAAATTTGGCGACATAGAGCCAGATAGCCACCAGGACCCCAGCCGCCAGATAAGCCCACAGGTAAATCATGCTCTCTTCCCCCCTATATGGCCACATTGCAAATAACACGCCATATCGGCCATTGTGAAAGACGCCAAGCTCACCAGACGAGCCCGCATGACCCTGGCAAATCCCAGCCGGGCTGGTTAAACGATCAGGAGCCAGGGCACATGGCGTGAGCCCCGGCCTGTGCAGACTCGAATTTCTTGTTACACGCTGCCTTGAGCAGGCTCAAAAGCAGAACCCATGGTCTAAGATGTAACAAAAAAACGGCGTTTCAAGCAAGCGGGGAGACAGTCATGCAATCAGCGATACCGGCAGGCAAACCATGAGTGAGGTGGTGCGGCTGTATCAGTACAAAAGCCTGCTCGTCGGGCGCCGGGCCATGTCGGCCGAGGACTTGATGGCGCGCCTGGAAATCTCTCGCGCCACCCTCAAGCGCGACATTGCCAAGCTGCGCGACCAGTTGCATGTGCCCATCGAGTTTGATCGCGACGCCGGCGGCTACACCCTGAGTCAGGGCCACACCGACTCCGAATTACCCGGTTTGTGGTTCAACCAAGAGGAGTTGCTGGCTCTGGTCACCATCCAGCAACTGCTGGAGCAGCTGGAGCCCGGGCTGCTGGGCCCCAAGCTCAAACCGCTCAAAGAGCGCCTGGGCCAGTTGATGACCAAGCACGGCCTCTCCGGCAAGGACGTGTCTCGCCGCATCCGCATCATGCACGCGGGCAAGCGGGTGGTGCAGGCCAAAGCCTTTGAGGCGGTGGCTGCCGCCACCCTGGCACGCCAGCGCCTCAAAATCTGGCACTTCAGCCGGCAAAACGGCCAGACCACAGAGCGAGAGGTGTCCCCTCAGCGCCTGGTGCATTACCGCGACAACTGGTACCTGGACGCCTGGTGCCACCTGCGCGATGACCTGCGCAGCTTCAGCATTGATGCCATTCCCCGGCTGGAGATATTGGCCACCGCCGCCAAAGAGGTGTCAGACAAAACCATCGAGGAAACCGTAGGTGTGGGTTACGGCATCTTCAACGGGGCAGCCAAGGCCTGGGCCACGCTGAAATTCACGCCAGAGCGGGCGCGCTGGGTGGACAAAGAAACCTGGCATCCTCAACAAGAATCCCAGACCGAGCCTGACGGCAGTTTGGTCCTGACCTTTCCGTATTCGGACGACAGAGAACTGGTGGGCGACATCCTGCGCTTTGGGGCGGATGTGGAGGTGGTGGGGCCAGCGGGGTTGCGAGGTAGGGTCATGCGGGCTTTACACAAAGCCGTCGGAACGTATATTTGATGTTCTCAGTGAAAACGCCAAATCATCCGATGCCGCGCAAAGTCGCTCAGTGATTAATTAACAAGGTTCGCATCATTAGTTTCTTGGGTATGAGCGCAAACACTATTTCTTTCCTGCATGGCTTCGCTTTGGAAAGCACCTACAGCTCGCATGAGCGGGCGCAAACAGGGTACATCTGAATGTCCATGCATCAAGTCCTGGCAGATGTTGCCGCAGCGATCGCTGGAGTACTGGAGCGTGAGTTGCCTCAGGTTGGCAAGGACTGGTGGCAGTCTTGTGTCGTCGATCGTCTCTCGATTCAGCAGCAGCGACTGGTCTCCGATAGGCGAGTGGATTCACTGGCCGGTCTGGACCTGGCCGGATTGCTTCGGGTGTTCGATCAAAACTGGAATCCGCTTGGGTATCGACTGAACCTCGATCAGCAGACGCGCAATTGGCTGAAAGAGGCGCAAGGAATCCGCAACAGATGGGCTCACTTGCCGCCTGGGGGACTTCGATCAGAAGATGCCTACCGTGACGTCGACACGCTGTATCGGCTTCTCGGCGTACTCGGTGCAGACCAGGTGACTTTGGACCGGGCACAGGCCGAACGCGGACGGGTTCTCGGTGAACTGGCCCCGCGACCGAAGACTGATGAAGTCGCTGCACCGGTTGCACAGGCCAGGGGCGGCATCTCGAAGGGGACCGTCGTTCGCCTCAAGGCGCGTCCCGATATCACAGGGGCCGTTCTTGATGTCGTTCCCGGCGACCCGGAGGCTCGCTTCACGGTTTTCCATGGGGGCGAGGTCGCGACCTACTATCAGTCTCAGGTCGAGCCTATCGTCCTGAAGCCGAGCCGCAAGAACGTCGAACCAGAAGCGCTGCACGCCGCGCTGACAGCCACTCAGCTCAGGCATCCCAGCACCGGGCACCTCTACTCACTGTACGCATCGCGCATCAACTTCGTCCCGTACCAGTTCCGCCCGGTCCTGAAGTTGATCCAGGCGGATCGACCGCGACTGCTGATCGCAGACGAGGTCGGCGTAGGCAAGACGATCGAGGCAGGTCTCATCTTGAAGGAGCTTCAGGCCCGTCGCGAGCTGAAATCCGTGCTGGTCATCTGTCCGAAGCCACTGGTCGCCGAGCGCAAGTGGCTGGAGGAACTTAAGCGATTCGACGAGCAGTTCACCCACATCGACGGTGACGCGTTGCGCTACTGCATCGAGGAGACCCACCTCGATGGAGCCTGGCCTCAACAATATGCGCGCGCTATCGTTCCCTATTCGCTGTTCGACGAAGGTCTCCTGCTGGGAAAGCAGGGCAAGGGCCGCAAGATCCGGGGGCTTCTGGATCTCGATCCACCGCCGGCCTTCGATCTCGTCATCGTGGACGAGGCGCATCACATCCGGAACACTGACACCTGGGCCTACAGGACGGTCAGGTACTTCTGCGACAACGCTGAGGCGGTGGTGCTGCTGTCGGCGACGCCCATTCAATTGGGCGACAACGACCTCTTCACGTTGCTCCAGCTGGTTCGCCCCGACTTGCTCCCTAGCCGTCGCGATTTCGACCACATGGCGGAGCCCAACCCCCACATCAACGCGGCGATCGAAATCACGCGCAACGCGAAGCCGGGGTGGATTGCCGCAGCGCGAGAAAGACTCGCGCTGGCCTTGGGGACCGATTGGGGATCCTCGGTCTTGTCAGCAGACGCTCGGGTCCAACCGCTCCTCGACGCCCTGGCTCAGCAAGAGCTTCGAATCGAAGATCGCCTGACGGTCGTGAGAGAACTGGAGTCGCTTTACACCTTCGCGCCGATCATCAATCGGACGCGTCGACGCGACATCGGTAACTTCACGACAAGAAAGCCCGAGACGGTCTCCGTCGATTTCACGCCAGAGCAGGACCGCCTGCACCGCGGGGTGCTCGACTTGGTCGCCAGGATTCTTGCCCATCGGCACGGCGACCGAAACCTGCAGTTCATGATGACGACGATCCGCAGACAAGTGGCGAGTTGCGTATTTGGTCTGGCCCCTTACCTGGAGGCCATCCTGTCAGGCCACCTGACCCGACTTGAACTGAGCGAGACAGACAGCGAAGACGGCGTGCAGGCGATGACCGAGGCGTTCGCGGAGTTCCGCGCCGACGTCGATGTGCTCGTTCGTCTGGCCAAGGGCCTGAGTTCAGAAGATCCCAAATTTTCGGCGTTCGCCAAGGTCGTTCTGGACAAGCAGGCTCTGGCGAACAACAAGCTGCTCGTGTTCAGCACCTTCCGTCACACGCTGGCCTATTTGGTCGACAAGCTCCAGCGGGAGAGCATCCGCATCGGACTGATCCACGGGGATGTTCCAGAGGAAGAACGCCGCGAACTGCGCAACCGATTCAGCCGCCCGAAGGATGATCCTCGGGCGATCGATCTGCTGCTGTCCTCGGAGGTGGGCTGCGAAGGCCTCGACTACCAATTCTGTGACGGCATCGTCAACTACGACTTGCCATGGAACCCGATGCGCGTGGAGCAACGCATCGGTCGTATCGACCGCTATGGGCAGAAAAGCGAAACCGTGGCGATCTTCAACTTCATCACGCCTGGAACCGTGGATGCAGAGATCTACCAGCGGTGCCTGCTTCGAATCGGCGTGTTCCGGCAGGCACTCGGTGGCAGCGAGGAAATCCTCGGCAAGCTCACCCGCGAAATCCGCGGTATCGCCGAAAACCTTCAGCTGACCTTGGAAGAGCAGTCCAACCGGCTCCAGCAGCTTGCCGATAACGAGATCCGTGTGGTGCAGGAACAGACGATTCTTGAAGAGCAGCAGGCGACGCTGTTCGGCCTCTCGGTGCCAAAGCACGATGAGGAACTGATCAAGAGTGCATCGAGCTTCTGGCTCACGCCACCCAGGATTCGAAACCTCATCGAGGCGTACCTGTCGGCGCTCGACACGGGCCGGTCGTACAAGCTGCAGGGCCGACAGCAGATCGTGAGCATTCAGCTCAATCAAGAAATCCGAAACCGATTGATCAGTGATTTCAAGGCAGTCTCGCAGATCGGTGCCATTGATCGAACCTGGGAGCGCTGGCTCAAGGGAAACGATCCCTATCTGCGATTGACCTTCGACCCGGCGGCAGCCGACGAGGACCGGTCGGCTACCTTCGTCACACCCACGCATCCCTTGGCCAGGCAAGCCGCCAAGACATCGGAGCCCGCATCGACGCTCGCGTGTGCCGTCTCCGCCAAGTCATCGAGCGTGGCGTCGGGTCGCTATCCGTTCGCGATCTATCGGTGGAAAGTCATGGGCGTGAGCGAGTCCTTCGCGTTCCAACCAGTCTGCGAAAGCGAGGAGCACTCGCAAGCCTTGCTGGAGTTGCTCGAGGGTGCGGCCGCAGCTCATGGTGCGTCGGCAATCACGGTCGCCGAAGAGGAACGACTTGAGGCTATTCACTACCGGGTCTGGATGAGCAGGCGCGGAGAGCACATTGAGTCTGTCACTCAGTCTGCAGAAATCAGGATGGCATCGCTCAAGGCCTCGCACCTGGCCCGCGTGGCACTGCTGGAAGAGCAACGTGATCAAGCTACTGATGCGCGCATCAGACGGATGAAGGAGGGCCAGCTAGAAGCGGCCAACCGTGACTTCGAAAGACGGTCAGAAGAGCTTTCAAGGGTCGCCGGACAGGCAGAAATAGTTGCCGAAGCGGCGGTGCTTGGCGTGTTGTGTGTAGAAGTCGAGGGGGGGCACCGTGGCAACTAACTACCGGGAAATCAGTGCTTACAACGAGGAGATGCTCGGCAAGGACAGAGCATCCAGGATGTCTCAGGTCTCGATGTATGCGGATACGGCGCATTTCGTCTATGAAATCTTGCAGAACGCCGACGACGCAGGTGCCAAGGAAGTCGTGTTCAAGGTATTTGATGATCGGCTCATCGTTGAACATGACGGCAACCCGTTCACTCCGGAGAACGTGAGGGCCATCAGCTACTTCGGCAAAGGCAAGACCGACATCACGAAGATTGGACACTTCGGCCTGGGGTTCAAATCCGTCTTTGCCTACACCGCGTCACCCCGGATCCACTCGGGTAGCGAGAGCTTTGAAATCACGGACCTTTACACACTCAGGCCCGTGGCATCGCCGTCGGACCTCGAGCGAAACAGGACCCGCTTCGTGCTCCCGTTCGACCATGAGATGTGTCGACCAGCTTACGTGGAAGCGAGGCGCTTGAAGAAGGGCACCATCGCCAGAAAGGAGATCGCCGCGAAGCTGGCCAAACTCGGTCCGGAGACCTTGCTGTTCACCCGTAATCTTAATGAGATTCGATGGGAGGCCGATGGAAGGCCTGGACACTATCTGCGGGAGGAGAGACCGCTGGCCAGCGGGGGTAGGGAACTGTTCATCGCCACCGCAGACGGTGAGGAGAGTTGCTTTCTGGTCTTCGAGCAGCCTGTGGATAGTGATGGCAGTGAAACAGCGCCAATGGGCCGCCTCGTACAGATCGCCTACAAGTTGACCAAACGGTTGTCGGATGAAGGGGCGATCAGTCCGGTGGTGGGAGCAAAGCTCTTTGTCTTTTTCCAGACTGACAAGGAAACTCACACCGGCCTCACCTTCCAAGCCCCATACCGCACGACCCCTGCCCGAGACAACGTTCCCGAAGATGACGAGTTCAATCGCCAACTGGTTCGGCAGAGCGCAAGTCTTCTCGTCGAATCGGTCCAGCAGCTCAAGAAGCTGAAGCTTCTTTCGCTCGAAACTCTCGCCGCTCTCCCTTTGGACTTCGAACGATTCAAGGAAGGGTCGTTCTTCTATCCCGTACATGTCGCAGTCAGGGATGCCCTGCAGAGCCTGCCCCTCATGCCTACCTCCACGGGCGGCTTTGTCCCCTCGCGCCAGGCGAAGATAGCCCGTGGTGCTGAACTGACGAAGGTCTTCGATACCGAGCAGCTGGAGACGCTGTTTGGGATCGAGGGCGTACGCTGGTTGAATCCGGCCTTGACGAGCGCCAGGTATCCGGCGCTGTATCAGTTGCTTGTGGGCAAACGACGTTCGCAACCCGGCTACTTTCAGAAGGCTGAGTGGGCATCGAAGCCCTTGGCCGAAGATATGGAAGTGTCTGCCGAGAATATGGCGTCTCGATTGACCTCTGGCTTCTTGAAGGCCCAGAGCGACGAGTGGCTGATTCGTTTCATGAGCTACGTTTCAAAGTCAAGCATCTATGCGTTCCATAGCATTCCAATCGTTCGGCTGGAGAGCGGGGAGCAGGTGGTCCCGAAGAGTAAGGACGGTCAGCCGAACGCTTACTTGCCTCCGCAAGACGGTTCTGTCGAACTAAACGGGCTCCCGATGGTCAAGGCTTCCTTGCTGGCCAAGCAGGACGTCGTCGACTTCCTGCAGGATGACCTGGAGCTCGGCCCTCCAGACCTAGCGGACTTCGCTCTGACCAGGATCCTTCCGAAGTACCGAAAGGCCGAGAAGGAAGTCAGCGTCTCCCGTTGGAAGAAGGACTTCCGAATCGTCGTATTCGGTCTCGCCACCGACTCCCTAGAGAAGAAGGGGCGATTACTTGATGCCATCAAAACAACGGCAGTTCTGATTGGGGTCCATGCAGGCACCAGAGACGATCTGAAGCTCGTGACGCCTTCTCAGCTCTACCTAAGCTCTCCCGAGGTCGACGAATACTTTGAGGGTGACGATACCTTCTACATCACTCCACCAGACTGCTATGAGCAAGATGATCCTGACGCTCTGCTCGCCATGGGAGTTGCGAGGATTCCCCGCGTTACCCGTCGCGCCAAGGACTACCGTGGGCATGTGGTGATTACGAGCTGGCATGGCTGGCACAAGCGCGGACTTGATAGCTTTGATCCTGAATGGGCGATCGAGAGCCTGGGAGGCGCGCTCCAGAACCCGACCCTGGGTCGAAGCAAGCTGATATGGAGACTTCTCCTCGCGGACTCCAGCTGTATCCGCGGCGTGGTCGAGTCGTCAACCCGACAGTCGTTCGAGAACTCGAAGCGAGAGGAAGTCGTTTCGGCGACCGGGCGTCTCTTAATGGACGCCGCTTGGCTCCCAGCCGGCGGTGGCGCCTACGTCAAGCCGTGCGACATTTCCCTTGACGAGCTTCCGCCTGGTTTTGACAGGGCGTCATTAGAGGCGCGTGGCCTTGGCGAAAAGCTCGGCATGAAAAAGTCCGAGGAGCAGGAGGCTATCGCCGTCCTTGCTCGCGGGGATGTCAGGAAGCGGAAGGTGGCCGAGTATCTTATGAACGCTTCTGATGATGTGATAGAGAAGTTCGAGAAGCTCATACCCAAGCAACGGGAGTTACCGGAGTTCAAGAGCTTCAAGGAAGGCGTCCAAAGTCTGCATCGCTTAGCAACTGGCAATCCTATCGATGGAGGCGGAGGACCAGCACCGGTGTCGAATCCGGATCGCTATCGTAGGACCGCCGAGGATGCGGTGCGTGATGCCGTGAAGAGTCATCGGACGAATCCGAGAGTCGTTACCTTCTCGGTTGCACGCGATTTGTCTTCGAACAAGCTCGCGCGGGAGTTCCTCGAACAGGAGTATCAAGGTCGCTGTCAGGTTACGGGTCAGACGTTCCCGAAACTCAGCGGTGGGAATTACTTTGAAGCTCTCAGCCTGGTAGGGCGCCTGGATGCCGAGCACTTGAACAACGCGGGCAACATGCTTTGTCTTTGCGCGGACGTCGCGGCTCAGTTTATGTATGCTGAGTTCACCTGGATCGACAGCGTCGTGGACAAGATCCTAGGGTTCAAGGCCGAGAAGGAGGGCGGCACCGAGGCGATGCGCAAGATTTCCGCGAGAGTGGCGGGTCAGACGCTCACCATCACGTGGTCGGAGCGACATTTCCTCCGACTATGTGCGCTCTGGAACGCGGCGTGAGCTGGCACTTTTAGTGACGCCGATTTTCCTGTCTGCGTTGGAAGGGGAGCCTTGGTGCTGGCTGAAGTAGGTTTGGCACAAGTTGAGGTCATGGGCAATGCCAGAGACCAGCAACGCCGGCGTGATCCCGCGTTTCGGACCAAGGTACTGATGGCCTACCAATACCGCTGCGCGGTGTGCGGCCACGACCTGCGCATGGGGCAACAGTCCATTGGGCTGGAGGCGGCGCACATCAAGTGGTTTCAAGCCAATGGCCCGGACGAAGTGCCCAACGGCATTGCCATGTGCTCCCTACACCACAAGGTGTTTGACCTGGGTGCATTCAAAATCCTGCCCGGGACGTACCAGATGGTTTTCAGCCAGCACCTCAATGGCAGCGAGTCGGCGTCCCACCGCATGCTGGCGTACCATGGTGCCGGGCTGGTCCTACCGCAGGCCAAAGAGTACCTGCCCCATCCCGCCAACCTGGATTGGCATGCCCGGCAGGTGTTCAAAAACCCGGCAAGGGGCGATTGAGGGAGTTTTTGCCTAAACCCTGTTCGTTTTTCAACCCGCCATCAGCGATGGGTACTGCGTGCCCCCGGGCCACACCTTGCTGATACCCAAACGGCGCTCCGTCTGATCTTGCATTATCATGAAACATCAATTTCCATCATGATGGAGTTAGCTATGACCACTGCTGTTCGCGAAAAGTTTTCCTCTCAGGCCGCACCCGATGTGCTGGCTGCGCTGCGCCAGATCGCCGAAAACCAGGGTCGCCAGTTCCAGTCAGTGCTGGATGAGGCCTTGCGAGACTACATCGACCGGCAGCAGAAGGAACGCCCCCGCCGCCATGCAATGGCTGCGTTCGCGTCCAGCCTGGAAGAATTCGACAGTCTCTACCGCGAACTGGCCAAATAATTCGTGGCACACGATCACCTGACCGTGGCCGATGTGCTCGGCATGCACACGGTGTTGATGCAGCGCTACGGTGGTGCGATGGGCGTGCGCGACCCCGGTGCACTAGAGGCGGCGCTTTTCCGTCCGCAAACGGGCTACTACAAAGACATCGTGGCCGAAGCCGCTGCGTTGTTGGAGAGTCTGGCCATCAACCATCCGTTCGTGGACGGCAACAAGCGGATTGCCTTTGCCGCTGCCGATGTTTTTTTGCGTATCAATGGCTGGCGCCTGCGGCGCGCGCCGCTGCTCATCCACGCGGAGATGATCCAGATGTTCGAGTCGGGGACTTTTGATATGGCCCACGTCGAGCCGTGGTTGCGGGCATTCGCAATCGCTTCGGAATGAAGCTACTTACACGAAATCACCAACCCTGCTGGGTGCTTGCAGCTCTAAAAAGCGTAGCGCTTTAGCGTGCAAACCGCGCGCTCTTTTCGTGCTCAGCATGAAGAGTCCATCATCGCCATTACAGGAGTATTGAGATGCAAGCCATCGAGCTATCGATCACGATTTCAGCGCAGGGCGGCAACCGTCGCGAGCGGCAGGCGAACCTATGCCAAGCCCTGGCAGCGGCAGCAAACCAGATGAGCGCTGCCATACTGCCTGCTTCTACGCCAAGCTCAGATGGTGGTCACTTATCGGCAAGGTCACAAGTTTCAGGTCAAATCGGGCGCTAGCCCTCGCCTTACTTGGTTATCTAGCTATTATTTATATAGCGATAGTTCAATGAGCGCAGCCAACGGCATGGGCGCGCAGGGTCGCGTTAAGGCAAGGGGTTGACGACAATTACCTTGGCTCACTCAATCAAAGAAGACTTCTTTGAGCATGTCGGTGCAGTGCTGGATCGCTGTTACCACATGAGGGATGGACTCTGCCACTTCAGCTTCATGCCGGATCACCATCTCAGTGGTCAATATCAGCCGCTGAACTCTGTCACGCGGGTCTGCGACTTGGCATACCCTGGCAAAATCAAACAACCCTTGCCGGGCTGAAAAAAATGACTTCTGGCCGCATAAATCCAAGGCCAGCACGTCCTCAGGAATGTAGGCTGTGGTGTTGATGAGATCAAACGCCGGTGCCAGGCGACAGTCGCTGGTGGTGGGGTCGGTATAGAGCAGGCCAAAGTTTTTCAGATGCGCATCGCCATTGCCCACGACGCACGACAGCGCCACCATATCGAAAAGCGCCTGCAGAGACGGCATGACATGGGGGCCAGACGCAAATGCCTCAACCAGCTTGGCCACATGCGTGTAGCTGGTTTTGTATTTCTCGCGTGAAGACAATCCCGCCAAAACCGCCATGTCCTCAAACCCAATGGGCGAGCCATCCGGCGTTCTGTCAAACCGCTGCATGACAAACAGCTCTTGGTTGTTGGACAAATGGAACTCCGGCACTGCCAAGCCTGACGCCTTGGCGATACTCATGCAGAGAAACTCGTTGGCTGCCAAACCTGGGTATTCCTGGCGACCGCTTTTCACAATCAGATCCGGCGTGCGCACCGTGGCCTTGGAAGACGCCGGCTCCATCGCATGGGATAACGCCACCTGCGGCACCAGCAACTTAGGCTGTACGCCCGAAATGCCGGTACGGTAGATGTACTTGTCGACCAATTCGGCAAACAAACTCTCGGTGCCGTCCCAGGCCAAAATTTCACTCAAACGCTCGCCTTTGCCCTGTGCACTCGCTAAGGGGTTCACAAAATCGGATCGCACTGCCACGCGGCCAATGGGGGCTTGCCCGCTGGACAGGGCCAACAGCAACATGGGCTCCAGGTTGACGATTTTGGCCAGGCGGTTTTGCAGCGCCTCCAGTAAAAAGCCCTCTGGCAAATTCATTTGAAAGATAGGGTGCAAGGAGGCATGCGCAAATTGCGCCTTGCGCACTGGCATGGTCAGACTGACCGCCGCATCGGCAGAGGCTGGGCCATAGCCAAACAAAAATTGACCTTGCTCCTGCGTCAACTCTCCCGCATTGCCTTGGGGCGTGCTGACCTGCAGGTGCGTGGCGGCCTTCATTGAAAATCTTTCAGCTCATCCAGCGTGGGCCTGGTACGGGGCGACAAGGTCAGTTCCGCACCCAGTGCGCCCGCCAGCCTGGCATAGCTCTCCATGGCCACCGAACTGCGCCCGGCCTCGATGGCAATCACCTTCAGGCGTGTCACACCCGCCAAACCCGCCAGCGCCTCTTGGGTCAGACCCCGGTTAGTGCGCATGGCTTTGAAGGCTTGCCCTAGTTTTTGGAGGTGAAAGGACATGTCCATGTATCGATAATAATACTTTTATTGATTATTGATCCATAAACGATACTTTTTTGAGGCAACACACCACCAAACGCCATCCCGTTTCAATTCTCATCAAATCGAGCGCTAGCCCCTGTCGTACCTGGGTCATTAGCTATTATTTATATAGCTAAACCTTAATGAGCGCGGCCAACGGCCTGGGCACGCAGGGTAGCGTTAAGGCAAGATAGCCAGAAGCGTATTTGGCCTACCAGCATGGGCACCGGCATTCCACTTCAGCGCTAGGTCGGCCATGTCTTGATCGGTGGCGTAGTCCTGGGCCTCGGCTTCGGTGAGCGCGGCCTGAATTTCGCTGAGCTGCCACTCGTTGGTATCCACATAGGCCGCAATCGCCTCGGCGGCCAGAAAGGATTTACTGCGCTGGGTGACACTGGCGAGCTGGTCGAGCCGGTTTTTGACGCTGTCTTCCAGACGAATGGTCATGGTGCTGGACATACTGCCTCCTGGTGTGCTGGGTTGTGTACAGTGCAATCAGAACTGCACCGGGCCGGCGCTTATAAAGCATCAAACGGGTTGACGATTTGAACCCCGCAGCCCAGGAAGTCGCGCACGTTGCGGGTGGCCAGCACCAATTGGTGTTCGATGGCGGTGGCGGCAATCAGCATGTCTGGGGCGCTGCGGGCGATACCTTGGGCCTGGAATTGCCCACGCAACACGCCGCCGCGCTGGGCAATGGCGGGGGTAATGGGGTACACCGCGTGCAGACGTTCCACCAGTGCGTTGAACAGCGCCAACTTGCGGGTGTTGGGTTGCCAGGCCAGACCGAAGTGGGCTTCTTCCAGCGTGACGGCGGATAGAGCCATCCGTGGCACCTCTTGGAGCCAGCGCATCACCTGCGGGTCGGGGGTGCTTCTGACCAACTCACTGATGACGTTGGTGTCTGCCAGAACGATGGTGGCGCTCATTGCAGAGTTGCCCTAAGCGGGGTCGATAAAGACATTGGCGCGCTGCCAAGCCGTTTGGCGCGCAGCAGAGTTTGGCCCGGCAAAGCCAGTGTCGTCCTGCGGCGGGAAAGTCTCACGCAGTTGCAGCACCTGGCTATAAAAGCTGTCGGCCAAGGGTTTGACAGCGGCCTCGCTGCGGGCAAAGTAGTCGACCGACACCAGCACCGCAACCGGCGTGTTGCGGTTGGTAATGACCTGGGGCTGCTGCTGAGCCGCGGCGATCAGGGCAGAGAGCTGTTGGCGGGATTGGGCAATAGAGATGGACATATAATTCTTTTATGTACTTAATACATGTACATTGTAGGCATTTCAATTAAAACTGTGCAGGGTTAGCCTCTCTCTTTCTTGGATACTTAGCTATTATTTATATAGCAAATGCTGATTGGATGCAGCCAACAGTCTGGTAGGGAACAACTGCTCGGACCCGCTGTTATCTAATACGCCCCATGAAATATTCTGAAAATAGCCTGGGCATCGCTGCCATGCTGGCTGCTGTCGGCTCGTTTTCGATGATGGACGCGATCATGAAGGCCTTGACCGGCAGCTACCCGCCCATGCAGGTTGCGGCACTGCGCGGGCTGTCTGCCATGCCGCTGGTCTGCCTGTATGTGCTGTGGCGGGGTGAAGGCCCCCAGCTGCTGCAGGTACGCTGGCCGCTGCATCTGTTCAGAGGGCTGGTCGGTATTGTCATGCTACCGATGTTCGCCTATGGCGTGCAAAGGCTGACCCTGACCGACGCCTACGCCATTTCATTCATCGCGCCTCTGATCATCACCGTGCTGGCGGTCCCCTTCTTGAAAGAGGCTGTACACACCCGCCACTGGGTCTGTCTGGTGGGCGGGCTGATCGGGGTGCTGGTGGCCATGAACCCCAGCGCCAACGCCATGCTGTCTATGGGTGCCCTGGCGGTCCTGGGCGCGGCCGTGTGTTACGCGGTCTCTGCGGTGGCCGGGCGCATTCTCAGCCGCACAGACACCAGCAGCAGCCTGGTGTTCTGGATGACCCTGCAGCTCGGAGTTGGCGCCGGCCTGCTGGCGGCGCCAAGCTGGGTCGCCATCCAACCGGCGCATTGGCCTTTGATCGCCGCGCTGGCGGTCACCGGCTTCTTGGGCCAATTGACCATCACCCAGGCCTTTCGACATGGTCAGGCCGCCGTGGTGGCGCCCCTGGAATACACCGCCCTGATCTGGGGCGTGGGGCTTGATTGGCTGATTTGGCAGACCCTACCCGGCACGCACACCCTGCTGGGGGCGATGATCATCATTGCTTGCGGCCTGTACATCATCAGGCGCTCGCACCAACCAGCGGCGGTGCTGCCCCCCCTGAGGGCGCAGCCCTAGCGCACGACAGGCTTGGGCCGCATGCCTTCCACCGGCAGGCGCACCGGGAACTGTTGCCGAATGGCCTCGTCAATGGCCGCCGGAATATGCGTCGGGTAGTGGCTGGCCAGGATGCTGTTGAGCTTTGTGGAGGCCCGGTCCAGCAACGTGGGTCTGCCCTGCTCCACCCACTGGTTAGGGCTTGAGCGGTCACCGATCTGCGGGTACAGGTAGTCTCGTTGCATCAGCTTCAGGGTCTGGTCCGAGCCCAGGTAATGGCCCGGACCCTCCAGACAAACCTGGCGCATGGTGTCAAGAGAGATCGACTCGTCGTCCACCTCGATGCCGCGGATGGTCCGCTGCACCGCGCCAATGATGTCGTTGTCGATCAGCAGGCTTTCCAGCGAGAAACCCAGCAGACTGGCCAGCATGCCGGCTGACTCGTAAATCAGGTTGGCGCCGCTGTTGCCCACCAGCGCGTGGTTGTAGGCTTTTTCATAGCCGGATTGGGCGTCTGGCAGCTTGGCGTCGCTCATGCCGGAGGCGGTGCCGCCGGTCAGGTCGTAAAAGCGCGACAGTTGGGCGCTGGCGGCTGAAAGCAGCGCCTGCTCCGGGCTGCCACCCGACATGGCGCCAGTGCGAAGGTCAGACACAAAACACCAGGTGCCAAAAATGGCCGGCGCCTTGGGCTTGAGCGCATTCACATAGACCAGGCCGGCCAAGCACTCGGCCACCTCTTGCACCAGCGCTGCGGCCAAAGAGGCCGGGGCGGTGGCGCCGGCCTGACCGGCCGACAGCAGCAGCACCGGCATACCGCCATGCACCGCGACTTCCAGGCACTTGCAGGCGTCGTAGGCAAACTTCATGGGCGGCACGACGAAGCAGTTTGACTGGCTAACGAAGGGGCGAGCACGCCATTTGTCTTCGCCACCAGCGATCATGTGCAGCATCTTCAGGCTTTGCTCCACATGCTCGGGCGCGACCCAACTGGCACCCACGTGTTTGGTGGTGCCCGCCACGCAAGCGTAGGTGGTGTTGAAATCCATTTCTTCAGGCAGCGCCAGGTCACGGCACACCACCGAGCGCTGGAAGAAATGGATGTGCTCCAGCGTGTCCACCACACGGGCAATGTTGTACAGGTCTTGCGTCGTGGAGTCTCGGTATTCGCCCGTGCGGGCGTCCACCATGCTGACCGCCGCCCCCGCGGTGCCGAAATACACCTTCGAGCCCCAGGGCTCCATGTCATGTTTCGGGTCTTGGCCATGCAGCACAAAATGGCGACCGGCGTTGGCAATGGTGTCTTCGACCAGTGCGCGCGGGAACAGCAGGCGGCCCGAGTCTGTGAGCTTGGCGCCGACCTTGGTCATGGCGTCAATGCCGCTTTGCGGTGCATCGGCAAAGCCAATGGTCTCCAGGGCATCAAGGGCCGCGTTGTGGATTTTCAGCACGTCGGCGTCTTTGAGCGGCTTGTAGCTGCCGCCCATCATGCCGGGCCGAACGGGACGCAGACTGTCAGGCAGCGGCGCCGCGCGTGCCGCACGCCGGGCCTCCCTGGCACCACCACGACGAACCACGGTCTCTTCGATTGCGCTCATCTGTAACCCCTAAATGAAAAACTATAAAAATTCACTGAAAACAAGGCCTAGGCACGCAGCCGTGCGTTGGTCGGATCGTACAAAGGCTCGGCTTGCACTGTGGCACTGCGTCGCTGGCCCAACACATTCACCTCGAGCCGGGTGCCCGGTTGCGCCAAGTCGGCCCGCACATAGGCCAGCGCTACGCTTTGCTTGAGCGTGTGGCTCCAGACGCCAGATGTGGTCAGGCCCACGTTGTCCGTGCCATGGAAGACCTGGGCACAGTAAGGGGCCTCGGCCTCGCCGGGTTCGTCGAACACCAGCGGCACAAAGCGCTGGGCAGCGCCGCGGCTGTGCTCGGCCAACAGGGCATCGCGTCCCACAAAAGACGGCTTTTTAAGGTCAATGAAACGGTCCAGGGACGCGTCCAAGGGTGAGTAGCCGCTCTCCAAATCGCTTTTCCAGCCGCGGTAGCATTTGTCAACCCGCAGACTGTCCATGGCGTACATACCAAAGTCGCGGATATCAAAGGCCTGGCCTGCAGCCCAGACTGCAGCGTACAAGGCAGGCATTTGCGCGATCGGGGCGTGCAGTTCCCAGCCCAGCTCGCCCACGTAGTTGACCCGCATCGCCAGCATGGGCCCCGTCACGGCGGTGATCTCGCGCGCCGTCAGCCAAGGGAACCCGGCGTTGGACAGATCGGCCCCGGTCACCTGCGACAGCACCTCGCGGGCGCGCGGGCCGGCGATGATGAGTGAGCCCAGCTCGGCAGACAGATCACGCACGGTAATCGGGCTGCCGGGAGGCAGACCGTTTGTGAGTAAGTCCATGTCGTGCGTGGCGGCAATCGCGGCACTGATGATGTAGAAATGGTCGGGCCCCAACCGGGTGATGGTGAACTCGCTCAGCAGCTTGCCGGTGGGCGTCAGCGCATAGGCCAATGACACCCGGCCCAGCCCGGGCAGCTTGGAGCAGGAGAGTTGGTCAAGGTGTTGGGCCGCACCCTCGCCTTTGAGCTCAAACTTGGTGAAGCCAGGCAAGTCCAGCACGCCAACCCGCTCGCGCACTGCCGCCACCTCTTGGGCAACGGCTGCATGCCAGACGCTCTCACGCCGGAAGGACAGGTTTTCTTCGGGCACGGTGCCATCCAGGTCAAAGTACACCGCGCGCTCCCAGCCGCCACGGGCGCCAAATCGGGCGCCCTTGGCCTTGAGAGTTTCATACAGGGGCGAAGGACGCAGCGGCCGGCCGGCCGCCCGCTCTTCATAAGGGAAGGAGGACGCGTACTCATTCTGGTAGACCTCAATGGCCTTGGCCACGGTGTAGTCTGTGGTGGCGTAGTCGGTGTAACGGCGCCGGTCCAGCGACCACAGGTCCCACTCGGTCTGGCCATGAATCACCCACTCGGCCAGGGCCTTGCCGGCACCACCGCCCTGGGTGATGCCAAAGCTGAAGGTGTTGCAGTGAAAGAAGTTGCGCAGCCCGGGCTCGGGTCCGATGTAGGGGTTGCCATCGGGCGAATAGGGAATGGGCCCGTTCACGCCGCGTTTGATGCCGGCACGCGCCAAGGCAGGCACACGTGCCATCGCGTCCTCGATGTAGCTCTCCAGCCGGCCGAAATCGTCATTCCACAGCTGGTTGGCAAAATCATCGGGCATGCCATCGAGCCACATTGGCGTGGCCTTCCACTCGTAGGGCCCCAGGATGAAGCCGTCACGCTCCTGCCGCAGGTAATAAGAGGTGTCTGGATCGCGCAGCAGCGGCAGGCGCTCGCTGCGGTCTTTGAGCTCTGGCACGTCTTCAGTCACCAGGTACTGGTGCGACATCACGGCAATCGGCAAATGCCGACCGACCATGGCCATGATCTCACCGGCCCGGTAACCGGCGGCGTTGACCACCACTTCGGCCACCACATCGCCTTTGTCGGTGGTCACCAACCACTCACCATTGGGCTTTTGCGCCAAGGCCGTGACCCGAGTATGCCGGCGCACACGGGCGCCCAGCTCACGTGCCGCGCGGGCCAGGGCCTGGGTCAATTGCGATGGGTCAATGTCGCCATCGAGCGGATCCCACAGCGCACCCAGCAGGTCATGCGTCTCGATGAAGGGGTAGCGTTGCTTCAGGTCACTCAGCGACAGGATGTCGTAATCCAGACCGTTGGCCTTGGCCATGCTCTGCACATGGTGGAACTCATCCATGCGGTTGCGGGTATGTGCCAGCCGAACCGAGCCGGTTACGTGGTAGTTGATCGGGTTCTCGGCCGAGGCGGCCAGTTGACGGTAGAGCGAAGCGGAATACTTCTGCAGCTTGAGGATGCTCCAGCTGGTCGAAAAAGTGGGCAGATTGCCGGCAGCATGCCAGGTTGAACCCGAGGTCAGCTCATCGCGCTCAAGCAACAGGGCGTCAGAGATGCCCATTTGAGCCAAATGGTACAAACAACTGCAGCCAACAACCCCGCCGCCGATGACGACGACTTTTGCATACTCTGTCATATCCGTCTCCATGGACCCGTTGGCCAGCGAAACCCATCGCCAACACCGCACACTACGTCAAGTTCCCGTTTAAATTATAGAGAGCTTCGTGAAAATTGTTATCAATATTTCACGGCAGTATAATTGGATTGAGTTTTTTCACTAAGAGGTGATTCCATGGACCTGCCAAATCGGGCGCAAGTGGTTATTGTCGGCGGCGGCATCGTGGGCTGCAGCATTGCTTACCACCTGACCCTGCGGGGCTGTACCGACGTGGTACTGCTCGAACGCAAGCAGCTCACCTGCGGCACCACTTGGCATGCCGCTGGCCTGGTCGGGCAATTGCGTGCCACCTACAACCTGACGCGACTGGCGCAGTACACCACCTCGCTCTACGCCTCACTCGAGCAAGAGACTGGGCAGGCCACCGGCTTCCGCCAAACTGGCTCGGTGGCCGTAGCCACCCATGCCGCCCGGCTGGAAGAGTTGCTGCGCGGCGCATCAATGGCCAAGTGCTTTGGTCTGGAAGTGCAAACCCTCACCCCTGGCGAAATCGGCGAGCTCTGGCCTGGTGTCCATACCGGCGACTTGGTCGGCGGCGTGTTTTTGCCCAAGGACGGCCGCACCAACCCGATCGACACCACGCAGGCCCTGGCCAAAGGGGCCAAGAGCCGAGGCGCCCGTATTTTTGAGAACACCAAGGTCGAGGAGATTCTGGTGGAAAACGGCCGCGCCGTCGGCGTGCGTACTGCTCAAGGCGTGATGCGCGCTGACACGGTGATCAACTGCGCCGGCATGTGGGCCCATGAACTTGGCGCCAAAGCCGGCACCACCGTGCCCTTGCATGCGGCAGAGCATTTCTACATCGTGACCGAGCCCATGGAGGGCTTGTCGTCCAACCTGCCAGTGCTGCGCGACCCCGATGGCTGCGCGTATTTTAAAGAAGACGCGGGCAAGTTACTGGTAGGCTGGTTTGAGCCCGTAGCCAAGCCTTGGGGCATGAAAGGCATCCCCGAGAGCTTCAGTTTTGACCAACTGCCCGATGACCTGGAGCACATTGAACCCCTGCTGACGGCAGCCATGCACCGGACACCGGCCCTGGCCAAGACCGGCATCAACCTGTTTTTCAACGGTCCTGAAAGTTTCACGCCTGACGACCGCTACCTGCTGGGCGAAACGCCTGAGGTGCGAAACCTGTTTGTGGCCGCTGGCTTTAACTCGATCGGCATCCAGTCCGCCGGTGGCGCCGGCAAAGTGCTGGCCGACTGGGTCATCGACGGTCACCCGCCCATGGACCTGTGGGACGTGGACATTCGTCGCTGCATGCCGTTTCAACGCAACCGGCGCTACCTGAAAGACCGCACGGTGGAGACCCTGGGCCTGCTGTACGCCATGCACTGGCCGTTCCGGCAGCCCGAGACGGCCCGCGGCGTGCGGCGCTCCATCCTGCATGACCGGCTGCTGGCGCATGGCGCCTGCTTTGGCGAGGTGGCAGGCTGGGAGCGGGCGAACTGGTTTGCGCCCAAAGGGGTCAAGGCTGAGTACGCCTACAGCTACGGACGGCAAAACTGGTTTGATTACTCGGCCCAGGAGCACATGGCCGTGCGCGAGGCGGTTGGGCTATTTGACCAATCCTCATTCGCCAAATTTCTGGTGCAGGGACCCGACGCCGAGCGTGTGATCAACCAGATCTGCGCCAATAACATAGCCGTGCCAGTGGGCAAGATTGTCTACACCCAGTGGCTGAATGTGCGGGGCGGTATCGAGGCCGACTTGACCGTGACGCGCGAAGCACCAGACCGATTTATGGTGGTGACGGCTGCCGCCACCCAGGTGCGTGACTTCACCTGGCTGCAACGCCAGATTCCGCAGGACGCGCGGGCCACGGCGACAGATGTCAGCGCTGGCATGGCCGTACTGAGCCTGATGGGGCCGCGCTCACGTGAATTGCTCGCAACGCTGACCGATGCTGACCTGTCCAACGCCGCTTTCCCGTTTGGCACATCGCAAACCATCGACCTGGCCTATGCCCGGGTGCGAGCCAGCCGCATCACCTATGTCGGTGAACTGGGCTGGGAGATCTATATCCCGACCGAATGCGCACCAGCGGTGTTTGACGCCTTGATGACCGCGGGGGAGCCCTTTGGCCTGCGGCTGGCCGGCTACCACGCCCTGAACTCGCTGCGCATGGAAAAAGCCTATCGTCACTGGGGCCACGACATCAGCGACGAAGACACGCCGGTTCAATCGGGCCTGGGCTTTGCTGTGGCCTGGGACAAGCCGGGCGGTTTCATCGGTCGGGATGCGCTGCTCAGCCAACGCCAGCAGGGCGTGAACCGGCGACTGGTGCAGTTTGCGCTGAGCGACCCTGCCCATTTGCTGTACCACAACGAGCCGATCTGGCGCAACGGCGTGATCGTTGGCCGCATTTCATCTGGCATGTTCGGCCATGCCCTCGGGCAATCGCTGGGCATGGGCTACGTCGAAAATTCGGCTGGGCTGGCCGACAAAGACTTTGTCATGGCGGGCCGATACGAGATCGAAGTGGCTGGCGTCAAGGTTGCCGCTACAGCGTCCCTGGTGCCTTTTTACGACCCGAGCAGCGCTCGCATCAAGGGGGCAGCCCCTACCGCCACGACCATCGCCCCAGCCTCGGGCCAGTAACATGGCCATTCAAGCGCTGAGCCTGCCTCTGCCCGACGTGTCGGCGCGGGTCGAGGCCAGCCCGCAGCAGCTTGACCCAGAGGCCGCCATCGGCGAGCAATTGCGTGAACTGCGCCAGATCAAGGCCATGACGCTCAAGGAAGTTGCGCAATTGGCCGGCATCTCTGTAGGCTACCTGAGCCAGCTTGAACGCAACCAGTCACGCCTGCCGATTGGCGTTTTGAAAAAAATCAGCGATGCCCTTGGCGTGCACATGAACTGGTTTTTCCAGGACGGGCCTCAAGGTGCTGCCCATGAGCGCGACATTGTGGTCCGGGCCCAGCACCGGCGGCGCCTGTCTTTCACCGGCCTGGGCATCACCGAAGAATTACTTTCACCCAACTTGAGCGGCCCGCTGGAACTGCTGATCAGCACCATCGAGCCCGGTGCCGACAGTGAAAACTACAGCCACGACGGTGCCGAAGCCGGGGTTGTGCTGGCGGGCACCCTGGACCTGTGGGTCTCAGACCGTCACTTCCGGCTGCAGGAGGGTGACAGTTTCTCATTCAAGAGCGCCGAGGTTCATCGTTGTGCCAACCCGGCTGATATTCCCACCCGCGTGCTGTGGGTCATCACCCCGCCGCACTACTGAACGCGTCGGTATGACACTGCTCAGTCACTGACCCTCACTGTGCCGACGCCCAAATACCACGCCATTGCATCCGACCTGTCGCAAACCATTTTGACGGGTCAGTTGGCCGCTGGCGACAAACTGCCGCCTCACCGGGTGCTGGCCAAACGGCTGGGGGTGACCACCGGCACGGTGAGCCGGGCCTATGCCAGCCTGGAGCGACGGGGGCTGGCCACAGCGCGGGTCGGCGACGGCACCTATGTGCGGCATCTCAATGCGGCGACAAACCAAGATGGCTCGACAAACGCGAACGCCCCGATTGACCTGGCCTACAACGTCGCCGTCCCCAATGATGAAAGTGTGGCTTTGCTGGGCGTTTTCGATCAGCTGAGGCAGGACCCGAACCGCTTGGCTGAGTTGTTGCTTTACCAACCGGAAACCGGTGTCAAGCGGCACCGCATGATTGGTGCGGACTGGCTGCGCACCTTTGGCACCAGCGGTGACTGGAACCGCGTGATGGTGACCCACGGTGCCCAGCACGCACTCGCCGGCGTGTTGCGAACTATTGCCCGGCCTGGTGACACCTTGCTGACCGAGTCACTCACCTACCCGGGCTTGCTGTCACTGGCGCGCTCACTCCGCTTACAGGTGATCGGCGTGGCCATGGACGATGAGGGCCTGCAGCCCGATGCCTTGGACCGCGCCGCCCAGACCTTCCAAGGCAAACTGCTTTTTTGTTCACCGACCCTGCACAACCCGACAACCAGCACCATGAGCAGCGCGCGCCGCGAGGCGATTGCGGCTGTTGTCCAACGCCGTAACCTGCTGTTAATGGAAGACGTGGTGCACGCGGCCGTGCTGGCGAATCCACCACCGGCGATTTCGACCTTGCTGCCGAACCACAGTTTTTTGATGGCCAGCATGAGCAAGGTCTTCGCCCCTGGTTTGCGCGTCGGTTTTCTGGAAGCCTCGCCGGCCTGGCTGGACAAAGTAGCCGCGAGCATACGGGCCGATTGCTGGATGGTTGCGCCCTTGATGCCTGAGATCGCCACGCAATGGCTGGCCAACGGCGAGGCCCAGCGTCTGATCGGCCTGCAACGTGCTCACATCGCCGAGCGGCAACAACTGGCGCACCGGATCTTGTCAGGGCTGGGTTACCGCTGGCGCCCGGACCACCCACACCTATGGCTGCCCTTACCAGAGATCTGGACCTCGTCCAGCTTTGCAGCCGCGCTGCGACAGGTGGGCGTGCTGGTGCGAACGGCAGACCAGTTTGTCGCAGGCCGCACGCCGGCTCCCAGGGCCATCCGGATCAGTCTGAACAGCGCAGGCACGCTGGATCAACTGACCCAGGGACTCACCAAGGTGCTTGCGCTACTGGCGAGCCGTGACTCGGGCACTTTGCCGCACTGAGTTAGCCCACCCCGTCAGCTCAGGCCGCCGCATTGGGCCGCCCGATCGCCTCTGCAGTGATCACGGCTTCCAGCAGTCCGGTATCACTGGTGGCGTTGGGCAGCATGGTCTTTTGCAGGGTGAGCTTGACCTCTGGCGCCTGTGCCCCCATGGCCAGCACCGCGGTTCGGGCCGCCTCGCGCGCCATCTTGGTGGCTTGGCCCAGGGCTTCCGCCGGGTCGCGATACTGCTGGGTGCCCACCGTGGAATGAACTACGAACACACCACTGCCGTCGCCGGCAACGCGCACCACCACGGTCTGGGCGACCACACCGGTTGCCGCGCCGACTGCATTGGCCACATCGCAGTAATCGGGAAACACCATATCGCAACCCAAGCGCCGCGCCACCTCAGGGTAATACACCTTGACCGGTCCACCCACGGCCACCACGGGCACGCTCGGTTTCAGGCTAACCGTTGCCAAGCCCAGTAGAGTATGGCCTCGACAGACGGCATCGAGCAGCTGGTCATCGGCCAGTTTGACGCCCAAAGCGGTGTCCAAAATGGCACGCCCGGTCAGCCGCACGGTCTCGTTCCAGACATCTCGCGCAAATTGCTCGGTGCGCTCGGGCGTCGGGAACTTCATTTCGCGCAAGCGGGCCCCGAGTTGGCCCGCCAGCTTGGCCGCCTCGCTGGACCAGTTGGCTTGTAAACCCAGCACATGCGCAGCATCCGACGGTGTGAAACCGCTGAGCTGGATCAAGCCTTTACGCCGCAGGGAGCTGATCGCACGCTGCGCCGACAACGAATGGGCCACCTTGCGCAAGGCTTGCGGGCGTTCGCCAATCTGCTCCAGGACCTCACGCTCGCGTGCGGTCAACTCACCTGTGGGTGAATCAGCACGGGCGCCAAAAGGCAACAACACAAACCGACCCTGCATAGAACTGCCACCATCGACATCGGCCAGGTCAGCCTCCAGCATGGCCAGCACCTCGGGGTAGCGCTGGCCCACCAACGCCACCGGCACGATCCGCTGTGTGCTGATGCTGAGCTTGCCCTGCGGCCCGAGCAGCACTTCGCTGTCGCCGCCCAAGCCAATGGTGCGAACATCAATCGCCCGCACCATGGTGCGCCAGCCTCCAACCTCGGCGCCATCCGATGCGACGCGTGGTCGCCCATTCAGCAGCACACCCAGGTCCGTGGTGGTACCCCCCATGTCTGACATGATGAAGCTGTCCAACCCCGACAGCCATTGAGCGCCGACCAGGCTGGCGGCGGGCCCCGACAACACAGTTTCGATCGGTCGTGTCACCACCGATTCGGCAAGCGCCAAAGTGCCGTCACCCTTGACGATCATCAGCGGGCAACGAATTTGCAGCTGCGCCATGGCCCGTTGCACGGCCTCGATCAAATTGCTCACCCGGGAGATCAGCCGGGCATTGAGGGCCGCCGTCAAGGCCCGGCGCGGTGCATCGAGCGAGGAAGACAGCTCGGTCGATAAGGTCACCGGCTTGCCCGTGCGCGCCACAATCAGCTCACGTGCCGCATGCTCATGTGCCGCATTGCGCACGGCAAAGGCACCAGCCACGGCGAAGGCATCCACTTTGTCAGCCATGCGTGCCAGCGCGGCCTCCAGTGCCTCCGTATCCAGCGGCACACGGGCGTCACCATTGTGGTCATGCCCACCAGCCACCGACTCAACCGGCATCCCAGGGAAAGCTTGGGCGATACCGGTGCGCGCGACCATGGCGGCATCAAAACCGATCAACACCACGCCGACGGCACTGCCATGCCCCTCCACCACTGCATTGGTGGCCAGCGTGGTGGACACCGACACCAGCGAAATATGTTGCGGCTGCAGGCCTTGTGGCAACAAACCGACAGCGCGGGTGATCGCCTCCGCCACGCCAATGGCCAAGTCGCCCTTGGTCGTGATGGCCTTGGCAGAGGCAATGACGCGGTGACTGGCAGCGTCAATGATGGCCGCGTCTGTGTAGGTGCCGCCGGTGTCCACTCCCACCAAATAGGTCGACGACGGGGATGGGGCACTTGGGAGATCGGTCATAGAGGGGCGTAGGGGTTTGTAAGGAGTGAAATGAGAGCCAATTTGGTCAGGAGAGAGTTTGCCACCAATGTCATGCTGCAAATGCCAGCGTGGCGATTCAAAGCCACCGGACACATATTGATTCAGACCTGCGATTCACTTATGCTCAGTCTGGTGAGAGACACAAAAACAAAGGCACTGGCACCATGAAGACAGTCAAATCGTTTCCGCGCAAGGTCCGCGAAATTCCCCACACGCTGATTCCACTGCCAGACGGGACCCAACTCGCGGCGCGACTATGGCTGCCGACCGATAGCGACAAAAAACCGGTGCCGGCGGTGCTGGAGTACCTGCCCTATCGCAAGCGAGACGGCACCATCGTGCGCGATGCCTTGACCCATCCGTACCTGGCAGGACATGGCTACGCCTGCGTGCGGGTAGACATGCGCGGCAACGGCGACTCAGACGGCATCATGCTGGACGAGTACGCGGAACAGGAACTGGCCGACGCCGAGGCCGTGATCGCCTGGCTGGTGCAGCAACCCTGGTGCACGGGCGAGGTCGGCATGATGGGCATCTCTTGGGGCGGCTTTAACGGCCTGCAGGTTGCGGCACGCCGGCCGCCGGGCCTGAAGGCCATCATCACCCTGTGCTCCACCGACGACCGCTACAGTGACGACATCCACTACAAAGGCGGGTGCTTGCTCAATGAGAACCTGGGCTGGTCGGCCACCATGTTTGCCTATTCATCACGCCCGCCAGACCCAGCGCTGGTCGGCGACCACTGGCGCGACATGTGGCTGGCACGACTGCAGGCCGAGCCCTTGCTGGCTGTCCCCTGGCTGGAACACCCGCACCGTGATGCCTACTGGAAGCATGGCTCGGTGTGCGAGGACATCGGCGCCATTGATGCCGCCGTGCTGGCCATTGGCGGCTGGAACGACGCCTATACCAACGCCGTACCGCGCCTGGTGAGCAGCATTCAGGCGCCCGTCAAAGGCATTATTGGCCCTTGGGCGCACAAGTACCCACATTTCGCTGTGCCTGAGCCACGCATCGGCTTTCTGCAGGAAGCGCTGCGCTGGTGGGACCGTTGGCTTAAAGACCAGCCGACCGGGGTCGAGCAAGACCCAGCCTTTCGCACCTACATCATGGACCTGGGCCGGCCCGGCGCCTCTGTGGCACATATCCCCGGGCGCTGGGTCAGCGACCAGGTGTGGCCGGCCGACCGGCACGAACTGCAGCGCTGGCACCTGAACCCGGACGGTCTGGGCCGCGACGCCGGCGCCAAAATCAAACGCCCCATCAGCTCGCCGCAACATACCGGCGCTGACAGCGGTGAGTACTGCATCATCTGGATGGGCCCGGAGTTCCCGGGGGACCAGCGGCAGGACGACGCTGGCTCGCTGACTTTTGATTCAGCGCCCTTGACACGGGATATGGACTTGGTCGGAGCGCCCGTTTTGAACCTTAGAGTCAGCGCCAACAGGCCAGTGGCAGTGGCAGCCGTAAGACTGAACGCGGTATGGCCAGATGGCGCGGTGTCCCGCCTGACTTACGCCGTGGCCAATCTGTGCCATCGCGACAGTCACGAACACCCTGAAGCCCTAGAGCCAGGCAAAACCTACACGCTGAAAATCCAACTCGATGACGTGGCCTACCGCATCCCCAAGGGCCACCGCCTGCGGGTTTCGATTTCAACCAGCTACTGGCCGTTGATCTGGCCAGCCCCCGAACCGGTGACGCTGACCGTACAGACTGGGGCGAGCCACATCGATGTGCCAGTCCGCAAACCCAGCCGCAATGAAAAGGCGCCCGTTTTTGCCCCGGCAGAAGCGGCACCTGCCGTCAAGCTGACCGTGCTGGACAAGCCGTGGAACAAGCGGGAATTGCTGGTGGACCAGCGTACCGGCGAGCGCCGCATGAGCATCGTTGATGACTTTGGCCGAAACGTGATCGACGAGCACGGGTTGTGCACCTGGGGCTGTGGTCGTGAGTCGTACAGCATACTGCCCGCCGATCCTTTATCCGCCCGGCAAGAGTGCCATTGGTCCACAGAGACCTCGCGTGGCGAGTGGAAAGTGCGGACCGAGACCTACTCGACCATGACCGCCACGGCCACCCATTGGCATGTCACGGGTCGGCTTGAAGCCTACGAAGGCGACACCAAAGTTCTGGTGCGAGAATGGGACAAAAAAATCAAACGCAACTTACTTTAGCTCAGGCGCCGCCCGATCGCCGGCCACGCCCGCGCGCCAGGTTGGCGCCGGGCGCAGCACCACCCAAGCGACTTTGCTCGCCACCCCATTGCGCACGGGCGCCCGTTGAAACATCACCCAACTGGCTAACAATGGCTTCAAGCGCTGGGCTAATGCCGCGCGTATGGCTGTCAAGCGCCTCACGCATCGCGCGCAGATGCCTGGCAGTGGTGCCGCAGCAGCCCCCGATGATGCGAGCGCCTGCATCAAGCGCCATTTTGGCGTACACGGCCATCAGTTCGGGCGTGCCGTTGTAGCAGATGGCACCGTCGACATACTGGGGAATACCGCAGTTGCCTTTGGCAACCAACACCACTTCTGGCCCCATCGCCTCAGCCAAGTTGTGGATGCAGGCCACCAATTCAGACGCGCCCGTCCCGCAATTGGTGCCGCAGGCAGCCAGGCGCGGCGTGAAGGTTTTCTCTAGCCCGGCAAAGTCACTGGGCGAAATACCCATCATGGTGCGACCATTGGTGTCAAAACTCAGCGTGCACACAATGGGCAGGCCCACAGTGGCCGCCCCAGCCACGGCCGCCTCGACCTCTTCCTTGGAGGACATAGTTTCCAGCCAAAGGACGTCCGCCCCACCTTCGGCCAGACTTCTGGCTTGTTCGGCGAAAGCCTCTTTCGCCAACTCGAAGCTCAATGGCCCGATGGGTTCCATGATTTCGCCCGTAGGCCCCATGCTACCGGCCACCGCCACCACGCGACCGCTGGCATCGGCAACTTGCCTGGCCAAACGGGCAGCCGCTAGATTGATCTCTGCCACCCGGGTTTGAGCGTTGTGCAGCTTCAGTCGGTAGGTGGTGCCGCCAAAGCTGTTGGTGAGAATGATGTCGGCACCGGCCTCGACAAAGCCTTGGTGGAGCGCCCTGATGCGGTCAGGGTGGTCAATGTTCCAAAGCTCGGGGGCATCGCCGGACATCAGGCCCACGTCAAACAAGTTACTGCCGGTGGCGCCATCTGCCAGCAACCAAGGACGGGAGGCTAACAGGCTTGAAAACCGGTTGTTGGAGGGTTCGGACATGGTCGCAGTAGTCGTAGGAATTAGGTAGAAGACAGGGCCGATGACCCAGCGTGCCGACTTTACCCGATCTCATGCGGCTGGACCACAAGCCAGTTGTCGTGGGCGGTCACGCTCAGGCCGTGCGCCAATTGCTCCGCAGCATGGTCGTCACGCAATGCCGCCATGGTTTCAAAATGACGCTCTGTTCGTGACACGAAAAGCCGCAATGCACCCTGTTCCACATGGGCGCTGCGGAACAACATCGGCCCGTCGCTGGCCGGTGTATCGCCGGCCACCAAAATGGGTCGCTTCCAACGGTGAACATAGGTGTGAATAGCAGCCTGCTTGCCTTCGTACCAGGGCAAAGGAGCCCACAGGGTCGGTGTCAACTCATGATCGAGCAAGTCAACGGGCTGATAGCAGCCGTTCTTGATCTGCTTTCGGGCCGTTGTCAATTGACCGGTCTGCCGGTCCTTCAGCAGCAAGGACACCCCGATGACATTTTCGGGTTTGACGCCGTAGCCATAGTGCGGATCCGCCAGCACCATGCGCACCAGCTCTTCACTGGCAGCGCTGACCACAAACACCTCAATGCCATGCTGCATCAAAGCCTGGTACAAGGCTTGCTGCCCGGGTAGCACGCGGGGCCGCTGTACGAATGCGTTTTGAAGCGCACCATTAACCCATGACTGGACCGGAATGGGCGGTGTGCCAGACAGCAGATCATCAAGCTCGATTTTCAGTTCACGCAGAGTAAAACCTGAAAAAATCTGAGAAGCCCAGGGGTAAGAGATCTGATCGTCCAGTTCACACAGGCGCTGGTAGTAAGCATGCAATGTCTCGCGACGACCTGGAATGTCTTGAAACGGGATCAAGGCCAGCGACGGCGGCATGGTGTCCCGGGTCAAGATACCCTTGTTTTCCATAAAGGGCAGCAATGCGCCCAGCAGGTCATGCTGGTAGCTGGTGTTGTCCGCGTCAAAGATGGCAAAAGCACCCTGGTGCGCATGTCTCTCGATCAATGCCACCAAACGGGACCGCGCCGCCAGCGGCCAGCGGGCGAGCAGTTGCTCGATCACTTGGCGCTCAGAAGGGTCCGACTGATTGTTCGCCATAGCAGAGCCGGTCAGCGCTGGACAGCCATGTAATTCGGATGCTCGAACACAGGCACGACCGCCGTCGGCATCGGTGCGCGGCCACGAATCGCATCGGAGAGTTTCTCAGCCATCATGATGGTGGGGGCGTTGAGATTGCCGCTAACGACACGCGGCATCAGGGACGCGTCGACGACGCGCAGGCGCTCAACGCCATGAACCCGCCCCTGACCATCGGTAACCGCCCTGTCATCCGTCCCCATACGGCAGGTGCCCGAAGGGTGGTAGGCGGTCTCGGCATTGGCACGGATGTGCGCATCGATATCGTCATCGCTTTGCACCCGGATGCCGGGCGACAACTCGGCGCCACGGTAAGCGTCAAAGGCCGTTTGCTGAAAAATTTCGCGTGTCAGGCGCACGGCAGCCCGCATTTCTTTGCGATCCTGCTCTGTGCTCATGTAATTGAACAATATGCTGGGCGCAGTGGTTGCCTTGGCGTCACGCAAGCGAACATGGCCCCGACTGGTCGGCCGCATCGGACCAACATGGGCCTGAAAACCATGACAGGTGGCCGGCGACTTGCCGTCATAACGCACCGCCATCGGTAAAAAATGGTACTGCAGGTCGGGGTGCCGCACACCGGCTTCGCTGCGAATGAAACCACCCGACTCAAAATGGTTGGTGGCACCAAGACCAGAGCTGAACAACAACCACTCCAAACCAATCTTGAGCTTGTTGAGCGGTTTGAGCGCAGAAAACAGGGTGATTGGCTGGGTGCACTCGAACTGCACATAGGTCTCCAGATGATCCTGTAGGTTCTCACCCACCCCGGCTAACGGCGCCGTCAGGGCAATGCCCAGAGGTTGCAGTTCCTTGGGTTGGCCAATCCCTGACAATTTGAGCAACTGCGGCGAATTGATGGCACCTCCGGCCAATATCACTTCTTTGGCAGCCCGAAGTTGCTGCAATTGACCCTCGTAAACCACTTCAACGCCAACCGCTCGCCGCGATGTCTCACCTTCGAACATCACCCGAGTCACCAGGCTGCGCATTTGCAGTGTCAAGTTCTTGCGTTTCCAGGCGGGGCGCAAATAGGCCATCGCTGTACTCCAGCGCCGACCTTTGTGAACCGTCATATCCATCGGCCCCAGTCCTTCTTGCTGGTAACCATTCATATCACCGGTATAGGGATAGCCCGCTTGCTTGCCGGCCTCAATAAAGGCGCCGTAAAGCGGGTTACCGCAGGCACCGGTGCTCACATGCAGCGGTCCCGCATCGCCCCGGTAGGCGTCACCACCCTGAGCCCGGGTCTCGGCCTTGCGGAAATAGGGCAGGCAATGGGCATAAGACCAGTTCTCTAGCCCCGCACGATTGGCCCAAGCGTCGTAGTCAAGGGCGTGCCCACGAATGTAGACCATGCCGTTGATCGATGAAGAACCGCCGATCACACGGCCCCGCGGACAGTGAATCCGACGGCCATTCATGTAGGGTTCGGCTTCGGACTCATACAACCAGGTGTACTTCTGGTTTGCCATCGGGTAGGACAAGGCCGAGGGCATATGAATAAATAGGCTGTGGTCCAGCGCGCCCGCCTCCAACAGAAGTACGCTGGCGGCACCGTCCTCACTGAGCCGATTGGCCAGCACGCAACCCGCCGAGCCGGCGCCGACAATGATGTAGTCGAAGCTTGTCATCAACGTGAATCAGCCGTTCAACGGTAGCTGCACGCGACCTGACCCAACTCAACATAGACCGTTTTCAATTGGGTGTAGTGATCCATTGCGACCATGCTGTTCTCATGGCCAATACCAGACTCGGCTGCACCACCAAAAGGCATCTCGATAGGCGTGATGTTGTAGTTGTTGATCCAGCAAATGCCAGCCTTCAGGCGGGCCACGACCCGGTGGGCCCGGGAGATATCGCTGGTGAACACCCCGGCCGCCAAGCCGAACCGTGTGTTGTTGGCGCGGGCGATGACTTCATCTTCGTCATCGAACACCAGCATAGACAAAACAGGGCCAAATATTTCCTCCCGCACAATGCGCATTCCATCCTGGCAATCTGAAAAAATGGTCGGCGCCACAAAATCGCCGCCCGGGCAGCCAGGTATTTCCAGACGTTGCCCGCCAAAACTGAGCGTAGCGCCCTCTGCCTGGCCGCTGGCAATGTAAGCCATGACCTTCTCGGCATGGGCTTTGGAAATCAGAGCCCCCACCTCGGTGAGTTCATCCATTGGATCGCCGACCCGAAGCAAGGCAGTACGCTCTTTGAGTCTGGCCAAAAACCGCTCAGCCAAGCCCCGCTGGACAAAGACCCGGGTGCAATTGGTGCAGACCTCGCCCTGAGTGTAAAAATTACCCATCATGGCGGCGGCCACTGCCTGCTCCAAATCAGCATCGTCAAACACGATCAGCGGTGATTTGCCACCAAGCTCCATGGTGACGCGCTTGAGTGTGCCCGCGGCGGTCTGCATCACCTGCTTGCCGGTCGGCACTGAGCCCGTGACCGACACCTTTGCCACACCCGGATGGGCCGCCAACAGCGCCCCTGTGTGACCACGGCCCTGCAAGACATTGAAAACGCCGGGTGGCACGCCTGCTTCCAGGTAGATCTCGGCCAGTTTCACAGCCGTCATCGGCGTGAGTTCGGACGGCTTGAAGATCATGGCGTTGCCGGCTGCCAATGCCGGCGCTGATTTCCAGCAGGCAATTTGCAGGGGGTAGTTCCATGCGCCAATACCGACGCAGACACCGAGCGGCTCACGCCGGGTGTAGGCGAATGCGTTTTTCAAAGGGTACTGCGCGCCGGCCAGAGTGGCTGCGGCACCGGCGAAAAATTCAAGGCAGTCGGCGCCGCTTTGAACATCGACCACCAAGGCCTCCTGGATCGGCTTGCCGCAATCACGAACCTCCAGCTCAGCCAGTTCGCGGTTGCGCAGACGCAGCAAATCCGCAGCGCGGCGCAGGATGCGGCCGCGCTCCGTGGCTGTGAAAGTCGACCACTGCTCAAACCCCCGCTGGGCGCTGGCCACTGCGGCCTCGACGTCGGCCGCTACAGCATCCCAAACCGCGGCTATTACTTGACCGGTAGCAGGGTTGAAGGTCTCAAAACGTTCACCACCACCTTGCATCGTCATGCCGTCAACAAAACTTGGAGCCACTGATTCGCTCATGCTTTGATGCGCGTGTTCAGTCGGCTTTTGCCGTACGCCTGGCAGCGCGCCGACCGCGTGCGCTGCTGTCAGACTCGACAACCATGCGCTCCGGCAAAGTCACCACACGGCGCAGACAATCAAAGGGGGCCGTCAAATGCGGAATCGCCATGGCTTCCACGAAAAACTCCTGGAACCTGGGTTCAACCGCTGTTTCGATCTTTTCGACCCTGCGCACCAGTTGCTCAATCTCGCGTCGTGAGCGTTGGTCCAACAAGGCGATCCGCGCGCCGGTACCCGCTGCATTGCCGGCCGAACTGACCTGCTCAAGCTCACAATCTGGAATCATGCCCAGCACCATCGCGTATTTGACATCGATGTGGCTGCCAAAGGCACCGGCCAGGCGGATCCTATCAACCTTCTCGATGCCCATGCGCTCCATCAGCAAACGAACCCCGGCATAGAGAGCCGCCTTGCCGAGTTGGATGGCCCGGACATCGTTTTGCATCACCTTCAGAGCAGGCGCGTTGGCCGTCGCCCGGTACAACTCGTAGGAAAAGGTACGACCGTCTGCCTGAATGCGGGGATTGCGCACGGCAAGTTCACCACTGATCGTGCCATCGTGACGAATGATGCCGGCCAGATACATCTCTGCCAACACCTCAATGATGCCTGAGCCGCACACACCGGTCACCCCAGAACCCGCCACCGCTGCATCAAAACCCGGCTCGTCGGACCACAGCTCACAACCGATCACCTTGAACCGGGCCTCCAGGGTCACCGGGTCGATACGGACCCGCTCAATAGCGCCTGGAGCGGCCCGTTGACCGCAGCTGATTTGGGCGCCTTCGAAGGCCGGCCCGGTCGGGCTGGAACAGGCCAGCATGCGTTGGTTGTTGCCTAGGACGATCTCGGCGTTGGTACCAACGTCCACCAGCAGGCTGACCTTATCGGACAGGTCGGGGCGCTCGGCCAATATCACGCCGGCAGTATCAGCGCCAACATGCCCGGCAATGCAGGGCAGCACGTAAATCCGGGCATTGCGGTGAATCAGGAAATCAATCTCAACCGCCCACAGCGTGATGGCTCGGTCAGTGGCTAGCGCAAAAGGAGCACCGCCCAACTCCACAGGGTTGATGCCCAGCAACAGGTGGTGCATGATGGGATTCCCGACGAAGGTCGCCTCCAAAATATCCTCTGTCGATATTCCGGCCTGTGTGGCCACATCCTGCGCGAGTTCATTCAAGGCAGCCCGAACCGCAGTGGTCATCTCTTTTTCACCGCCGGGATTCATCATGACGTAAGAAACCCGACTCATCAGGTCTTCGCCAAAGCGAATTTGCGGGTTCATCACGCCGGCCGAGGCGACCACCTCACCGGAGGCCAGGTCACACAAATGCGCGGCGATGGTGGTCGATCCGACATCCACCGCCAGTCCATACACATGCTCTTTGAAGCCGGGCCACACCGCCACGATCTGTCGACCCGCATGCACTGCGACCGTGACCTTCCACTGACCCTGACGTAACGCGACCTGCAACTGCTGCAACACAATAACGTCACAGGCCAGTTCGGTCAGCCGCCACTCGAATTCAAGGGCGTCTTCGAGACGGCGCAAGTCACCTGACGGGTCGTGCATGTCGGGCTGCTGAACCTCCACATAATGCAGGCGGATCAAGGGGTCGAGCTCAACGTCATGCGCCTCGGCCTGTTTGCGAACCACTTGTTTGTGAACCTGGCTGCTCGAAGGCACATCGATCACCACATCTCCGAGTAACTGGGCCGAGCACGACAGGCGCCGACCAGCGTCAAGGGACTGTGTCGCGCAATACTCCTGTTCTACCGCACCGAAGGGAGACAGGTTTTCAACGCGGGACACCAAGCCATGTTTGGCAAATTCACCTTCGGAAACCAAGACCTGGCAACGGCCGCAAATGCCACGGCCACCACAGACCGAGTCAATGTCCACGCCAAGTGAACGCGCGGCTTGCAAGACCGGGGTGCCCACAGGGAAACGACCCCGTCGACCCGATGGCGTGAACACCACCAGCGCATCCTTGACACTCATCACTGGCCCCTCCATCCGATTGCCGAACCGTTCATTCTCGGCGCCTTCTGCTGCCACCTTCGCGGCGTCCACGTCCCATTTCGCCGTCAGCACCCATGGTGGGCGCCTCGCGGAACTTGCGAATCCAGCGCATGCAGTCGGGGTCATGGCCCATCATGACATCGGCGGCCATGCAGGCTTTGACGACTTCCGCGTGCAGCGGGTTGGTGATGGCCGAGGTCATGCCAGAGGCAATCGCCATGGTGAGAAAACCAGCGTTGATACCATTGCGTTCCGGCAGGCCGAAACTGACGTTGGAAGCGCCACAGGTGGTGTTGACCTTGAGTTCAGTGCGCAGACGATGCACCAGCCGCATCACTTGTACGCCTGCCTGATTGATCGCGCCGATCGGCATCACCAGCGGATCGACCACGATGTCACACGCCGGGATACCGTAGTCTGACGCTCGTTCAACGATTTTCTTGGCCACAGCAAAGCGCACGTCGGGGTCCTGGGAGATCCCGGTTTCGTCGTTCGAGATGGCGACCACTGCAGCACCGTATTTCTTGACCAAGGGCAGCACCGTTTCGAGCCGATCTTCTTCTCCAGTGACAGAGTTCACCAGCGCCTTGCCTTTGTATACCGCCAAGCCGGCTTCCAGTGCCGCCACGATGGACGAGTCGATCGACAACGGAACATCAGTAACCGACTGGACCAGCTCAATGGCACGAGCCAGCAAAGCGGGCTCATCGGCCAGGGGGATACCGGCATTGACGTCGAGCATGTGAGCGCCCGCCTCGACCTGCGCCAGGGCGTCCGCGATCACCCGGCTGTAATCACCAGCGACCATCTCGGCTGCCAAAATTTTGCGCCCCGTCGGGTTAATGCGCTCGCCGATGATGACGAAGGGACGGTCAAAGCCAATCACGACCTCCCGGGTCGCAGAACTGATCACGGTGTCTGTCATGCTGTTTCCTTTAAATTTGATAGGGGGACGTCTCGGCCTGGATACCAAGGCACACGCCCCGACAGTACGCCGGACCGGTCGACAATGTCGGGCACTGTGTCTTCCTGCCGATAAGCCATGATGTGCACACCGGAGACGCCTTTGATCTCGCGCACTTCCTGAATGATGTCGATGCAAATTTGCCGACCTTCCAGCGCCGGCTTTTCTGCACCGGCCATTCGCTTGATCACCGCGTCCGGAATATGGATGCCTGGCACATTGGTACGCATCCACTCAGCCGCTTTGGCGGTACGCAGGGGCCCAACCCCCACCAGGACAAAGACCTTGCCAATAAGTCCGAGGTCATCTACCGTCTGCATGAAGCTTTTCAGCCGGGGCACGTCGTAACAGTACTGAGTCTGGATGAACTGAGCGCCAGCGGCGACCTTTTTCGCCAGGCGCTGAGCCCGCCATTCAAAAGGCAGTCCGAAGGGATTGGCCGCCGCACCAAAAAATACACGAGGCGCGAACGTGACCTTGCGCCCGCTTTGAAAACGGTGCTCATCTCGCAAGGTTCGACCGATTTCTAGCAGTGACATGCAATCCAGGTCAAACACAGGTTTGGCTTGCGGGTGGTCGCCAGACTGGACGCCATCGCCGGTCAGGCACAGCATGTTGGCCACGCCCATGGCCGCACCGCCCAAAATATCGCCCTGAATGGCGATACGGTTCTTGTCACGGCAGGAGATTTGCATCACAGGCGCATAACCGACACGGGTCAACAAGGCGCAAACAGCCAAGCTGGACATATGGCAATTGGCGCCGCTGCCATCGGTAGCATTGATCGCGTCGACATAACCGTCAAACACACGGGCACGCCGGTAGACGTCTTCGGGATCGGCCGAATCAGGTGGGTCCAGCTCCGAGGTGATGGCAAACGCGCCACTGCGCAACACACGCTCCAGCCGTCCGGTCGAGGTATGTCCGGGCAGGATGGGCAATGGGTGACCCGGAACCGGTTCGTCCTCGAACCTCATCGTGTGGCCCCCGTTTTAAGCACAGCCTTGTCACGTGCCACCTTGAGCCAGGAGGAGCGGCCTTCCAGACGCCGGTCCACTGCAATCTGCACCACCCGAATCGCTGCTTGACCTTCACGCATGCGCTGGCTGCCTTCGAAAGCCTCAACCCAGACACAGCGCATGTCGGGCTTAACTTCACAATTGCCGTTGGCCCGCACCCCACCACACGGTCCATTGCGCAGGTTCTTAGGGCAGTTCATAGGGCACGACATGCCGGTGGCGCTCAAGGCACACTGGCCGCACATTTGGCAATCAAACAAAAAGCCTTTGATAACTTTTTCAAGGGCTGCCACCGGCTTTTCCAAGCGCTCGTAGCCGATCCTCCGCCAAAGCGGATCCAGCGCCACGACAGCGCGCTCGAACGATTGGTAAAAGCGCTCCAAGAAGCCAGCATGGCGCACGGACCAGCGACGCACCGAGTACATCAGCTGTCCCCTGGCGCAGCATCCGGCACGACAGCAGGGTCAGCCACGGGCGCCTCCAGCCCATGCGCCCGGATTAGTCGCAATAGGTCGACGTCGGAGTAGCGAGCCTCTATACGCTGGGCTTCGGCCTCTGCTTCGGCTTGAATATCATCCCCGCATCGCCGCGGTTCACTTCGCTTCCAGTCCGCCAGATAGTCGCCAGAACTGGCTTTGCCGGCGCGCATGGCAGCGCGGTCCACGGCCTCTTGGAAACGGTGGGACAACTGCACCTTCGCGGTCTCACGTCCCAACTTGACGAGCACCTGGGCCGGCACATCGCGCCACGAAATCACAATCAGCTTCGCCACACCACTACTCCTTGATTCACGACCTTCAGGCTGTGTTCCAGCCCGCCATAACCCGTCACCAGGTAATCAAACGTCAAACCCAATCTCTCGGCCGCAGCACGGGCTGCCGTCATTCTTTTGATATCAGGTACTTGAGCCAGGTACACCAACTTCCGGTAGTTGCCAAATAGCGTTGCCAACAAGGAGGGGTGCCGGTCCAAACCAAGACCGCGTACGACCAAGCGATCGAAATGCTCCAACAGAAAGTCCGTCAAGTAAAAAGTACCGAGTTCCTTTTCTGACAAGGCATGAAACGATTCGCTGCCCGCAAAAAACTCATAGCAGTGCGCACCGGGAATGCGCTCGACCTGCTCCTCCTGCAAAACCTTATCCAGCAAACCACCCGTGCCACAGTCGCCATAGGCGACAAAAATACTCGAGTAGCCGCTCCGATTGGCCTGTATCTTGGCTTTGACCGCAGCTGGAATTTTCTCTGGACGATTGTGCAACTCTGCTGGCAGGCACTGCACATCCATGTAAGGCCAATCGTTGATGTTACGAAGCGCAACGATTTCCCTTGCCAGCGCGCCACAGGCGATGATCAGGGCGCGTGGCATCAGCTTGTCGCCTCAGGCGCGCGCAGCAGCGCGCCGGGCTGCAATCAGGGTCTTGGCGGTCTCAACCGCGATGCCGGCATCACGGCAGTAAGCGTCTGCACCCACTGCCCGCCCGAATTCTTCGTTGAGAGGCGCGCCCCCGACCAGCACGATGAAGTCGTCACGCAGGCCTTTTTCCTTCAGGGTGTCGATGACAACCTTCATGTACGGCATGGTGGTGGTCAGCAGCGCCGACAAGCCCAAAATATCCGGCTTGTGCTCTTCCAGAGCAGCTAAGTATTTCTCGACTGGATTATTGATGCCCAGGTCAATGACTTCAAACCCTGCACCCTCCATCATCATGCCGACGAGGTTCTTGCCGATGTCATGGATATCGCCTTTGACGGTGCCAATCACCATCTTCCCAATCGGCTCCACACCGGTCTCAGCCAGCAACGGGCGCAGTATTTCCATACCGCCCTTCATGGCATTGGCAGCCAATAGCACTTCCGGGACGAACAAAATGCCATCGCGGAAATCAACGCCGACAATTCGCATGCCCTCAACAAGAGCGTCGTTGAGCACCCGGTCAGCTGACCAGCCGCGCTGCAAAAAAATATTGGTTGCGTCGATGACCTCATCTCGCAAGCCGTTGTAGAGGTCGTCGTGTACCTGTTCCGTCAGTTCCTCGTCGTTCAGAGTATTCAGGTCAAGATCATCATCAAAGTCTTCCGCCACGGTCTACTCCTCATGTGTCATGGTGAAACTGCCCGGCAAGGCCAGCGTTTTCAAATAAAGAAAATGGTACGGGCCCACAGTGCGCCCAGCTAATGGATTAGCGACGTACCATTATCGTCCAGCGACATGAGAATGACTCATGCGCGACATGCAACCGAAGCAGTGGGAGTCGCCCTAATCCAAGCTACCGTCGTACCGAGACAATCCTGGCAACATTCTTTACCTAAACTGGGACTCCCAGATTGGTGTCTAAGCCACATCACCGACTTTATCCAACCAGCTTAGCGCTGACCGCACATGAATGTTCCCCTCGAAGGCAAGCCCCACTACATTTTGAACGCCACGTGCGACAGTCGTATGGGCACGGTGGCGGCAGTGTCCGGCTTCTTGGCCTCGCGACAATGCTATATCACTGACATGCAGCAGTTTGACGATGTGTTGACAGGTCGCTTTTTCGTGCGGGTGAGCTTTTACGGAGATCCCGCTCAGACGCCCGAGCTCGGCGAACTGAAGGCTGAGTTCCTGGAAGTCGCAGAGCGAGAGGACATGGAATGGGCCATCCACGACGATGAGAAAAAGCCAAGGGTCCTGATCATGGTGTCTAGATTTGACCATTGCCTGAACGACTTGCTTTACCGCCATCGCACCGGCGAACTCAAGATGGACATCACCACAGTGATCTCGAACCATCCTGATCTTCGGCCTATGGCAGAGGGGCACAACATCCCATTCATCTGCTTGCCTGTTACGCCCGAAACCAAGTCCAGCCAAGAACAACACTTGTTGGACATTGTGTCTGCCACCAACAGCGAATTGGTTGTTCTGGCGCGCTACATGCAGGTGCTCTCTGACGATCTATGCCGAAGCCTGCGTGGGCGAGCCATCAATATTCACCATTCGTTCCTTCCCGGTTTCAAAGGCGCCAAGCCCTACCACCAGGCCCATGCGCGCGGCGTCAAGTTGACGGGCGCCACTGCCCACTATGTCACTGCTGATCTGGATGAAGGGCCGATCATTGAACAGATCGTCGAACGCGTCGATCACACTTTTACACCGGAGAAACTGGCAGCGGCAGGGCGCGACTCGGAGTGCCGAGCGTTGGCTACCGCAGTCAAATTTCATATCGAACGCCGCGTCTTTCTGAATGGCAGCAAGACGGTAGTGTTCCGCTAGATCACTCACCGCCGACCACGTCCAAGGACATTAGGCCTTGCTGCCACTTAGTGTGTTTCGTCGGCTAAGTTGACGTTCAGCGCTGGGTGTATGACCAAACAGGTTGCGGTAACACTTAGAAAAGTGCGGTGGCGACTGGAAACCGCAGGCTACGGCGATGTCCATGATGGACATCGCTGTCTGCAATAGCAGGATTCGGGCACGACGAAGCCGCATATCCAAGTAGTACTTGGTCGGTACCTCGCCCACATAGCGTTTGAACAAGCGCTCAATTTGGCGTCGCGACACCCCGACCAAGGCGGCAATCTCATCGAGGGACAAAGGCTCCTCGATATTGCTCTCCATCAAGGCGGCAGCCTCGATGAGGTTTTCATGAAAAAGCCCCACCCTCGCCTGCAGTGGCACATGCTGGCGGTCCTGATCATTACGGATCCGGTCGAGGATAAACTGCTCAGAAATCATCGGGGCAATATCGCGCCCCAGCTGGTCTTTGATGATGTTGAGCATCAGATCTAATGGCGCAATGCCGCCAGAACACGTGTAACGATCCCGGTCAATGGCGAAGAGTTGATCAGAGAAAATCACCCGCGGAAACTGCTCTTGCAGGGCGGACATGTTTTCCCAATGGATGACCGCTTTGTACTTGTCCAGCAAGCCAGCCTTTGCCAGCGCATAGCCGCCCGTACACAGGGAACCCAGCGCTACATGGCGTTGCGCCAAGCGCCGCAACACAGACAGAAGCTCCAATGTCACGGCCTGCTCAACGTCCACCCCACCGCACACAAAAACAATATCGACCGCCCCGACGGTCTCAATGAGCTGCGTCGGTGAAATGGACAGTCCACTGCTGGCCCGCTGCGGGGAACCATCTAGACTGGCAATGGCCCAGTGGTATACATCTTCTTGGGTGACCCGATTCGCCATTCGCAGCGCCTCGACAGCAGTCGAGAGCGCAATCAGCGAATAGTTTGGCAGGGTCAGAAAGACAAAACGGCGTTTTAGCAACGGATTTTTTAAATCTCTTGCAAACGTTGTCATCATCGGACCTTTTGTAACTGGAAAGTCGGAACCCTCTAAGGTGTTGGAATTGCCAAAGTCACGCGCTGCGTGTCAGACGCTTTTTTGCATCTCTGGGCACGAAAACATTGCCTCCGCCATTCCCGGGCTTGACGCCCATTGGCTTGCCAAACGTCGGCTTGCGCGCGCCAAAATCGTCACGCGGTGCGGCCGAAGGAGCCCTGTCGCCCGCAAAGCGATCGTTAAAACCACCTTTGCGTTCGTAGCTGAAGCCTTCGCGGGGCGCTGCCGGGCGAGCATCACGCTGACCAAAACCCGCCGCAGCTTGCCCCGGGAATCCAGGTGCACCAAAATCACGCGGGGCGTTGGCGCTGCGGTCTGAGGGTCCGTGCCGATTACCACCCAAGCCAGCCGGGCGACCAGCACCGAACTTGCGATCACGCGAGTGATGGTCACTACTGCCACGACTGTCACGCCCACCAAAATTCGAGTTGGGGCGCGAATCCGGAAAACGCTGTTGCGGCTCGAGGCCAGGAATAACTTCGGCCTTGAATTGCTGCCGGCTGTAGGCTTCGATATCAAAAATCTTGCGCCGGTCACGGAACTCGGCAAACGTCACAGCCAGTCCATCGCGCCCGGCACGACCGGTACGTCCAATACGGTGCGTGTAATCCTCGGCCTTCATCGGCAAGCCGAAATTAAAGACATGGCTGATGGTTGGCACGTCAATGCCACGTGCAGCGACATCGGTGGCAACCAGGATTTGCACTTGTCCCTGCCGCAAGGCCATGAGCCGGCGGTTACGCAGGCCTTGGCTGAGCGCGCCATGCAAAGCCACTGCAGAAAAACCATCTTGCTGCAAATCGTTGGCCAAACCGTCGCATTCAATCTGGGTACTGGCGAAAACAATGGCTTGATTGATCGTCGTGTCGCGCAGCCAGTGATCCAGCAACTTGCGCTTGTGCTGGGCGTTGTCGGCCCAAAACAAGACCTGCTTGATATTCACGTGTTTGTCTTGGGGCGAGTCAATTGTTATACGCTGCGGTTCCCGCATAACCCGGGCAGCCAGTTGCTGGATGCGAGGTGCAAACGTCGCACTAAACATCATGGTCTGCTGACGCTGAATCGTCAGTTGGTTGATCTCAGCCAAATCATCCGAAAAACCGAGGTCAAGCATGCGGTCGGCTTCATCAACCACCAGAAACTGAACTTGGTCCAGCTTTATTTGCATCGAACGCTGTAGGTCAAGCAGTCGCCCAGGCGTAGCAACCACCAGGTTAGCGTTTTGCAGTTTAGCAATCTGCAATTGGTAGGGCATGCCACCCACAATGTTGGCGATGCGCAAGCCGCGGCAATGCTGCACCAAATCGATGGCATCATGCGCCACCTGCTGTGCAAGCTCGCGGGTTGGGCACACAATCAATGCGCCCGGGGCAACGGTCGAAAAATTACGGGGGTTAGTCGGATCCTTGCGCTTGCCTCGCTTCGGCGGCGCCTCACCCTTGGCAAGCGCTTCAGCCACTGCCGATTCGAAGTCAACGCGCTCTTTGGCCTCGGCCTGGATCTGCTGAGTCAACAGGGTGTGCAAAACCGGCAGTAAAAACGCAGCCGTTTTGCCGCTACCCGTCTGGCTGGAAACCATAAGGTCTACAAACCGGGTGCCTGGTTGAGCACCATCGACCCCCTCCATGGCAAGCGGAATGGTCTTTTGTTGGACGGTGGTCGGCTGGGTAAATCCCAAATCCTGCACGGCACGAATCAACTCTGGAGCCAGTCCAAAGGCCAAAAAGCCGTTGGGCGCGGACTCAAGAAGCTCGGTTGTCTCTCGGACGTTTGTGGTTGTTTCTGCAGAATTTAGGTGGAAGTCTTCGACCGACGATGAATCGCCAGCCGCTTGAAAAGCGTCAGTCATGAATTTACTCACACGCGAGCGGTGCCTGATAGGCAATGGCTCCGTCAATGGTTAAAAAACATCAACCATCAAACGAAACCTGCGTTGGCCAATGAATACTTGGTCGGCGCGGGGGCCTTTTGAAGCCGTTTTGCTGAAGCAAATATGGCTTAGACCGTGTGAATGAAGGGAGATGTACAAATACGCGCTGCAGCTTACAACGCAGCCGCAAATTATGCCACGAAATCTCCAAGGGATCTAAGAGGCAAGCTTTAGAAAGTGTTCGCGGTAGTGCACCAGTTCGTCGATGGACTCCTGCACATCCGCCAACGCCGTGTGCCGCTGTTGTTTCTTGAAAGCGTTGTAGACCTCGGGTCGCCACCGCTTCGCCAGTTCCTTGAGCGTGCTGACATCCAGATTCCGATAATGGAAAAATGCTTCCAGCTCGGGCATGTACTTGGCCAAAAAGCGCCGGTCCTGACCAATGCTGTTGCCACACATGGGACTTGCTTTTGCGGGCAGGTAAGTGATCAAGAAGTCCAAAATATTCCGCTGCGCTACCTGCTCAGACAAACTCGAGGCTTTCACTTTGTCAGTCAGACCGCTTTTCCCGTGGGTGCCCCGATTCCAGGCATCCATACCGGCAAGCTGCTCGTCGCTTTGATGGATTACCAGCACAGGCCCAGCGATGCGGGGCTCAAGCTTGGGCCCAGTCACAACGACGGCGATTTCGATAATTCTGTCATGCTCAGGATTCAGGCCTGTCATCTCACAATCCAGCCACACGAGATTTTGGTCTGATTTGGCCAGCGCCGGCAGCTTGATGACATCGGTATTTGAATGCATGATTGGAATTGTCGCCGATGCCCTAAACTCAAGCTCGATGATCTCTACAACCACAGGCTCTAACTTGGCTCTCAACCTTGCCTACATTTTCTCAGCCTTGCTGCTGCTGAACTTACTGCTGAGATTCTGGCTCAACTCGCGGCAAATCCGTCATGTCGCTATCCATCGCTATGTAGTCCCATCGGCCTTTTCAAATACCGTCACTTTGACGTCGCACCAGAAGGCCGCTGACTACACCGTCGCCAAATTGCGAGTGGGGCTCTTAGAGTTGAGCGTGGGTGCTGCTGTCTTGCTGGGCTGGACACTGCTGGGTGGTCTGTCAGCGCTGAATCAGACCTTACTGAATTGGCTCGGCGCTGGCGGCCTGGGACAGCAACTGGCGCTGCTCGGGGCATTCATCTTAATCAACAGCGCAATTGATCTGCCCCTTGGCTGGTATCATACTTTTGTTTTGGAGGCTCGCTTTGGCTTCAACAAGACAACGCCAAAATTATGGCTGATGGATTTGGTCAGATCAAGCCTGCTTGGAGTGGCCATCGGACTGCCAATAGCCAGTTTGATTTTGTGGTTGATGGGCGCAGCGGGGGCTCAGTGGTGGGTCTGGGCTTGGGGCGCCTGGGTGGCATTAAACCTACTGCTGATGTGGCTGTTTCCGACCTTTATTGCACCTATGTTCAATCGTTTCACTCCGCTGGAAGACCAGGCGCTCCGAGACACGGTAACGCGCTTGATGACACAGTGTGGCTTTGAGAGCAAAGGCCTTTTCGTCATGGACGGCAGCAAGCGCAGCGCCCATGGGAATGCCTATTTCACCGGATTCGGCTCTGCCAAACGAGTGGTGTTTTTCGACACTTTGTTGTCCAAGCTGTCAACAAATGAAATTGCTGCCGTGCTGGCGCACGAGCTTGGACATTTCAATCATCGCCACATACGCCAGCGCATGTTTTTTCTTTTTGCACTGAGCTTGGCAGGTTTTGCACTGCTGGGCTGGCTGGCCACCCAATTCTGGTTCTACGCTGGACTCGGGGTACAACCCAATCTAGGTAGCCCTAACGATGGGCTAGCCCTACTTTTGTTTATGTTGACTGTCCCGGTCATCAGTTTTTTCATCACCCCACTGCTATCCTGGATGTCTCGCCGCCACGAATTCCAAGCAGATGCTTATGCAATCGCGCATACCAGTGGCGAAGACCTTGCTACTGCGCTACTCAAGCTCTATGACGACAATGCTTCAACGCTCACTCCCGACCCAATTTACGCCCTGTTTCATTACTCACATCCACCAGCATCGGAACGCTTGGCCTACCTCTCCCACCCCGCCGCGGCGAATGCATCATGAAGGTCCCGCTCAAGAAAAAAGACTGGTCTAGTGAAGGTCGGCGCAGCATGACGCCCACCGAGCTCGTGACCCAATTAGCGAAGCTGGAAGGTTGGTGCCTAACTGGCGACGGTCCTACTCTCGGCATCGAAAAGACTTATTCATTTGTCAACTATTACGAGACCATGGCATTTGTGAATGCAGTGGCATTGGTAGCCCACATCCAAGACCATCACCCTGAGTTATCGGTTCAATACGGGAAATGTGCAGTGCGCTTCAGTACCCATGACGTGCTGGGCATTTCCAGCGCCGACTTCGACTGCGCCGCACAAGTAGACGCCTTGCTGACATGAGCATGCACTTGGCGTCTGTACGTTGATGACGTCTGCGCCCCTGTCCGAGGGATTGATTGTGGCCAACCATGGCCGTCATTTTTTGGTCGAAAAATCCGACGGCAACCGACTGATCTGCCACTCGCGCGGCAAGAAGAGCCTGGGCGTTGTGGGAGACAAAGTGCTCTGGCAAGCCTCAGGTGACGAAGGCACAATTGCAAAAATTGAGGCGAGGCGAAACCTGTTTTATCGACAGGACGACATGCGAACCAAGTCGTTCGCAGCGAACTTGGACCAAATATTGATCCTGATTGCAGCCGAACCGGCTTTTTCCAGCAGCCAACTCTCACGCGCTTTGATTGCAGCCGAGGCGGCCGGCATTACACCCGTTATTGCACTAAATAAAAGTGACTTGGCTCAGCCATTCGAGCAAGCTTGGGGTTGGCTCGAGCCCTATCGGCGCATGAACTACGAGGTCTTAAGGTTGACCCTTCGACTTATCGCTGAATCAGAACGTGCAGCTCTTTTGAACATCTTCGGCGGCAAGACTACGCTTGTAATTGGGCCATCGGGAGCAGGTAAAAGCACTTTGATCAACTTGCTCAAGCCCGGTGCTCTAGCGCAAACAGGTGAAATTTCACAAGCGCTGAACTCTGGCAAGCACACCACCACGCGGACCACTTGGTACTGGGTCGATGATCAACACACGACAGCACTGATCGATTCACCTGGTTTCCAAGAATTCGGCTTGAACCACATTGATCCAGCGAAACTAGCGCACTATATGCCCGATATGCAAATGCATGCCAACGAGTGCAAATTTTACAACTGCAGCCATCTGCATGAACCCGGCTGCAGTGTCATTTCAGCCCTAGCGTCAAGCTCGAACCCTGATGGGATAAGCATAAATCGCTATAAAATTTATAGCGAACTACACGCCGAATTAAGTGGCCTGTCACGGTACTGATCCTCTGGACTTAGCCCAGCAGGCGGGCCAACGTCAACAAGGCCAAGAGCAGGATCCACATCACCACCGTCCGCCAAACCAAACCCACAATCACGGCCATATGGGCTAACGCCGGGCTTTGCCCGCTGGCGTAAACCGGTACGGACGCGGCATCAGGCTGAGCAGGTATTCCATCGTCCATATGAGTCAAACTCGCGCCACCTTTTCCAAGCCGAATATTCACGGCTCCGGCGGTGGCCGCCAAGATAAGAGCATCGTTGTCGCCATCAAACTGACGCTCATGCTGCCGCCACCCCTCCATGGCTTCTTCAAAGCTTCCAACAACGGCAAAACTGACGGAGGTGATACGTGCAGGGATCCAGTCGATCCAACGCCATGCATTGCCCGCTGTCGTCTTAAGCGCTTCGCTGACCGGCTGATGATGCGTTTTGTTGTCTTGCAACCAATAGCGCGCGACAAACTCACTAACCCTGTACAAAACCGCGCCGGCCGGACCAAAGCCAAAGGCCGCCAACACGGAAAACCAGGCCAGTACGCCAAAAACATGTCGATGCGCCGCGATCACAGAGTGCTCAATCACATGGCGTATGATCTCACGCTGAGGCAGTTCGCGTGCGTCTATGCGCTGCCAGGTGGCCAGTAGTTCCCGAGCAAGCCCCTCGTCTCCATCGGCCAAGGCATCCCTGATCTGGGTAAAGTGAAAGCTGAATTGGCGAAATCCGAGCGTGACATACAGCACCGCCACACTCCAAAGCAAAGCAACAGCCCAGCCGAGCGCGAGGTCCAAGAGCCAATAAACGATCAACGCAGTCGATGAAGGCACGCCCACCGAAAAAGCCCAAGTTAGCCACCCATGAACCGATTTTCCAGCATCAAAATTGCGTGCGCTCCAACGCACCCAAGCGCGTAACATGGCGTGGATGCGATTCCTTGGCCCAAGAGGCCGAGCCTGCTCAATCAGCAGAGCGAACAGCACAGAGATGAAGCTCATAGACACATGATAGCGGCAGCCCAGTTCAGGCCGACAGCATACGGTAAAAGTTACGCAGCATGCCGGCTGTGGCACCCCAAATGAATCGCAGCTTCTTCGTGTCCTGATAGGGCATAGCAAACCACTCGCGTCGGCGGCCCTCCGACTCGAAGGAGTGACGCTGGTGGTGTGCCGGATTCATCAGGTACGCCAACGGCACCTCAAACACATCGGCGACCTCGTTGAAGTCAGGGCTTAGGGTAAAGCCTGTTTCCACCAGCGCGACAACAGGAGTAATGATGAAACCAGACCCGGTCCGGTAATGAGGCAACTCACCCAACACTTGGATGAATGCCGGCTCCAGGCCGACTTCCTCTTGGGCTTCACGCAAGGCTGTAGCAATGGCATCAGTGTCGAAATCTTCGGCCTTGCCGCCAGGAAAAGCAATTTGGCCCGAGTGAGTGGGCAAGTGCAGAGTCCGCTCAGTTAGCAAGACCGTCGGTCGCCGCCGCATAACAATCGGAATCAACACCGAGGCATGGCGGGCCTGGCGGTGGGACCAGGCTGGCTCGGCGGTCAGTTCAGGCACCCAGGGCGGTGGGGCAACAAAGCGCTGCCGAAGAGCGGTTGGGGCCAGAGCGAAGGGGTCGACCGGTGGCAAGTGGCTGTCGACACCCTCTGCAGGGACGAGCCGAGGATCAAAACTTGGCGGGTTAGACAAGGGCGTCACGGGAGCATCAGTGCATGAAATTCCGGGTGCACAATGAATAAAGCCGCCACAGGCATTTGCCGGGGCGGCTTGCTCATGCACAAAGAAATCAGGTGCTGAGAGTCTTCTTGGCTGGCAACTTTTCTTTAATACGCGCCGACTTACCACTGCGGTCACGCAAATAGTAAAGCTTGGCACGGCGCACATCGCCGCGACGCTTCACCTCAATACTGGCGATCAACGGGCTATAAGTCTGGAAGGTTCGCTCCACCCCTTCTCCACTGGAAATTTTGCGCACAATAAATCCGCTGTTGAGACCGCGATTGCGCTTGGCAATCACGACGCCTTCATAGGCCTGCACTCGTTTCCGACTGCCCTCAACCACATTGACGTTGACGATGACCGTGTCACCTGGCGCGAATTCGGGGATGATTTTCCCCAAACGAGCAATTTCTTCCTGCTCAAGGGTTTGAATGAGATTCATAGTGTCCTCAATTGATCTTGGTCGCGCCAGCGTCGGAATGACTCAAATGCCCAACTGCAAAAGCAAAAAGGCGGCCGCCAGAGGATCTGTAAAGCTTTATATTGTAGCCGCGTCTCGACAATAGAGACAGGTAGCTATAAGACCTAATCGCACCAAGGCACTGCTGCTGCATTGTCTCAGCCACTTGCCAGGAGAAATGCTTCGTCTTCCGAGCTGAGCCTGCCGCCTCTGCGTGCGTGCGCAATCAGATCTGGCCGTAGGCGCAGTGTCGTCGTCAGTCGCTGCTGACGACGCCACTGCTCAATGTCAAGATGGTTGCCAGACATTAAAACCGCTGGCACGGATTGCCCGGCCCAGCGTTGGGGTCGGGTGTAATGAGGGCAGTCCAGCAGACCATCCAATTCAGGACTAAAGCTGTCCTGTTGGTGGCTAGCGGCAGTGTTCAGTACACCGGGCTGCAAACGGGCTACCGCGTCAAGCAAGGCCATCGCCGCGATTTCACCCCCCGACATGACAAAGTCCCCTAGACTGATTTGGTGTGTAACGTGTTGATCAATAAACCGTTGGTCTAGGCCCTCGTAACGGCCGCAAATCAAGACCGCGCCTTCACTGCTGGCCCAACTTGCTACTGTCGTCTGGTCTAGCAATCGACCCAGTGGGGAAAAATGAACCACAGGAACCGGCGCAGGGCGCTGGTGGCAAATACTTTCTATACAACGCGCCAGAGGCTCAGCCATCATGACCATGCCAGGACCACCCCCATAGGGACGGTCGTCGACGCGCTTGTAGTTGCCCTCTGAAAAATCGCGGGGGTTATTCAAGCGAACATCAATCTGGCCCGTCTCAAACGCGCGGCGGGTTACGCCGCTGCTCAAAAGGGGGGCAAAAAGCTCAGGGAACAAGGTGATGAGGTCAAACCGCATCGTCCAGCCTTAGTAGTCTGGCTGCCAATCGACTGCGATACGCCGATTTGCAAGATCGACTTGATCGATGTAAACGGCCACAAACGGAATCATCCGCTCCATTGCTTTGCCCTCGTGCTGAAAGGACACGACCAACACTGTCTGAAGGCCGGTGGCCAACAATTCATGAACCACACCCAAGGCGATCCCTTCACGATTGACGACGTCAAGCCCGATCAAATCTACCCAATAATATTCATCTACGCCCGGCATGGGAAAGCTTGAACGGGCTATAAAAATACGGGCGCCACGCAACGCCTCAGCCCCATCCCGGTCTTCGACACCCTGGGCGGAAGCCACAACGGTATCTGCATGATGTTTGATGCCTGATATAACAAGACAGCCAGGACCGGAAAACGTTTTAGGCCCTTTTTCGGCTGGCAGCAAATACCAGCGCTTGGAAGAAAAAAGCGCCTCGGGATCGGCGCTGTGGGGGAGAGCTTTGAACCATCCCTTAACTCCCCAGGCATCAGCAATGCGCCCGACTTCGATAGCGTCCGCCGGCAATTCGGCAGTTTCGAGGCCAGGCAACATTACAGGGCTATCAGGCCGCCTTGCTGGCGGCCTGACTAATCAGGCGTTCGACCGTCGGCGACGCTTGAGCACCAACGCCCCTCCAGTAGGTCAGTCGATCTTGGGCGATGCGGATACTTTCTTCACTGGCTGTGGCGATGGGGTTGTAAAACCCGATCCGCTCGATAAACCGGCCATCTCGCCGAGTCCGCTTGTCAGCGACCACAATATTGAAAAACGGGCGAGCTTTTGCACCGCCACGGGCGAGTCGAATGACGACCATGATTTATCCTCCGGGATGCGGCGAGTTATTTCCGCAATTTACTTCAATATTTAATCCAGCGTTTGAGACACGCGACATGACCACCCGGCCAACGACACACTGAATAGCCTTCCATTATAACTCGAGCTCCTCTTATGCCCATCATTCGATCCAGCCATGACTACGATATCCAGGCAATCACCGCCATCTATGCGCACCATGTGCGCCATGGGACCGGCACTTTTGAGATCGATCCGCCCTCCACCGCCGACATGGCGAGCAGGCGCGACGATGTCTGCGCAAAAGGGCTACCTTACCTGGTTGCCGCCGAAGGCGAGAAGGTGCTGGGCTTCGCCTATTGCAACTGGTTCAAGCCAAGGCCAGCCTATCGGTTTTCAGCGGAAAACTCCATTTACCTGGCTGCCGATGCGCATGGCCAGGGATTGGGTCGCGCGCTGCTCGCCGAGTTGGCGGCACAGGCAGAAAAGGCGGGTGTGCGCAAACTTATCGCTGTAATAGGCGACTCTGCAAACGCAGGTTCGATAGGGGTACACCGCTCGGTGGGCTTCAGTCACGTCGGCACACTCAAATCCTGCGGATGGAAATTTGACCGTTGGTTGGACGTGGTCTTGATGGACAAGCCTTTGGGATGGGGCGAAGCCTGCCCGCCAGGTCCATAATGAGCGACGATGAAGAACAAAACGCTCGCAGCATGGCTGGCCTTCCTGGGCGGCCCGTTGGGCCTGCACCGGTTTTATTTGCACGGCGCAACCGACATGCTGGCTTGGCTGCTGCCTCTTCCAACGGCGCTGGGGCTCTATGGCTTGGAGCGAGCCCAGAAATACGGCCTCGACGACCCTCATAGTTGGGTGCTAATTCCCTTGCTTGGGTTCACCATCTCGGGCTGCGCGCTAACAGCCATTGTGTATGCCCTGACTCCGACGGAAAAATGGAATGCACAATTCAATCCGACAGCCTTGCCAAACGCAGCAGCCGGTCAAACCCAGTGGGTCACAATCGGCGCTGTCGTGCTGTCCTTACTTGTTGGCGCCACCGTCCTGATGAGCAGCATTGTGTTCAGTTTCCAGCATTACTTCGAATTTCAAATCGAGGAAGCCCATAAAATCTCACAATGAAATCAGCGTTCAAGCCAACGATTCATTAAGGTCACAGCTATATTTCTTATAGCATTCAGAAAATTTGATTGCTCTGCCAGTAGGCGAGTGTGTCACCCAAGCCAGTGGCAGTAGTGATCAAAATCCGTGCCGACACAATGTTTCCAGCAAGCCCCCACCGAAGGGCACTGGCACGCTGAACTGAGCCCACGCAGGCGATTGCTCCCATGATGGTATTCGTATTCGACGCAGGAATGCCCAGCGCAGTTGCAAGAAAAAGCGATATGGCGCCCCCGGTCTCAGAACAAAATCCGCCGACTGGCTTGTGCTTCGTAATCCTTTGACCCACGGTTTTAACTATGCGCCAAACTCCAAACATGGTGCCATCGCCAATTGCCAAGTAATAGGTGATGATCGTCCTGAGGTGTAGCGACTTGTCGCCTACAGCTGCTGCAAATTTCATGGCTGTTAGCCACACCCAGCCCCAGATCATGCCGATAGTTTTTTGCGCATTGTTTCGACGATGAGCGAGACTGTCGGCACCAGCCGAAACAGACCACCAAACCAAACACAAAGCAGCCCAAGGGTAGTCAAGCTTAGGCGACTCAAGCCGCCCTGTTGAGTACAGTGCCAAGTCATATGGCCGGCACCTGCAACAGTTAAGCAAAAAAGAAACTTCCAAGTGGCCAAGATGCTAATGGTCGAGGGTCATAAAGAGGGCCCCTCAGCGAGCGCCGGAGGCCTTTAAGAACAGGCTGATTCTTAACGTGGGCCAGGTCGGGAGATCAAGCCGAAAATGTCGAGGCGGCCTCTACATAATCTGGCACGCGGTCGAAATTCAGATATTGGTAGACCTGATCGCTTGCTGCGGTGAGTACGACCATGTCAGCCATGTACTCGGCTTTGGTAGGAATACGTCCTAGTTTGGAGCAGATCGCCGCTAATTCTGCGCTGCCCAGGTAGACATTGCTATTTCTCCCCAGCCGATTGGGGAAATTACGGGTAGAAGTCGAAAACACCGTCGCACCCTCTTTCACCTGCGCCTGGTTTCCCATACACAGGCTACAGCCCGGCATTTCCATTCGCGCTCCAGCTGAACCCAGCACACCGTAGTGCCCTTCATCGCTCAGTTGCTTGGCGTCCATCTTGGTCGGTGGCGCCATCCACAGTTTCACTGGAATGTCACGCTTGTTCTCGAGCAACTTACTGGCCGCACGGAAATGACCGATGTTGGTCATGCAGGAGCCTATGAATACCTCATCAATCTTGGCGCCGGCAACCTCTGACAAAGTCTTCACGTCGTCCGGGTCGTTCGGGCAGGCCAGAATCGGCTCGTGGATGTCAGCCAGGTCGATGTCGATGACGGCAGCGTACTCGGCATCGGCGTCACCTTTTAGCAACTGTGGGTCGGCCAGCCAGGATTCCATTGCCTTGATGCGGCGGTTAATGGTCCGCACGTCGGCATAGCCGCTGGCAATCATCCACTTCAACATGGTGATGTTGCTGGTGATGTATTCGATAATGGGTTCCTTGTTCAGGTGCACTGTGCAGCCGCCAGCGCTGCGCTCGGCCGAGGCATCACTCAGCTCGAACGCCTGCTCCACCTTTAGGTCGGGCAGCCCTTCGATCTCCAGAATCCGGCCAGAGAAGATGTTCTTCTTGCCCTGTTTGGCCACGGTCAGCAGACCGGCTTTGATGGCATACAGTGGGATGGCATTGACCAGGTCACGCAGGGTCACGCCGGGCTGCATCGTGCCCTTGAAGCGCACCAGCACGCTCTCGGGCATGTCCAGCGGCATCACGCCTGTGGCAGCACCAAAGGCCACTAATCCCGAACCTGCCGGAAAGCTGATGCCAATCGGGAAGCGGGTATGACTGTCGCCGCCCGTGCCCACGGTATCGGGCAGCAGCATGCGATTGAGCCAGCTGTGAATGATGCCGTCGCCAGGGCGCAGGCTGATGCCTCCCCGGTTGTTGATGAACTCGGGCAGTTCATGGTGCATCTTCACATCAACCGGCTTGGGGTAAGCAGCGGTGTGGCAGAAAGACTGCATCACAAGGTCGGCACTGAAGCCTAGGCAGGCCAGGTCTTTTAGCTCGTCGCGGGTCATTGGACCGGTCGTATCCTGCGAGCCGACACTGGTCATGCGCGGCTCACAATAGGTGCCGGGGCGCACACCTTGCTGATGGCCACTCACCAGCGGCAAGCCGCAAGCGCGGCCCACCATTTTCTGCGCCAGTGTGAAGCCCTTGCCTGAGTCGACCGGATTGCTTGGCAAACGGAACAAGGTGCTGACCGACAAGCCCAGTGCCTCACGGGCCTTGGCTGTAAGGCTCCGACCAATGATGAGCGGTATACGGCCACCGGCTCGAACCTCGTCAAACAGAACCTCGCTTTTGAGCTGAAACTCGGCGATCACCTTGCCGTCTTTGAATGCCTTGCCATCGTAAGGTCGCAGCTCCACCACATCGCCCATAGCCATTTGGCTCACATCGAGTTCGATCGGCAGGGCACCAGAATCTTCCATTGTGTTGTAGAAAATTGGGGCAATCTTGCTTCCCAAGCAGACGCCGCCAAAGCGCTTATTCGGAACGAATGGAATATCCTCGCCAGTGAACCAAAGTACCGAATTGGTAGCGGACTTGCGCGAAGAGCCGGTCCCGACCACGTCGCCAACGTAGGCAACCAAATGGCCGCGGCCCTTAAGTTCGTTAATGAAGTCGACCGGGCCGCGCTTGCCATCTTCTTCGGGCGTGATGCCAGGCCGTGCATTTTTGTGCATGGCCAAAGCGTGCAAAGGGATATCAGGGCGACTAAAAGCGTCAGGTGCGGGTGACAGGTCATCGGTGTTGATCTCACCAGCCACCTTGAACACACTTAGGATGATCGACTGGGGCACCTCCGGCCGTGAAGTGAACCACTCAGCATCCGCCCAACTCTGAAGCACAGCCTTGGCGTAAGCGTTGCCCGCATCGGCCTTTTCCTTAACGTCATGGAACTGATCAAACATCAGCAGCGTTTTCTTGAGACCACTGGCAGCGATGTCAGCCACCACCGCGTCATCGAGAAGATCCACCAGTGGAGTGATGTTGTAGCCGCCGAGCATCGTGCCCAGTAATTCGGTGGCCTTGTGTCGCGAAAGCAGCGGACACTTCTCAGTGCCATGCGCCACCGCCGCCAAATAGCTGGCCTTGACCTTGGCAGCATCGTCGACGCCAGCTGGAACACGGTAGGTGATCAACTCGACTAGTGTTGCCTCTTCGCCGGCTGGCGGCTGTTTGAGCAAATCAATTAGTTCGCTGGTCTGCTTGGCTGACAGCGGGAGGGGTGGAATGCCCAGTGCGGCGCGCTCGGCCACGTGAATTCGATAATTCTGCAACATGATGTTTTCCTTTTCACTCAACAAAAATTAGGCGGCTCTTGCGAGAATTCGCCGCGTCAATGACCCGTGTTTTACCCTTTGCACCTGCTCAGCGGGGAGCAAAAAACCCCGAGCATCGTCCGGCAGTACAGTGCCCGTTTGTTGGGCACGCTCCAACACCTGCCAGAAATAACGATAACTGGCGCGATCCTGCAACACGCCGCGGTCCGATATCGGCGCCCAGTCCGCCCGCTGGGCAGCCACCAAAATGCGCGTCGCATGATCAATTTCACTCGCGTCTGGGGCAAATGCCTCAAGAATCGGTCTGATCTGCGCCGGATGAATGCTCCACATGCGGGTAAATCCAAGTGCGCGACTGGCCTTCCTGGCCGCAGCGCGCAGCTTTGCCACGTCAGTGAATTCGGTAACCACGCAATGCGCGGGAACTTTGCCATGTGCATGGCAAGCGGACGCAATTTCTAGCTTGGCTCGCAACACCAGAGGATGGCTAAATTGATCCATTTCAACGTCGCCCCGCCCGTGATCTAATCCCATGGCGGTAGCAGGTATGGCACCGCCATGGGCCGACACGAAGTCCATCAGGCCGAAACTCAGCGATTGAACTCGAGCGTGCGCGGCGATCTCAAAGACCTGATGAACCGCCGCAGGTGACTCGATCAAGACGTGCAAGGGCAAGAGTGCCTGTCGTTCAGTTTTGGCTGCCATGAGGTCGATCCACTGCACCGCCCGATCAAGATCTGCTCGGGAATCCACCTTCGGAATCATAACGTGGCAGAGCACCTCAGCGGCAGAACCGACAATCGTCTCCACGTCCTGCTCGAAAGCCGGGTGGTCGACGGGATGCACACGTACAGCGACCCTGGGCCGGCAGTGCGTGGGAACAGTTGCTGCCCGTGAAAAGTGAGCGCGAGCTAGATCGGCCACCATCAGGGCGTGGTCATTTTCGCCACCAATAGGCGCACCATCCTCGCAGTCAAGCGTCACATCAAAGGGACAGACGCCAAATTCTTCGGACATCTCCGCCTGAAGAGCCAGACTTTTCCGCATCCGGCTTTCGATACCACAGTAGTGATCGCATACCGGGATTGAACTGGCTGCACTTTGTGCACCCAGGAGCACGTCACGGGCTATTTGCATGGCTGATCGGTCGTCCCGTGCCCGCTACCACGCCGTGGGTCACGCAAGCCTAGAGCAGATGTGCCACGCCAGCCTGCTCGTCCTGCAGTTCCTTCAGAGTCTTGTTGATACATTCCTGACTGAACGCATCAACCGGTAGACCCTCAACGGGCTGGTATTCGCCACCCTCACAGGTGACTGCAAAACCAAACATGGTGTCTTTTGGGATGCCATACTGTCCATCCGACGCGATACCCATCGTGACCCATTTTCCATTGGTTCCAAGGGCCCAGTCACGCATATGATCAATGGCAGCATTCGCGGCTGACGCAGCAGAAGACACACCGCGCGCGGCAATGATGGCAGCGCCGCGCTTGCCCACTGTAGGCAAGAAAGTGTTGACGTTCCAGTCATGGTCATTGATGCTTTCCTTGACGCTGACGCCGTCAATGGTGGCAAAGCGGTAATCAGCGTACATGGTTGGAGAATGGTTGCCCCAGACGGCTAATTTTTCGATTGCTGCCACTGGTTTGCCTGTTTTGGCAGCCAACTGGCTTAGCGCACGGTTGTGATCCAGCCGCAGCATAGCGGTGAAGTTCTTGCGCGGCAGGTCTGGGGCGCTTTTCATAGCGATATAGGCATTGGTGTTGGCCGGATTACCAACCACCAGCACCTTGACATGACGGCTCGCGACTGCGTTCAACGCCTTGCCCTGCGCAGTGAAAATCTCGGCATTTACAGCCAACAGCTCAGCGCGCTCCATGCCTGGGCCACGCGGGCGCGAGCCGATCAGAAGGGCGTAATCGACGTCTTTGAAAGCGGTCATCGGGTCACCATGGGCTTCCATTCCCGCAAGCAGCGGGAACGCGCAATCCTGCAACTCCATCATCACACCCTGCAACGCCTGTTGCGGCTTTTCCATGGGTACTTCCAGCAACATCAGAATGACTGGCTGGTCCTTGCCCAGCATTTCGCCAGAGGCTATACGGAAAAGAACAGCATAGCCAATTTGACCTGCGGCACCGGTTACTGCGACGCGAACGGGCTTTTTGCTCATAGTAAAAAACTCCAGAAATGTAGAAAAACAGGGCAGGCGACGCTCGATTGATCATGCCGAGCTCCGCAGATTCGGCGGGCAGTGTACGCTGGAAAACCCTTGGCCGTCAACTTGTCTTATGTCTTATATAAGATATCATTCAACGTCGCTGGCTCAAGCGAGCCGCCCCTTGATTGTTATGGCCTCAACCGCTTTTCCTTCCACCGAAAGTCTCGTCACTGAAGGCAACGCCAACATCTCGGCACCTTCAGTAACGCCTGCATTCAGCCCTCTGTACCAGCAAATCAAAGGCCTGATCCTAAACAGCCTACGTGTTGGCGAATGGAAACCCGGAGAGACTATACCGAGTGAAATTGATTTAGCCGCGCACTTTAAAGTTAGCCAAGGAACGGTTCGCAAAGCCATCGACGAGCTTGCCGCTGACAACTTGGTGGTCCGACGGCAGGGCAAAGGAACCTTTGTATCCACTCATGCGGAGCGCCAAGTCCAATACCGATTCCTCAAATTAATGCCCGACAGTGGCGACCTCAGCCAAGAAGGCCCGGCTCAACGCCAAATAGTTGATTGCAGGCGCCTACGCGCGCCATCGGATGTAGCGCGCGCGCTGGCCTTGCGTCCCGGTGACGCCGTACTCCAAGTGAAGCGCGTCCTATCTTTTGCCGACAAACCGACAATTCTTGAGGACATCTGGCTCCCCGGGGCACCATTTAAAGGGCTGACTGCTGACCGTCTACGGGGCTATGAGGGACCGATGTACGCCTTGTTTGAGACAGAATTCGGGGTCCGGATGGTGCGCGCCGAAGAAAAAATCCGCGCCATCAGCGCGGATCATCTGCACTGCCAACTCTTGAGGGTCGAACCGGTGACACCTTTGCTAAGTGTCGAACGCATCGCATTCACGTACCACGACCTTCCCATGGAGCTAAGGCGTGGCCTTTACGTAACGAATACCCATTACTATAGGAACGAGCTAAGCTGAATTGATGCCAGGGTTTCGCACTTGAAGGCCAAATTGAAACCTTGACGTCAGTTTGTTGCGGTGCAATAGAATTTGACCGGTTGCGAAAACCGCGTTGACCGTGTTTTTACCCAGGAAAGTCCAGACATGACCGAGATTGACAAGCAGGTGCCAAAAAAGCGGCCCGAATTCCGCAACATCAATGCTTTTAAGGACCTTCCCAGCTACCGACTGCCGCCTGCAGGCTGGGTGTCAATCTTGCATCGCATTAGTGGCGCAATCATGTTCATGCTTTTGCCGTTCGTGATTTGGATGTTCGATACGTCTTTATCGTCGGAAATTTCCTTTCTGAAATTCAAGTCCGCGTTCAATGTGGGCCTGCTGGGCCTGCCGGGTGTTGTTTGGAAATTGCTAGCGCTTGCCCTGATCTGGGCCTACCTTCACCACCTGATTGCCGGCTTGCGTCACCTATGGATGGATGCTCGGCACGCGGTCAGCAAGGAATTCGGCAAGTCATCGGCACTGCTGACCCTAGCTTTGGGCTCCGGCCTCACGCTGGTGTTGGCACTTAAATTGTTCGGTCTCTATTAAGGCTCATGACCATGGCAGTTAACTACGGCTCCAAACGCATCGTTGTCGGTGCTCATTACGGCTTGCGAGACTGGTTGGCGCAACGCGTCACGGCGGTCCTGATGGCCCTGTTCACCCTCTTGGTCCTGGGGCAGTTGCTTGCCTCGAAAGGCCCCATTGGCTACTACACCTGGTCTGGGATTTTTTCAGCCCAATGGATGAAGGTATTGACCTTCACGGTGATTATGGCCCTGCTGTACCACGTCTGGGTCGGCATGCGCGACATCTGGATGGACTACATCAAGCCGCTAGCTGTGCGGCTGTCGCTGCAGGTCTTCTCCATCGTCTGGTTGGTCGGCTGCGCCGGCTGGGCCATCCAAGTACTTTGGCGTCTTTGACGCGGCGGCGACCCTGGCGTCACTGCCCTCCCCTTACAGGCTGAAAATCCATGACTTATTCCGTGACCAAAAGAAAATTTGACGTTGTCATCATAGGCGCTGGCGGCTCCGGCATGCGCGCCTCCCTGCAATTGGCCCGCGCCGGCCTGAATGTGGCGGTGTTGAGCAAGGTATTTCCCACACGGTCACACACTGTGGCCGCCCAGGGTGGCATCGGGGCCTCGCTTGGGAACATGAATGACGACAACTGGCACTACCACTTCTATGACACGGTCAAGGGTTCAGACTGGCTGGGCGATCAGGACGCGATTGAGTTCATGTGTCGTGAAGCTCCCAAGGTGGTCTATGACCTGGAGCACATGGGCATGCCGTTCGACCGTAACCCAGATGGCACAATTTACCAGCGGCCCTTTGGCGGCCATACAGCCAACTATGGCGAGAAAGCGGTGGAGCGCGCATGCGCTGCAGCCGACCGCACGGGCCACGCCATGCTGCACACCCTGTACCAGCAAAACGTCAAAGCTAGGACCAGTTTTTTCGTTGAGTGGATGGCGCTGGACCTGATCCGGGATGCCGAAGGCGACGTGGTCGGCGTGACCGCGCTAGAAATGGAAACCGGAGACATCCATATTCTGGAAGCTAAAACCACGCTGTTAGCGACGGGTGGAGCGGGTCGCATCTTTGCGGCATCGACCAATGCCTTCATTAACACTGGCGACGGCTTGGGTTTGGCGGCCCGGGCCGGCATACCGTTGGAAGACATGGAATTCTGGCAATTTCACCCTACCGGCGTGGCCGGCGCCGGCGTCTTGTTGACCGAAGGTTGCCGCGGTGAGGGGGCGATTCTGCTCAACAGCAATGGTGAGCGGTTCATGGAGCGGTATGCGCCGACCCTGAAAGACCTGGCCCCGCGCGACTTTGTCTCACGCTCGATGGACCAGGAAATCAAAGAGGGCCGGGGCTGTGGTCCTAATAAGGACTATGTGCTGCTCAAGCTCGACCACTTGGGCGCCGACACCATTATGAAGCGGCTACCTTCGGTGTTTGAAATCGGGCACAACTTTGCCAATGTCGACATCACCAAGGAGCCGATTCCGGTAGTGCCAACCATCCATTACCAAATGGGCGGGATCCCAACCAACATTAACGGACAGGTGGTGGTCCAGGCCAATGGGGTGCACAACCAAGTGGTCAATGGCCTGTACGCCGTTGGTGAATGCTCGTGTGTCAGCGTCCACGGCGCCAACCGACTGGGAACCAACTCACTGCTGGACCTGCTGGTATTCGGCCGCGCGGCCGGCAACCACATCGTTGAGTTCAACAACAAGAGCAAGGCGCACAAACCCTTGCCATCAGACGCCGCTGACCGCACTCTGTCAAGGCTGTCCCGTCTGGACAATGCGACACAGGGCGAATACGCCCAAGATGTGGCCAATGACCTGCGGGCCTGCATGCAACTTCATGCGGGCGTCTTCCGTACCCAGGCCAGCATGGACCAAGGCGTGACCAAGATCGCCGACCTGCGCGAACGCGTCAATGCCATCGACCTGAAAGACAAGTCCAAAGTGTTCAATACCGCGCGGATTGAGGCGCTTGAAGTCGAAAACCTGATTGAAGCCGCCCAGGCGACCATCGTGTCGGCCGCAGCCCGCCACGAAAGTCGCGGCGCACACACGGTAGACGATTACAGCGACAGCCCGGAGCATCCAAATGGCCGCAACGATGTCGAGTGGCACAAGCACAGCCTGTGGTACCGCGAGGGCAATCGGCTGAGCTACAAGCCAGTCCAGATGAAACCCCTGACGGTCGATTCAGTTGAACTGAAGGTCCGTACATTCTGACCCTGGCGGGGACATTTAAGCCAACCAGCCCCCAATTGCATTCGAACCGGAAACAACCATGACCAAACGCACTTTCCAGATCTACCGTTACGACCCGGACCAAGATGCCAAACCCTACATGCAAACCATCGAAGTTGAACTCGATGGCAGTGAACGCATGTTGCTGGACGCACTGATGAAGCTCAAAGCCATAGACCCGGCCATCTCTTTTCGCCGCTCCTGCAGGGAAGGGGTATGCGGATCGGACGCCATGAACATCAATGGTAAGAATGGCTTGGCTTGCCTGACCAATATGCGGACACTGTCGGGCACCATCGTGCTCAAGCCCCTGCCCGGGTTGCCTGTCATTCGCGACCTGATCGTCGACATGACGCAGTTTTTCAAACAGTACAACTCGATCAAGCCTTACCTGATCAATGACACGGTTCCACCTGAAAAAGAGCGCCTGCAGAGCCCGGAAGAGCGCGAAGAGCTCAATGGCCTGTATGAGTGCATCTTGTGCGCCAGTTGCTCTACCAGTTGCCCGAGCTTTTGGTGGAATCCCGATAAGTTCGTCGGCCCTGCTGGGCTGCTGCAGGCCTACCGTTTCATTGCGGACAGCCGTGACGAGGCCACTGCCGAGCGACTGGATAACCTGGAGGACCCTTACCGTTTATTCCGCTGCCACACCATCATGAATTGTGTGGATGTTTGCCCCAAGGGCCTGAACCCAACCAAGGCAATCGGCAAGATTAAAGAAATGATGGTCCTGCGTACGGTCTGAGCGCCATAGCTATGCTGACTATTTTGGACGAGCTGATTGATGAACGTGGCTTGAGCAAACTGCGCTGGCGATGTCGTCGGGGCCTGCTTGAAAACGATTTGTTCATTGAACGATTCTTCAATCGTTTCGAGGCCACGCTGACGCGTCGTCAGGGGCAGGCCCTGTCAGACCTGATGGAGTTGACCGACAACGATCTGCTTGACCTGCACCTTGGACGGCAGTCACTCGGCGTGGTAAGTGCCGAGCTGGACCGTAGTGACATTCATGAAGTACTAAGTATGTTGAGAGAAAACCCTTGAAAGGTAGAAAATGAAGCTAGCTGACAACAAAGCCACCCTGTCGTTCAGTAACGGCAGCCCAAGCGTCGACTTGCCGGTTTACCAAGGCAGTGTCGGCCCGGACGTGATCGACATTCGAAAGCTGTATGCACAAACGGGCATGTTCACCTATGACCCCGGATTTTTGTCGACAGCGTCTTGTCAGTCTGCCATCACCTACATCGACGGCGACAAAGGTGAACTGCTCTACCGTGGCTATCCGATCGAACAATTGGCCACCAGCTGTGACTTCATGGAAACATGCCACCTCTTGTTGTATGGCAACCTGCCTGATGTGGCCGCCAAAGCTGACTTCACCAAGCGCGTGACCAACCACACCATGGTCAATGAGCAAATGCAGTTTTTCCTGCGTGGTTTCCGGCGTGACGCACATCCGATGGCCATCATGACTGGGCTGGTTGGCGCCCTCTCGGCCTTCTACCACGACAGCACAGATATCAACAATCCACAACACCGGGAAATCTCGGCGATCCGCCTGATTGCCAAAATGCCGACGCTGGTGGCCATGGCCTACAAATACAGCGCTGGTCAGCCCTACATGTACCCGAAGAACCAGCTGAGCTACGCCGGCAACTTTCTGCACATGATGTTTGCCACGCCTTGCGAGGACTACCATGTCAACCCAGTTATCGAGCGGGCACTCGATCGTATCTTCGTGCTTCATGCTGACCATGAGCAAAACGCTTCGACTTCCACGGTCCGTCTTTGTGGCAGTTCCGGCACCAACCCGTTTGCCGCCATCGCGGCGGGTGTGGCTTGCCTGTGGGGCCCCGCCCACGGTGGCGCTAACGAGGCCTGTCTGAACATGCTCGAAGACATCCAGAGAATGGGTGGAGTGGCCAAAGTCGGCCAATTCATGGAGCAGGTCAAGGACAAGAGCTCTGGCGTCAAATTGATGGGTTTTGGCCACCGGGTTTACAAGAACTACGACCCGCGTGCCAAGCTGATGCAAGAAACTTGTCGGGAAGTGCTGACCTCGTTGGGTCTCGAAAATGACCCGTTGTTCAAGTTGGCCATGGCGCTTGAAAAAATTGCGCTCGAAGACGACTACTTCGTTCAGCGCAAGCTCTACCCGAATGTGGATTTTTACTCGGGAATCGTGCAGCGCGCCATCGGCATTCCAGTCAGTCTGTTCACGGCGATTTTCGCGCTGGCACGTACGGTCGGCTGGATTGCTCAGCTCAATGAAATGATTGGTGACCCCGAGTACAAGATTGGCCGTCCGCGCCAACTCTTCACCGGATCAGTGCGCCGCGATGTGCTGCCGATTGCGCAGCGCTAAGGCCGTAGCCTGTAGGCCCGGCACCGGGAAGTGGTAGCTTAAAGCCCTTCAGAGAATCGCGCCAGAGGGCGCTTCTTCTAGTGAGGTCTTAGCGAGACGGCGGGTTGTGCAACGAATTGGTTGTCAAGGGCTGCGTAAAATGTTGGATCTCCAAGGAAAACTATGGGACGCACCCTCTACGACAAACTCTGGGACGACCACGTCGTCCACACCGAAGACGACGGCACCGCCATTCTCTACATCGACCGACACTTGGTGCATGAAGTGACCAGTCCGCAGGCCTTTGAAGGCTTGCGCCAAACTGGCCGACCGGTTTGGAGGGTGAGTTCCATTGTGGCTACAGCTGATCACAACACGCCGACCACGGGCTGGGATCGCGGTTATGAGGGCATTACGGACGCGACCAGCAAGGAACAAGTCGTGATGCTCGACACCAATATGCGGGAGTTCGGCTCTGCCGCCTACTTCCCATTCCTGTCCAAACGCCAGGGTATCGTTCACGTGATCGGCCCTGAAAACGGCGCTACGCTGCCGGGGATGACCGTGGTCTGCGGCGACTCCCACACGTCGACCCATGGCGCCTTTGGCGCTTTGGCACATGGCATTGGCACCAGCGAAGTCGAGCATGTTCTGGCCACGCAAACCCTGCTGGCCAAAAAAGCCAAGAACATGCTGGTCCGAGTCGATGGCGTGTTGCCTCGCGGTTGTAGTGGCAAAGACATCGTACTGGCGGTCATTGGCCAAATCGGCACTGCTGGCGGCACGGGCTACACCATCGAATTCGGTGGTGCCGCGATTTGTGCGCTAAGCATGGAAGGCCGCATGACTGTATGCAACATGGCCATTGAGGCAGGTGCCCGCGCCGGCTTGGTGGCCGTCGACGAAAAAACTATCGACTACGTCCGCGGGCGACCCCTGGCACCGGGTCATCTCGCCAGTGGCGAGGCCGCTGCGGTGGAATGGGACCAAGCCGTCGCCTACTGGAAGACGCTGCATTCGGACGCTGACGCGGCGTTCGACCAGGTAATCGAGCTTGATGCCAGCGGCATCATCCCCCAGGTGACCTGGGGCACGTCGCCCGAAATGGTGCTGGGCATCGACAACCGGGTGCCGGACCCGGACAAGGAGAAGGACCCCAACAAACGCTCCGCCATCGAACGTGCCCTAGTTTATATGGGACTAGAGCCGGGCAAGGCCCTGAACGACCTGTTTATTGACAAAGTCTTCATTGGCTCTTGTACCAATAGCCGGATTGAGGACATTCGGGAAGCGGCCGCGGTGGTGCGCAAACTAGGCCAAAAAGTCGCTAAAAATGTCAAATTGGCACTGGTTGTACCTGGCTCGGGCTTGGTCAAAGCACAAGCCGAGCGCGAAGGCTTGCACGAGATTTTCCGGGCGGCTGGCTTCGAGTGGCGCGAGCCTGGCTGTTCGATGTGCCTGGCCATGAACGCCGACCGGCTTGAGCCAGGGGAGCGTTGCGCGTCTACCAGCAACCGCAATTTCGAGGGCCGCCAGGGCGCAGGCGGACGCACGCACCTGGTCAGTCCGGCTATGGCAGCCGCAGCGGCCATTCATGGTCATTTTGTCGATGTCAGACAATTCTCCTGACCTAGCTCCCTGGCGGCACGGCATGAATTATTGGCGATTGGTGCGGCTAAGCGCCTTGCTGTTGAGCCTTTCAGCCTGCAATATGGTCAAGGGTCTGGTTCAGGATCTGCCGAACGCTGGCGAAAAAATTGAAGATGCAGCAAAGAAGATGTAAGGGCGCAACATGCAAAAATTTCAAACCGTGAAGGGCCTGGTGGCCCCAATAGACCGGGAAAATGTCGACACCGACGCCATAATCCCCAAACAATTTCTCAAATCGATCCGCAAGACCGGTTTTGGTCAGAACCTATTCGATGAATGGCGCTACTTGGACGCAGGTTATCCCGGCCAGGACCCCACCAGCCGCAAGCCCAATCCAGACTTCGTGCTTAACCAGCTGCGCTACCAGGGCGCCTCTATTTTGCTGGCGCGTAAAAATTTTGGCTGTGGCTCATCCCGCGAACACGCGCCCTGGGCGCTGGACCAATTTGGCTTTCGCGCCATCATTGCGCCCAGCTATGCCGACATTTTCTTCAACAATAGCTTCAAGAATGGCCTGTTACCGATCGTGTTGCCGGACGCACAGGTGGCCGCACTGTTTAACGAGCTGGCGGCATTTCCGGGTTACAGCCTGACGATCGATCTGGAGCGCCAGAGAATTATCAAACCAGATGGCCAGGAGTTACCGTTCGAAGTGCAAGCGTTTCGCAAGTACTGCTTGCTCAATGGTTTTGACGACATTGGCCTGACCTTGAGGCACGCCGACAAGATCCGCGCTTTTGAAGCCCAACGCTTGACGCAAAAACCCTGGCTAGCCCGCACGCTGATTGCCTGAGTAGCTCCTTTATTTATAGCATACTGGTTTCATTATGAAAATAGCAGTTTTACCCGGCGACGGAATCGGGACCGAAATCGTGGCTGAGGCGGTCAAGGTTTTACAAGTGCTTGATCTTCAATTCGAAATGGAAACAGCGCTGGTAGGCGGTGCTGCTTACGACGCCCATGGCCACCCACTGCCTGACGCCACCCTGCAACTGGCGCGTCAGGCCGACGCGGTGCTGTTTGGTGCCGTCGGCGACTGGAAGTACGACACCCTAGACAGGCCTCTTCGGCCGGAGCAGGCCATTTTGGGTTTGCGTAAAAACCTCGGCTTATTTGCCAACTTCCGTCCGGCTATCTGCTACGAGCAACTGGTTGGTGCATCCAGCCTTAAGCCCGAGCTGATTGGCGGCCTTGACATCCTGATCATCCGGGAACTCACCGGAGACATCTATTTTGGTCAACCACGCGGGCGCCGCGTAGCCACAGATGGGTTGTTCCCGGGTGCCGAAGAAGCATTTGACACCATGCGCTACTCGAGACCCGAGATCGAGCGGATTGCTCACGTCGCCTTCCAGGCTGCGCGCAAACGCAGCAGTCGCGTCACCAGTGTGGACAAGGCCAACGTGCTGGAGACCTTTCAGTTCTGGAAAGACGTGGTGAGCGACATTGGCAAGCAGTACCCCGATGTGGCGCTAGACCATATGTACGTCGACAACGCCGCCATGCAGCTGGTGCGTGAACCCAAGAAATTTGATGTGGTGGTGACCGGCAATATGTTTGGCGACATCTTGAGCGACGAGGCAGCCATGTTGACTGGCTCCATTGGCATGCTGCCCTCGGCCAGTCTGAACTCGAGCAACCAGGGCTTGTACGAACCCAGCCATGGCAGCGCCCCTGACATCGCTGGTAAAGGCATTGCCAATCCGCTCGCGACAATCCTGAGTGCAGCCATGATGCTGCGCTACAGCCTGAATCAGGAGGCTGCGGCTCAGCGGATCGAATCAGCGGTCAAGACGGTGCTGGACCAGGGTCTGCGCACCGCCGACATCTTTAGCGCCGGCATGACGCGGGTTGGCACCGTTGAGATGGGGGCTGCGGTCGTCAGGGCGCTCAAATAATTTCTCTTTACAATGACTTTATGTTAGTTTTTTTCCCAACCTGTGATCACCCATTCGGCCATATCGACTTTGGGCCGTGTGTGTGCTCCTGGACTACAGTTTTAGTTATCAAAGCGACCACCATTAAAGGCTAGTACAGCCCGGTTCGTCGCGCCCCACCGGCCAGACGAGCCGGGCAGATGGAATTCATATCTCAAACATCTGAAAGGGAAATCTCATGAAAATTGGCAATTTGGTCGGCCTAGTCGGCTGGCGAGGCATGGTTGGCTCGGTCCTGATGGACCGCATGCAGTCCGAGGGTGACTTTGACCACATCGAGCCCGTGTTTTTCTCGACCTCCAATGCTGGCGGCCAGGCCCCGGCGCAGGCAAAAAACGAAACCACGCTGAGAGACGCTTTTGACATCGCGGCCTTGCGCCAGTGCGACATCATCATCAGTACCCAGGGTGGCGACTACACCTCTGAGGTCTACCCCAAACTGCGTGCAGCCGGTTGGACAGGCCACTGGATCGATGCCGCGTCCACCTTGCGCATGAAAGACGATGCCATCCTCGTGCTTGATCCGGTTAATTTGCCCGTCATCCAGCAGGCCCTGATGCAGGGGGGTAAAAACTGGATAGGCGGCAATTGCACCGTCAGCTGCATGCTTATGGGTGTGGGCGCTCTGTACAAAGCTGGCTTGGTCGAATGGATGACCAGCATGACCTATCAAGCGGCGTCTGGCGGTGGGGCTCAGCACATGCGCGAGTTGTTGACCCAGTTCGGTACCCTGAACGCCGAAGTCAAGATGCTATTGGATGACCCCAAGTCGGCCATCCTGGAGATAGACCGGTTGGTCCTGGCCAAGCAGCATTCCTTGAGCTCGGCCGAGACAGCCAATTTCGGCGTCCCCCTGGGGGGCAGCCTTATTCCCTGGATTGACAAAGACCTCGGCGTCGGCAAGCATCCCGACGAACCGGGCTGGGGCACCTCCCGCGAAGAATGGAAAGCTGGCGCCGAAACCAACAAGATTTTGGGCCAAGGCCGCGCCTTCGGTACCGCCGAAACGCCGGTTGATGGCCTGTGTGTCCGGGTAGGTGCGATGCGATGCCACAGCCAGGCGCTGACCTTCAAACTCAATAAGAATGTGCCCAGTGCTGACATCGAAGCGCTGCTCGCGGCCGGCAACCCGTGGGTCAAAGTTATCCCTAACACCCGGGAGGCAACCTTGCAAGGCCTCACCCCAGTGGCCGTCACGGGCACGCTAGGTATACCGGTCGGGCGCATCCGTAAGCTCGCCATGGGGCCAGACTATGTTGGCGCATTCACCATTGGCGACCAGCTGCTGTGGGGCGCAGCTGAGCCCTTGCGCCGCATGCTTCGTATTTTGCTGGCTCACTGACACCGGTGTCAGGGCGCGCAGGATGCTGACCCACGTAGAATCAGACCCATGCCGCTGACCCCCTTGACTGTCAAGACTCGAACATGGCACTGTGCCTTATGGGCGATTGGTGCCCTGGTGCTGGCCTTGTCTGGATCGCAGGCATTAGCTCTTTCCCTGGGGCGTGTCGTGGTGCAGTCGGCGATGGGCGAGCCGCTGCGAGCAGAAATTGATTTTCTTGACATCACCGCTGAAGAGGCCACCTCGCTCAGACCGTCTGTCGCCTCACCTGAGGCCTTCCGAGCAGCCGGTCTGAGTTACAACGCCAGTGTTGTGGGTCTGCAGGCGTCGTTGCAAAAACGCGCAGATGGCAGGCTTTACATTCAGCTGACCAGTGCATTTGCCATCACCGATTCGTTTTTTGACCTGTTGCTCGAAGCTAGTTGGGCATCGGGCAAGATCCTGCGTGACTACACCCTGCTGTTTGCGCCGGCCAAGGCGGGCGCAACGCAGAGCGACAGCGTTGCCGGCATTGCCGGCAACAGCGGGAACACCAAAAGCAAGGCAAGCAGAGTTGAAAGTGGCAACAGGGTCAAGGTCCGTGCCGGTGACACGGCCGGCGAGATCGCACTTGCGCTGAAACCTGCCAATGTCTCGCTCGACCAGATGCTGGTGGCCCTGTTGCGCGCGAATCCTGGCGTGTTCCAGGGCGACAACGTCAATAGGATCCAGGCAGGTGCTGTTCTGAACCTACCGAACGACCTGCAAGCCTCTGAGACAGCCCGACCTGAGGCCACCCGCATCATTGCCGCGCAAAGTCGCGACTTCAACGAATTCAGACGTAAATTTGCTAGTATTGCACCGCAGGCTCAGGTCGAGGGGGCCAGCCGTCAAACCAGCGGCAAGGTGGAGGCCAGAGTAGATGACAAGCCGGCCGGTAACGGTGCCACCGACAAGCTGACACTGGCCAAAGGCAACGTCCGGGAGTCGTCCTCCGAGGAGCAGCTTGCCAAGGAGCGCAGTGAGCGGGAAGCTGCCAGCCGTGCCAACGAATTGGCACGAAACATCGTCGAGCTAAACAAGCTGGGCGCCATAACACAGGCAGCTGCAGCGTCCCAGCCCGCTTCGTCGGCATCGAGCCCCATGGCGCCTGCCGTGACCAACCCGTTGCCAGCTACTGCGCCTGCCAGTGCGCCTGGCGCTGCCGGCAGCGCGCCGGCATCGGCCCCAAAAGCGGCCGTCTCGGCGCCCAGCCCTCCCATTAAAAGCCATGTCATCGACCGCCTGGTCGATCACCCCGTGGTGCCATGGGGCGCTGGCGCATTGATCACCGCACTTGCCAGTATTCTTGCCTTCCGCATTGGCCGCCGCCGTAAAGGGGCTCTCGACGGCGGGTCGAATGACAAACGCTCGCTCGACGCCTTCATTGTGAGCCGGCAAGACGACGGGCAGGAGACGGTGTTTGCCCCCAAACACCCGTCGGGGCAGCCTGCATTTGAACCCAGTACGGACGCTGAAGAAGCGCCCCCACGCGCCGATCCCGTGTACGTGGATCAGCCACCGGTGCAGGAAGTGCCAGAACCAGCGCCTGAGGCAGAGCCGGCAGAACTAGAAGTCGATTTTTCGCTAGACGATGAAACGCCGCAAAATGAGGCCTCCGGGGAGCTCAGTCCCAACGAGCTGAACCTGGAATTCGACCTGTCAGAACCGGAGGCTGAGGCGCCACCGGTGACTGCCCCCGAACCTCTGCCACTTGACCTGGGCTCGCTGTCGCTGGATTTGGGCGAAGAGTTTCAAGACAGCAAAACTAACCTGGCGGACCTGTCTGACGACCCACTGGAAACCAAGCTCGACCTGGCCGAAGAATTCCGCGCCATCGGTGACGAGGACGGTGCCCGCGCCCTGATTGAAGAGGTCATCGAGTCGGCCTCTGGCGATATGAAAGCCAGGGCGGAACGGGCGCTAGGCAAACTGAAGTGACGCCGGGGCTACTGCGCCGTGTGCTCCGCACCGCGAGCCGAACGTGAGAGTCGCGCTGGGCGTCAGCTACAACGGCCAGCTTTACCAGGGCTGGCAGAGCCAGTTGTCTGGCCAGACCGTGCAGGACCGGCTCGAAGCGGCATTGGCCCGCTTCACCACCCAAAAAACCACCACGCTGTGTGCCGGCCGGACCGATTCCGGGGTGCACGGTCTGATGCAGGTGGTTCATTTCGACACTCCGGTGCAGCGCAGTCCGGCCGCCTGGGTGCGGGGCACTAACAGTTTCCTGCCGCGTGACATTGCCATTCAATGGGCCCGTGCCGTGCCCGAGTCGTTCCATTGCCGTGCCAGCGCCCTGTCCCGGCGCTACGCCTACATCCTGCTGGAATCCCCAGTGCGGCCGAGCGTGGAGGCCGGCCGGGTGGGTTGGGCGTTTCGCCCGCTCGCGCTAGAGCCAATGCGCCAGGCGGCAGCGCTGCTGTTGGGAGAGCATGATTTCAGCTCCTTTCGCGCCTCGGCTTGTCAAGCGCTGTCGCCGATCAAACACCTGCAACGGCTGGATATTTCGCGCCGAGGTGCCTATTGGCGTTTTGAGTTCGAAGCCAACGCCTTTCTCCACCACATGATCCGTAACATCATGGGTTGCCTGGTCACGGTTGGCCAATTGCAACAGTCGCCGCTATGGATCACACAGGTGATGCAGGCCCGGGACCGCAAGGTCGCCGCTCCCACCTTCTCCGCAGACGGTCTTTACTTTCTGGGGCCTCGTTACGCCCCGCATTGGGGGCTGCCGGATTGCACCCCCGCCTTCGACACCCTGCCATGAACCAGACACCCCCCCTAAGCCATTTCGCCATTCGCACCCGCATCAAGATTTGCGGCCTGACCCGGGAAGCTGACGTAGACGCGGCCGTGGTGGCCGGCGCCGACGCCATCGGCTTTGTGCTGTACCCAAAAAGTCAACGCTATGTCTCGCCCGAACGGGCCATAGCCTTGGCGCGGCGTCTGCCACCCTTTGTCACGCCGGTGTTGCTGTTCGTGAACGAATTTGCTCCTGAAATCATAGCTATAAGTGACCAATTGGCGGGGGCTTGCGTCCAATTTCACGGTGATGAAACACCGGCTGACTGCCTGTTGGCCACTGGCAACGGCAGTCGCCCGTTTGTCCGGGCGGCGCGTATTCCGGTGGGGGTGCACGCCACCGAGTTTGATCTCGTAGAATTCTCGCTTCAATATTCACAAGCTCAGGCCATCTTGCTCGACGCCCATGTCGACGGGTACGGTGGTGGTGGGCAAACATTCAATTGGTCACTGCTGCCTCCAAACGTCAACGCTCACCTCGTCTTGAGTGGTGGACTCAGCGCTGCAAACGTGGCCGAAGGCATTCGGCAGTTGCGGCCGCGTTGCAAGACGCTGGCCGTTGATGTGAGTTCGGGGGTGGAGTTGTCCGGCCCCGGCAACAAGGGGCTCAAGGACCCCGAAAAAATCAACCAATTTGTCGCTGCCGTCCGGGCAGCTGACCAGCAACTTGCAGAGAGAGCACATGTTCCAGTACCAACAACCTGACGCGTCCGGTCATTTCGGCATTTACGGCGGCTCCTTCGTTTCGGAGACCTTGACCCACGCCATCAACGAACTCAAGGCAGCCTACGCCCGCTACCAGCATGACCCGGCCTTCGTCGCCGAGTTCAACTATGAGCTGGCGCACTTTGTCGGCCGGCCGTCACCGGTCTACCATGCCCAACGCATGAGCCGCGAGCAAGGTGGTGCGCAAATCTTCCTGAAGCGCGAGGACCTTAACCACACCGGTGCGCACAAGGTCAACAACACCATTGGCCAGGCCATGCTGGCCAAGCGCATGGGCAAGCCCCGCATCATTGCCGAAACAGGTGCCGGACAACACGGCGTGGCCACGGCCACCATTTGTGCTCGATATGGCCTGGAGTGCGTGGTGTACATGGGCAGCGAGGACGTCAAGCGACAGAGCCCAAATGTTTACCGCATGAAGCTGCTTGGCGCTACCGTGGTGCCGGTGGAGAGCGGCAGCAAAACGCTCAAGGACGCCCTGAACGAGGCCATGCGCGACTGGGTAGCGAACGTCGACAACACTTTCTACATCATCGGCACGGTGGCTGGGCCGCACCCCTACCCCATGATGGTGCGCGATTTCCAGAGTGTGATTGGTCAAGAGTGCCTGATGCAAATGCCGGAAATCCTGGCGCAACAGGGTTGCCGCGGGCCGCAGCCTGATGCGGTGATCGCCTGCGTCGGCGGCGGCAGCAACGCGATGGGTATTTTTCACCCCTACATCGCCCACGGCAATACACGCCTGATTGGCGTGGAGGCGGCTGGGGAAGGCATCGACTCGGGCCGCCACTCAGCGTCGCTGCAGCGGGGCAGCCCGGGCGTGCTGCACGGCAACCGTACCTATGTGTTGCAGGACGACAACGGCCAGGTCACAGAGACTCACAGCATTAGCGCGGGTCTGGATTACCCCGGCGTGGGCCCGGAACACGCCTTCCTGAAAGACATTGGCCGAGCCGAATATGTGGGCATCACTGACACCGAGGCCCTGGCGGCGTTCCACTACCTGTGCCGCACCGAGGGCATCATCCCGGCACTGGAATCCAGTCACGCCGTGGCCTACGCCATGCAGTTGGCCAAGACCATGCGGCCGGACCAGTCGATCTTGGTCAATCTGTCAGGCCGGGGCGACAAGGACATCGGGACCGTGGCCGACCTCAGCAACGGCGACTTTTACTGCCGGCCCAGCTGCCAGGGCCAGTCGGTTAAGGGTGGCATGCCGCAAGTTATCTCCCTGGCCGCCTTGGGAGCCCATGCATGAGCCGCATTGCCAGCACCCTCGCCAGCTTGAAAGCACAGGGCAAAAAAGCGCTGATTCCCTACGTCACCGCTGGCTATCCCTTTGCCGACGTCACGCCTGAGCTGATGCACGCCATGGTGGCCGGCGGCGCCGACGTCATCGAGCTTGGGGTCCCCTTCTCTGACCCTAGCGCAGACGGCCCGGTGATCCAGAAGGCCGGCGACCGCGCGCTGGCGCTGGGTATCGGGATGGTGCAGGTGCTGGCCATGGTCCGAGCCTTCCGCGCCACCAACAGCACAACGCCGGTGGTCCTGATGGGCTACGCCAACCCGGTCGAACGCTACAACCAGAAACATGACCGCGCCGATGGTGCCAGCGCCTTTGTGCACGACGCCGCAGCGGCGGGCGTGGACGGCGTGCTGGTGGTGGACTACCCGCCCGAAGAGTGCGTAGACTTTGCCGCTGAGCTGGCACGCCACGGCCTGGACCTCATCTTTTTGCTGGCGCCCACCAGCACCGACGAGCGGATGGCCCAGGTGGCACGGGTGGCCACCGGTTATGTTTACTACGTGTCGCTCAAGGGCGTGACCGGCGCGGGCACCCTGGACACGGCGGCGGTCGAGGCCATGCTACCGCGCATCCGCCAGTTCGTCAGCGTGCCGGTGGGGGTTGGCTTTGGCATCCGAGATGCAGCCACCGCCCGGGCCATCAGCCGGGTGGCAGATGCGGTGGTGATCGGCAGCCGCATCATCCAGTTGCTGGACAGCCAGCCGCGCGAGCAGATCGGCCCGGTGGCTCAGGCGTTTTTGCGTGAAATCCGGACCGCTTTGGATTCATAATTGTTCATTGACTGCGGAGTACCCCCTATGAGCTGGCTTGAAAAACTGCTGCCCCCAAAGATTCAGCACACCGATCCGGCGGACAGGCGCAGCGTGCCCGAAGGCCTGTGGATCAAATGTCCCAGTTGCGAAACCGTGCTGTACAAGACCGACCTGGAGCACAACCAAAATGTCTGCCCGACCTGCAGCCACCACCACCGTATCGGAGCGCGGGCCCGGCTTAACCTGTTTTTGGACAATGAAGGGCGCTACGAGATCGGGCAGGAGGTGCTGCCGGTGGATGCCCTCAAGTTCAAGGACAGCCGCAAGTACCCGGAACGGCTCAAGGAAGCGCTGGAGAACACCGGCGAGACCGACGCGCTGGTGGTCATGGGCGGCGCCGTGCTGGGCATCGGCGTGGTGGCCGCCTGCTTTGAGTTCGAGTTCATGGGTGGCAGCATGGGTTCGGTGGTGGGTGAGCGATTTGTACGCGGCGTACACACCGCCATCGAGCAAAAAGTACCCTTCATCTGTTTCACCTCCACCGGTGGTGCGCGCATGCAAGAGGGATTGCTCAGCCTGATGCAAATGGCCAAGACCAACGCTTCGCTGACGCGGCTGGCCAAAAAAGGCCTGCCCTACATCAGTGTGCTGACCGACCCCACCATGGGAGGCGTCAGCGCTGGTTTTGCGTTCCTGGGCGATGTGGTGGTAGCCGAGCCCAAGGCCTTGATCGGGTTTGCCGGCCCGCGCGTGATCGAGTCAACGGTACGGGTGACCCTGCCAGAGGGCTTTCAGCGGTCTGAGTTCCTGCAAACCAAGGGGGCCATCGACTTTATTTGCGACCGGCGTGAACTGCGCAAAACCTTGGCCAGCACCCTGGCCATGCTGCAGCGCCAGCCCGCCGACGCCGTCGGTTGATCAGGCAGCCAGCAGCAACAGACCCTGCAGATGGCCCAGCACGATGGCCGCCACCTGCAGCAAGACCAGCAGCACCAAGGGCGACAGGTCAACACCACCGACCAGGGGCACCAGGCGCCGAATCGGCGTTAACGGCGGCGCACACAGGCGCTCCACCACGTCCGCCATGACGGACGCGGTCTGCACCCAGGACAGGACGGCGTAGACAATCAGCAGGCCAGTTAAACCCGAAATCGCCAAACGCACCACCCCAAACCCAGCCAGAATAGGCACAGCAAACAGGCCATCGGCAGCACCTGCGAGCAGCCACAACACCGTGAACTGCGCGAGCTGCAACAGGTACGCCGCCGCCAGACTGGCTGTGTCCAATCCGCCCACCGCAGGCAGCAACCGACGCAAGGGCAGCACCAGCCAGTCGGTCAGGGCAAACACAAAACGACCCAGCGGATTGCCCGAACGTGCCGACATGGGAATTCGCTGATGCTGCATGTACAAACGCAGTAGGCAGCTGCCGCCCACCACGCCGGTCACCACTTCGAGCAGCAGGGAAATGATTTGGTAGAGCATGATTAGGTCGGATAAAACTGCCCGAATCATAGCGACCTGGCGCCAGCCAACTAAAATCGGGGGTTGTCCAACCGCCCGATGCGAGCACCTGCCCATGTCTGAACCCACGACCTCCGCCCCCGTCCACGACGAAAACCAGTTGATGCTGGAGCGCCGCGAGAAACTCAAGGCGCTGCGCGAGCTGCAGGCTTTGGGCCAGGGTGTCGCCTTCCCCAATGACTTCAAGCCAGCTGACCGTGCCGATGCCCTGTTTGCTGCCCACGCTGGACAGACCCCAGAGGGCCTGCTGGCCGAGGGCAGTGTGGCCAAGGTGGCCGGTCGCATGATGCTCAAGCGGGTGATGGGCAAGGCCAGCTTCTGCACGCTGCAAGACAGCACCGGGCGCATCCAGATCTATGTCAAGGGCGAGGACGTGGGCGAGGCAGTCTATGCCAGCTTCAAGCACTGGGACCTGGGCGACATCGTCGCCGCCGAAGGCACAATGTTCAAGACCAAGACCGGCGAGCTGTCGATCCACGCCACCCAGGTACGCATGCTGACCAAGAGCCTGCGCCCCATGCCCGACAAGTTCCACGGCATTGCTGGCCAGGAGGTGAAGTACCGGCAGCGCTATGTTGACCTGATGATGGACGAGGCAGCGCGCCAGCGTTTCACGGCACGCAGCAAGGCTGTCAGTGGTATCCGAGAGTTTATGGTGGCGCACAACTTTCTAGAAGTCGAAACGCCGATGCTGCACCCGATTCCGGGCGGCGCCAACGCCCGACCTTTTACCACTCACCATAACGCGCTGGACCAGCAAATGTTTTTACGCATCGCGCCTGAGCTGTACCTTAAGCGCCTGATTGTGGGGGGCTTCGAGCGGGTGTTCGAGATCAACCGAAACTTCCGCAATGAAGGCATCTCGGTGCGGCACAACCCCGAGTTCACCATGATGGAGTTCTACGCGGCCTACTGGGACTACCAGGACCTGATGACCTTCACCGAAAGCCTGGTGCGCGACGCCGCCCGCAAGGCAGCGGGCACACTGCAACTCAGTTACGACGGCAAACCGGTGGACCTGGCCCTGCCCTTTGAGCGGCTCACCATCCGTGAAGCCATCGTCAAGTACACCGAAGCGGCGCTGGCGCTCGACGATGGCAGTGGCCTGAGGGTCGACAACCCCGCCTGGCTGATCAACGCTTTGCGCAAGCTGGGTCTGTCAGAGACCAAACACAAGCTCTCGGGCCGCTCGCTGGCCAGCCTGCAGGTGCTGTACTTTGAGGAGACCGTGGAAGACAAGCTCTGGCAGCCCACCTTTATTTGCGAGCACCCGGTGGAAATCTCACCGCTGGCGCGAGAAAGCGACCACAAACCTGGTGTGACCGAGCGCTTTGAGCTCTACATCACCGGGCGCGAGTTCGGCAACGGCTTTTCAGAACTGAACGATGCCGAAGAACAAGCGGCACGGTTTCATGCCCAGGTCGAGGCTAAGGAGGGCGGCGACGACGAGGCCATGTACTTCGACCACGACTTTGTGCGAGCGCTAGAGTACGGCATGCCACCCACTGGCGGCTGCGGCATCGGCATCGACCGGCTGATGATGCTGCTGACCGACAGCCCCAGCATCCGTGACGTGATCTTGTTTCCCGCCCTGCGCCGCGAAGGCGGGCACTGAGCCGCATTTGAACTACCTGGGCCACTACGCGCCTGAGTTACAGGCGCGGGTGCAGGGCCTACTCAGCCAGGGCGAGCTGGGGGCCTGGCTGCTGGCCCGCTACCCCAAAGCCCACGGCCTGCGCACTGACCGTGCACTGTACGACTACATCCAAGGCCTGAAAACCGAGTTTTTGCGTGGTGCTGAGCCGTTGAGCCGGGCCTGCTTTGACAGCAAACTGCACACCGTGGCCCACGCCCTGGGCACCCACACCACGGTATCGCGGGTTCAGGGCTCGCGCCTCAAAGCCAAACGCGAGATCCGGGTCGCGGCGCTGTTCAAGGACACGCCCCTGCCCTTTTTGACCATGATTGCAGTGCACGAGCTGGCCCACTTCAAGGAACGCGAACACAACCGCGCCTTCTACCAACTCTGCGCTCACATGGCAGGTGACTACCACCAGCTCGAGTTTGACCTGCGGATTTACCTGACGCACCTGGAAGCCGGTGGTGCCAAGCTGTGGATGGCGCCGAGTGCGGAGGGGCGGTCAACGGACTGAGGCTTGGGGCGCTCCACTTCAGTTAATGGTTTTGGACAACGCGCTGTGGGACCGTTGTTGGCGAGCTGCTGGGACCGCCCGGGTGCCGCCGCTCGTGTCCCTCCGCCCTGCGGGCTCCTTCCTTGACCTCGCCACGACACCCAGGCGGCCCCAGCAGCCGGCAAGAGTGTTGGTGCAGCACGCGTTGGGGGCAACCGAATACTCCTCTACGGATGAACCTGTGCGCCGCGCACCAACCCTCGCGCCAGATCAGGGTGGTGGGGCATTCGGCGCAGCGGCATCAAGGAGGAGCCCAACGGGCGGGGGACAGCCGCGGAGCCGCATGCCCCGCCGCCCTGATCCCGACAATCAGCACAAGGACTTAGCCACCCGACCGCTTGACCACATAACCCTGCGCCACCAAGGCCGCCATGACCCGATCCACATGGTCACCCTGCACCTCTATCACCCCGTCCTTGACCGTGCCACCCGAGCCACAAGCCGCCTTGAGCTGCTTGCCCAAAGCGGTCAGTTCAGCGGGCGCCAGCTGCAGGCCCTTAACCAGCGTGACGCCCTTGCCGGCCCGGCCCTTGGTCTCGCGTGACACGCGCACCACGCCATCGCCAACCGGCTGGGGACGGGCGCTGCGGCAAACGCACTGCGCCAGGGGCTGACGGCACACCGGGCACATACGGCCGGTCTCGGTGGAGTAGACCAGGCCGCCAGATGAGGAACGAGACTTCATGGGCAGCTATTCTATTTGTAGCTGAAACCCCAATACCGACGGGGGCTATGTGCCAAAATCATGTCCTATCAAACATCCGCTAGGAACCACGCCAATGTCACGTCCAAGCCTCTGGGCTCCCAAGGTGGCCAGCCTGATCCAGGGTGGCAACAGCGCCGCCGCACTGGCACAGATCAAGGTAGCACCCAGCGTGAAAGACTTACAAGCCTTGCGCAAGCTACTGGGCCAGGGCCACCTGCTGGCCAAATACCCGGCGATTGACCAGGCCACAGCCGATCAGATTGCGGCCCTGTCGGCGCCGCGGCTGCACCGCTCACCCTGAGCTGCTCGGGGTGCTAAATGCCGATCAGCTCAGGGCAGCAGCCCGAGCGCGTGCATGTAGTCGGGCTGCACCATCAGGTCGTCCCAGGCCAGGGCTGGGCCGCGCGGCAGCAGGGCCAGGCGGCGTTCTTCGCTGCCCTCCCAGGGCTGCCACTCTTCTTTGAGTTGGGCCTCGGTCAGGCCGCTGATCAGGGCATCCAACACCGCACCGCCACCTTGCGACTGGTTGCACATCAGCACCAAGTCACAGCCGGCATTGAGCGCCGCCACGGCGGCCTGGGCGTGGCTGACCGAGTCGCCATCGAGCAGCCGGGCACCAGCCATCGACAGGTCATCGCTGAACACCGCACCGCCAAAACCGAGCTGGCCGCGCAGGATGTCGCCCAGCCAGCGCTGTGAGAAGCCAGCCGGTCGGGCATCGACCTTGGGGTAGACCACATGCGCCGGCATCACCGCCGACAAAGTGGTGTTGAGCCAGCCGTAGGGCGCAGCGTCTTCGGCCAGGATGGCCTTGAGGCTGCGCCGGTCCACCGGCAGATCGGTGTGGGAATCAGCGCGTACAAAGCCGTGACCCGGAAAATGCTTGCCGCAGTTGGCCATGCCGCTTTGCAGCAGGCCGTGCATCAGGCTTTTGGCCAGCAGGCTGACCACGCGCGGGTCGCGGCCGAAGGCGCGGTCGCCGATCACGCTGCTGGCGCCAAAGTCCAGGTCCAGCACCGGCGTGAAACTCAAATCGACGCCGCAGGCGCGCAGCTCGGCGCCCAGCACGTAACCACAGGCGGTGGCGGCACTGGTAGCTCGCATGGCACCACTGCCCTCCCCGCCCTGGCCGTCTTGCAACCAGAGCTCACCCAGTGCCCGCATTGGCGGCAGGTGGGTGAAACCGTCGGTCTTGAAACGCTGAACCCGGCCGCCCTCGTGGTCCACGCAGATCAACAGGTCAGCGCGCAGTTTCTTGATGCTGCGGCAGAGGGCGCTGAGTTGCGCCCGGTCTTGCCAGTTGCGTGCAAACAGGATCAGGCCACCCACCAGTGGGTGCTTGAGCCGCTGCCGGTCACGCTTGCTCAGGCTGACGCCTTCAATGTCGATGATGAGGGGGGCGTGTTGGGTCATGAATGCATCCAGGGAATTTGCTATATATTTTATAGCTATACCGCTATATTTGACGGGGCCTAGAGGCCAATTTAATCATTATTTTTTTCTACCACCACAAAGCTGGCGGCATAGTCGGTTTCATCCGTCACGGTGACATGGGCGCTCAGGCCTTGGCCCTCAAACCAGATTTTCAGGCCGCCGTGCAGCACGATCACTGGCTGGCCGCTGGGCAGCTTACCCACCTCGCACAGGCGCCAGCTCATCGGCATGCGCATGCCCAGGCCAATCGCCTTGCTGAAAGCTTCTTTGGCGCTGAAACGGGTGGCCAGATAGCGCAGGCCGCGTTCGGGCCAGCGGGCACTGCGGCTGCGCCAGGTGACCAGTTCGGCGTCACTGAGGATTTTTTGCGCGAAACGCTCGCCATGGCGCTCTAAGCTGGCGCGGATGCGGCGCACGTCACAGATGTCGGTGCCAATGCCGTAAATCATCTGCCGTGCAGCTCAACGATTTCAGGTCGCGCCGTGGGCGTCGGCAATGCAACGCAGGTAGTCACCAACGGCGGCGCTATAGCCCAGCTCCAGCGCATCGGCGATCAAGGCATGCCCGATCGACACCTCTTGCACGCCCGGCACCTCGCGCAAAAAGGCGGTCAGGTTGTCGCGGTTGAGGTCGTGCCCGGCGTTGATGCCCAGGCCAGCGGCGCGGGCGGCACGGGCGGCTTCGGCGAAACGCTTCAACTGCGTGGCCTGCGCAGGCGTGGCCCAGGCCGCGGCATAAGGTTCGGTGTAAAGCTCCACCCGGTCAGCGCCGACCGCGCGAGCTGCGGCCATGGCCGAGGCATCAGCGTCCATGAACAGGCTGACACGCGCCCCCAGGGCATGGGCCTGCGCAATCAGCGGGCGCAGCCGTTCGGCGTCGGCCGGGAAATTCCAGCCGTGGTCGCTGGTGAACTGGCCCTCTGCATCGGGCACAAAGGTGACCTGGTGCACCGGCAGCTGGCGTGCCCGCACATCGGCCACGACCGCCATCAGGTTGTGGAATGGGTTGCCCTCGATGTTGTATTCGCGTCCGGGCCACTGCTGCACAAGGGCGGCAAGTTCAGGTACATCCGTGGCGCGAATGTGCCGCTCATCGGGCCGCGGGTGCACGGTGATGCCATGGGCTCCGGCTTGCAGGCAGAGCGTTGCGGCGCGCGTTAGGCTGGGGATGCCCAGGTGACGGGTGTTGCGCAGGGTGGCAACCTTGTTGACGTTGACGGAGAGTGCAGTGGTGTTCATAGGGATTGCAGGTCGATCATCATTTGCCGGGTACGCAGGGTGCCCACGCCGCAATGGTAATTCAGCAGGGCACGCAGTTGCGGCTTGAGCTCAGCCATCACCGCAGCGCAAGTCCGCAGGGTGGTGGCAAACGGCGCACTATTGCCCAGCACTTGCTGCAGTTCGGCCCATTGTGAACCGCTCAGGCTGGCGCGATCCGTCAAGGCCGTCTGGCGCAGGCCCCCTTCGGGCACCAGGCTGTAGCGCGCGTCAGGGTCAAGCACGCCCAGCGTCATGGTTTGGGCATCCAGCAGCGGCAGTAGGCCGATTTCGCGCAGCAACAGCAGCTCAAAGGCCCGCAGCGCAGCCTGCAACAGTTCGGCGTGGCCACTGGCCAGAACTGCCGTCACTTGCGCGTAAATATCAAACAGGGCCGGGTGCGGATCATCCCGCGCCAGCAGCGTGATCAGCAACTCATTGAGGTAGTAGCCCGACAGCAAGGCGTCGCCGGTAGGCATGACATGGCCACCTACCCACTCTGCAGCCTTCAGGGTGCGGATTTCAGCATCACCACCAAAATTTAGGCGCAGCGGCTGCAATGGCAGCAAGATCGGCCGAAAGTTGGAGCTGGGCCGCTTCGCTCCCTTGGCCACCAAGGCGATACGCCCATGGTGCCGCGTGAACACCTCAAGAATCAGGCTGGACTCGCTCCAGTCGTAGCGGTGCAGCACATAGGCTGGTTCGTCAGAGACACGTTGCGTAGCCACGTCGAGCCGTCAAGCCGGCCAGCAATACACGGTTTCGCCGCTGGGCCGCCCCAAGGCGAAACGAGCCCACTCGGGGGGCAGCGCAGCACGCGCAGCGGCAAGCGTGGGGGTCAAAGATTTACTCGTAGCCAAAGCTGCGCACCCGCGCTTCGTCGTCGGCCCAGCCTGAGCGCACTTTGACCCAGAGCTCGATGAACACCTTGGCATCCAGCAGCTTCTCCAGTTCGACCCTGGTTTCGGTGCCAATGCGCTTGATGCGCTCGCCCTTGTCGCCAATCACCATGGCCTTGTGGGTGTCGCGCTCGACAACAATGGTGGCGGCGATACGCAGCAGGCGCTTTTGCTTGCCGCGACCAGCCTCTTCGCCAAATTTGTCGATGATCACGGTCGAGGTGTAGGGCAACTCGTCGCCAGTCAGGCGAAACAGCTTTTCACGCACCGTCTCACTAGCCAGAAATTTCTCACTGCGATCGGTCAGCTCATCTTCAGCGTACCACCAAGGCTGCTCGGGCAAAAAGCGCTCGCAAAGGACCAGCAGGCGTTCGATATCCCGGGCATTTTTGGCCGACATCGGGACAAATTCGGTAAAGGCGTGGCGTTGTTGCATTTCCTGCAGCCAGGGCGCAATATCGCCGCGGCGGTGGATCTGGTCGAACTTGTTGGCCACCAGCAGCGTTGGGATATCTTTGCCCAGCAAGCTCAGCACACGGGCATCAGCCTGGTTGAACTGACCAGCCTCCACCACAAACAGTATCAGGTCGACATCGCCCACAGCGCCCAACACCGTCTTGTTGAGCGAGCGGTTCAAAGCGTTGTTGTGGCGGGTCTGAAAGCCCGGGGTGTCAACAAATACGAACTGGGTCGCACCCTGGGTGCGCATGCCGGTAATCCGGTGCCGGGTGGTTTGCGCCTTGCGCGAGGTGATGCTGATCTTCTGGCCTACCAGCGCATTGAGCAGGGTCGACTTGCCCACATTGGGCTTACCAACAATGGCGATAAGGCCACAGTGCTGGCCTGGCACGGGCACGCCGCCCGCCGGCGCAGCACGCAAGCCCTTGAGCATGCTGGCCAAGGCTGCAGCCTGTTCCTCGGCACTGGGCTCGGCGGTGTTGTCATGGTTTTCAATCGTCGATTCAGTCGCGCTCATTTCCCTGCCCCAGCTTTCAGTGTTTGCAGCATGGCCGCAGCAGCAGCCTGCTCAGCAGCGCGGCGCGAGCCGCCGATGCCACGTTCGGCTAGGCCGAATTCGGTGATTTCACATTCGACATCAAAGGTCTGCTTGTGCGCCATGCCCAAGGTGCCGACCACCCGGTACAGGGGCAACTTCATCCTGCGTCCCTGCAGCCATTCCTGCAACTCGGTTTTAGCGTCCTTGCCGATCGCCTCCATCTGCGGGTTGATCTCGACCCCCTTGAACAAACGTTGCACCAGTGCCTGCGCAGCACCAAAGCCAGCGTCCAGGTGCACTGCGCCGATCACGGCCTCGAGTGCATCGGCCAGAATAGAGGGGCGCTTTTGCCCACCGGAACGCGCCTCGCCCTCCCCCAACCGCAACACCTCTGGCAGACCCAGCGCCAGCGCCAGTTGATGCAGCGTGTCCTGCTTGACCAAATTGGCGCGCACGCGCGACAGGTCTCCCTCGGGCAGGGCCTTGAGCTGCGCATACAGCAGGTCGGCAACCGCTAGGTTCAGCACCGAGTCACCCAAGAACTCCAACCGTTCGTTGTGATCAATGGAAAAGCTGCGGTGCGTCAGCGCCTGCGTCAGCAGTTGAGGTGTCGCGAAGTCATGCTGCAAACGCTGCTGCAAGGCGACCAGACCGTCGTTCACTCGCAGGGACCCTGCCGCTGGCAAAGTCTGACTGGGACCATTCGGCTCAATTGAAAGAGCCAATGCGCTTGAGGCTGCCAAAATTCATCCAGACAAAGAACGCACGCCCCACGATGTTCTTGTCCGGTACGAAACCCCAGTAGCGCGAGTCGAGCGAGTTGTCGCGGTTGTCGCCCATCATGAAGTAATGACCCGCTGGCACCTTGCACACCACGCCCTCGGCGCTGTAACGACAGTTTTCCTTGAACGGAAAATCGTCTGCGCCAGGGACAAAACCTGGCCGGTCATCGTCGTTTAGCACCCGGTGCCGACGCTCGCCAAAGGTTTCCTCGTACTGCTTGAAGTAGCGCATCACGTCTTCGTCAAAAAACTCAGGTACCGACGCTGTGGGCATCGCCTGCCCATTGATGGTGAGGCGCTTGTTGAGATAAGCCACCTCGTCGCCGGGCACACCGACTACGCGCTTGATGTAGTCAAGGCTTGGTTTGGGCGGGTAGCGGAACACCATCACGTCGCCACGCATGGGCGGCGTGCCTTCAGTGATCTTGGTGTTGAGCACCGGCAACCGCAAACCATAGTGAAACTTGTTGACCAGGATCAGGTCACCGATCCACAGCGTGGGGATCATCGAGCCCGAGGGAATCTTGAAAGGCTCGAACAGGAAAGAACGCAACAAGAAAACTGCCAGGATTACCGGGAATAAGCCCGCCGTCCAGTCAAGCCACCAAGGTTGCGCCAAAACCGCCGCCCGGGTTGGCGCGGTGTCCGTCTCGACCTGGGTGATGCCCATCTTGAGCAACTCTTGGCGACGCTGCACCGCCTGCGCCTCAAGCAGGGCCGCAGCCTTCTGCCTCGCGGGCAAAAAATGAAAGCGTTCCGCAAGCCAGTACACGCCGGTGACCAGCGTGGCCAAAAACAACAGCAGCGCGAAGTTGCCCTCGACCATACCGAAGTACCAAGAGCCGGCGTAGCCCCCAAAGGCCGCCAGCACAAATGCCGTGAGTGCCTGCATCAATCGTCCACCTGCAGAATTGCCAGAAAGGCCTCTTGTGGCACTTCCACGGAGCCAATTTGCTTCATGCGTTTTTTCCCTGCTTTTTGTTTGTCGAGGAGCTTGCGTTTGCGCGAAATATCACCGCCATAGCACTTGGCGATCACGTTCTTGCGGAGGGCCTTGATTGTCTCACGCGCAATGATGTTGGCCCCAATGGCGGCCTGGATCGCCACGTCATACATCTGACGCGAAATGATCTCGCGCATCTTGGAAACCACCGCTCTGCCGCGGTACTGGGATTGAGAGCGGTGCACGATGATGGACAGCGCATCCACCTTGTCGCCATTCAGCAAAATATCGACCTTGACCACATCGGCGGCACGGTATTCCTTGAATTCATAATCCATCGAAGCGTAGCCGCGAGATACCGATTTAAGCTTGTCAAAAAAGTCCAGAACGATCTCGGCCAGTGGCATCTCATAGGTGAGCATCACCTGACGGCCATGGTAGGCCATGTTCATCTGCATGCCGCGCTTCTGGTTGGCCAGCGTCATCACCGCACCCACATAGTCCTGGGGCATATACAGGTGAACCGTAACGATGGGCTCGCGTACCTCATCCAACCGACCCTGGTCGGGCATCTTGGATGGGTTCTCCACCATGCGTACCTCGCCGTCGGCCTGCACCACCTGGTACACCACACTGGGCGCGGTGGTGATCAAGTCTTGGTCGAACTCTCGCTCAAGCCGCTCCTGCACGATCTCCATGTGAAGAAGGCCGAGAAAGCCGCAGCGAAAACCAAAGCCCAGCGCCTGTGACACTTCGGGCTCGTAATGGAGCGACGCGTCGTTGAGCTTGAGCTTTTCCAAGCTGTCACGCAAGCCCTCATACTGGTTGGCCTCAGTCGGGTAGAGCCCGGCAAACACCTGGGGCTGAATTTCCTTGAAGCCGGGCAGCGCCTCGGTGGCTGTGAGCGCCGCACCGCCTGTACCTGGTTTGATCAAGGTGACGGTATCACCCACCTTGGCCGCCTGAAGTTCGCGAATGCCAGCAATGATGTAACCGACCTCGCCCGCCTCCAGCGAAGGCCGCGCCTCATTGCCCGGCGTGAAGACACCCAGCGTGTCGGCGTTGTAGGTTGCGCCAGTGGCCATCAACTTGATGCGCTCGCCGCGGACCAACCGGCCGTCAACGACACGCACTAGCATCACGACACCCACATAGCTGTCAAACCAGCTGTCGATGATCATCGCGCGCAGCGCGCCTTTGGGGTTGCCTTTGGGTGCTGGAATACGGGCGACCACGGCTTCAAGTATTTCGTCAATGCCCATGCCGGTCTTGGCCGAACAGGGGATGGCGTCCGTGGCGTCGATACCGATCACATCCTCGATTTCGATCTTGGCATTCTCAGGATCAGCATTGGGCAGATCCATCTTATTGAGCACCGGCACCACCTCGACGCCAAGGTCTAGTGCGGTGTAGCAGTTGGCCACAGTCTGCGCTTCCACGCCCTGGCTGGCATCCACCACCAGCAGCGCCCCCTCGCAGGCCGACAGCGAGCGACTAACTTCGTACGAGAAGTCGACGTGGCCAGGGGTGTCGATCAAATTCAGGTTGTAGGTCTGACCATCAAGGGCCTTGTAACGCAGCGCCGCGGTCTGTGCCTTGATGGTTATCCCACGCTCTTTCTCGATGTCCATCGAGTCCAGCACCTGCGCCTCCATCTCGCGCTCCTGCAAGCCGCCGCAACGCTGGATCAGGCGGTCAGCCAGAGTCGACTTGCCATGGTCAATGTGGGCGATGATCGAGAAATTTCTGATGTGATTCATCAACGGGAACGTTCAAGTGGTTGAATTAAAAGCGTCCGACCCAGAAAAAAGGGCGCGTCAGAAGTGGACGCGCCCTGAACCAACAGTCTTTGGCAACTGCGAGAGTTGGAACTTCATTGTAGGCAAAAAGGTGCCGGCGAACCGCCGAGCAACAAGTTGGGATGCACGTTGCATGTCAGCAACACCTTTATTGTTCACAGCTTATTCACAATAATTTAACGAAGCAAGGAAGCGAGGTGTGGGCGAGTTGTAGATCAACCGCCAGATCCCGGGGTCTATCTCGTATCGTGGATTTATGCCGATCCGATATGCCGGTAACTCTCAGCGCCGGGCCCCCATTCTAACCAGAATCACGCTTAGCCTTCGCCCAAGTTAGTAACCACCCACTTATGGAGTCATCAGGAACGCCTGAAAGAAATAAACCAGGCATCAGCGCAGCCTCGTTATTTCGCAAAAAGACCCAAAGTCCTCAAAAAAATTAAGGGCTTTTTGCGGACCGCAAAGCTAGCGCGTGGGCCGGATCACCGCGTACTGGGCCCATTCGCCGCGACGGAACAAGACATTGACAGGTTTTGACTTGTCAAGTTTGGCTACCGCCGCTTCGAACTCTTTGACCGTGTTGATCTCAGTGTTGGCGATGGCCACCAGCACATCGCCCTCACGCATACCTGCTCGCACAGCGGCATCAGCCACTGCATCGACGCGCACCCCGCCCTTGAGCTTGAGTTCTTTCTTCTGCGCCTCGGTCAAGTCGCTGACCGACATCCCCAGGGCCTGACCTGCACTCGAGGTTTTGGGCTTTTCTTCCGGCTCGTTGGCTTTGCGCGTGGGCTTGTCGGCTTCGATCTCCGCAACAGTGACCGACAAATCCTTGTAACTGCCGCGTCGGAACACAGTCAAGGCACTGCGTGTGCCAGGCTTGGTGGCGCCCACCATGCGCGGCAGGTCACTGGACTTTTCCACGGCCTTGCCTTCAAACTTAACGATGATGTCCCCAGCCTCTACGCCCGCCTTGTCGGCCGGCGCACCAGGCTCAACCGCCCGCACCAACGCACCCTGCGCCTTGCCCAGACCGATGGACTCCGCGACTTCTTTGGTCACCTGGTCGATCTGGACCCCAATGCGGCCGCGCGAGACACGCCCCGAGACGCGCAACTGCTCACTCACGCGCACCGCCTCATCCATCGGGATGGCGAACGAAATCCCCATCGAGCCGCCTGAGCGGGAATAGATCTGGCTGTTGATGCCGACCACCTCGCCACGCATATTAATTAGCGGCCCGCCTGAGTTACCAGGGTTGATGGCCACATCGGTCTGTATGAAGGGCAAGTAATCGCCGGTATCGCGCTGCTTGGCGCTGACAATGCCTGCGGTCACCGTATTTTCCAGCCCGAACGGCGAGCCAATAGCCATCACCCACTCACCCACCTTGAGCCGGCTGACATCCCCCACTTTAACGGCTGGCAGTCCAACCGCATCGATTTTAACCAGGGCGACGTCGCTGCGCTTGTCGGCGCCAATCAGTTTGGCCTTGAACTCACGCTTATCGGTCAAGGTGACGATAACCTCATCGGCACCTTCCACCACGTGGGCGTTGGTCATGATGAGGCCGTCTGACGACAAAATAAAGCCGGAGCCCAAGCCGCGTGGCTGATCTTCCTCCTGGGGCTGAGGTCGGTTAGGCCGGGGCGTCTGGCGCGGCACATTGGGCATGGGCAGCCCGAAGCGCTTGAAGAACTCCAACATTTCATCGTCGGTGCCGCCAGCACCGCTGCGGGCGGCCACTTTTTCAACGGTGCGGATATTCACCACCGATGGCCCGACCTGCTCGACCAGGTCGGTGAAGTCGGGCAGCGCGCGATTCTGGGCCAGCGCGGGGGATGCCGGCAGGATACCGACTGCCGCGGTCACGCATAGGACCAGCGCCAGCGCCAACGCTTGCCGCTTTTTCTTAACAACTAAATCCATGATCGACCTTTCATGCAAAAACAAAATAAAAATGGGGTGTTATTTGCGCCGCTCAAGGGCCTGGGCAAATGTCAAAAGGGTTTGTTGGGGCACTTCGCCAACAGCGGTCAGCCACCAGTCGCCATGCCGTCGTGTCAGCGTATGGGTAGCACCAAGTGCCTGGGCACCGGCTTGGCCATGCCGACGCGGGTCAAAGTCTTCAAGAAACAAGGAAACTGTGGCCAGGCCATCTGAAAAAATCCATTGCAGCGTGCTGTCGTGGCGCCCCTCAGACGCGCCTGCGCCCCGTCGCCGGTAGCAACTCATTGGCTGGAAACCTGGCACTGGAGCTTTGATCGACCAACCTTCAGCCGCAGCCGTCGTTTTCACCATTTCTGGCGTTTCTACCTGATAGCCTTCGGTGTTGGCCATCATCTGGCTCAGCCTCGCCATGCTGACCGGCGCATCAAGTTGCAACTCCGAGAACGCAGCCTGCTCCAGCACCTGGCCTTCGACATCCAATGTTTGCAGCTTCACCACCAAGCCAGTCTTTTTTTCCGTCCAGATTTGGTAGGCGAAGCGAAGTTTGTCCCGTGGGCGCAGCTGAACCACATCCGTCTCAAAACCGGCAATACGCTCTTGGCCAGCGGCCCGGAGGGTGTAAAACCGAGCGATCGAGGCATCACCTGGCTGCAGCAAATTCGGGAACAACCCAAAGGACTCCCTCCGCTCGGCCACCACCACCCGACTGTCCGGGAAAAATGTAATGACCTGGTCATTTCGGCGAAAGGTGGACCGGGGCGCCCCAGTCAGTGTCTCGACACGCTCCATCTGCTGTTCGCCATCACATACATGCCAAATCCGCGCACTGGCCATACTGCTGCCGATTGTGACGACAAAGGTGCCAATGTAGGCGCGCCGTCGCGATGCTTCATGGATGCGGAGCAACCATTCGCCTAAGCGACGGTCCTCAGCAGGTTCAGACGTCACAGCGGCAGGCGCCTGCCGTGTCTGTCCGGCAGCAGGCAGCGCCAGTACCCAGCCTACCAGCAACCAGGCCAAAAACCTCAAGGCACGCCCCCTTGGAACGTCGCATTGCGTAAAAAACCAGTTGGCGTCTGCAGAACTGAGGCCCCCCCAAACTGCTTATGGGCCGCCATCAAGGCGTCGAGTTGGGGGTCGCGAATCATGGCCGCAGGGGGCTCTGTGGGGGCTTCAGCCGGTAGCTTCGCTAATTGGGCCTGACCCGTTGCACCGCCCGCATCCAACCAGCTCTGCCAGCCCAACAAGGACCCCACCACAATTGACACCACGCCCGCCAGTCTCGCCCAATGAAAACGGGCATCGTTGGCCGCCTTTACGGCTGGGGTCGGCGTTGGCTCATGCTGCAACCTTTCCCGCAGGCGACCTAGAAAGGCTGAATCTTGGCCAGACATCCTGACTTGGTCACCACGCAAAACTTCCCCGAGCCTATGGTAGTCGTGCCAATGCCGTCGCCCTTCCTCAGTTTGGCTGACCCAGTCCAGGGCATGTGCCAACTCGGCACCGCTCAACTGCCCGTCAGCCAAGGCCGACGCCAGTTCAGCATCTTGATCAGAAGGTTTGGGCGTCATGGTCAAGTTCATGCTCATGGTTGTCTACCAGCGTTTGCCAGTCTGTCTCTCCAGCATCGGTTTCAATTTGGCGGAAATCAGTTCTCGCGCTCTAAAGATCCGGGACCGTACCGTGCCCATCGGGCAGTCCATCACGGCGGCGATCTCCTCATAACTTAAGCCCTCAATCTCACGCAAGGTTAGCGCTTGACGCAAATCAGGCGGCAAAGCGGCCAGACCACTGTTGACGGCAGCAGCGACTTCCTTGGCAGCCAAAACAGACTCGGGTGTCTCATCAGTGCTTGGTTCCCCAACCGCCCAAAAAGTTTCATCGTTGTCCTCATTTGATGCAACTGCCCGGTCTGACATCGTCGGCGACCGCTTGCGTTCCTGCAAGAACTTCTTCGCCGTATTGACGGCGATGCGGTACAGCCAGGTGTAAAACTGAGACTCGCCGCGAAACTGCGGAAGGGCACGGTAGGCGCGAATAAAGGTCTCTTGCGCAATGTCTTCGACCAGATCACTGTCGCGCACCATCCGACCGATCAGACGTTGAAGCCGCCGCTGATACTTGATCACCAGCAGTTCGAAGGCCCGCTGATCCCCGGCCACGGCCCGTTGCACCAGCAGCGCGTCGCTGTCGCAAGGCGGTGGGATAGGCGCGGTGTTGCTCAAGGGAGCAAAGCCTGGCCAGCGTCGCTATCGGAGGTAGGCTCTGTCAACCGCCTAGGTGCAAAGACGGCGCGCCGCAAGACCTCCCATTGCTGCGAGTCGTCGCCCCGCTCCGCCCAGAGCCAGATCCGTTTACCCGACTCGGATCGCAGGCTCAACAACAGGCCGGTCTGCCAGTCGAGATGGTGCTGCAGCGCGCCTTGAACCCTATCCATGGCCCATTGGCTCATGCCCCGCCAGCGCCACACATGGCCGTCCCACATCAATTCTCCGCTCGGCCAGTGCAGCCACTGACGCACTGCGATAACCAGAAGAATTAGAAAAGTTATCC
>CAMELV010000004.1 GCA_945925985.1 Comamonas sp. lk | reverse complement strand
TGCGCATGGCCCTGGGCGCGCGTGGGCGCGACATCCTGTCGCAGTTTTTGATCGAGGCGGTCACTCTGTCGCTGATTGGCGGCGCCGTTGGTGTGGCCCTGGGCGGGGTGGCCACCTGGGCCACCGAGCGCTTTGCCGGCTGGCAAGTCAGCATGACACCAGCCTCGATCCTGCTGGCGGTGGGTTTCTCGGTGTTTGTGGGCGTGTTTTTCGGCTTCTACCCGGCGCGGCGCGCCTCCCGCTTGCTGCCGATCCAGGCGCTGCGCTACGAGTGAGGCTTGCCGGGGATAATCCTGGCCCGGCCCCAAACAACTAGGACACGCCTTGGACATTTCATTGCTGATCAAAGCCGCCATCATGGGCGTGGTGGAGGGGTTGACCGAGTTTCTGCCGATTTCATCCACCGGGCACCTGATTCTGGCCGGCGCGCTGCTCGGCTTTGACGACGAGAAGGCCAAGGTGTTTGACATCGCCATTCAGACCGGCGCCATTTTTGCGGTCATCATGGTTTATTGGCAAAAAATCAAGAGCACGGTGGTGGCCCTGCCTACTCAGCGCCAGGCGCAACGCCTGGCGCTCAATGTGCTGATTGCCTTTTTGCCGGCAGTGCTGCTGGGCCTGCTGTTTGGCAAGGCCATCAAGGCGCATTTGTTCACCCCTACTGTGGTGGCCAGCACCTTCATCATCGGGGGCCTGATCATCCTGTGGGCCGAACGGCGCCAAGCGCGCAACCCGGCTGTGGCCCGCATCCTGGAGGCCGATGACATGACGGCGCTGGACGCGCTCAAGGTCGGGCTGGCGCAATGCCTGGCGATGGTGCCCGGCACCAGCCGCAGCGGCGCCACCATCATCGGCGGCATGTTGCTGGGCCTGTCGCGCAAGGCCGCCACCGACTTTTCTTTCTACCTGGCCATCCCCACGCTGATCGGCGCTGGTGCCTACAGCCTGTACAAGGAGCGCGCGCTGTTATCGATGGCTGATCTGCCGATGTTTATGGTGGGACTAGTGTTCTCTTTCCTCAGCGCCTGGCTGTGCGTGCGCTGGCTGCTGCGCTTTATCGCCACCCACAGCTTTGTCGGCTTTGCCTGGTACCGCATCGTGTTTGGGCTGGTGGTGCTGGGCACCGCCTGGAGCGGGCTGGTGACCTGGGCGCCTTAAGCCGCGCCGCCCAGCCCCAGCAAAGCCGCCTCAACCGCCGCAGCAGTCGCTTCCGGCTTCTCCATCGGGAACAGGTGGCTGCCGTCGAGCATCATGATGCGGCCGCGCACCACCTGCTCGGTCATGGTCATGCCCACCTGCCGCATTTCGGCCGATTGCAAGCCGCCGATGAAAGCCACCTGACACTTGAGCGGGTGGCGCTTGAGCAGGCGGTCCAGGTTGTCGGGCAGGGTGTTGTAGATGGCGGTTTCCACATCTCGGTCAAAGCTCAGCACGCGCTTGGCGTCGTCGCCTTCGCCCTCGTCGTGCGTGCCGTGGGCGATGTAGTCTTGCAGCACCTGTGGTTCCCAGCGGGCAAACATTTTTTTGTTCTGAAAGTGGGCCAGTGCCTCGGCCTGGCTGGCCCAGCTGTTGCGCCGGCGCCGGCTGACCGCCCCGGGCGACACCGAGCCCACCAGCTGCGTGCTTTTGAGCGCACCCAGCGTGGTGGCACGCCAGCCCCCCAGCAGCGGCGAATCGAGCAGCAGCACGCCGCGCGCCAGTTCGGGCTCGCGGGCGGCCGCCATCAGGCTGACAAAGCCGCCGAATGAGTGGCCCACCAGCCAGGCCGGCTGCCCGGCGCGCTCTACCTCGGCGCGGGTGAAGTCAATCAGCTGTTGCACCAACTCGCGCCAGTTGTTGCTGACGGGGTAGCGCGGGTCGTGGCCGAAGCGCTCAATGGCGCGCACCTTGAAGCCGCGTGCCTTCAGGTGGCGGAACATCACACGATAGGTGCTGGCGCCGAAGCTGTTGGCGTGGGAGAAAACGAGCAGGGCCACGGCGTCAGATCAGTTTTTCTTGCGGCGTGCTGATTTTTTTCAGTGGCAGGCTGCGGCCCGACTGGGCCAGCAAGGGCACCTCGGTGGCCTCGCCGTTCCACATCGGGTCTTCAATGCTGTCAAACACCTCGCGCAGCTTCTGGCCCCAGCTGTTGTGCAGCATGCGGAAATAGGGGTTGTTCTCGTCGATGCACAAGACCTTGTCGGTCTGAAAGCGGTCGGCCTCGTACACCACCATGTCCAGCGGCAGGCCCACTGACAAATTGGATTTGAGTGTGGAGTCCATCGACACCAGCGCACACTTGGCGGCCTCGTCCAGCGGCGTGTCGGGGGTGATCACGCGGTCCAGCACCGGCTTGCCGTACTTGGATTCACCCACCTGAAAATAAGGCGTCTCGGGCGTGGCCTCAATAAAGTTGCCGGCGGAATACACCTGGAAGAGGCGCATACCTTCGCCGGCGATCTGGCCGCCAAAGATCAGCGACACATTGAACTCCACGCCAGCCTGCTTGAGCGAGGCGGCATCGCGCTCATAAACCCGGCGGATGGCCGCGCCCAGCACCCGGGTGGCGTCAAACATACTGCGCGCGTTCCAGATGGTGATGGGCTCGCCACCCTCGGCGTCGGGCAGTTGCTCCACCTGCAAGATCTCACGCACCGACTGCGACACGCTCAGGTTGCCGGCCGACAGCAGCACCATGAAGCGCTCACCGGGCTTTTCATAGACGATCATCTTGCGGAATGTGCTGATCTGGTCCAGCCCGGCGTTGGTGCGGGAATCTGACAAAAACACCAGACCGGCTTTGAGTTTGATGGCGACGCAGTAGGTCATGGTTCTGGGGGGCAAAGGCTCAAGTGTAGATGGCCGGGCTGCCGCAAACCGCCTGATAGACTGAGCCGGCATGACAGACACCCCAGCCCCAGCACCGCCGCAGGTTCCGCAGGAACCGCCCTACGCCTGGGTGGTGGTCTGGGCCTGCTTCGGCAGCCTGGCGCTGATCTTTGGCGTGTCGTATTCCTTTGCGGCCTTCTTTGCGTCGTTCGCGGTCGAATTTTCTGCGCAGCGAGCCGATGTGGCCCTGGTCTTTGGCCTGTGCGGGCTGATTTACTTTGTGCTGGGTGTGGGCGGCGGCATGCTGGCAGACCGGTTTGGCCCGCGCGCCGTTTGCATGAGCGGCATGGTCTGTATTGCGGCCGGTCTGCTGGGCACCAGCCTGGCGCAGTCCATGGCGACGGTGTACCTGTGCTACGGCGTGGGCATAGGTATTGGCATTGCGCTGGTGTACACCCCGTCCATCGCCTGTGTGCAGCCCTGGTTCACGCGCCGGCGCGGCCTGGCGGCGGGTATTGCCAGCGCTGGCATTGGTGCCGGCACGCTGGTGGTGCCGCTGCTGGCCACAGGGGCCATTGCCTGGCTGCAGTGGCGCGACGCGCTGCGACTGCTGGCGCTGGCCGTGCTGGTGCTGGGCCTGGGCTGCGCCGCCCTGATGCGCCGCGCCCCCGCAGCCCAGGCCGCCAGCGGCGGCGCCAAACTGCCGCTACCCGGCCACACCCTGCGCGAGGCGCTGCACAGCCGCACTTTCTGGTGGCTGTACCTGGGCGCGGTGCTGGCGGCACCCTCGATGTTTGTGCCCTTTGCCCATGTGTCGGCCGCAGCGCGTGACGCAGGTATCGACACAGCACAGGCGGTGGGGCTGGTGGGCTTGATCGGCATCGGCAGCTTGGTGGGTCGTCTGGTCATCGGCGCCCTGGCTGACCGGCTGGGTCGCACGCTCACCCTGGTGCTGATGCAGGGCGCCATGGGCGCCACTTACCTGCTCTGGGCGGGGGCGGCCAGTTACCCCCTGTTTGCGCTGTTTGCGCTGTGTTTTGGCCTGAGTTATGGCGGCATCGTGTCCCTGCTGCCGGCCCTGTGCATGGATTACTTTGGTGCCCGCGCCGTGGCCAGCATCATCGGCATGCTTTACAGCGGCGCCGCCTTGGGCAACCTGCTCGGCCCGGTGCTGGCCGGACTGGTGTTTGACCATACCGGCAGTTACAGCCTGGTGATCTGGGCCTGCCTGGCGCTGTCGGCCCTGGCGACTGCGGTATCGGCGCGTTTGGTGGTTGGCAAAGCCAACTGACCACAGTGGGTTGCCACTTGATTCTTTTTGCCAACCATTTTCACAGTTGCGTTTTATATTAAAGAGTGCTTTAATTTGATAAAGCTTCATTAAAAATTCTTTCACACCATGCGCATCACTGGCACCTACACCCTGTCCACCACTTTGGGGGAATCGGTTCAGGCTTTTGTGCCGCATGCGCTCCCACCAGCCCAGCCCGAGCTGGCAGCAGAGAGCTATGTGGCAGCCAACCGGGTGGCCGAGCTGGCGCTGGCCAGGCTATCTGGCGTGGCTGGTTTGGTGCCCTCGGTGGATTGGCTGCTGTACAGCGCCGTTCGCAAAGAGGCGCTGCTGACCTCACAGATTGAAGGCACCCAAGCCACGCTGGCCGATTTGTTTGACGATGAGGCCGGCTTTGCGCCCAGCAATACCGACGATGTTGAAGAGGTCAGCAACTACCTGCGCGCCTTTCGCCTGGTGCAGGCCGAACTGCGTGACCCGGCTGGCCTCCCCTTGAGTGTTCGGCTGCTCTGCAACGCTCACCGCCTGTTGCTCTATGGCGCGCGTGGCAAGGGCAAGCAGCCTGGCGAATTACGCCGCTCGCAAAACTGGATCGGCGGCACCCGGCCCGGCAATGCGGTGTTTGTGCCGCCACCGCCAGAGCGGGTGCCAGACCTGCTGGCTGACCTGGAGCGGTTTATTCACAGCATGGACGATGTGTCGGCGCACCTGCCACCGCTGGTCAAGACGGCGCTGATTCACCTGCAGTTTGAGACGATTCACCCTTTTCTGGATGGCAATGGCCGAATCGGGCGCTTGCTGATTGCCGCGCTGCTGGAGCACTGGCGCCTGCTGCCTGAGCCGCTGCTGTACCTCAGCGGCTACCTGAAGCAACACCAGGCCGAGTACTACCGGCGTCTGTCCAACGTGCGTACCGAGGGTGACTGGGAGGGCTGGGTGGCTTTTTTTCTGGAAGGCGTGGCGGTTGCCGCGCTGGAGGCCGAACGCGGCATTGTGGCCATCGCCACGCTGTTGGCAGCCGACCGCCGTCGCCTGCTGGCAGCCCCCAAGGCCGGGCCGGCCAGTTACCGCCTGTTCGAGATGCTGCCCATGATGCCGCGCTTCACGATCGAGCAGGTGCGCCAAAAACTGGGCACCAGCTTCCCCACGGCCAACGCAGCGGTCAAGGCGCTGGAGAGTTTGGGCATCGTCGCTGAGCAGACCGGGCACAAGAAAAACCGCAACTACAGCTATGCGGCGTACATCGCAATGCTGAGCGGCTGAACGTCTGAGCGCCTGAGCGGCCGGGGGCTTGGCGACAGTACCTTTGGCGCCGGCTGTGCTGCTGCTGGCACCCGGTTTGGGGCGTTCTGTCGCATCGGGCTGGTGCCCGGCCCGCGTCGCTTAGACACTGCGGCGCCCAACCCTAACGGAGCCTCTTATGTCCTCACCTTCAACCCGTTCAACGCCTCCAACTCGTTCAACCCGACGCCCATCACTGGCTGCCGGCCTGCTGCTCGCCACCTGTGCCGGTTGGCTGAGCGTGGTGCCAGCCCAGGCTGCGGACCTGACGGTGGTGGTCAGCAACATTACCTCCAACGCCGGCAATGTCATGCTGGGTCTGTTCCACAGCGCCTCGACCTTCCCCAAAACTGAGACCAAGGGTGTCATGGCTGCTGCAGCCGAACGCGACGCCGCCGGCCGGGTGACGCTGGTACTGCGTGATCTGACCCCAGGCACCTACGCCGTGTCGGCCTACCACGATCTGGACGCCAATGGCCAGCTCAACAACAACCTGATGGGCCTGCCCTCTGAGCCCTACGGTTTCGCCAACAATGCGCGCGGCAGCTTTGGCCCACCCAGCTTTCAGGCCGCCAGCGTCGCCCTGCCGGCGCAGGGATTGGCGATTGAGCTCAAGGTTCAATAAGCGGGGCCGCACCATGACCATCCCCACTGCATTGCCCCTGACTCGCCGCTGATTACGCTGGTGGTGAGCCGTGCCGATTTCAGTGTGAAGCGCTTTGAGCTGCCCAATGGCGGTGTGTTTCACCTGGGCAACGCCTGGGAAGAGCAGGGCGTGATAAGGCCGGCGTATGCCCCTTACACCAGATTTTCTGGGGCTCATGCAGGGCGTGGAGTTTCCCAGCTTTGACCGCCGCTTTACCGGCGAGCGCACGGCGCTAACGGTGCTGATGCAGACCACCCCGGCCAGCCTCAGCCAGCGCTATGGGGCCGACCGCGTGCTGGCCGTGACGGCTGAGCAGGTGCAAGCCTACAGCTACGGCCCCGACTGGCTTGCCGAAGAGCACCTGTATGTGCCGCGCCCCAACGGCACCCAAGCCCAGCCGCCGCCCTGGCCGACGGGCCTGTGGCACAGTTGGCGCTGCCCTACGGCCTGCCGCTGGGACTGCATGGGCAGTTTGTCGTCCATTAACCTAAAAAACCACCTATCTGTAGCCTAGTTCACTACCTGTGTTTACCAATAGGAGTACGGGGTTTCGAGAGGGGAAAGGCAATGTGCAACTGCTGGCCTGAGGGCATTAAAAATTTTTTTACGGCAAAGCCGTACAATCTGGGGCATGCACACTGTCTCAGAGACCGAAGTATTTCAAAGGTATGCAGCCAGTGTGTGGTCGGAATCAGAACGCACCGAATTTATCAACTGGATCGCCGCGAATCCGCTTGCCGGTGATGTGGTACCTGGCTCCAATGGTTGTCGTAAGGTCCGCTGGAGCCGCGGTGGCATGGGGAAGCGCGGTGGTGTTCGAGTGATCTATTTCAACGAATTAGAAGGGCACACATGGCTTCTGATCGTGTATGCCAAGGCAAAGTTTGACAACCTTCCGGTTGAATTCTTGGCAAAACTTAGGAGCGAGGTAACAAATGGTTAAGGCAATTGACAAGACTTTGGACAAAGAAATGGCGCAATTTCAGACCGACTTGTTGCAATCGGTACAGCAAATGAAGGCGGGAAAGGCTGCCCGTACCTCCGTGGTGACACTGACGCCCGCTGCTGAGGCTCGGACAAAGTTAGGCGTTTCCCAAGCAGACTTTGCCCAATTACTGGGAGTGTCAGTACGCACCTTGCAGGACTGGGAGCAGGGCAGACGAGAGCCCTCAGGGGCGGCCAAAACCTTGCTGCGGATTGCAGCGCATTCACCAGAAGTTGTCAGACTTTGCGCTTAGCAGGTTTCTTGACCATTTGGGCTGGTGGCAACTTGCTGCTGCTGACCAGAGACCTCCCCTGGGACGAATTGCAGGCGAATGTTTCATTGCTGCCGCCCCTTAGCCCCCTGCCAACTTCTTAAGCTGGTACAGCGCCTCCAGCGCCTCGCGCGGGCTTAATGCGTCGGGGTCAATGCCGGCCAGCGCGTGGTCCACGGCGCTGGTTGGGGGTGGGGCCTCGTCGGGCGCGGCTGCAAACAGGTCCACCTGGGCCTGCGCGGCAGTGGCCTGCTGCTCCAGCGCGTCCAGCGTGTGGCGGGCCTGGTTCAGCACTGCGGCGGGCATACCGGCCAGCCGCGCCACCTGGATGCCGTAGCTGCGGCTGGCCGGGCCGGCCTGCAGCTCATGCAAAAACACGATGTCGCGGCCCGATTCGGCCGCGCTCACGTGCACGTTCACCGCCGCGTGGTGCGAGGCCGGAAACTCGGTCAGCTCAAAGTAGTGGGTGGCAAACAGGGTGTAGGCCTGGGTGCGGTCGTGCAGCTGGGCGGCAATGCTGGCGGCCAGAGCCAGGCCGTCAAAGGTGGACGTGCCTCGCCCGATCTCATCCATCAGCACCAGCGACTGCGGCGTGGCGCTGTGCAAAATCTGCGCGGCCTCCAACATCTCCAGCATGAAGGTGGACTGCGCGTTGGCCAGGTCATCGGCCGCGCCGATGCGGGTGTGGATGGCGTCAATCGGCCCCAAGCGGCAGGCGCTGGCCGGCACATGGCTGCCGATGCTGGCCAGCAACACGATCACCGCCACCTGGCGCATGTAGGTGGATTTGCCGCCCATGTTGGGGCCGGTGATGATCTGCATGCGCTGCTTGGGGCCCAGGTGCGTGTCGTTGGCGATGAAGCTGCCCCGGCTGGTCTCGGCCAGGCGCGCCTGCACCACCGGGTGCCGCCCGGCGGTGATGTCCAGGCAGGGCTCGCGCACAAACTGCGGTGCGCACCAGTCCAGTGTCAGCGAGCGTTCGGTCAGTGCGCACAACGCGTCCAGAGCGGCCAGCGCGCCGGCCAGCCGGGTCAGCGCCGGCACCGACGGCTGCAGCTGGTCCAGCAGTTGCTCGTACAGCCATTTCTCGCGGGCCAGGGCGCGCTCTTGCGCGCTCAGCGCCTTGTCCTCAAAGGCTTTGAGTTCGGGTGTGATGAAACGCTCGGCGTTTTTGAGCGTCTGGCGGCGGCGGTAATCGTCGGGCACCTTGTCAATCTGGCCCTGGGTGACCTCAATGAAAAAGCCGTGCACCTTGTTGTACTGCACCCGCAGGTTGGCAATGCCGGTGCGGGCTTTTTCGCGGCCCTCCAGGTCCAGCAGAAAGCTGTCGCAGTTGGTCTGGATGGCGCGCAGCTCGTCCAGCTCGGCGTCAAAGCCGGTAGCGATCACGCCGCCGTCGCGCACCAGAGCGGCCGGCTCGGGGGCGATGGCCTGCAGCAGCAGCTCGGCCGCGCCGGGGGGCGCTGCCAGTTGTGCTGAAATTTGAGCCAAATAGGGCTCCAGCCCTTGTAGCGCGGGCATCATGCGCTCTGTTTTTTGTAGCGTCTGCTGAAGCGCCACCAGCTCGCGCGGCCGCACCTGGTGCAGCGCCAACCGTGCGGTGATGCGCTCCACATCGCTGCTGCCCTTGAGCGCGTCGCGCAGCGCCTGCCAGGGACCGCTGCGCAGCGCGGCAATGGCGCCCAGCCGGGTGCGAGCCTCGTGCCGGTCGCGCCGGGGCGTGAGCAGCCAGTTGCGCAGCAGCCGGCTGCCCATGCCGGTGACGCAGCTGTCCAGCAGCGACAGCAGCGTGGGCTGGTCTTCGCCGCGCAGGGTTTGTGTCAGTTCCAGGTTGCGCCGGGTGCTGTGCGGCAGGTCGATCAGCTCGTCATGGCGCTGAACTTTGAGGCTGTGCACATGGCTCAAAGCCCGGCCCTGGGTGTGCTCGGCGTAGGCCAGCAGCGCGGCGGCGGCGGCGTGGGCCTGCGGCAGGCCGTCCGCCTGCCAGGCGGCCAGGCTGGTGGACTGCAACTGCTCTTGCAGTTTGCGCTGGCCTAATGCTGAGTCAAACTGGAAATCTGGCCGCACCGTGAGTGACACCATCAGCGACAAGCCGGGCAGGGCGCGCAGCCGGCCCTCAAAGGCCGGCGTGGCACCGGCGCTGTACAGCACCTCGCCCGGGCCAATGCGCGCCACCCACTCGGGCAACTCATCGGGCGTGCACTCGGCCAACAGCACCTCGCCGCGCGTGATGCTGAGCCAGGCCAGGCCGCAGCGCTGGCGCGGCCCCTGGTGCACCGCCAGCAGCAGCGATTCGGTCTTGTCGCCCAGCAGCGCCATGTCGGTCAGCGTGCCGGGCGTCACCACCCGCATCACCTTGCGCTCGACTGGCCCCTTGCCACCCACCTCACCCACCTGCTCGCAAATCGCCACCGACTCACCCAGCTTGATCAGCCGCGCCAGATAGGTTTCTACCGAATGAAACGGCACCCCGGCCATCAGCACCGGCACCCCGGCCGACTGGCCTCGGCTGGTGAGCGTGATGTTCAACAGCCGCGCCGCCTTCTCGGCGTCGGCATCAAACATCTCGTAAAAATCCCCCATGCGGTAAAACAGCAGGGTGTCGGGGTAATCCGCTTTGAGGCCCAGGTACTGCGCCATCATTGGGGTGTGCTGTGGAATGTTTGCCAAGTTACTCTCTAAGTCAGTCATTATTTTGTATTTTTCATTGGTGATCTTTCAAATTTCTAATGCCCTCTAATGCCCTCTAGTTCCCTCTAAAAGCATCTGTCGTGGAATTAAAAACGCCGCCAAATAGCCGCCAAAAGTAGAAAACAGAGCATAATTCAGAAAAATTGGCGGCATGGATACCCATCTGACAAAGATTGGCGGCAATTGCATCGCAAACGGATGCGCTGGGGCACACACAGAGGAAGACGATGAAATTGACATTGAGATCAGAAAACGTGTTTGAGATGTTCCGCGAAATGCAGGGGACTGAAAAGTACGGCGTGTTGGGCCCGAAAGCTCCCAATCCTGATTCAACTGGGCCGAAATACATTCCATTCCACGGAGCGAATTATCTTGTCTACGACGATCATAAGGAGGCACCGCCTGGATTTGCAATGAGAATCGGTCGCACTGCGGCCATTTTTCTAATCGATAAGCGAGTAGCCGGTCGAAAATTGAAAATTCCTGTAGGCCTTGCAGCTGGTAAAAAAGGCTCGCAAAGGCCGATGTCGTTAACAGAGGCTCGGGATCAAGCGTGGGGTCTCGTACAGCTCGCAAAAGTTCACGGTGCTAACCCAAAGGGCATCGCTGACGAAATTGAAGCGTCGGAGTTGACGATGGGACAAGTTTGGGACACCTACTTGAAATTCTTAAAGTCAAAACAGCCACCGATCAAGTTAAATTCTGAACTGTCGCTCAAAAAAGCTCGACAAAAATTAAAGGATTGGGAAAACCGAAAGGTGCGTTTGATTGCGGCCAACGAAGTGCTGGATCGCTTTGATTTTTATGCAGTCGAAAAAGGTCATCGCACAGCAGCTGAGGCGATGGGCAGGTGGGCCACAGCAGCTGTTGAAAAAGCGATTGAGCGAGAAATTCACGATGCCCACTCAGCAGGCCGTCCACCATCGCTGACCTACAACCCATTCACGATTCTTCGAACCGAGAGCCGGTATAGAACGCACGAACAACTTGAGCGTTCTTACAAAGTAAAAGGAATTCGTAATCCATTGTCCTTCAATAGCACAGTCGGTCCGTACATAAAAGCAGCTTGGAACTATAGAAAGAAAAACGTCGTTTCTGCCGATTTCATTTTGCTAACTCTCCTTTGGGGAATGCGACGCGGGGAGTCAGCGACTTTTCAATGGCGTGATCGAATCACTGATGCTGAGGCTCCGGTGAGTCGCTGGATTGATACCGTTGCGGGTGTGGGATTCGTGGGCGATGCAAAAAATCGGGGTGACCATGAATTTCCCATTGGCCCGTTCGCATTACGCTTGCTCAAGCTACACCGGGACGAGCAACTCACTGGTCAAACTTGGGTGTTCCCGACCAGTTCGCCACTGTCAAAAAAACCTTATTTGTCTGATCCAACCCAAGCAATGAAAACTGTCAGGGATATGGCTGGACTAACCATTGTGCGCGGACATGATTTGCGTCGTACCTTCGGCGCTGCCTGTGAAAAGTTGGGTTTTTCTGATCGACAAACCAAACGGATGCTGGGTCATGCGATTGCCGGTGGGGAGTCGGTAGGTCGATATACCTCACAAGAGTGGGAGGACATGCTGGACCGCATGACGAGAGTTGAGGAGCTTATTCTTACCAAAGCTCCCCTTGTATACAACGCGCTGCGGCCAAAAGGGGTGGCCAGGGTTCCAGAAACAGAAGACATTGTTGTTTCGACTCAAAGTCCCAAGGAATCAAAGTAAAAACAGAATTTGGAATCTCCGCGTTTCCAGTTTGGATTTTGATCGGAATCTCATCGTTATTCTGACATGTGTTTGACCATTGATGGGCGTAAGAAGACTTCATTATTGGGGTACGATTCGCAACGCGTCCCGTGCTTGTGCACGGTCCTTAAGCGCTTGTTCGAAATCAATGTCCATGTCTTCAAAAAAGAAATTCGAAGAGACGACTCTTCCACCTGTACCTGCCAAAAAGGTCAAAATTACTGTCACTAATTCGCTTTCTCTTACAACACGGAAAAAGACAGGCGGTAGAGTTCGTTTAACCTTGGAGCAAAAACTTGAACTTGCCGCACAACGTTCAAAGATTGCTTCGTTTCATGACGATACAACGCTTGAGCCAGAGTTGGCTGCTTTGTACTTGGGTATTTCAGAGAAAAAGCTAGAAGAGCTTCGCCGTGCAACCACAAATGCTCGCCATCACACATCTCATCGCATTCCATTTTATAAAATCTTTGATCATGACGCACTGGGTCAAAATCAGCCTATTCAATACAAACTAGGCGATTTACGCTATTTTCATAGAGAAATTAGAGTTACCGATTCGCATGAAGCCGCTGTCAATGCTGGTCTGGCATCTTGGGTTTTTGTAAAGCGACCATATTTTATAAAACTTGAGATGGATGGAAGTCGTTCAATAATCGACGATGCATGGAATCTGAGTTCTAGACTAGATTCTGATAGAGAGCAAAATTTGCTTGATTTTATTTTTGGAAAGATTGAGATAAAGTTTTACACGCCTGCGCAAGCTGGTCTACAGCTTTGGAATAATTCTTATAATCAGATGATTCACAATGGAAGAGTGGAGTTTGATTTTAATGAGCGACTAAGGGCATTGAATGCATCAATTAAAAAGAATAAAGAGTATTTTTTGAAGCGGTTAAGCTAGACATAAGCGATATTTAATTTTAGATGATCCCAATTGCTAAACGTCTTATTTTTGACGCCTGAAGCATATGCGTAATGACTGTTTTGGCATCCTGTAAATAGAGAAATATGGATAGATAGGAATCTATTGTTCATATTTAGCCAATGTTCACGGCTAGGAAATCTCATTACGGCGAAAATCCACGGCTTCGGGCAGGGTGAAACTATTGCTCAACACATCACTATTTTCTTGAAATCAAGTGAAAGACAGAAGAATTTTAACTTTCAACTGAGCTGATTTTTTGCAGATAACGAGCACCCCGATGGAGCCAGTCTTGGATTCCCAGCCGAAACCAAGAGCATTTCAGAGTGAAGGTAAATGTTGGGGGCTTTGAATTTGAACAGGACTCGTTTCTGGGAGAAATTGAAGTGCAGGAACGCCATGTACGCGGTCAATCAGACACAGTGCGTACGCTTCCCGCAAGTCCATTGGTGTGTCTGACTCCATTCGTTTCGCCAAATATTGGCGGTATGCATCGTGGTTTGATTTTTCACCAATCACGCGGTACATAGCCAAAATCGGTTTAAACCAGTGTGGCCGCTTTACTCCCGCAGGCAACTCAAGTGCCATTGAGATGTCTTCACTGTGAACGCTCAACAGTTCACAGCGAACACTGCCTTGGGTACTAAACGCACGAATGCCCCCGGAGCCATTTACGACATGGGTGATCAAACGAAGTAATAAATTTTGGTCAGTCGAAGCCAGCAAAGATGCCAGGTAGTTTGCGCCTGAGGCAGTGATAACTGAAGCGGTGCCACCGACGCGAGAATGATGATAAAGCACCGACGTGTGGCGGTGTGCTGTGCGAGCTCCCACCTCCCCAAAAGACAAAAGTACAGCCGCTGCACTTGCGGCACAAAATGTGACCTCGGTTTCAACCAGATAGCCTTTGAGACGCCAATTTTGGATGTATTCCAGGATGTGCCGCAGGGCACCAAGCAGGCCACCAGGTGAACTAATTCGCAAAATAATGCGCTCATATTTGTAGTATCCAAAGAGTTTTGCGAGGGCGGTTTCAACTGAAATTGCCAGGCGCTCAGTGATTTCAGAATCCACGTCAATGATGCCTATATCGTCGCGCAAATGGATGTTAACTTGTGTGTTTGTCATGAATGTCTTTTATTGAATTTACGGTCGTGATGTAAGGTGAGCACGCCTGCGCCCCCAGGTGCCATTGGCGAGAAGGAAATATGCCTCCCCGGGCTTCAGGGATGCAGGCCTGCGAACGTCAATAACATGCGGGTCGCCATCGCTTGCTACAGGCAACTGAGATTTAAGCCAAGCGACTGTTTCAACATCTGTTGTACGCAAGATGAACTTGCTGGGGGTGTTGGCTGTCACGATTTCAATTGCTGTTTGCGCAGCGCTGTTACTTCCCAGTGCGTGCTTGAGTGAGGAAATTGATTGCGTTGCCATCACAACCAGACAGCGATACGCCCGACAGCGATCTAGAAATCCTTGCTCCCCAGTTTCGCTATCGTTAGTGATAAATTTTTGGCACTCATCGATCACAATTCCGATTGGGCGTTTTTGGTCAGCACGTGAAAAAACAGACTCAAAAAATTTCTGTTTAAGTGCCATTGCCGCCACCCGATGACCTTCCGTGGGCTCGGGGCAAAAAAGTACGACCTTGCCATGCTCAATGAGCTCGGGAATGTCGGTGTGAATGCTGTGATCAGTCTGTATCGGATCAAGATCTACGTACCGGGCGATATCAGTGTTCGCAAGCGCATTTATGAGAGGCTCTGCAGATTGGACTGCATAGCACCATTGGCGCATTAGCTCGTCGTCCGCGGCGTAAACCTGCATGACCTGAGTGGCTTGACTTTCCACGTGCGCCTGTAAACACAGGCCACGAAGGAGGGCATCAACTTCCCTCAGGCTTGACTTGCTTGTTCGCGAGTGAGCCAACACAGCACGTAAGTATTGCCAGAATCCGGTACTTTCAATGTGGGAAAGTTTGAGTTCTCGGCACATCAGCGCAGCAAGCCGTTTCCCCCCCGTGTTTTGGCTAAATGCCCACTCAAGCTGCAATAAGTCGCGCACCACGCTCATACCCAAATTTTTCCAATACGAATGGTCACCACTTGCATGCTCTGTTGGTGCAAAAATTTCAAGCTTCGCAAGGCGGTCTGACATGCTCAGGGTGCTGTCCTTCGTAAACAGAGGCACCGGCATACTGTCGCCAATAATGACGAGACGATCTGTTTCGCCGCGTTCAGCCAGAGTCGAGCGCACATGCGCAATCAGTTCGCGCTTTGGGTCGATAACCAGCAAGGAGGCCTCTTTGCCGTCTCGCAGTTCGTACTTCAGCAACGCCTTCAAAAGCGGCAGCACCACAGATTGACTTTTTCCTGAGCCGGTCCCGCCAATAGCAAGGGCGTTGTTGATCACACTCGGATGTAGCGTGGTGTACCCAAAAAACGATCCATCTACGCCAACGCGTAGATCCGGATCATCCTCACGCCATGGGATAGGTACTTGGATAAGCGCCTTTAATTTCTTGTGGGCTTTAAGCCCAACTGCTGCTCCTGCTGGAGTCTGAATTTCTCGCTGCAATGCCAGTGTTTTATCAAGGTTGTCTATGCCATCGCGCAGAATCTGCACAGTGCAAACTGCGGATGCTTTGCTGATTCGATGTAGACGAGCTTTTTTGGATGCCGTCAACTTTCGATAGCTCACGTTCCATGCTGCCTCAAGCACTGACCAGAATTCAAGGTCGTCAAAATCGTAAACCTCAAAAATTGGGCTTTGGGCCAAGTCTTCGCCATCTCGATTAAGTGCAAGAGTGCAAAAAATTGCGTCTCGATACCGTTTTTGCAGCACCGGCATGCTGCGACATTGCAGTTTTTCTTGCTCAATTGCCTGCGCGGCGCATAGCCGTGCTGTGTTGCGCACCAGAATCCGAAATTCTTGACTGTGTATTCGTAAAGTGAGCTTGGACTGACCAATTTTGATAGTGGTTGCCAAACGCGTTTTGGATGAGGATCGATTTGCGACTGCCATACTTCAGACCTTCGCAAGCAGAATGACAAAATCTACGGCTTTTGAACTGCAAAAGAAGTCAGGTAGCGCTGTGACACTCGCGCACACAGCATAAGCAGTTCGACGAAGAATCGATTTGGAGCTGGCTTGCTTAAGGCGTTCAACCAGGCTCAGAAATGTCGATGAAGAGCGTGCGAGTGACAGACTCAGCAGGACAAGCGCAATAAATTGTGTGATGGTAATTTGCATGTGAACTCAAGATAGCCAGCCCAGAGATCAAAATCTGCGGGCGCATCAACAATGTGTTGATACTCAAATCCCGCAAGGCGGGTGGCTAAATTAGGCGTGGTCACAACTGACCACTTGCAAATATGTCGGGAGAATCTGGCTCAATTTCAGGAAAAAAACTACTGAAGAGCTCAACTACTGCGACGAGGTCAACTGTATTCGATGTCAGGAAAAATGTCCAATTTTTAAGATCTTTCGGCTGTCTCATTCAGCATCATCAGTATCTAACCTAACCTTGGTGCGCTGGGAAAAAATAGGTTTTTTTGGGAGGTGAGAGATGGGCACTGCAGAACTTGACAGAGTCCAGTCGGCTTAATGCCTTGTCAAAGGTCCAGGGCCACCAAAAACCTTGTTGGTGCCAAGATCACGGAAAAGTGACACGCCATTCATTTCTCCATCTCGTCTGATGGCTTTTCGCATTTCGCGCTCATCCAGTTCCCCTCGGGTCGACAACCCCAATCCGGGTTGAAAGTAAGTTGGAACGCTCATCCGGCTTTCACGCTTTTCTGCAAAGTGCCAACAGCAAGGGTGGTGGTCCCCCTCTTCTGAAGCCTCCAGCCATAAGCAGGGGGCCCATAAGCGGCATCCGTGCATGAAGACTGCCACGTCAGTCGCCACCGTTGAAGACACCTCTAATCCAAAGGATGGCAACGACATTAATGTGCAAAAGCCATCATCCGACTCGAAGAACGAAAGTCGGGAAATGGTTCCATCGGTGCAGAATGAACCGTTGTCCCACATCAAGCGAAAACCATTTACGCCGCTCGGATAGCGTTCGTTCAGAACACGATTTTCAATAACCAGGCTCATGCCCTCAAGCAATACAGTCATGGAATTCCCTCAGTGCCGATTGATGCGTTTGTGCCGATGCCCAACGGTGATCAGATCGCCACCGTCGGAAAGAACTGCGTAGGCGTTGAGTTTTCCCTCAATCGACTTGTAATGAGCCACGCCAACCTTGGCGAGCATCCTGGATCGGGCCTGCTTGTCAAAGTAGACCACCCTTGCACCACGGTGGTCATATTCCTTGGCGCCGTAGGCCAGGAGTGCGTCAACAGTGTCTGGCGTTATGCCTCGCTGCTGCATTCGAATTGAAGCGTGTCGGGTCAAGGGCTGCATTTGAATCTCCAGTTGGTGGGTGAGTAATCGACTGTAATGAAAGTAGTGGCTCACCGAATGAGCTACTAAATGGCACGATCACGCGTCATTACTGTTGTCGTCCATGCCAATGGCATCAAGTTCCATCATGGAATCCAGTTGAGGCAATTGATCCTGGGCAATCGCCTGCAGTTCGCCAACGACGGACACCATGCTGCCGGTGACTCGTTCAATTTGAGTCTGCCGTTTGGCCCAGATCTTCTGCATTGCACGTTTCTCGGAATCCAGATCAGATCGCATGGCGACAAATCCCTCCAGCATGGTGCGTACTCTTTGAGCGAACTGGGCGCTGGAGAGATAGTTGTACAGCTGCTCCATCTTTTCGTTACGACCCGTATTGACCAGCTTCAGACGCTGTGCCTCCAGCAATATCACGCGCAGGGTTTCTGCCACCGGACGCATCACCTCGGGTGAAACAACCCAGACATCGCCAATTCGGCAAAAGCTGTCGGTGATGCCCTTGGGCATGACGGTGGTGACAATGACTGCCAAGTCCGCATTGGCGGTCTGCTGGTCATCTTTGAGCTTTTGCAGCCACTTGTCAGACCAGTTTTCGGCCCGTTTGGCTTCCCAGATGATCTTGCCGCAGATCTGGCCCATGGGGGTTCGCACCGTCTGCACAACATCCGCACCGCGCTGGCCCTTTTTGACCTCCTCAATGAGATCATGGAAGAAGGCATTTGCCAGCATATGCTCCAGTTCCAACTCCAGAACTTCGCCTTGAAGCTGCTGGGAACCCTGGTCGAGCTTGCGGCGCAAGTCCTCATTGGCTTTTTGGGCATCGTCAATCTTCTTCTTGTACTCGGCCTCGATCAGGGAAAAGCGTTCCGCCTCACGGGTGCCGATTTGGGTGGTGAGACGCTTTCGCTCTTCATCAAGCTTGCGCTCCAACTCCACCTGCATATTGGCCTGTTGCTCCTCAAGCTGCTTTTGTTGCTTTCGAAGCGCCAGTTCCTGCTCGCGAAAGCTCTGGACCAGCTTATTTTTGTCGGCCAGCTCCTCGGCTAATGCCGCCTTCTCCAGGGCAAATTCAGCTTTGGCACGAGTCTTGGCCTCCAGCTGGGCACTTGCCACCTGCGCTCGGGCTACTTTCTCTGCTTTGCGCAAGTCGGCAAGGTCCTCCTGGAGTTTTGCCAACTGGGCCGTGAAGAGCTTGCTGGCTTTCCGCTCCGCTTCCTTTGCCAGCGTGGCTTCCAACTCCCTGGTCTGAATGGCTAGGGCATCAGAAAAATCGTGTTCATAGCGCTCAATCGTGTGACGCGTGATCCCCTGGTCCAGCGAAAACTGGTGGTTGCATTTAGGACAGACGATGACTTCATCGGAGGCAATGATGATTTTTTTCTGCATGCTGATCCCTTCCTGATGATGAAATGCGATGCATTCCGGTAGTGCTGGGCCGAGTTCCATCGTTGCCAAAGATCATTGGCAAAACGTGCTTCTGCTTGAAAGCACTGAAACAGAAGGTATTGTTGAGCCGGTAGTGGCTCGCAGAATGAGCTACTAAATAGCGATTACGCGTATTGGTCGGCGGCAGCACGCAGTCGCTGGGCCACTTCTTGTTGCAGCTCTGGTGGCTCAAGTACCCGGACATCCGGGCCATAGCGCAGGATTTCCAGCACCAGTTCACGCGGGTCACTGTAGGGCACCGTAAGGAGAAACCCGCCATCTTCTTTGGATTCGCCCACTTGATCCTTGTGCCAGGTCTCCGAACGAACCCAAGGCGCTTGCTTGGCGGTGAACAGGAGCTTGGCCAACCTGCGCTCTTCTCCGGAATAGATACCAAAATCACGCCCCACAATTTCTTCAACCAGTTTTTTGGCCACCGACTTCGCGGGCTCCTTCATCAGCACCGCTTCCTCAATGGCATCCAGGGCAAACATGCGCAAGCCATCCGCTTTATGACACCACGCTACCAGATACCAGTTTTCTTTGTAATGAACAATGACCTGGGGAGAGACGACACGTTCAGACCGGTCATTGCGACTGCGGGTGAAGTAGAGCAGTTTCAGTCGACGCCGTTTCACAGCTGCGCGTGCAACCGTTTCGAAATGGGGGCTACAGCTGCGTTTGCTGGCAGAGTTCAGGAGGCGAATACGAGCGCGGACATCCTCAGGCGTATCTTCTGCGGCACTCAACATGAGCGTGACACGTGTGATCAGCGGTTGCAGATGTTCAGTGAGAAGGCCTGGACCAATGTGACTGGCCAGCTCGTGAATCATCAGCAGGGCGTAGATTTCGGATGCGGAGAACCAGGCCTTTGGCAAACCCAGTTTTCCGCTACTCCAACCTTTGTCTTCAAGAATGTAGCCGCGGTCTCTGCCTCCTTCACCAGGCACCCATTTAATTGGCGCATGCATTTGATCGCGCAGCAAGTCCAGATCACGCTTGAACGTTGCAGCTGAGACCTCAAGCTCATCCAGTAGCCGCGCACGAGAGACGGGCAGGTGGCTGTTTTCGAGTATCGCAACAATGTCGCGGATGCGGGCGGCTTGGCTCATACGACGAAACTACAAATTGAAGCCATGCTGCTTACGGTGCCATGCCAAATTTCTTTTGCGTGTCACTGTCATATAGTTGCCAGAAAGCGTTGACTGTCTTGAGATGCCTAAGCACTTTATGGTATCTTCACTTAATAAGTCGGAGCAAAGCAAGTGGCCGTCATCATCGAATGAAACGTAGCCTTTGTCGAATAGGGCGTCCCAGCTGACTGATAACAATAGGCCATTTTCTGGGTCCGTCTTCTGGCTAGGGTCTGACAATGACCAGGGGACGATATGAGAAGCGATAAGCAAACGACTATCGGCCAATCCAGATAACCAACAAGATGTACCGTAGGATTTTTGTAGCAACGCTCTGAATGGACCCTGTCCGATCCTTCGCTTTACGATGGCGTCGACATCTTCGCCAGGCTTATTGGCATATTCATCGGCTACTAGATTTGAAACCTGTTCTAGGTCCACTTGTATTGGTGTCAGAAACTCCCTATTAGAGGCGGCATCTGGCAAACGGAGTGTCGACTCTAGGGTCTTATTGGTGATGTCATCACCAGTAGATGCTTTGGAATCTGCGTTCTTTGATCCCGTGCGCAGCGACTCGACGGTCCTCAAGAATTTTCGCCCCAAGGTCAAGCGATGCGTCTCAGAGAAAGTGATGGTTGATTGACGCCCATTGCTGGCCCGATAGCCCGCCAGCCACAATCCTTCTTCACCGCTTGCAAATCGACGCAAAAACGTCTCAAGAGTAACGGACCTTTTCTGGCAGTAGACATAGGGCACATCACCCTTGAAGGTGACACGAGGATGAATAATTTCAGGCCGCTTGGCTGTGAGATATGAAATATCTGGGAGGTGTTGATCGACGATGAGATCGCTATATTGCATTTATTGCTCCAATTTGTTGAAAAAATTGATCGACAACTTATTAAAAGAAATGCCGATTTGAAGTGCTACTTGGGAATATTTTTCCGGGACTAATTCAGTTTATTTAGGCGATGTGTTTTGGCCATTGATACCAACTTCCTGAACCCAACACAATGTATTTACCAGCGCCATCTCTTCCGGCGTAGAACACCGAATTGCCATCAATGCAGGATTAGCAATGAAGATCGCAAGGCACTTTGCGCGTGAGATAGCAACATTCAGTCGATTCTTGCTATACAGAAATTCAATGAAGCGAGGCAGGTATTCGCCGCTGGAGGTTGCCATGGAGACGATGACAGCCTCCGCCTCCTGCCCCTGAAACTTATCAACGGTGCCAACCCGCGCTCCATCCGGCAGCACCTGTTTAAGTAAATTCACCTGCATGTTGTAAGGCGCCACCACAAGGATGTCATTCAGGGTCATTGGGTGCTCCGGCCCATGTTTGTCCCGAAACCGCTGCTTCAATAGGCTACTCACCAACTGAAGGACAAGCTCGGCCTCCTCCTGGCTGCGCTGAGAGCAAGCGTCATGTTCGATCGGGACATACCGCAGCCCAGTTGGCCTCAACGCTGGATGGGCATCTTTTGTGAGCAACAACGTCTGTTTGGCATTGTTGGGTTCTGGTTCGAGTCGACCGTCATAGACTGCATCCGAGATAAACCGGCACACATCCGGGTGCATTCGCCAGGTTGTTCCAAGAAAGATACCTCGCTCTGCCGGAATGGTGGCCAAGCCACTTAGCAAAAACTCCAGAGACGATTCCCCGGAACGACCGGGATGAATTCCCTGGATGGGCTGTCCCAACTGCATCTGGTCACCCAGAAGCACAATGTTCTTGGCACTGGTGCCCATCGCAACCAAGTTCGCCAAAGCCACTTGACCGGCCTCATCGACAAAGATGTAGTCCAGTTGCTGATCCATTTCACCATCCGAGAACAACCAAGCGGTTCCCGCAATAAGTCGATACTCGCCGTCATCGCCAAATGCATCAGTGATATCTCCGTTGTCGAAGACGTCTTCGATGTAATCGCCATCAAAGTACGAGTCTAGTTTGCCACTTGTGGATTTCTTGGCCCCCTTGAAGACGAAGCTTTGCTCTTTGGCGACCTTCACCACGCCTTCAAGCAAATTGTTAATCGCTTTGTGGCTGTTCGATGAGACACCCACACGGCATCCCTGCTTGAGCAACGCCACGATGACGTGTGAACCCGTATAGGTCTTGCCGGCGCCTGGTGGCCCCTGAACAAACAGATAACTGCTGTCAAGGTTTGAAATCGCGTCAATGATTTTCGGAAGCGAAGTGTTGTCTGCTGGCACTATTGGGTTGCCGGCAGTGACGCCATGAATTTTGGGCAACGACTGCGACAGCACAGCTTCAATTGCTGGATAAGTGCCATTGCCCACCACCATGCTGTTGGCGAACCGGAAAACTGCTTCCGTCAATGCCTTAGTAGACACCGGCATTCCAGGGCCAAGGCAGACGGTTTCTTGTATCGGTCCCTTTTTGGCAGTCCGCTTGAAGCTGACACGGCGATGGTCGGCATCAATCTTGAGCTCACGCACTGGCTCACCCGTCTGTGTGATTGAGGCACTGTCCCCAGTCTTGAGCTTGGACTCCTGCTCCGGAAACAGATAGGTGTGAACAATGGATTGTTTCTCATCTTTTGGCGGATTGGCCGGATCCGGCCACAGACCTGCCAGGCAAGCGCCATCGTCCAGGAGTTCATCCACATCCATTTCCATGCGCGAGAACATTTCCCACCACTCGGGTTTAGCAGCCCGGCGATGAAAATCGAGCAGCTGGAAGGTCAGTTCCCGCAAGTGATCGGCCAAAGTCCAGACCGTGCGGTCGTCTGGCAATGTGTCAACCAGACGTTCTCGGTAGGGAATCAGCCGCTTTTCCTCCAAGGTGAGCTCACCCACCTCTCGCGTTGCAGATTCATCCCCTGCATTGACGACATTTGCCCAAGGCAGTTCGGGTGGACGAAGTGTCAACAACCACTGGCGCAATTCATACGTGGATCGGACATCATCAAAGTTGTAAGCCTCGATGTCTTTCAGAAGTTGGGGGTCGCCGGTTTCTTTCCATTTTTCGTAATAAACAATGCTGGCACCGGCATTGGTGACATCGCCCGATCGGCGCTCAAGATAAAAGTGCTCAATGTTCTTGATGGAGTACCTGGGTTCCGAAACACGGATCCCTTCACGAACCACCTTGTAAAGATCCACCAGTTTTTGCGTGCGCAGCAAATTGTCCACTTCTGCCTCACGGGTGCCGTGCAGTGACATCAACTTTTTCAGGGCGGTCTGTTCGTAATGCGCGTAGTGGTAAATGTGCGCAGCAGGGTACTTGCGAAGCCATCCGGTCACAAAATCCATGAAGGCTTCAAAAGCCTTCTTTTCATCGGAGCGGTTATGACCCCAGAAGGCCTTGAACTCAGGCTTTCCATCTTGAAAGAAATACAGGCCGAAAAGGTACTCAAGCCCGCCCTCTTCCAGGGGATTGCCTTCCATATCAAAGAACAGGTCGCCAATGTCTGATTGAGGCAAACGTGCAAATCCACGAACAGCGCCTTCGTCCAGAGCCAATAGCTCCAGATGATTTTCCCCTGTTTGCCGTGCCAGGAGTTGCAATCTGGCTTGTCGATGCAGCTTATCCAGGGTCTCGACCGTCATTTTCGGGATACGCACTTCTGGCGGCAAAGTGGCAAGCGCTTCCATGGTGCTGACGCCGTTCGATTCCAATTTTTTGATCTGAAGGCGACTGATGTTGGCTACCTGGCACAGGTGATCATCCTTGAGCCGTCGTTCTTCACACAGCCCGCTCCACTTGCAAAGATCACACTTTTCGCAAGGGACTGGGTAAGTCTCAAGAGCACTTCCGGTGACGCGATCGAGAAACTGACGGTTTACGTGACTCAGATAGCGCGAATATTCAGCACAGCGATATGCAACTTCGGTTTTGTCGCCCAGGACAACGTGCATTTGAATGGGTTCAAGCCCCTGTGCTTTCGCAACCAATGCTGAATAGAAGCCAAGCTGAATAATGAACTTGGCCTTTGCGCTCCTGGCCAGTTTGGTATCCAGAACTTCGTAACTCCAATCACCAAGAGCCGATGGGCGGGGAACCTTGCGCAAAAAATCCGCATGACCGATCAGATTCTTGTCGGTCAAGGTCGCCTGGAAGATGATTTCATATCCTTCGCGCATGGCTTTGAGCGTGTTGTCAACCTTCTGCTCAAGGTTGCCACCAAGTGCAGCAATGTCGATGACGGATACGTGTCGAGCTTTCAGCGTTTCCAGGAATTCGGCTTCGTGGGCGTACCCCTTGGCTTGAATCAGTTTGGCCTGGTCGTCATCCTTGGTTCGTGGGAGTGGGGTTTCAAGATCAATCAGATCCAAGGTCGTGAGATGCTCGCACTCCAGGTAGTTGACCAAGTCTGATGCGGAGCAAAGAATCCTGTTGTCACGTTTCTGCACGGTTTTCCCTTGGTGTGATGTTCAGCATTGGCACTGCCTTGCCACATACCAAAAAAATCTTAACTTTCCAACCCATTTCGCAGCATCAAAACTGACGCTCAAACGAGTGATTTCAATTGAACTGATCAGGCTGAAAGGGTATTGTGCGACGCATAGTGGCTCAAATGGTGAGCTACCAAATTTAAAGATAAAGAAATTTGAAAATCTTGTGGTGTAGCCAAACAAATCGACGGACGGTATCGAACACATCTTCATTTATTGACAGCCAGGCAGAATGAAATTGCTATTGATAAATGCGGATTACTTCCAAGCCGATTGAAACATCCTCGATGGCGAAATCAAAGCGTTCATCGTGTGGTTCGCGGTACTGATGAGCGCGGTCATTGAGTCGGTTCAGCCACTTTTCACCGTAAGCCAAGTACAGAGGCAGTTCTTTAACGCGTGGTAAGTGGGTCAACTTATATGCTGCCGCCGGAGCAGGAGCGCGCAGAAACCCCCTCACTTTCTTGCCACTGCTGATCTCGTCGGTTAGGTCAAGCGCACCGGTAGCAATGACGAATTGCAGCGTGCGCCTCACATGGGTGCTGAATTGGGGATCGGGCCAAGTTTTGCGCTTATCAAAATCCCACGACAAATAGGCTAAATTCCAAGCTTCTTGATCATCCTTAAGAAAGCCTGATGAAGAAGTTGGCGAGCCGTAGTTTTCAATCGGGTTGGGCGAATAGCGGATGCATGGCATTTTTTTGCGCCTTGAGTGTGTTGAAATGATTCCAGCTTATGTCATTGCGTGGTCATGGCGTGAGTCTGCGCAACGACGATATCGACGCAAACCACTGTGACTAACCACAGCCTGGCAGGCTCATCCCGTGAATATTTCGTCGACTATGATCTAAACGCCTGATTACAAGAAGCTTCAAAAGCCAGTAACCAATCAAAGGGAGAACAATGAGCGAAGTTGTGCGTCTGTACCGGTACAAGAGCTTGCTGAGCGCCAGCCGGGCTGTGTCTGCACACAGCCTGATGACCACGCTGGAAGTCTCTCGCGCAACCCTCAGACGCGACATCGCCAAGCTGCGTGACCAACTTCATGTGCCCATTGAATTCAACCGCGAACTTGGTGGTTATCAGCTGGTGCAAGACCCATCTGCGTGTGAACTGCCCGGCCTGTGGTTTAGCCAGCAAGAACTGCTGGCGCTGGTGACGATTCAGCAACTATTGGAGCAATTGGAGCCTGGCTTGCTGGGCGTCAAACTCAAACCCTTGCAAGCGCGCCTGGCGCAATTGATGAAGCAGCATGGTCTGACCAGCCAGGACATAGCCAAGCGCATTCGCATCGTGCATGCTGGAAAACGCCAAGGTGCCACCAAATCGTTTGAGCTGATCGCAGCGGCCACCATGGCAGGCCAACGCCTCAAAATTTGGCACATGAACCGGCAAAACGGCATCACCACTGAACGCGAGGTGTCGCCACAGCGGCTGGTGCATTACCGCGATAACTGGTATTTGGATGCCTGGTGCCACCTGCGTGATGACGTGCGCAGCTTCAGCATTGATGCCATTAGTCGACTGGAAGTGCTGGACGAAGAAGCAAAGGATATAACGGCGAAGGCGATTGACCAGGCTCTGGGCACGGGTTACGGCATCTTCAGCGGTTCACCAAAAGGCTGGGCCAAGCTTCGCTTTACGCCAGAGCGGGCGCGCTGGGTGGCTGGTGAATGCTGGCATGCGCAGCAGGAGAGCGCGTTTGAAGAAGATGGCAGCTACGTACTTTCGTTTCCGTATGCTGACGACCGCGAACTGGTGGGCGACATCATGCGCTTTGGGGCCGATGTGCAGGTGTTGGGGCCAGCGGCGCTGCGGACCCGGGTGCAGAAGGGGTTGCTGGCGGCGGTGGCAGGGTATTTGTAGTTTGCCTTGCTCCGATGAAGTGGCCAATTAAATTGACAGATAAACCAGTCAATAAACCGTTGATGGTGACTGCATCCAACTAAAAAATTTATCAAAGGGAAGTAAGTTCCATGAAGAGTTACGGTTTTCAGTCTGACCATGTGAATTTAATTGCAGACAACCTGAGAGATCGTTACAAATCGGGTTTCCCGATTCTCAAGGAGTTGATTCAAAACGCGGACGATGCTAAAGCGCGTCGGCTCACGTTTGGCATGCATCCTGGCTTTAAGGGCCAGTCATCACACCCACTGTTACAAGGCCAGGGGTTATGGGCATTCAACGACGGGCAGTTCAAGAAAGAAGATGAGCGCGCCATTCGCTCGTTTGGACTGAATAGCAAAGCGGGTGAATCAGGCTCAATCGGTAAGTTTGGCTTGGGGATGAAGAGCGTATTTCACCTTTGTGAAGCGTTCTTTTATGTGGCCTATGACGGTCAACAGAACTTTGATGTTTTGTTGAACCCGTGGCGGGATCCAGACGGTGGTGACTTATTCCACGGCCTTTGGGATCAAGTTGGCTCGCAAGATTTTGACCTGTTGCGAGCTGTGGTGGCAAATGAGCAGCTGGACAAAGGTTGCGAAAGTTGGTTCCTGATGTGGATACCCCTTCGCCGACGGGACCACGTTCCGCAAAAGGAGGGTAAGCCCTATGGCGGCATTGTCGATAAATACCCTGGTGACGGTGGTGCCAACGAGATGCATTTTTTGTATGACCAAAAGCTCAGCCGAAAAATTCGATCAGTCGTGCCGCTATTGCAGAGTCTTGAATCGATTGAACTGGCGAGCTCCCGAGAGATATCTGGATTCAAAGTGCAGATTTCATTCGACGAAGGGACGCTACGGGTCGATCATAGAAGCGCTGAACTTGTGTCCACTGGTAGTGTGAGTGATGGCGGAGCCAGTAAGGGAAGACTTCGATTTCGGGTTCAGCAACGGGCACGACCTGGAGCCTTACCTTTCAGTCAATTCCAGACGCTGGATGTCTGGCCCAAAACAGGACGATTGAATAGTGACGGCATACGTGAGCCAGTTCCAGATAAATCGGAGGCTGAAGGCGCGGTAATGGTTTCAGGTGCGGCGGCGGACGGCGAAGAAGCCAAGTTGGTCATTGACTGGGCTGTGTTTTTGCCAATGGAAGAGGGGCTTAGCTATGAGTTTCGACTTGAAAAGAGTCAGCAACAATACAGAGTTGTTTTGCATGGGCAGTTTTTCGTGGACGCTGGTCGGCGGGGAATTGCTGGCTTTGGACATCTGGCTGAACCATCGCTTGCGCCATCTGCCGACCTTGACGATGCAGATTTGCACACCGGTTGGAACCAATCGGTAGCGCAGCAGGTCATCTTGCCCCAGTTGTTGCCTGCTCTCGCCGAGTTCGCCAAAGACATCAACGAAAACGAAAAGGATGAACTGGCGAGGGCCATACTTATGGCTCGCTCAAAAAGCAGCACCACAGGTATTGGCAAAGGATTCTGGGAAAGTTTTCGGAATTTTCTATGCCATGAACAGGCGTGGGTGCGAATGGTCACCCCGGATGGACCGAAGTGGGCTCACATAAAAGTCACTAAAGATTCTCGATTTCTATTGTTGCCAAGACCACCAAGAGATGATCCGCAACGGCCTTGGAAGTTATTTCCGAAGTTGAAAGAGCTGACGGTGGAGGGTTGCCTGCTGCTAGACGAAAAAGCGCCATCTTTAATGCTAACGCACGCGAATTGGGACGCCCAAACACTGCTTCGCGTCCTTGATGAGGTTGATTACGATGAAGTCTGCTCTTCGACGGGTATGAGTTACCTGGTTAGCTTTATGAGCCCAGAAGAACGCCGATTTGCCGGTGGCAGCGACGTACAAAACAAATTGATTGCAGTGCTTAGAAATGTTTTGCGTAAAGAGTCACTGCAAACGTTCCGCAGCCTGCGTTCCATATTTCAGGAACTGGTCTCTTTGGTGCGGCCTGAGTTTCGATTTGCTGTGGGCACAAGAAAGCCAGACGCGCTAACAGGACTGGATGACGTCACCCTTAAACTCTTGATGGGTGTCGAGACTGAAAAGCTACTGGTACCCATGGATTTAGATCCTGACGAAAAAGGTGCATCCAAAGGCGAACCTACGGACAGCGAGGTTCGAAATCTTTTGAAGATGATTGATCAAGAGATCTCACTCAGTACGGCACCGGATGGTCATCAAACCACAAAACAGGTTGAAAATTTGCTACGCGCTGCTCAATCCGTGCTGTCACTGCTGAGTGATAAAAAAGATGAGCGTGGTCAAGCAATTCGCGTGAATCGATCTTTCAGAGTTTTAACTGCGACCTGTGCACGCACAGCGAGAAACATGGCTGTTTCTTTTGACGAACTGCAGATAGCTCACCAACATGGCCTCTTGTTTAAGCAAGGATTTGGTAATGGTGTTGCGGCCTACCCTGTCACTTCAGCACTGGCCAAACTCTTGCCCGACGAGCCAATATGGGTTGTTAACGCAGACATTGCCAGCTGGGTACAACGTGGTGAACAACGTCCATTGCCAGTTCCATCGGCAGATGACATGACTGCCGCGTTTGTGACGTTGGGCAAGTCTGGACGATCAATGGCACTGGCGGACATGACCGTCCGTAGCGACTTCATCAGAACCATCAGTCCATCAGCCATCAAGGGTGATGACGTCATCCGCGGGATGAGGTATGTACTTCACGGTTCAATCTTGCATCACGACGATATTGGTTCCACTCTATGGATAAATGCTGGTCGGGCAGACGAAGTCTGGATCAAACTCAAATGCATGGTCGAACCAGACTCATGGAGCGTGGTCGATTCCAACTTGGCCGGTGCAATAAAGTCTGACGATTGGGAAAGACTCGGTATTCGAAAAGTTGGTGCGGATGAGGTCATTGAACACATGATGGGTGGTAACGGCATCGATAAGGTCGAAGCACGCAAATTCACGGATGCTGAGATCTCTGAGATGTTGATTCGCATTGCAGATGAAAGACTCTGGAAGGCGTTGCCGATTCATCAAGATACATCAGGTGGTTTTGGTCCAATTGATGATCATTGTTATGTTGATGCTGCTGGATTGGCCAACCCTCAGTTTCTCAATGGTGTCCGCTTAATCCAACTTGGAAAAAACCATAAGTTGCGTGAGAAACAAGAACAATGGGTACCGACCTGGAGCTATGAGACAACCATTGAGCGCGCGCTTGGCCAGACCACGCCGGAGCTTTATTGGCAGTTGGTTCTGGCATCTGCAGGCAAAGTTCCTTTGCCTTCGTTGGAAAAAATCTCGGCATTTAGATGCACCTCATGGTTGCCGCTGGCAAAAGGTGGGGCTCTCAGCCCAGAGGACATCATTGACTTTGCCCCGCTAGGTGCGGATATTGACCGGCTTGCCTCTGAGTGTGGCTATTGCTTTGCGGGAACATTGGCAATTTCAAAAGAAGTGCGTGATCATGCCAATTTTTCAGTGCTCAAGCCATTCTTCGCGAACGATAAGTCTGGTCTTGAGCGACTTGGTCAACTTATGGTTGAGGCGGGTGGGCATTTGATTGGCGAAATTCCATTATCAGAAATTTCTGAGACATTAATTGAACAGCTGGCTGAACTAAGTGCACTGCCCGCTTGGTCGATAGTTAAAGCAGCGGTTCAAGCGGTTGGATCTGACAACCTTACTGATGTGACGGAGTACCTGCTCAAGGAAATTCAGAAGCCACTTTCTGTAGAGAAATTAATTGACGTACTGAATGAAATTTCGGCGCAAGGCCTCTCCAAACGGCATGTCGCCTTTAATTTGTACCTGCAACAACTCGCTCAGTACAGCGAAGACTTACCAGATGCTCTGCACCAAATTCAGCTTCTCGCACTCGATGGTCAATGGAAGTCTGCCGACGTTCTTTGTGTCGGTGTGCAAGGTGTTGCTAAAGGCAGTGTTCTTCATGGTGAGCAAGCGAAAATTCTTGAAGGTTATCTTGCAAGCCGCATTGCAAAAAAAGAATCAGGCAGCAGTTCTGATAGTTCTGGTATGACTGGTGAGGACGTTGCATCTTCACTTGCCAAAGAGCAATCACAATTCACCTTGGTGAACTATTTCAAGCTCTGGCGTGAGTCGATGCCTTCTGGCCCAGTGGGTGCATTTTTTGCCTTGTTGGGGCCTGCATACAGAAATTTGGCCGTTGAGTGGCTAAAACCACATTCTTTTGAATATTTCGCTGATCAACTGAGTTGGGTTGAGCCAGGGAGTCGCAATAGTCCAGTGTGGGATATCAAGCGCCGAGAGCACACCAAGCTTGATGCACTGGAGATGCTTCATTTTTTACCGACAATTTCGAATGCGAAAGAGATTTACGTGCGATCACTGCTTGGTGACGAAATTTGCGTCCCAGTGGACACTCAAGTTGATGGACTGGTCATGGGCAATCTCACTTGGGCTGGGACAAGAGGCGAAAAATCAGTCTTTCAAATACGACTACGTGAGGTGAATCGCCCTGGGCAGTATGACAAAGCAGATTTGTCCAGCATGCTACGCAAGACTTGTGAATGTATCTTGCGTGAGGCTTATAACCAGCGGGAACCCAATCTCGGGCCATTATGGGAAACGCTGGAGAAGAGCAATCAGCTTGAACTGGCCGTTGCTCGAAGACTCATTCTCGACCGTCTTCCCTACGACCTGCGAAATCTCAGATCAGTTAAGAAAAACCCAGCGCTATCCAAGTGGCAGAGTTCTTTCGCGAAGTTGGAAAGTAGTCTTGCCGAAAAAGAGGAAGCAAAGCAAGCGACAGATCAGGTTAAGCGAGCGATTGAAGAAGCCAAGGCAGAGTTGTCAAGGCTAATGACTTCGGACCCACAGGTTCAAGAGTCCGTGCTGAACGGTATTCGTCAACGCGTGGAGCAAAATCGCTACGAAGTATCTAGCATAGCGTTTGAAATTTTGCAAAACGCAGACGATGCGGTGACTGAACTTCAGTCATTGATGCAAAGCGATTCGACCGTTGCTCACCCCTCCAGCCATGTTGGCCGCTTCGTCATGGAGACGACCGGTGACACAGTTCGGTTTGGGCACTGGGGGCGACCGATCAACTACATGGGGCATGGAAGCGCTCGTAATGAATCTTATGGCGAAGATTTGCAACGTATGTTGGTACTTGCTGCATCTGACAAAGACGAAACAACTGGCCTCACCGGAAAGTTTGGACTTGGTTTCAAGAGCGTTCTACTTGCCACCGACGCGCCATGCATTTGGAGTGGTGACTTAAAGGCAAAAATTGTTGGAGGGTGTCTGCCTACGCAATGGATTGAAACCACTGACTCTGATGATTTATTGCAGCGACATCGTTTGCCTGATGCGCCAGGATTGCGTGGCACTGTCGTCGAGTTCAAAATTAATCGTGCAGATAAACAAGCGCAAGTCACGGATCGATTTTCGGCACTCGCGGGTCTCCAAGCCGTGTTCAGCAAGGAGATTCGATCAATAGAAGTTAATGGAACTAATCATCAGTGGTTGCCTACACCGTTGACTGATGATTTGCAACAGATCGAAATTGGTGCGATTCAGTTACCTGCAAAAAATGGATTTAGTACCTCTCGACTGCTTAACTTCAGAATGGCAAGTGGTTGTTTTGCTCTGAGGGTGGGTTCGCGAGGCTTTGTTCGTTTTCAAGATGATGTTGACCATTTCCCCCCAGGTGTTTGGGTAACCGCACCGACACGTGAGCCTGCGGCCAGTGGATTCATACTCAACGGCCAGTTTGAGTTGGATACTGGACGCGGCGGGCTACCCCATGGTGAAAATGCCCGCTCTAATCTGGCTATGGCAGACCGGCTGGGGTCAACTGCAGCTGATTTGGTGTTGCAAGCAACACGTCGGTCACGTGACAATTGGGAGCGGACAAGATCTCAATTCAAGCTAGCCAAGGACGTGACGGCATCTGAATTTTGGGCAACGTTTTGGGAGCAGTTTCCAGCACTCAAAAACGATGAAGGGGAGTCCATTCGACTGTTGGGTCAGTTTGGCCATAGTTTGCTTGAACGATTTATGACCATTGCAGGCGAGATTCCAAACGGTCTGTCAGCGCCGCTGTGCGCTTTTGTCAGCCCTGAAAAGGTTTGCTTGGCATTGAATTCAAGATGGGAAAAATTCTGTGAAGCCTTGACAAAATGGCCTGAATTCATCGACCGCTTTCCGGTTTCAGGTTGGGTATCGCTGAGTGTGGCCGCACAGTTAAAGGCCAGCTCAACCCGTAGTGATGACTTTGAGTTGCCTGAGATGTCCGTCAATTTACTGCTGGATTTGTTGCCCAGTAAAGGCTGTAGCGCAGAACTGATGGACACACTTTGCCTGCTATTGATTGAGCCTTCACTTGAAGAGAGCGAGTACATCAAGCAGAAAATTAGCGGACTTTTGTTTCAGGCCAAAGACGGCAGCTGGCATCTAGGGCGTCAATTGATGAAAACAGGTGCCGAGTTTGACAAACAGTGTTTGCCGTTTGCTCCGCCATGTTGCATTTTGCATTCGTCCTATCAAGGGCAAGGACTTGCTTTGATTCAACGATATGCTGGCTTTGAACGGCCCCAGGGAAATGTGATTGCCGAATGGATTTTGGCATCGCCACCGGTTCCACAGTCTGGCAGGGTCGCTGCATTACGATTTTTGTTGGGCAACCCAGATGTGCGTTCCTGGATAAGCTTCAAAATTCACGGTTCATGGATCGAGGGATTAGAGCCATCGTCACCGTATCTGGTTGGTTGGTCTGTTCAGGATAAAAATCAGTTGTTTGGTATGTTTAGCTCGAAACCGCTTTGGGAAGAGCATGGGGAAGAAGAACCCGAATCTGAGTTGAAGACAGGTACTGATGCCCTTGAAGCTATTCGTGATTGGTGGCAAGAAAATAGCGTCGAGCAGCTAAAGAAATTTGATCGCGAATTCTGGCCTGCCAACGTACCGCGTCACTTTGAAAGTGTTAATGAAGATCGCGCGTCATGGATGACGTTATTTGCAATTGGCCTGATGCAACGTCAAGGTAGAGTTCGCGATTATCAGAATCGGGGGTTCATTGACAAAATGCAATCCAAAGGCTTTTGGGACGTCTTTTGTCATGCAAATCCAAACCACGATGGCCAAGCTTGGTTGAATGTGCTTAATGAGTATGGTGAGCAACAAATTGAGGATGAGACATACAGTATTTGGATGGACAATTTTCCGCGGCTATATCGAATTGCAAAGTGGTTTGATGTCTACGTCCACATTTTTCAAAATCTTGATTATCGAAATCAATCTCAAATGAAAGGTTTTTATTCGCCTAGTGCTGACCCTGAAATGAGTGGTTCCGGTATTCATGCGCCAACCCTGAAAGGTAGTTTGAAATTGGGTAAACATGTTGTCATCCGTGAATTGCTTCGGAGCGGTGTACTTGAAGGCGAAGCTGTTAAAGCGTGGGCATATAAACCTGGAAATGCTGTGAGGAGAATGCTGGTTGGCATAGGCTTTGACGATCTGGCAGGCGAGGATGTCACAAGTGACCAGATATACGGTGTGTTGCGTGAAAGTTTGGGAGATGACGCTACGTTCACTGGAGCCTACGACATTCCATTGCTGATCCTGGCACGAGATCAAGCACTTCAAGAACTGATACTTGGGAATACAGTTGTTTATGAGGGAGATCTTGAAAATGAATGACGCTAGTCGAAGTGAATCGAGCTTGACATTCCTCGCAGGTGGCGCAGTCATTCATGCCAAACATGGTCAAGGCGAAGTCCTATTTGATCGCGGGTTGACAACTGTTGTCCGTTTCACGCACGGCCTTGAGGAAGTCCGAACGCAGGAACTCAAGCCAGTGCTTGCGTTGGACGCAGCCATCCTATCGGGCGCAATTGCGCCAACATCCGAAGTTATTTTGCGTGCTCAAGCGTTGGCAATCCAATCCGTCAACGATGCGTGGGGTGTCTTCTCACGGTCGCGCATTTCTTTGCTGCCGCATCAGCTCTGGGTTTGCCACCGTGTCTTACGCGCCTGGCCAATTCGCAAACTGGTGGCTGATGATGTTGGCATGGGAAAAACCATTGAAGCGGGTTTGATCTTGTGGCCACTGTTGGCCAAGGGGGCTGTTCGACGCTTGTTGATACTGACACCAGCCAAATTGGTTGAGCAATGGCAGGAACGGCTGCGGCAGATGTTTGATATCCGAATGTCAATGTACCGGCCCGAGGTTGATACGCCCAAAGCAGATTTTTGGAACACGCACAACATGGTGGTGGCATCGCTGCCCACTATGCGCGCAGACAGTAATGGTCGACACGAAAGATTGTTGGATGCGCCGGGCTGGGACATGGTGTTGGTGGATGAGGCGCACCATCTGTATGCGGACGAAACCGGAAAGAAGACGCTTGCCTTGCAGTTGATGGAAAAACTTGAGGAATCCGGCAAGATCGAGTCTTGCCTGTTGTTCACCGGTACACCGCATCGCGGTAAGGACTTTGGCTTTTGGTCGCTGATGGGGCTGCTTGATAAACGGTTTGGCCCCAAGCGACCTGAGAACTTAATGCTGGAGGCTTTACCGGCCTTTCTTATCCGCAACGCCAAGCAAAAAGCAACGGACATGGCGGGTAAGCTACTGTTTCAGCCAATCAGGCAGTACCCTGAAACTTTCAGGTACAGCCCGCAAGAAGCTCTTTTCTATGAGCTGATGACCAGCTTTATCCAGCTCGGCAAAGCCTACGCCAGCGGGCTTTCCAGTAAGCAGCGTGGCCAGGTCATACTGGTGTTGATTGCACTGCAAAAGTTGGCATCTAGTTCTGTCGCAGCAGTTCGTGGTGCGCTTGAAGCCAGGCGCGGGCGAACGAACGATGCGGCAGAAAAACTCAGGGTTGAGTTAGGTAATGATCAGAACGACCCTGAAAACGATGAGCAAAGCCGAGCCATTGTGGAGTGGATTAAAGAAAACCAGCAAGGGCAACTCCGGCTCATGGAGGATGAATCCAAGTATTTGGATGAGCTTTTGACTGCAGCCAACGCAGTGGTTCATGAAACACGGGTGGACCGGATCATTGAAATCGTTCATGAGCGATTTGAAGATCGATCGGTGCTATTTTTTACCGAGTACAAAAAAACACAAGCTTTGGTTGTGTCCGCTTTGATGGCGCGCTACGGGGCAGATTGCGTTGGTTTTATCAATGGTGACAACCGCCTGGACAACATTCGATTGCCCTCTGGGCAAGTGGTTAGCAAGAGTGCGCCAAGGGACGATGTCTGCGATGCCTTTAATGCCGGGCGCATTCGGTTCTTAATTTCTACCGAAGCTGGTGGTGAGGGCATTGACTTGCAAGAACGTTGCAGTGCATTGATTCATATTGATCTGCCATGGAACCCCATGCGGCTGCATCAACGGGTGGGGCGGTTGAATAGGTATGGTCAAAAAGCGGTTGTTGAAGTTGTCTCGATTCGCAATCCTGACACCGTTGAAGGCATGATTTGGGGAAAACTTGAAACCAAACTTGCCAGCATCATGCAAGCGCTGGGAGCTGCAATGGATGAACCCGAAGATTTGCTTCAACTGGTATTGGGCATGGCAAGCCCTGGCTTTTTTGATCAACTTTTTCATCAAGCCAAAGACATACCCAAGGAAAAAATTGCCGCTTGGTTTGACGAGCAAAGTCGGACTTTTGGTGGTGAAACGGCAATAGAAACAGTGAAAAAACTGGTTGGGCACGCTCAGAGTTTTGATCTGTCTGGCCTCAAGGATGTGCCACCCATAGATTTACCCGCATTGAAACCATTTTTTTTGGGTGCCCTGTCGCTTAATGGCAGGCGCGTCAAGACAGACGGAGAGGCTCTGTCATTCAAAACGCCTGATCGCTGGCTTAATCATCCGGCAATCAGAAGGGAATACAGCGGAATGGTTTTTGACCGCAAAGCAAAACTTGACAACGGCACTGACTTGGTGGGCGTTGGGCACCCTCTAGTTGCGCGTGCGCTGCAACAAGCACAAAACTTTGTTGGTTCAGTTGCCATTGCAAAGGGGTTGGGCAAGCCGATTGTGGTGTTTCATATCAGTGACCGTGTCACTGACGGTGGTGCCCACGTTCAAGAGGTTGTGGTTGGAATGGCAGCGCATGAAGAGTCGTTTGAGTTCCTTAAAGATTGGCAGCTATTGAATATATTGAATGACCTCAGCACCACAGATTGCGTTGGAAAAATACAGGATACGTCGATGGCTGTGAGTCTTCTTAAGCAAGCCAAGCTGGCAGTGAACAAGTATTTGCCAGGACTTGATTTACCATTTTCGGTGCCTGATATTCACGAAATCATTCTGCTGTGGCCTGACAAACTTGTTGGTTGAAATTCTGTTGTTTTGAATCTTTGCTTTAATAACATCGTAGTAAATTCTTTTCGGCGCTTTTATTTTTCCTTGAATATTTTTCCGCAGTAATATTTATGCATTAAATGTGTGAAAGAAGCGAAGCGCCGAACACGCGAAACTAATTGTGTAGACATATTTCGCAGAAATGTGTCCACACAATCCATCCTGTCTGCATTTGACTTTTGCATGAGTGGATTTGTCTAATCGTAAATAACAAGACTATTTTGACAATCCCAGAAAGATTCGTGAATAAATTTTCAATAACTATGTGATTAAAATTGGAGTTTGATAATTGAGTTTCATTTAAAGCTGTATATTAAATATCAGGGCCTTCAAGCATGAAGGGGAAATAATTTAATCTACGAGGTAAATGAAATGGGATTGACAAAACAAGAAATTGGAGATCTGTCACTGTATCTTCAACAACTGCCGGACATCAATGCTGTACGCCAGCATAGCGCACAAGAAACTGTGAAAGCTTTATCCAAGGACATTCTTGCCTTGCAAAAGCGGGGATATACGCTGAGTCAAATCTCGGATGCACTCAAAGCGGGCGGGCTGACAATTGCGACTACGACCCTCAAGTCATACGTACAGCGCGCCCGCAAGCCCAGTAATAAAAAAAGCAAATCGAACCCCATCCAGCCAACGAACGAAGATTCGAGCTCAGGGTTGCAATTAGAAGCTGCCATGCAATCACACGGGCGGTGAACATGACACGCGCCCAGAACGCCCAAGAGATCAAAAACGACTTCGTCAAACTGCGCCTGCCCCATACTGAAAAAGTGCTTCTGGCAGAAGAAGCTGACATAGCCGGCATCACGCTTTCAGAACTATTTCGCAGTAGGGCCGCAAACAAAGTCATTTTTGCACGAACAGACATGGCGATGCTGCGTGAATTGCGGCGACTCGGTGGCCTGCTCAAATTTGTACACACCAGCAGCGGCGGTGCATATGCATCACAGACGGCGGCGGCACTCACCGAACTGCGCATGGCGATACGGGGATTGTCAAATGATAATCAAGAAAATTGAGTCCGGCGCTATCGTCTCGAAGGCTGGGTACGCGAGGCGTCTGACAAACTACATATTGCAGCCCCAAAAATCCAAAACACAAGAAAAAGTGCTTTACAGCGCATGCAGTGGCTTCATCAGCGAAGACATGCAGAGTGCCCAGGCCGAGATGTCCGCGATGGCTGATGGTGCCAAGTCCAGTGCCAATTCAGTCATGCATTTGGTGATCAGCTGGCGAGAAGGCGAGCAACCAACACCTGATCAAGTTGACGAGGCAGTTCGACTGCTCATGACCGAGTTGGGACTCGAAGGCCATGGCGTCATTTACGCGCTGCACCTTGACACCGACAATTTGCATTGCCATGTTGCAATTTCCCGAGTGCATCCGGTCACAGAAAAAGTGACCGCAGCAAACCGTGGTTTTGACCTTGAGGGGATACACCGCGCCATTGCCCGGATTGAACACGCCCAGGGATGGGAACGTGAAGCGCATGGCCGGTATCGAGTGACTGACAACGGCCAGCTCGCTAGATATGGCAATGGAGACAAGTCCTCCAAACGGCCAAGGCAACACAGCCAGGACATGGAACATCGAACGGGTGCCAAATCTGCACAACGTCTGGCCATCGAAAAGGCAGGCCCAGTGATCACTGGCGCCTCCAACTGGGATGAGCTGCATAAAAGCCTGGCATCAATGGGCATGCGCTACGTAAAAACTGGCAGTGGAGCTGTAGTCTTTGTTGGAGACACAGCGGTCAAGGCAAGCAGCATCGACCGCAACGCCTCGCTGATCCGTGTGCAGAAGCGACTGGGTCCTTACCAGCCTTCAATCAATAGCACCCTGGCGATGACACCAGTTGCCCTGGAAAAGTCACAGGCCCTTCAGCCAGTTGAGCCAGCAGTCCCCAGGTGGCAAACTTTCATTCAAGAGCGCCAGGCTTTTTACACTGCCAGAGATCAGGCTCGACGCCAATTGCAAAATGAGCAGGATGCAGCAAGACAAGCACTCACGGCGCAACAGCGTGTTCAGCGCCAGGAGATTTTGAACGGAGATTGGAATCAAATAGGCGCCGCCAGAATGGCACTGCGGAGCATCCTGGCGGCTCAGCAGGTTGCAGAGAAGCTCAACCTAAAGGTTCGACACCAGACCCAACGAACGGAGTTTAAGGCGCAGTTTTCAGGATTTCCAGATTTTGAGAGTTGGTTGCGGCAAGGTCAGTTTGCTGATGATGCGGACGAATGGCGCTATCGCCACAGTCGCTGGCCCCGTTTGAAAGCTATGTCAAGTGGACGCGCAACGGAAAGCAAACCCGCGCCACCCGGAGACATCCGAGCGTTCCAAGCACATGCACTGGGGAGCGAAGTGCAGTACAGCAAAGTACAAACAATTGCTGGTTTGCATACGGTGGCATTCATCGATCACGGAAATCATATTGATGTTTGCGACGATCTGGACGATGCTGCGATCGTCGCTGCGATGCAGCTGGCCGGCCAAAAATGGGGCGCCTTTGAAATTGAGGGCAGCGCTGTCTTTCAGCAGCGATGCATTGATTTGGCCGCACAGAACGGCATCTTCCTGGCCAATCCGGCGCTGCAGGCGCCATTGGCGGCGGCACGCGAAAAGTTGCGTCAATATACTCAGGAAGCCGGTAGCTGGGCTCCGATGCAACAAGCCCTGACTCCGTACGTTTTGGCGATGCAAGCGCCGCGATACCGAATACGGGCGTCCCATGTCAGAGGCAATGGTTGCAACATCATTGAAAGGATGATTTCGGTCGAGGGAAATCAGAATGACACGACGGTTGCAGACTTGATCCAGCATGAATTTAGGATGCTTGATGAGTCACGGGGTGGAAGTCCGTTGAAACAAGACAGGACGATCCAAGCGGTTTTTGATGACAGGATGACATTGCGTATCACTAACGTCTCAGCACAGCAGCTCCTTGAATTGCAGCAAGCCGGTTTTGAAGCGCGAGCGGTGATGGAGGTTGAACCAAGCCGTTATGAGTTGCTATTAACCGTGCCAGCTGTCGATCTTGAGCATGCGAGCCAGGCGATTGTGAAATTCGGAAATCTGATGAAATTTCAGTATCAAGTTCAAGTCGAAGCGTGCGGGCAGGGCGCCGTTGGTCATGCCATGCCGGGTTCTACCAGCGAAAGACATCCCCACCACATCGTCAACGTGCGCGCGTCAGTGCGTCAGGATTGCGCCAAAGCGACAGACATGATCAATGCCCTGGACTTTGGGCTTTCGCGTGTGACGCAAGAACTCAAAAATCGTGATGACGTTCATCATAATGGACATTTCGAACTTTCTGACGATGACACATTTGGGCCCGCTGAAAGGGCTTTTGCGATCCATCGGGCTGACATCTGCAAACACGCGCAGGGCAGGCCCATGGACACGTCACGAATTGATGCACAAGCGGCGCTGCGATTAAAAATGACAGGGCACGAACGAAAAGATGTTGAGGCTGCTCTTATCCAGTGCAGCTCGCAACACACGATTGAAAAAATGCAACGTGATTGGGCGTTGTATGCCAAGCGCGCGACCGATTTCGCTTGGGGTCCTGCCGGTCGGCGTCAAGCGACGCTTCATGGCCTTCAACTTGAACGCTGGAAGGCTTTGGAGCGGTCTTGGAGCCGCTCACCAGAGCCGACTGGTGGCTGGTGAATGGAAAAATATAAGTTGTCGAGAATCTAATGCGTTGTTAGCGATTTCCCTCTGAGCGCGGTGCAGGTATTCGGTGGGGGCCATTTTTGACCACTGGTCGAATGGCGGATGGTCACACTGGCTGCTTTCTAGGCATTTATCAAAGAGCCTCAGTTTGAGTGGCCGGTTTAGAGCAAGCAATTTTCAAATCTGTGTTTCCGCTTTGGGAACTGAAGTTCACCCCGGCGAACGTTCAGGACCCCGGCAACCAGCAGAAGTAGTGAAGTGCGTTCGGGAGGGCTTCCCTTCCCTATACTTGTGCTCGTCAGGACACAAATACAAATTTTTTAGGGGCGGAAATTGTGAACAAGAGCAATCTTTTGAAGCTACTGGCAGAGAGTGGGTACAACCTCGGATACGGGGCTAAAAAACACTTTGCGACACTGGACCTGATCGAAAAAGCACCTGGTTGGCTGGGGTTCTGCGCGCTAGTCGTTGGCGTTTACGCCTTATTCATTCCGCCGCTTGCGACCAATGAGGTGTCCGCGGTCATGATTATTTTTGGCGTGATGTCGCTCTACATCACGAACTACGATTCGAAGAAAGAGGCCTATGACAAGGCGGGAGTGCATCTAACCCGTGTCTACAACGACATGCGCGCGCTGTACTACGAGGTCAAGTCTTTGCCCGAAGACACCGACTTCACGGCCCATGTCGAACGGCACAAATCCCTCTACGACAGTGCCTTTGAACATGCCGTGAGCAAACAGATGTTTCTCAGTGATTGGTATGCCCATTACAAGTTCTTCTGGCAACAACAAACGGAATGGATTGATGAGCAGAAGCACTTTAGCTTGCTTCGCGACAAACTTCCATTGACCTTTTCAGTGGCAATGGTGGGTTCAGTAGTTTTCATCGCTGTGTACTACGTCATCCCCTTCATCAAGCTTTGCGCGAAGTAAGGGGCCCGGCATGAGTGCAACTTCATTTGAGACCTTTCGCAAAAATCTCGCTGTTTCCAACTCTGAAGACATCTCCACCAAGTACCGGGCGATAACCAAGCGGCTCAACAAGGACTATTGGGACGTTGAGCAAGAGTACCTGCATTGCCTGCAAGTGGGTTCGTATGGCCGCAATACGGCCATTAACGGGGTAAGCGACCTCGACATGATTTTTGAGCTTCCCTGGCATGTGCATGACAGGTTTTGTAAGCGTCAGGGAAACATTCAATCCCAACTTCTTGCAGAGATTCGTGAGAAGCTCAAAGTTCGGTACTCGAACACAAAGGTCAAAGCTGACGGGCAAGTAGTGGTGGTGGACTTCAAGTCTTACAGAGTTGAGGTTTTGCCTGCTTTCGTCGAGGCCAATGGCAGTTACAAGTTTTCAGACTCGAATGGAAATGGCTCTTGGAGATGGTGCTGGCCTAAAGACGAAATGGCCGCAATGCAGTCGGTCCAAGTTCGCTCAAATCACAACCTAAAGCGTATTTGCAAAATGGTCCGCGCTTGGAAAAACCACAAGGGAGCGCCTATGAGCGGCATGCTCATCGACACCTTGTGCTACAACTTTTTCAACGAAAACAAGTCCTACGACAACAAGAGCTACGCCAGCTACCCAGACCTGGTTCGAGATGTTTTTACCTATCTCGGTGAAAGGCCCGACCAAGCCTATTGGTTAGCGCCTGGCAGCAAAGACCGAGTGCTCCCCAGCGGTAAGTTCCAAGCAAAGGCAAAGAAGGCAGCGGCTAAGTGCCAAGAGGCTTTGGACACAGATAAGGAGACCGTAAAGGATGACCGCTGGAAAGCGGTGTTTGGCAGGCCATTTCCTAGGTTGTCAGCTGCAGACAAGGGAGCTTCGGCAAGGAATACCTCGTTCCATAACACTGAACAATTTATTGAGGACCTGTATCCCGTTGACGTTCAATTTGAAGTCCAAATTGAATGCGAAGTTAGTTTCCAGGGCCGGAATGAGAAGCACATCCGATGGATGGAGAGAGTTTTCCCCATCCACTTAGGACGGAGCTTAAAGTTCAAGGCCACCAGTTGCACGGTTCCACAACCTGATGCGTTGCTGTGGAAGGTAAGAAACGTGGGCCCCGTAGCAGAACAACGAGGTATTCGCGGGCAAATCAATCTCGATAAAGGCGACTGGACGCTATCTGAAAAAACAGACTTCCCCGGGCCTCACTACGTTGAGTGTTACGTCATAAAAGATGGTGTATGCGTGGCTCTCGAACGCTTCGACGTGCCTATCGATAGCCTCTGAAACTAGCACACCGCAAGGCATCTAGCACGCTGTTGACTTTCGCCAAGGCGTCGACGAACGAAGTGATGAACCGCTCTTGCGTGGTGCTGAGGCGATCCCTAGTTTCCGTGTAACCATTGAAGCCTACTCCCAACCCACATTTGACTTCCGGGTACCAGTCAGTCTCTAATGACAGCAACTGGCCCCAAGCGGGTGCTCCCGATTTCCAGATGTCTGACTGCAACCGCTGCGAACCAGGCCAAGGTTTTTCTTTATTGCCGACTCTCAATTTTCCTGTCAACCGATGGAAATCGGCAATTCAATCGCTATTTATATGCGCTTCCAAATCACAACCACTACCCCCCCTATGCCAAGCAAGTGGCCTGAACGTGGCGAAATTAGTGAGTTGACTGAGTCAAAAGGCTAAAAAAAAGCCCAGCTTAAGCCAGGCTCAACCATCAAGGATGGCCGCACTCAGGGAGGTGAAGCGCGGGGGCTTTTAACCCGTCTCAACTGTAACTGAAGTTGCTGACTTCGGTGCAGAATGGCCGGTACGCCAGGCCTGCAAGCTCGTAAACAGTGCTTTGCAACCAGTGCATTGGTGAACGCTGGTCGGGCGCATGGCGCCTGATGCATCGCGTTTGATGACTTGCGCATATGTTGTAGCTCCGCACTTATGGCACGTGTTCACTGGACTCATCCCCAAGCACTCCCAATCAAACGTAAGTGAAAACGACCGTCGCTTTCGGATAATTAACGAGAATACCAGACACGGCCATTCACTAGAGACCAAGTGGCCAAGCCAAGGGTCGAAAAATTTCCTACAACTTATATTTTTCTAGTCACTGGGTCACCGATTGATTTGGGCCGTTGAAACGTATTTTGAAGGATGGCCAGAGGTCGGGTCCGTCTTCTTCAAAATGTCGTTGAGTGCCTGGAGAGCCTGCAGTTTCCATGCGGCTTTGGCTCTGCCCAAATCGTCAAATAGTCGGCTGGCATGGTCTTGAAGATTGAATGCGCAAAAACCAATGAACTCCAGATTTTTCATGAGACTGTTGTACTCAAAAATTGCATCCATGCGCAGTTTCGACATGGTCAATGCTTCATCCATGCTGAGTTGCCTGGGTTGACCAGTTTTGACAAAAGCCTGCATATTTAACAGCTGCTCGTTGACCTTTTGACCGAGTTCCTGCATCCTGCGGAATTTGTCAACAGCACGAAAATGATCGTGACGAATGTCTCGCAGCGACGGCACGCCATCAGTTTCAGTTTCATCGAGTGATACAGGCAACTGAAATATGTCGTGCTCTCGCTTTTCATCAAGCTCATCGAAAAACTCGAAAGCTGCCATGCACAAGGCATCCAAATCAGAATCCGCTGGTGCTGCGATTTTGGCAATATCCGCAGGAAAACCATCCGGAAAATTAAAATCAAAAAGATTTCTTTTGCTTTTACTCATTTCAAACTTTCATTGACGGCAATGAATTGCCGTTGGATTAATAAATACTTACATATTAATTTAATCACAATTCAGTTTGAACAATATTAAAAATCGATTAAATTGGAACTTTTTTAATTGAGTTTGGGGGTAAATACATATTTATCGGGCATGTATTCAAATTTCTATGGCTCTCATGAGCCAATGAAGTTGAAATAATGACAAAGTCGGTATTGATGACGCTGAGCGACAAAGTAGCACCTTGGCCGCTTCAACGTCATCAAACCCCCGACCGCTCCTTGATGATCAGGTGAATCCCATGGTCGCCTTGCGCTTACTTTGACCAATGCCCGACAGCTTCCAGTTCGCCAAGGTGACTTGGTCCTGGTCACGTGCCACGCTCAAAGCCACGGCAATTTCAAGACGCGTTTTGCAGCGGCGTGGAGCCTCTCGGGATGCCAGTTCGAGCACGTCGTCAGGCAAGGTCAGGTCAAAGTCAACGCCCATTTTGTCGACAATGCTGCACAGCATGTTCTCTGCAATCACTCGGCACTGAGCCGGTGTCGGCGGGTCGATATCAAAGCGAACAACCCGCGACAGAATCGGCTCAGGTAGTAGGTCTGCAGAATTTGCAGTCAGAATCCACCGGGTGAATTCAGTTCCAATTTTTAAGCCTGGCACACTCTGATCCTCGAAATGTGCTGCAGTTTCTGGCTCAAGAAGGCTGTAAAGCGGTGCCAAGGGATCAAAGCCATTCGATCCGTCTTTTGTCTTGTCAACTTCATCCAAGATGATCAAGGAGTTTGCCGCCGGTGCCTGGTCGTGCATCCCCCATGCCAACAGGTCCAGCAAACGGCCATGACTAGAATTCGACCAGAACGTTGACGAGCCAGCAAGCGCTGAATTATTTTGTTCAGCCGCCATGTTGAGGAACAGCGCTGGCACGTTCATGAGTGCCGCCAGGCGATTGGCCACCATCGTTTTACCAATGCCGGGAGGCCCTACCAACAGCACGGGTGATTGACGCACGGTGTGAATGCCGCGTGAGAGCAATTCAAGATTCGGCCATACGATGGTCAGCAAAAATTTCTCGAAGGCCGGTGCCAGATCGATCACTTCATGTATCTGCGTCTTCCACTTTTCGACTGGGCGTCGTATTGGTCGAGTCTCGCCGGATGTGCGCAAACGCTGCAGCAATGACCTCAGCCGTTTAGTTGTATCGACATCCCGACCGGCCTCAAGTTGCTCAGCCATGGCTGTTTCGAACCGGAAGACCCGGTGACTTGCTTCACCCGCCTGCGCGATAAACTTTTCTGACTTTGTGACGGCAGCAGGTGCAGCAAGTTCGAAATCCAACTCGGTATCTTGCTCTGTCCAGGCTTCAACTGGATCTGGGAGTAGTTCCAATTGCTTGACTTTGGCTTTTGCTGCGCGTAACGCACGATTACCTTCTGCATTAGCCGACGATGGCGACAATGTATTTGTCAATTGACCAGTTGACTTTGGATGACTCGTTGTTTTCATGGCTACTTTCTTGGGTTTAGGGTAAATATTCGTTGTTAAAAAATATGAATTTCTTAAACAACGTATGCAAATAACCTCAAAAAAATGACTTAAAAAATCTTGATCAACTGAAAAAAATGAACTCACCTCAAAGAAAGCATCCAACACCCATACATGTAGACAAGGCAAACGAACAGCAAGAAGAAACAACAAGAACACAACCAACCACACACACACAACAAACAAACGTACCCTATATCCGTCGAAATTATGAAAAATTCATATGCAACTCATTGAATTATATGAAGAATATCATTAATTGCAAATTTATCCAATAGTTTATTGATTTTGAAGAAATTCTTTGAATTTTGGTTGAATCTGGATCTCTGAAATTGACAATCGATAGCCTGTTTTTTGAAAAATCTCTTCTTCAATAATCTTGACATCCAAGCGTTTGCGCGACACTAAAGAGTCATGCTGCAAAAGAAGTACATCATCCTGGCAAACCGATATTGCAGCCTCAAGTGCACACCGTTCGACACCATTAATTTGATGTGAAAGAATTTGAGAGATCGTGGCTTTGGCTTGTAACGTTTTACCAAAAGCATTTTTTGGCAAACATTTGCCATTTTTAGTGGCGTGGTCAGAAATTAATTTGCTACATTCTTTAATTTCAGCTGCCAAGTCAGAAAACTCAGGCATTGCATAGAGTGCCTGCGCCTTCTCCAGTCCGATTTCTTTGGGAATCGCACACCCTTTGGAAAGCGTCATTCTTGCGCCGTACATTATTGCCAGGAGGCATTGCTTTGCTTTACTCACTGGAATGTCAACTTGGGATGCAATGGATTTTCGGAATTGATCCTTGCGAGCCAAATAGCTTCGAATGGCTTTGCATTGATAGCCAAGTGGCTCCACCATCTGGTCAATTACCGAAAAATGGCAATTTTGAATATCATAATTCCAGTGTCCGGCCAGCGCAAATGCCTTGACGATCCTGGGTGCATTTTGCAAATTTAAGCCGGTTGCATAGACACGACCGCTTGCACATTCAATGTAAACGTGAACTAGCGTGTCCTTACCGCCATACGACGACTCCGCAAGCATAAGCAGTTTGTCGTTAAAAATCTTGACGTTGTATGTCGCATCACGACTGCGCTGATGTGGCCAAAAATCAGGCGAGCTATATGCTTTCAATTCCTTGCTTAAAGCGGTAGACAGTACGCGCAGCTGCGAACAATTAACCTGAACTCGATTCAAGGTTGTTTTTTTGATGACCGAATCAACAACTTGTTTACTCCGCGGGACACTACTTTTTGAGCGCAACGGATTTGGCACTTTGTAAATTTGTTTCCCGTCCTCTCTGAGAACTCCCGTCACTCGTTGTGCCATCTCGCCGGTGAACGTCTCCATGACGGACTGCAGCTCGGGCGACATCCAAAACGCTCGCGTTTCGTTGCGTGCTGCGGACCAATTGTTGCTGATCCTAAACAAGCCAATGTCATCGTTTATGGACTCAAACTGACCCTTGCGGAACCACTTGTACAGCTCCGTGTGATGCCACGACATGGCGTCCTCGTAACGTGTGTGCTGTCTGTAGTCGTGATGCCCTTGCCAGATCATCCAAGTCAACCAAAACTGATTACGAGGACTTTGAGTGCACAACTTCGGAAAGGCTTGTTTGAGATGTTCCAGAAGCCCAATTGGAATGATTTGGATATTTGTTGCCATTTGATTTCTCGTTAAGTTCAGTCCTTTGAAATCGACTGTGTGCCGATATCGTTTTTTTGTCTCATCAATAGAAGACTTTTATCGCTAAATTCGACTGTAAAAGTGCATCTTTAGGATGGGTTGAGCATGTAAATGCGGAAAAATATTGTATTGTTTTTTAGTCATCACCTAGCTTACGTTGAATTTAATGATTAATGGATAAAAATTAACAAATTTATTTGTAACAAAATGTAAGCGGAAAAATTGCAATTTTACTTGCGTTGATTTTATGTAAATCATTGATTTCATTGAGAAAAAATGTTTTTGATAAATATATGTAGTGTGAGCTCACTCAATATTTTAATTTGTCGATCGTTTTCTTCTTTTAAAAATTACAAATTCACGTCTTAAGTGCATAAGTTGGCTAAAAATGCTCATTAATTCCTATAAAGTACAGCATTGAAGGAGCAGATGGCTGAAGAAGCTTTTCTCTGGATTGGTGTAGGTTTATTTAATTTAAGGAGTTAATTTATGTTGAAACCGGTAGAAGTTGAAACACTAAAAAAAATTGTGGGTTGCATCAAGATCATTGATGTGGCTCTTGAATTTCTGGATTTGCAGAATCGCACTGCACATCCAGAAGGCACATGGGGCACACATAAACGCTTTTATTTAGCCAATAAATGCTCATGCTGTGATGGCCGAACGCCCAGCAGAGCGTGGCCAAATAGCGAAATGCTTCATGGCAGAACACTCATTCATGTTGCGACTGCAGCCGGCATTGAAGACAACATTATTTATGTCACACGCTACATCCGCTTATTCGAAAAATTTCCGAGCTTGAAAAAATCTGGAGTAATCGGTGTCGAAATGCTGCTGAAGTTGCACCTGGAACTTGTTGAGCAATGGAATATCAAGTTGACGTCTATGAAAGCGAAAAAAGCTGTCAAGACAAAGAAATCGAAAAAGCCACAAGGCACTCCCAAAAAGCCAAGAGTCAAGTTGCAGCATTCAGATATCGCTGTTGATGACGTCTCTCCGGTGTATTTCTCTTCGACAGAGACAACACTGCCCAGTGTGTCTAAAGGTGAATTTGCGTTAAACGTATGACCGTTTATACGTTCATACGTTCATACGTTTATACGTTTATACGTTTATACGTTAATACGTTAATACGTTAATACGTTAATACGTTAAAGCGTATGCCCATGTTGGGTTTGGAAATTATCAGTAATTAAATTTTTGAGGTGAATTAAATGGCGAGAGAATCTAACTTGACACAAGAGCGGGTTTCGGCAGCAGCTGATGCATTGATGCAATCAGGGGTGCCCTGGCCGAGTGCGGGCGGTGTCCGCGAGTATTTAGGCGCTCACTTGCCACCAGGTGAGATCAAAGTTGGCGGGACACCCATGATTCAAGCATTTTTGAAAGTGTGGCGTGATCAGCAGCGGCAGGGCAAAACGCCGGAACGATTACCGCCACCTTCGCTGGAGCAGCATCTTGCTGCAATTCAAGACATATTGAGCAAGGTTGCGCAAGACGTGCGTGATGGGTGCTCCTTGGACTTGGTTGCTCAGAATACCAAGTTGACCAATATTTTGGAGGATGTAAAAGGTCTGGAGTCAGAGATTGATAGGTTGTCGGAGGAGCTGGAAGCACGTATCACTGAGCGGAACACCATGGCAGTCCAGCATGAAATGATGGGTGCTGAACTTGGTGAGCACAAGCTGTTGCTGTCGAGCGCAGCGGGTTTGCAATCAGGCCTGCAAATTGAAATTGCTGAGCTGCGATTTCGAGAAGCTGCATTGAAAGAGTGGCAGCAAGAGGCCAGGGTCAGGGAAGCTGATTCTCGTCAGGAAGCTACAGCACTGCAGCAGGAGATCAGTCGCGAGCGTGATAGGCGGCTTGAAGCACAAAAGCGGCTTGACCTGCTGCAGCTTCAACTCGATTCGACAACCCAAGCGCTGAGTGCTGCAGATGCTCGTTACGCGCCGCTGCTTGCACTTGTGGACAAAATTGAGCCACTGGCTATTCGTGCCGCTATGGCGGAGTCCAGGATTTCAGATCTGCAAGCGCATATTGAAGCGCTGGAAGGTCTGGTTGGTAGCGATCCCCGTTTAATAAAGCGCTTGTATCGAACTCGCAAAGGGCCACAGCAATCTGGGCAGAAAACAATGCCTTCGGCTAACTGAGATCAGCACATGACGAACAAAGAAAAAAAGACATTAACTGTCAATCATCTCAACACTTGCATCGCTGCTTTTCGTAGATTTGGGCCAGCACGAACCCTGTACTCAATGGCGGCGTGGGCCGAATATCACGCCACCATTGAGTTTGACTGCTTGGTGGCTGATTACGCCCCACAATTGATCGATGTGTTGGACGACATCAAGGTTGAGTACATTATCAGCAACGCGGATGTTCGCCACCCAGCTTGTTTTATTGCTTGCAGCGCCGAGCAGAGAAAAATTCTTGAGCTCAGCGGCGTCGATCTTTCGTTTTTGAATCGTTAGTGCCAACTCGATTCAAATCGACGCGCGCAGCGCCACCAATTGGTTGCTTGGTCCTTCAGAGCGGACTTCAAGCATTGGGCTGTTTGCCATCAAATAGCCAAGAGGTTGTGTCAGTACAAACGGGTAGATAACTGGCAGAGACTGCAGCGCAGCAAGCGAGACAGCCCTACCCTGATATCGCAATGCCGCCTCAACGAGCCAGGCAATGACTTTATCCTTGGTGATTGATTTGGTGGGCAAGCGGACCAATCGCGTGCCTTTCTGCAGGCGCTCAATAGCACCCCAGTTGGCTTGGGTTTGGATCACGTACTGAACTGATCTTTTCATGGATTGACGGTCGCCGTACACCTCGATCATTCGACGGTAGATCTCTGATGACGTGCAGTCCCCTTGAATTGAACTCAAACGTCCAATGAACTCTGCAACTTGCCCAAAAAATGGGTAAGTGGCGATCGCTGCACCCCATGCAAATGCAGCCAGCTCTGCGGGATCGTCGGTGCCCTTGAAAAGTTGCACTCCACGCGCAACAAAGTCAACCAAGTCAGCCCTCGGTTCAAGCGCAAGTGCGTTCAACTTTGTTCGTGTCTTGACTTTGGCCTCCTTGCCAAGGCCAGCGGCATCCAGCAGCGCGTTCAACTCATCGAGACTGGCCATGTCTGCGCGTACCTTAAGCGCAGCAGTCACCCAGTCCAGTTGGATGAACCGGTCAAAGCCAATTTGAGGGACAGTTGGATTCATTCAGATCAACTCACACGACTAATTTTTACAAATGGCACCAGCAACTCTTCGACTGAGATGCCGCCATGTACGACAGCTGGTTCGCCCTGGGGCAAAAAGGCGGTGCGTCCACCTGCGAATAAAGCCATGAAATTCGCCGGTAAACCAGCGATATCCAGCCGGAACGTGTTCGGCTGAGCTGCAGCAGACTCCGCCACCAACGTCTCACTACGATACGTTCGTACGCGTTCTCCGCGCATTTCAGGTGCCACCCCTTGATTTGGGCGTCCTTGGCCAATGGCTTCGACATTCCCGTGATCGGCTGTCAGATAGATGTGGAAGCCCTTGTCGATAAGTAGCGTGAACAACCGCTCAAGAAACCCCGTTTCGCACCAGCCTTCGATCTGGTTGGCAATGCCACGCTTACCAAGCACGGCACCATGGACGATCTCATCCACTGTATCCACCACAAGGCCCGCAACCTTGAGCGACGAACCAGACAAGGCAGCATCCAGCTCAGCCAGTTGCTCATTGCGTTTGATGCCTTTGCGGTAAAAAACTTCATTGGCTCGCAGCCCTTGGTCTTGCCAAAACCGTGACCATTGGGCCGGTTCGGGTGCAGTCGTTTCAATGGTGTCTGCAAATTCACGGGGTTTGAGCCCGGAGAAAAGCGCCTGTCGGGACACCGACGTCAAGGTCGGAAGCCAGGCAAAGCACGCACTCTCCTCGAACCCAAGTTTTGGAGCTCGCCGCGCCAGGGTCTCGCGGATCAGAACCCATTGGTCCACAGCCAGACCATCAAAAACAAGCAGTGCGACTTTCGACTCACCCGCAGCACGCCGCATTGCCAGATAGCGCGGTACGTGGTGCACCATGACTGGCCCCTTGGCCACAGGCAGCGAAGGCAAGTCTGCATAGTGTTTGGCTACCCATTCCCGCAGGTGCTCGTCGGCGGCAGACTGTACCTCTGCCATTGCGACTTTCAGACCGTCTGCGCGCGCAGAATCCAACGCATGGAAACGGGCGATGACCTCTCCAAACCGGCGTGACAAACTGGCCCAGTCTCGGTAAGAAGACTCCAGTGTTAGCATTGACTGAAGAATGCCCTTAAGGCCTTCTGCCACCAGGTTGCGCAAGGCCAATGGGTCTTGGATGATGCCAACTCGCGCCCACTCTGGAATGTTTGACGGTGGGCTTTGTACTGCGAGTGGATGGAGCAGCCCATCCAAGAACATGGCGTCGATGATCACCCGCACGTCTGGGTGCTCAAACGGAACGTCTACTTTGTCAAAATGCACGAGGGACGATTCTTCTCCAATTCGAGTCCCGTGGATGCCCAAACCCGATAAATACCGATACCAAGCCGCCTGAACCAGCCGAAGCAAAACGCTCTTCGATGAAAAAAGTTCTGCAATCGGTAGACCCTTGAGCACGGCCTGATCACTGAGTACATGGGCAACATGTTCCGCCAGAACCATCGGCAGGCCAGTGTCTCGATAGTGCAAGCGTAAAAGTTCACGCCAAAAGTCCTCAGGCCGCGACAACAGATGCGGGCTGATCCTGAAAATGTGCGTCAAGATGAACTCTTTGGTTGCAGCTTCGCCATGCACTTGAGAGGCGTGCCTTGCCTGAGCGGCAAACAGGGCTTCGTAATGCTCTGCGCCAATCTGTCTCAGAACCGGGTAACTGAGCTTTGGGAATACGTTGGCCAAGCTCAAGCTAACGAGCCTCGCCTGCTTGAGGTAATCCCACGGCAGCTCACTGGTATTGTTGCCACGCAAGTGCAATATAAGCGCCTTGGCAGGTCCTGCCTTTCCCTCATCCCAGGCACACCGATAACGATTTTCATACTCAGCCCGGAAGGCGACTGAATCTTCAAACGTCATCAACTCAAAGCCTCGTTCCCGCAACCTGGCAAGCACCTGTTCATCCAGCAAAACGTCATCGGGGTCAGTAGCAATCCACAGCCGCGCAACGTCTTCAGGAAACTCTTTAAGAATGTGGTCAATCCAGTTGTTCATGGTGCCCCCACCCGAAACATCAGTACGGCGTTCAGGTCTGGAACGCTGGCTTGCGCCTCGTCCAATACGGCAAGACGCGATTGGTGCTCGGCATTGAGCCGTTTGCGACGATGTTCACGCACAGCGGGCAAACCAATTCGCCCGATGGCCTTACTTCGTGCATCGAAGGCATACAGTGCACGTTCACGTTCTTCCTTGAGCCCAGTGCGGTGCTCACCAAGCATTTCAGCAAACATCCGCTCACCCTGGGTTTTTGCAGCTGCCAGGGATGTATCAAACCAGCTCACAGCCTGTTCTGCCGTGGTGATTCCTTTAATTTCTACCGATTCAGTCAACAGTAAGTCCCAAATTCGTTTGGCTGTGGGGACAAAGGTTCGGCCATCATCAGTCGCAAATACAGGCAAGAACCGTTTGCGCTTAAAGCCCTCTGCCGACAAACTGATCTCCCACAACGACCAGACGCCATGCACTGACTCGGGAAGACCGCTGATCTGGATCACTGGTAAGGGCTGGCCCGAAACGCACCGCGAGAGCTCGCTGATCACAGCCCTGGTACGCGGATCCTCCAGGGTGACCCACTCCAAATTCGGGTTTTGCTCTGCCGTCCGGGCATCAAAGCAAACCTGCGACGACTCGCTGCCGTCCGTCCAGTTGATGCGCCACGAATCTCCAGACTTCAAGGCACTGCCACCTCGCGCAGCCAGGCCGGTGGTGATGGCGCGTTCCAGCCAAAACTGCGCAGGGTGATCACGCCATTTACGTGCGGCATCAGCATCCAAGGTATGCGCGTCTGTCAGCAGCTCGCTGTTTTTCCGTTCACCGGCAACCTTGTCACGCACCTGATCGATCACAGCATCGCAAGCCTTTTCAATCGAAGCCGGGTCCTGAAGCCCTTGCAGGAATAGTTCATCAAAGATCGGCTCGGCATCCACAGAATCCATCACGTCGGAGGCTTTATCAACACCAAATTCCTGCGCAATAACTTCAAGTTTGGTCTCCAGCACCTGCCGAACGCGGTGTTCCACCGTGTCTTCCAGTACAAAGTTGATGGCGCGCACCACATGGCGCTGGCCGATACGGTCCACGCGACCAATGCGCTGCTCAATGCGCATGGGGTTCCAAGGCATGTCAAAGTTAACAATCACATGGCAGAACTGCAGATTCAAGCCCTCACCGCCAGCATCGGTCGAAACCAGAATCCGAACCTCCTGCGAAAAGACCTGCTGCGCCTTGGCGCGTGTATCCAGGTCCATGCTGCCATTGAGCAAGGCCACAGAGAAGCCGCGGCTTTCCAGAAAGCCTGCCAGCATGGCCTGGGTTGGCACGAACTCCGTGAAGATCAGGACCTTCATGGTGGGGTCGTTCTCTTCCTGCTGCAGCTTGTAAATCAGCTCCAGCAGGGCTTCGGCCTTCGCATCAGTTGCCTGAGCTTCGGTTTCTCGCGCCAGGGTCAACAACAAGTCAACCTCGGCTTTTTCCTGCACCCAGCCTGAGGTTTGAACCGCAATGTCCACCTGGGTCTGACCGTCCAGTTCGGCCCATTCATCCATATCAGAAGCGTCAAACAGCGGCATTTGCGGTTGTGGCTCATTGAGTAGTGCCTGTCGTCTCTCCAGCGTTGTCCGAATGGCAGCAGTGCTGGAGGTGACCAGCCGCTGCATCAAGATCATCAGAAAGCCAATGTGGCGCTGCTTTGCTGCCAGCGCCTGGTTGTAGCCGTGGCGCACATAGTCGGTGACAGCCTCATACAAGCGTTGCTGGGCGGCGTGTCGTGCCTGCCAGGCAACCGGCTGCAGCCTCGTGATACGGGGCTTGAACAGTGCCTGACCTTCCGCGTCGATGGCGTTGCGTTTTTCGGTGCGAATCACAAAGGGACGAACTCTATCGCGGCTTACGCTGCTTTCATCAGGGAAAGACTCCCGGTCAATCAACTGCATCAGACGCAAAAACTGATCCGTCTTGCCCTGGTGTGGCGTAGCTGAAAGCAACAACAGGTAGGGTGCCGCCTCGGCCAAGGCTGCACCAAGTTTGTAGCGCGCAACCTGGTCGGTACTGCCACCCATACGGTGCGACTCATCAATGATCACCAGGTCCCACGAGGCTGAAATCAGATCCTCAAAGCGTTCCCGGTTGTAGTTATTCAGCTGCTCCAGGCTCCAGCCTTTCCGGCTTTCAATTGGCTTGACCGAATCCAGTGAACAAATCACCTGGTCGTGCATGCGCCAGAGGTTTTCTTCATCGTTGCGCCATTGCCGGAAGGCCGCAAGCTCTGCAGGGTCGATGTATTGCAGCTTCTCGCCGAAGTGCAGACACATTTCCGCCTGCCACTGGCGGACCAGGCCTTTAGGTGCCACCACAAGCACCCTTTGGGCCATGCCACGGAGCTTTAGTTCGCGCAGGATCAGTCCCGCCTCAATGGTCTTGCCCAAGCCCACTTCGTCCGCCAGCAGGTAGCGGATGCGATGTTGGCTCATGGCCCGGTTGAGCGCGTAAAGCTGGTGGGGCAGCGGAACCACGCTGGACTGGATCGGTGCCAGCAGCAAGTTGTCTTCCATCGCGTCCAGCAGCTTCGCAGCCGCAGCCGTGTGAAGAATGCTGTCTGCGGAGGGCTGAATGCTGTCCAGCTGAGTCAGCTCATGCGAGCGAGCACGCACAACCGCGTCTTTGGTTGGCAACCAAACGCGATACGCGATCTCACCCCAGATGTCTTGCCTGTCCACGACGCGGCAGGGTGTGGCGTGACGGGTGTGCCAGCACCAGTCACCGACAGCGTGACTAACTGAGGTGTGCCCAACTTCACCCATCAGGCACCGGCCTCGGTGCGTGTCAGAGCCTGGTCGTACCAGAGCAGCAGTTTTTCGTCTTCTTGCAACGTCTCATCTGGCAGCATATGGGCCACGCTGATGATGGTTGTGTAGTCCTTGATGGACCACGCCGCACGAAAGCCCGCACGCAAGACTTCCAATCGGGACTCCTTAATTTTTCGTCCCGTAAATGCTTTGTATGTTTCGAACTCTTTGAGCAGTGCCTTCTCGCGCTTCTTCTCCAAGTCTTGCGCCTTGTTTGGATCAGGGACGTACCAGCGATCCTTGGCCCTTGATTTCATGACGGAGTCACTCTTCTCCAAACCCCGGCAGTCATGGAAGTTTTTAGACAAGTAATTGGAAATCTGATTAGGGACGTCACCATCACCGTCATATTGAAGGAAGTTATCTTCCAGTAACGCATCCAACTCTGGGATGATCTCGCCCTTGCGTTTGGCCGAGCCAATCTGCGGAATGTACTCTGGGTGTATTTCAGAGCGGGTAGAAGGCCGCTTGAGCAAAAAGTTGGTCAGCCAGTCAATGGCGCTGCGCTCGTCAGAAACGAACAACTCCGCTTGCGCGACTTGGGGAATGCGCGCCCGCGCTTTTTCGTACTCGACTAGTTGCTCGGGAAGGAACACCATGCCATCCGTCTCACGGAACCGTACCGGAAGTTCCGCCAGGAACTCGGGCGTTGAGATCGGCACCATCGTGCCGTGGCGGATGAACCAAGACGCCATGCGGTCGTAGATGCGACGCGGGTCGCGCTCGACGATGTTCAAAAGTTCCTGTGGATAGCCGGAGGTTACCTTCACTACCGGCAATTGCTTCAAATGCGTCTGCACGAAGTCCCATACTGAATCGGTAGTAGCCCCACGTCGATCAAAACGCTCCTCAAGACCACCGTTAGGCTTGTATGCAGAAATTACTAGGTCCTGCTTAACTGCATTTGTGGACATCACCTGCTGGAAGCTGCCTTGTACCTTGTCTAGGGCCGTAACCTCGGCCACAACAAATCCGACTTGCTGAAGAGCCACTTGGATTGCGTTCCAGACGGCGGCACGGCTATTCGAGAACACCACCGTCATCCATCGACCGGGTTTGAGGACTCGGTAATACTCGGCAAAGCAGCGCTGCATTAGGTGCTGGTACTCCGGAATACCCTTTTGCCTTACTCGATCAACGATCGCTTCTGGTTTCGTGTCAGTAAGAACTCGATGCCATGCCTCAACTAGGATATTGAGATCAGCATAGTAGATGTTCTCTCCAAAGGGCGGGTCTGTAAAAATATAGTCAATTGAATTACTTGCTGCCCCAAGCTTTGCTGCAGAGCCAACAGTAACAATCGATTTCCCAATTTCTGGCCGAAATGTTCCAAACGCTTTTATTAGTCGATCTAACTTACCTCCAAGGTTGTATTCAGGGCTACATTCGGCATGTTGTGAAGGGACATACAAAACACCTGTTAATTGTCGATTAACTTGCGACCCGCCGGGTCTGCCCTGCTGGATTGGTTGATACCTATTAAGTACAGATAGTCCCCAAATTGCTTGTTCCACCATAAACAACAACATCTGACGAATGCGAGAGTCACCGTTGGCGTTGGCTAAACGCCACAGGCATGCCATTGCGTGCGAGGATCTTGGTAGAAAAAGGCTTGGAACCGTGACCGTATTGGTTGTTTTCATCCTGCCAACACGAGTCATTTGCGAGTCTGGCAGAGAAAAAAGGGGAACTTCTTTTGGCGTGGGCAGGTTCTCAATTTTTCTCAATAGTGCATGGTCGGCATCATCTGCCTTTTTTGAATACCTGCTATTGCCAATCTTGTATTGAATTAGAAATGCGGCGCGTTTAGGTCGTTTTGATATTTCACCTGTAACTGAATCAATATAAGATTCAAATACTAGATCCATCTGCTCTTTGCTTGCCTTTAAACCACAATGCGGACAAGTTATTACGTCATCGACACGGTATGTCTCCATGTCCAGTGCGGCTTCAGTAAACACAACTTCGCCGGAACAGGAGTTACAACTTAGCACCTCACTCCATACTGTATATTCAATGCGACCAATGGTCTTACCATCGGAATGTTGAGTCTCATACATCCAACCAATTTCTTTTTCTACATCTTTAAGCAATTGCTTTCCTGCCTTCGAAAAGGCATCAACATCGACCGGCGTGTTGTAGTTCGCGGCAATGAATGTCGCAGCCGGAGACAAGTCGTTAAGGATCACGCGACGAGCACCCCAGCTCGGAGCAGCCTTTTTTTGCTTTTTCCATTCAGTTTCCAATTCATGACGATAGGCAGATGGTGCCGATCCGCACCACTGTGCGGCAACGCCTGTCATGCCGGAGCCGCCAAAACCGTCCAACACAATGTCACCCGGTTCTGTGTAGTGCAGAATCGAAGGCACGATAGCAAGGTGCGGCACCTTGGTGTGATATGAGTGAGCTTTATAGAGTGCGTCTGTCTTGCCCACCGAAACGTCGATCGTCTGCGGCTCTCGGCTGTACTTCACACCGGGGTCATAAGACTTGCCGTAGTGGCGCACGAAGTCCTCAAGGAAGGGATTTGGGCAGGCTGTGTAGTAAGGTGGATTAGACATTGCCAGTATGGCATCATCGGTTCCAAGTGGAAAGCCTTCCGTCTTTCGAAAGGCTGGGTCTTTCAACTTCTCCGCCAATAACTTTAAAAAATGCTCACGGCGTGCTTCGTCGCTGGAGAATGTCTGACCGAAACATTCAACCGGACCATTCTCTTTGCTTTGTTTGGTGAAAAAATCATTCATGTGATGTAAATCCAAAGTTCACTTATTTGTGTTCATTGACGCCATTGAGTCGCGGGCGTAAGGAAGAATTTTGGGTATCCCAAATCCTGCAGGACTAACTGCGACTGCTAGCGCAATCACTTCAACGCCAGACGCAACTGCATCCTCGAAAGCCTCCGCATACGCTGGATCATAAGAATTACTCACCACAAAACTGTGTGCATCAGCTCGCTGGATAAGAAAAAGGAGGACTGAGCGTTGACCCGCCAGAGCTTGATCCTTAAGTGCTTTCAGATGTTTGACACCTCTTGGTGTAACCGAGTCAGGGAAGCGAGCTACCCCACCTTCAACGACCGTTGCGCTCTTCACTTCCAATAAGCAATCACCCAAGGGTCCGGTTAGTACAAAGTCCACACGAAAACCCTTAACCAGAAGTTGCTCGCGCGCCAAAGTGCAATAGGTCTCTAGTCCCGGTACCAATTTCAATCTTAAGGCTTCCTCAACGATGCGGTTTGCAAGATGCGTGTCAGTGCCGATCCAGCCCCCCTGAAACTTAACAGCTCGCCATGTGTAACGACGTTTTCTTTCCGGATCAGCGCTATCCCAAAGGAGAGCGACCATGCCAGATGTCAGGCAACCAGTCATGGCGCCGGAGTTTGCACAGTAGACGAGCTCTTCCGCCCCTTCAGGCAGTGCCATTTTTGCCAAAAAACGTTGCGATCGGCGCAAAAAGATTGCCTCGCGTTGCGGTTGAGGAAAGGGCATAAAGATGTCAGTGCCGTTGGGAGCAATCATCGAACAGTCCCATCCCTATTGCGCGTGATAACGCTTAGGCCAATCAGATTGTTGATAGCAACACCATCCATTTTTCTGGGTTTTACCGCGATGGCGACTGCCTTCCCTGTTTCAAGCGTCTGGCGTATGACTTCTCTTAATACAGCGGACTGTGCTGGTTTAGTGCCCACCCAGGCCTTGGACACGATTGTTGTAAAGGCGGAGTTATCAAAATGGCGACCAACGTTTTCGTATGTGATGCGAAGACCACCACGCGGGCCTTGGATGCCAGGGCTTTGGGTCAGCAGTTTCCAATAATCGAGTGGCAGATACATGCCGGGCACCAAGCCAATGTCATCGGGATTGAAGACCAGTCGGGAGCACAATTTCAGGAAAAATGGATTTGCTGTCAAACGAAACCCATCATGCGCAGTGTTGGCCTGACAAGCCTGTATGGCTTCCATCAACGCATCCATCCGCTTGATTTCTTCTGCAAGCTGGGAATTCGGTAACCGAAAAACCGCTTGAGTTACGCCATTCGATCCGTCTTCACGCTCCATCGCTTTGTACTGGATCATGACAAAGCTCTGGAACGTTTCGTTGAAATAGATGAGATCGGTACCGGTTTGCTCTTCCAGTGGAAGCCTGTTGGCAAGGATGACAGTGAGTCGTTCAGACGTCGCCTCTGATTCGAATACCGCTGCGTTGTATGGGTAAGTCTTGATGATGTCAAAACCAGGAAGATGCATCAGGTCATGAATCACCATCGGGTCTTCACGCAGTCGAGCACTAGCCAATCCTTCAAGGAACGACACCGGAGCCCCATCTGGTGGTGACCACTCTTGAACGGGGTTGCGGCTTAAGCCTGCAATTGACAATGCCGTGAGAACGGCTTCTTTCTGTTGCGCCAAGTTGGCTTTGGTTTTGGGTGAAAGCCGCTTAACACGCTCTGCTCTGGTGTGGCTAAACTTATCCAGTATTGAGCTGGCTTGAGGTGCGAGTTGCCGAATCGTCTCAGTGACGACCGTAAAGCCCTTATCGGTCAGCAGGCCACCTAATTCGAAACGCTTTCGTACGGAAGTGGCATTGCGCTTTGGCAGGCGATTGATGATTCGCTGAACCGACAAGGGTGCCGAGAGCTCTTCAACTCGATCAAGGTTCAACCGGCTCAGCCCAGTACCTGCACGAGTGCCCCGTCGGCCCAGGCCAAGGTGCGTAACCTTGCGCGCACAGACGATGAAGCAGACTAACGGCACGTTTCGGCTGCGCTGAAAGTCCGCCACTGGCTCGGCAAATGACCGATCTTCCGCAAAGCATTCGAGGAATGCTGTCATCCGGTCTTTAGAGAGGAGTACGGCAAAGCCGCTTGCCTTGGCCATCTAGCTGCTATTTCCGTTTTCAGAAGCATCGTTGCCATTTGGATGCGATATTTGCTGCCAATCGTCTGAAATAGCCTTCCAATCCACATTGCGCTCTACGGAATTATCTTGGCCAGCTGCGTCCACTTGATTGCCTGACCACACCGCCCAGAAATCCGGATCGTCTGATTTAGGCCGTTGGCCGTCGGGCAAAGCGTTCATCTGCACCAGCACCGGAAGCTCGGATGCCCAGCCCAGAAGGATGGCATGGCGCGAAGGCAGCGACGGCAGATCGCGCAGCAGACCACGCAGATTGTCGGGAACCAGCTTATGCACCAACTCCTGATCGCGGTCGTTGCTGATGCGATGCAGCAGGAAACTGTTGCATTGCGACAGCACGGTGGGCGATAGCTCGCTGGGACGCTGGGAGGAGAGCACCAATCCCAGGCCGAACTTGCGCCCTTCGCGTGCGATTTTTTCGAAAACTTGGCAACAAATGGCCGCAGCATTCTGGTTCTCGGTGTCGTCCTGGTAGCGCTTGATGAAAGTGTGCGCTTCTTCCATCACAAGTACGGTGGGCAAAGTTTTGCCCTGATTGAGCTTGCGATAACGCTGTAACGCTTCCAGCGTCATACGGGCAATAACCGCAGTGACGATATGTACGACTTCGGCGGGGACCAGCGACAGGTCGATGACGGTCACCGTGCCGTTGGAAGCTTGGTTGTCGCCGATGGTGTTGGCCAACCAGTCATGCAGCGTCGCGCCATCGGTATCGCCGGTGATGGTTTTCATGCGGCTATCTGACAGGATCGTGCGGATTCGCATCAGCATGGTCTCGACGTATTCCGAGACGCCCAGCAGTTCTGCATTGGCTTCCACACTGCGCAGCAGTTGATCGCCAGTAAACGCTCGGGGCACGTCCGCATCGATGGGCAAAACGTCGGTGTCACTGCCGCCAAAGGCTGCGTGGGCGGCTTGAGTCAGCCTCAGAAATTCATCAATTTCTGACCGGGTGAAGTCGTACGTTGGGTATTGGCTGCTGCGTGCGGTAGAAAATGCTGAAATCTGGTCTCTAAGTGCCGTAAGTGCAGCGCTTTCATTCGTACTGAATGAAGCATCCTGTTCGAGGCCTTGTTGCCACTTTTTGATTTTTTCACTGAAGTTTTTTGGGTGTGGAAAATTCGCCCAAGGGCGCCCGGCACTGCGTTCAATCTGAATGACGCTGACGAGGGTGCGCAGAAATCGGCGCATATCATGGCTTGGCGTGACAGCGGCTTCCACTGCACCATCGCGTACGGTACGCAATGCCTGAATCAGCGTAGGCCGCTGTGCTTTGGCGCTCGCCTGGGTAAAGGCACTCCATTCGGCGCTGTTCCAGAACCAAAGCGGCACCTGAAGCTGCTCGATGCCGCAGTTGGGTTTCGGGTCGACTGAGAACACGCGCACTTTTCCCACGCCATCAAATGCCTTGGCATATTCGCCATTCGGGTCGAGCACAACAAATCGGGCGTTGGGGTCTGCTCCGCCACGAGCTTTCCGGGCTGCTTCCATCGACCAACGGATTAACCCGACGACCGAGCAAGATTTACCGCTGCCAGTGTTACCCAGCACTGCCAGATGACGCCCAAATAGGCGATCGGGGTCTATCTTGACTTCAGCGTTGGCGGCTAGTGGGCTGATACCGATCTTTACCCGGCGATTTTCGCCAGATTCGACGATGGCGCGCAATTGGGTTTGGGTTGGCAACAGCACTGGCGCCCCCACTGTGGGGTAGGCTTCGACGCCGCGCCGGAAAATGTAAATCTCTTTGCCAGCGCTCTCACCTTCATACAACAGGCCACCTAGCGGATTGAGGTTCATCTTTCGAAGCGGATAGGGCAAATCGACGAGACCGAAGTCTTGCAGGCCTTTGCGCTTTGGGTACTGAGAGCGCTCAATGGTGATCCATTCCACCTGCGCGACTAGATAACCCGTTTCACTGGGTATCAACACGTAACCATTAATGCGCGGGAACGGTCTTGGTGTACCAGTATTCAGCGCGAGGTTATCGGGCGCTTCGATGTCCAGCAGCACTTTGATTTCATCGGGTGAAACAAAGTCGATGCTGCCGATCCGCAAAGAATCGGCATAGGCAAGGGGTGAAAAGCTCATGCCATGTCTGCCCCGTCAAAATCACTACCGGCTGCTGCTGTGACTGGCAAGGTCATGCCTCTGGTCCCAAAACGCTGCTTAAGAAGCTCGGCCATACGGAAGGTCGTTTTGTCGATTGCGGCCTTGGGCAGGAAGCTTTCGGTCAAAGTTTTTAAATCCGCCAGCGCAGAACCAATTAGCAGACTAATCTGTGAGGGGCGTCCTAGCTCTTGGTAGGTCTGCATGATGCGGCCAAGGGGATCGCTATAAGCAATCACAACCAGATGAGTGGACGGGACTGTAAGCATGTCGCGGATCACTCGGTTAATGTGCTCGTCGCCAAAGCTGTAACCGTAGGTGATCAACGCGCTGTTGGGGCGACATACGGCGGCAGCGAGGTCGCGGAAAAGCTCCACATAAGGGTAGTCTGACGTCTCCCTGTCTTTGGCTGCATTAGGATAAATCATCAGTTTATGGGCACTGCCGCCATCGAGTCCAGGCGCCTGCAAATAGGGCGCAACCTCCTTAACGCCAAAGGGCAACCCAATGCGGCGAATGTCTCTATCGGCCTGTATCCAATCCACCGAGCCATGTAGCTTGGTAAAGCGGGTTACTCCTTCCAGATAGCGCGGTTCACCGCGAATGCCTGGTGGGTTGTAGTGCATGTCCAAATCCAGCCGAGACGAGCGAAAGATTGGCATCAGGGTCCCGAGGAAGCGATCCAGCAAGTGCAATCCAGCGATTTCGGCCCCTGCTTCAATCAGTCGGTCGTAGTTAGTGGTGAAAATGTTTAGACGGTCCCGCACTCCGGTGCGGCTGGCGAAGCTCATCAGAAAGGTCACCAAAACGTTCAACGCCTGCTCGCGTTTGTCCTCAGCCGCTGTCGCAATTCCGGATTCTGTTTCGAGGATGGACCTGGCGAAGGCTTCTAACGTGGCGGTCAGCTCAGTGCGCAGTGTTTCGGCTTCTGTTGACTTGCCGAGTATCTCCAACCCGCGTAGCAATTCGTTAGCGGCGCGAAGCTGATCTTCGAGGTTACCTGTTTCTCGCCCCGCCTTTTGTGCGGCCTCTTTTGCCGCCCTTGCGATCTCATCCTTGAAGATTGTTAAATTTACTTCATTCATGCCAGCCGCAGCCTTATCTGCCGCCAAGTAATGAACTGCATGAGTCAGTCCCGAGCCAGCTAATAAAGAAAGATGCTCCGATTGAAATAAGGCGGTCAGCCAGGGCTCGATGCGACTCCGTAGGTCTCTAATGCCGAAGTTTTCGGTCTGGTTTAGCCATGAGGCTTCGGATCCTTCGCAGAGTTTGAACTTGCCGGCTTCAGCAGCATCGTCAAAGTAGATGGGCGCACAGTCATCTCTGACTTTCAATATGTTGCTCATGACAGCTGCACCCAATTTTTTAGAAAAGTCATTGGATTACTCCACCACGAACCGAAGCTTGCTGGCATCCTTGCCCTTGCAGCGGTCATTTAGGAAGATTTCGAACCGCTTTCGTAGGTCATCCGGTGTGGCCGGGGATCCGCCTTGCAGAAGCGCAGCCTTGATGACTTCGCCACTGACAGCAATCTTTTCCAGCCCTGATAACGCCTCCTGAACGGCACTAACGAAGTTCGGCGTCACGGGGTCGGCCAGCTTATTTGACGCAACAAACTTCTTGATCAGCTCTCGGGCGGATGCTTTCAGCAGGTCAAGGTTGGCCTGAATCATTGGATCGTCCAAATTGTCGATTAACGTTTGCTGCCAGCCCTCAAGCAACCGGTCAAGCTCCTCATCCAGTTGCTTGAGCACATTCGCTCCCGGAATGAAGTCGCCTTGCTCATTGGCGGGTCGAAAGTTGCAGTGCGGGCAATAAGGGCTTGCAGAAAGCTCCGACTCCACCAAAGAGGCACAACTCTTGAGTTTGTCGAGCTTGTCGTCAAATGCCGTGAGTTGGCTGGTGGGCATGAGGGAGATGCCGGCCAAGGCACGCATGGCAACCAGGCGGGAGTCTTTGCGCAAGGCCGTCTTGGTTTTGTCCTCAGTCACGCCCAGGCGTGCCTTGCTGTGCTGGGCGACATAGGCGTTGAGGTACCCCTTCTTGAGCTGGGTGAGCGTTTGCCGGTACTCGGCGCCATGTTGCGCGTTGCGGTCTAAAGCGAGTTTGTCCAGAATGTCTTTGCGAGCGCTTTGCGCCTGCTTAACCCATGGGTGATCGCTGGACAGCACCATTTCGGCTTGTGACAGGTAAGCGGCGGTACTGCCCAACTCGGTTACCAGATCAAGCATTTTTTCCACAGAGGCCAAGACCTCAAGGTTCTTTTTCTGGGCGTCGATGTCGTCGGAGCCAATGCGCAAGTTCTTCAGTTTTCCGACTGTGTTGTACGGGGTTAGGCCCTCGGTGAAGGCTTTGAGCGCTTCCAGTCGGGTGCGCCAGTCAAGGATTTCGACGTCCGTGAGCAGCGGCTTACCCCAGAAGGTGAGCTTGCCCTGCAAATCCGTACCAGCCGTCAACACACGACCGACAAGTTTTGAAACGGCTTCGAGGAGTTGCTTGACTGGTTCCTCGGAGCCTTGCGTTGCCAGTTGCGCCAGACCTGGTGACAGGCCGAGCAGCTCGAACAACGATCGCAGGACGGCGACATTGATCTCTTTAGGTGCCTCGACATGTTTGAACTGCTTGAGGTCTTCGAGGCCGCGTTCGGCAAGAAGAGTGATTTTTCCAGAGTCAATTTTGTCGCCGGTGATGGCGAGCACGATGTCGCCCGAATAAACCAGACTACCCAGCACCGTAACCAACAAATCGGGCTCCAGCCGGAATTTCACCGGATGAAAGTATTCCACATCGGTCTGCCCGTTCAAGAGCTCAACACGGTTTAAAACCTGACCATGGCCCTTAGCTTTCAACCGACTCAGAACCTCTTGTGCGTACCGTGAACGACCGGGCTCGATGCGGTCGCCGTCCAGCATTTCCAGAGCGTCGAGCACCGCGTTTGCGTCTTTGGTCCGTGTGCCACCGGCCAAGGCCTTCAGCGCATTACCAACCAATAACTTGCGGTTTTGTTCAGTCACAAGCAGAGTGAACGTTGGGTATTCCGGAGAAACCTCTGCAAACTGCTGATTGAGTGCAAGGCCGGAGACGACGTTGACGATGTCGCGGAAATTGGCACGTTCCTCAGAGCCCAGACGCAGCCGGTCGCGGATGTTGACCCCTTTGGCCCAATCCTGCAGTGTTTTGGACTTGCCCTGGTAAGTGACTTCAAAGGCAGTCATCTGCTTTTCCTGAAGCCACTTGCTCATGTCTTTTAAAGCGTCCTTGGCCTTGTCAAGGTAGACGGCCTTTGCGCCACCGCTGGCGGTCGAGGCCAAGTCTTGCGCAGCCGCGTAAAAAGCAAGATGGCGCTTGATGGCCTCGTCTTTGCCCTTGAGTCGGATAAATACTTCGTCGGACTTGTTCTCATCGCGAAAACGCGGTGGCTCAAAAGGTTGGATGAAGTAAACGTAAAAATCACGCTCGGGCTGGGCGGTTGGCCGATCGTTTGGCGCACCGAAGAACAGGTAGCCATTGCGTTCGACGCGGTGGTCTTGCCACTCGATCTGGTACTGCCAGATTTGATGACCCGTGACGTAAGTGCTTTCGTCAGTGCGTTCCATCAGCTGCTTGATGGCGCCGTAGTAAGCACGGTCAAGCGCATCGTCGGACAGGGCCTCTGCGCGCTTTTCGATCTGAGCGTCGTAGTCGACGTCCTTCTTGAGGTCGAGGTAATACTGCTCGGTGTCAGGCGCTTTGGAGATGAATTGGCCGTTGACCGTTTTGACGATTTCCCGCAGGGTGGTCTGGACAGCGGTGAGCAGATCATCAGCAGGGTCACCACCCAGCTCCTCAATGCCGGGTTGGAACAAGCACAGGGTGTCGCGCAATTCGGCGGCTGTTGGTCCGACCGGAACATAAATGTCGCCGCCCGTGGTGAGCCGATGCACTGATAGCCCCGCGATCACGCGCAGAGCCATGGCTTTATACGGTGGGCGCGTGAAGGCTTTGAGTACGCGCTCGGTCAATACTTCTGAGACTTTTAAGACTGGACCGATGCTGGGGTCTGAGCGGAGCACTGAATTAGATGCCACGGTTTCCCAAAATTTGTCATAGCCGATGAGGCCAGGACGATCAGTGGGGACTTCGTCATTCAAAACGGCCTGGATCTGGTCGCGCAAGGTGACCAGTGCACCCCGCTTTTCGGTGAAGATCAGCCGCTCGAAGGTGCCGATGTACTCCGGGTGTACGGGGAACAGACGCACGTACTCATCCATGCGCTCGTTCATTGAGCTGTAAAACTTGGCGAACTTGGTGAGGTACGTCCTGATCTTGTTCTGTTGATCTGCCGTTTTTTTGAGCAAACGTTCGGCGACCACGAAGCTGACGTCTTGCCGAGCCAGCAGAACTTGAGTGAATCGGTCCTTCACACGGCGCAGGCTGTCGGCGACGTGCTGGAAGCGGTTGCTGTCAAAAATAGCCTCTTGGACACCAGCCACAAAGCGGAAACGCAGATGCTTGGTGACCTCGCCGATTTCACGCAGGAAAGAAAGGTCCAGCACCAGATCGTGATCTTTGCGGGATCTCAGGTAATCCAGAAATTCGTCGACCACCAACAGCACGCCGTGATTGGGGTGAACCTCAGCGAACGCGGCCATCATTTCTTCGAACGCAGCCTTGTTGTTAACCACCTTGTCAGCAGCCGGGAACGAGTAGCTCACGCCTTGTTTTTCAAGGAAGCCTTCAAGTTCCTGGGTAATGATGTCCCGCAGCGACATCTGGCTGGAAATTTCGATGCGGTGAACCTTGAATTTGCCAGCTATTTTTTCTGCCGCCGTCGCAACCTTGGGATGACGGATCATTGTCAGATAAGCAGCGTCTTCAGCCACCAGGGACAGCACAGACATCAAATGGGACTTACCGGTGCCATAGTTGCCGACCACCAAGACGCCCATGTGGTCGACTGATTCGTCAAAGGATAGCTGCGGGATCATCTGCTTGGAGATCCGCTCAGCCATGTCGTCTGACATGACATAGGTGGCCACCAGCTTTTTGGCCTCGTCTGGCCTATTGGCATCGAGCAGTTGAATGACAGATTCGATGGGTTCGAATTGGATGAGATCGCTGTAGCGCATATTTTTCTTTCCTCCCTGTTACTGAATACTAAATTTCAAAGGGGACCAGGCCTGTGAGGCCGTAGTCCTGATGCTCTGGATGCCCCATTTCCGCATAAGTTAGCCGACCATCGCGTAATTCACCTGGCCAGACAGCCACGACGCGCTTGACATGCGCGTGCCTTTTCAACAGATCGATTGGATCAAGCTGGAGCGAACGGTCAAATAAGAGTTCAATGTTGTCCATCAGCAGCAAATCGCCAGTGGCATGTTGCTCTGCCAGTTCACGCAGGATCGTCGTGGTTTGCAAGTGGCGCTGTCTTTGTGGAACAACCGAGAGGCGATTGCTTAACTCGGATCCCACACTGAGCACCGAGATGCCCCTTTTTTTCGCCAAAGCCTGCAGTAACGCCGTCTTGCCTGTGCGTGGTGCACCAACGATCAAGATGAGTTTGCTTTGCAGTGCCCCAACTTCGTCAACCAGGCGATCAAGCTTAGTAATCACTCATCGCCTCCGTCTGCTTTTCCGGCATCGGATCGAAGCTGCTCAGGCGCGCGATAGCCTGGGGCGAGCAGGGCATTTTTGACACCGTAAAGCGCCAAGGGGTCTTTCAACCACAGACGATATTCAGGTCCGTTCAGACTGTGATCTGGTGAGCAGTCCACACTCCACTTGCGCAGCACATAACCAGCAGTGGCCGCACGCAGATTCATCTTGAGCACGCCGTCGCGCATGCCGTAGTCCAAAAGGGTGATTTCTGGTCTTGACTTATCAGGATGGGGAACCAGCTCCAGCTCGACGATTCGCGTCCACTGGATATCCTGATCCGGGCGTTCCTGGGCGCCAACCGGGGCGTCTTTCAAAACAACGGGGTTCTGAATACGGGTCAACACAAAGTCCCGGAACTCGCCCGTTTTGCGGTCGAAGGCGCGGGTGTGCCAGCGCAAGCCGGTGTCCAGTATGGCAAAAGGGACGATTTCACGCTCGCTTTTGCCATTTTCGACAGATTGGTACTTGATGCGCACCGGGCACTTATGACTGATGGCCCTTGTGATGCTGGCCAGAATAGTCAGGTCAGGTTGCCCAAGTTTGTTGGGAATATCACATGTGATGCCGGTGCGGGAGCGTACAGGTTCTCCATCACCAAAGCCTTCAGCCAACCAGGTCAGGACCCGCTCAGCCGGAAAGTCAAACATTGGCTTGAAGGCTCGCCCAATGATGTATGTCTTGGAGCTGCCGTCGTATTCGATATTTGCAGGAGCCATCTCTTTATAGAGCCCCAGGTCACGAGTGGCAGCAGCAGTCTGAATTCCGAACCGAGATGCCAGGTCCTGGCGGCGAATTTCACCCACAAACCACAACCGCAGCTCGATGTAAGCCATCCGGTCACGCTGGGCGTGCCCAAGGTCTTGCAGGCGGTTATTGCTCATCTTGAGTTACTTGTTTTCCAATGGCCGAAGTAGAACGCTGTGAGTATAAGGTGGCGATTGTTGTGTGTCATTATGATCACATGGTTAAATTATCAGCATCAAAATGATTCTGATTGAAGTATGATTGTGCTCACAAGGGGTGAAATATGAGTTATGTCACCCCATCCAGGGTTCTCAGCATTGGTCAATAGCCGGACAACAGGCAAAACAGCTCGCTGACGGTAAGTACATGGAGTCCGCAGCGACTTCATTGATCAATGAGATCCCCGCACCGATAAAGACAACGATGTCGTCATGGCCAACGCAAAATGACCTGAGCGACACCAGGCACCCACTCAAGCAGGTGGTGTGCATTGAAGGATGAAACACAGAAAGGGAAAACCATGAATACCGCAGCGATCATCAGAGCCGCCCAGTTTGCAGCCGAGAAGCACAAGAACCAGCGTCGCAAGGACGTGGACGCCTCGCCATACATCAATCACCCCTTGGCGTTGGCCAGTGCACTTGCCGTTGAGGGCGGTGTCGAAAATCCGGATGTTATCTGTGCAGCCCTTTTGCATGACACCATTGAGGACACAAACACCACAGCATCTGAGCTTGAAGCCATCTTTGGCGCCAAGGTCACGAGCATCGTGCTTGAAGTCACCGACGACAAAAGCTTAGCCAAGGCAGTTCGTAAAGAGGAGCAGGTGCGGCACGCACCACTGATATCCCCGGAAGCCCAATTGGTCAAGCTGGCCGACAAGATCTGCAACTTGAGAGACATCTTGGCTTCTCCGCCTGCTGATTGGACTGCGGAACGAAAGAAAGATTACTTTGATTGGGCCGCACGGGTGGTGGCTGGAGTACGTGGCATTCACCCACGACTTGAAACCATCTTCGATGGTCTGAACTCCAGGCAGTCAGAACTGCTCTAGCGGAAATCCGTCATGAGGATCGAACAACACATCGTCGCGGCCTGGGCAACACAGCTCGCCGACAAGATCATCCAAGATGCCATCAATGCGTTGACAGAAATGGATTCGACAGAGATGCTTTCCGGTGACTCTGGACTAAAAAATGTTTGGGAAGAGGTTTGCGTTCAAGTCCAGGATGAACAGTCCTTTTTCTGGGATACGTATGTCGAAACGATGGAGAGTCTGCTGGCCGGATACGTGGACTTGCTTGATCGGGATGCACGCCTGGCCCTTTGGTCTACGACTGATGAAGGCTGGAGCTACCTCTCTGACCATCGAGATGATGAGGAGGGCGTTGATGATGTTCCGGTCACGACAGAGGAAATCGTCCTGAAGTTGAACGACCAGCTGCTGTCAGCGGCTGCTGATTTTGAAAATCCGCGTATCGCCAAATTTATCGCGCGACACGAGGATGGATACGACGAACTTGAAGATGAAGATGAAGATGAAGGTGACCAGGGCGACGAAGATGACGACACATCTGGCAGCACGGAAGATGACGTTTCTGATGACGAGCCTGAAAGTCAGCAAACCGCAACCAACAGATTGGTTGACCTTCGGCCTGGCGTGACTGATCCAGTCTACTTTGTTATCAGTCGACAGCAGGTTGAGACGTTGGAGCTTGAAAGTTCACTCGATTTCCTCCGATCACTGGTACCAACCAAGCATCCTGAGCATGCATGGGCGCACAAAGGGCGCTTGTCATTGGTGATCAGCGGTTACGACACCGATCCGCGCGAGCTGTTTGAGATCCCCGAGGTCTGTCGATACCTGCGCGAGCTTGATAAGGATTGGCCGTTCTGGCTGTTTTTCCTCAACCAAGTCGATGAGTCGATAAAAGTGGTGGCCATGTGTTTGGCCTCAACGCTGGAAGTTGTTCCGGGAGCCGCGCATATCGACCCGGAAGGCATGGAGCAGTTCATGGAACGGGCGTTTGCAGCCGTTGATTACCTGTTTGAAAACTACGGGTTCCCTGAGGCTGAAAACGAGGCTATTTCAGAGGGGGTGTCGGCAATATTTGTCAACAGCATGATTGAGCCAGGTCGTGATGGGTACAACCTTGACTAATTTTCGTTGCCTTGAAAACGTTCACTGCCGGCTTATGACAAGTAAGCAGAGTTCATTATGACCAGAGTTCGTGGCGTTCGAATACTGGCGGCGCCGTGCTGCGGCGCGCAGTATGCCTATCCCCAATATGTGTCAATCAACTTTTCGGCCTTTGAATATTGGACGGACGGTTGGCGCGAGGGCTCACTCATGCCAAACGACGAAGGATTACGGCGGTGCAACTGTGGGCAGTTTTTCTTGCTCAAAGATATGAGCGCAGTCGGGACTGCAGAATCCTCTGAGCTTCCGTTCATGGATCGTGTCCCTGACGATCGGCTACCGGAATGCATTGCCAAGGCATCAAGCGAGGAAATGGAGGTTGCTGCAAGGCTGGGTTATTGGCGGCATCTCAATCACGCGTACCGTGACAGCTACCGCCAGCATAGGGATGCTGAAGAGGCTGCGACCAGAGCGGCATGGGAAGCGGCTAATCCTGATCGAAGGACCAGGTGGGACAAACTGCTACGTCGAAAAGCCCCCGAATTCAGCCGACCCCATAACAGTCCTTTTACCTTTCCAGTCTTCGAGCCCACGGAAGAACAACTCCAAAATATGAAGCGATTGAGCAAGATTCTGCTTGATTGGAAAGCGGCATCTCACAGGGGATACACCATGGAACTGGCCGATCTTTATCGGGAGCAGGGGCGTTACGACGAGGCCGAGGCAGTGATTTTGACCATAGAGGACGCCCAGGTTGGTGTAACCAGTCGGCTGATTGCAACGCTGATTAAAGAGAGGCAAGCTGCACCCATGCGTTATCGGATGTAAGCAACCATCGGAACATTTGAGAAATATTTATGCACATATCCGAAATGACTTTGCCAGGGCGTTGTCCGCCATGGGCGCCGGAGGACGAGATTGGTGCTTAATTTGGAGCCATGTCATGGCAATCGCGCTTGAGTTCATCGACTTTATTGTTCCGATTTCAGTCATTCACCAGAAATATCCTGGTGGGTGGGACCAGTGCCTGAAAGATCACCAGCCTTTGATCGGCGGGCGTGTCTGGTTTGATGAACACCTTCTGCGTGATGGTGCCATGAACCCAGGGGACATTGAGTCACTTATCGATGAGTGGACTGCACTCGGTTTTCAGCCAATCGAGGAGCGTGGCGGGCAAAAAGTCTGGAAAGACTGCTGCGTCGTCGAGTCCATGTTCGGCGGCGCAACTCTGCCGTGTGATTGGTTGGAAATTGGCGATGACGTGCGATCGGCTTGGTTGAAAGGCACCACACCCGGCCAAATCAAACAACGCCAGAAAAGGTCAGCAAAATGACTGTTGATCAGCCCAACGTTTTAATCCTCACCGTGATGGTTGACTATGGCAACGCACCTTTCCTTTGGCGCGTCGATAGCCCTGAACAGGCAGGTATTGGTCCCAATATTTGTGATGGCACCACTTGGAGTGAGTCTTGCCCAATGTCGGAAGGGTTGTGGCAGAAATTTGCAGACTGGGCCATTGAGTTTGACCGAACGGCCTTTTACTCAAATGACTTCAACGCTGATGATTGGGACTGGCTCGCTTTTCATGCGCGTGGTTTTCAACTGGCGAATTGGCTCAAAGAGGAAGTTGGTGAAAAGTACCGTGTCGTGTACAACAAGCCATTTGAAGATCCCAACCATTCAATTAATGAGCAAACCGAAATTCTTGCCGACGGCATATTGAATCCCCTGCCTCAGCTTCGCGGAATGCATTTAAAACCACTTCGCTTCTGCCAGCACATCGTTTCCGGTGGGCAAACAGGTGCGGATCGCGGCGCACTGGATTTTGCCATCAACCATGGTTATACGCACGGTGGATGGGCTCCGCGCGGACGTGAGGCCGAGGATGGCTCAATTCCGCTGAAATATCAGCTTACCGAATTGGGGGAGGGCGGTTATCGTCAACGTACCAGGCGCAACGTGAAAGACAGTGACGGCACTTTGATCATCAATCTCGGTGAGCTGGATGGCGGTTCACTGGCGACCCTAAGCTTTGCCCAAAAGATTGGCAAGCCACATCTCGTCATCCAACTCGATTTAGGCGTTTCTTCCGAGAATTCGGCGAGCGTTCTCACTTGGCTGCGTGAGCACAGCATCAAGACACTGAACGTCGCTGGCCCGCGCGAAAGCAAGCGTTTAGGTATTTACCGCATGACGGGTGCACTGCTGGAGGCGGTCGATGCCACGATCCGAACGACTTGATGCCGGAGCTTGTTTCAAGGCGGTCGCGGGACACTTGAAAAATCAGCCCTTTAGACCGCTGCTAGATAGACGATCGTTTGCGAGCTAAGTTGCTCCGAAAACACCGCACGGGTACCTGTGAGTCACTGAAGACGATTGCTGGGTCACCCTGCATTCTTGTGGCGAATTGATCGACTATATGGAGGCATTTTCATGATTTACACGCTCATTGCTATCACCGTGATATCTGTTCAGTCCCCGGGCGTCATGGTGACGACGACCCAGGTTTCAGAGCAACAAGCCTGTGTTTCAACGATGGCGAGCATGGTGGAGGGGGCTGGAGCCATCTACCGGGCAAACGTTCACGGCGCACACGGTGAAGTCAAGACGCAAGAAGTTGGCGGCTGGACACTTTTACGTTCTGGCCTGGGGCGCGAGATTGCCCGATTCAAGTGCGTTTAGACAGCCAGCGTTGAAACAATCCGCAGAAGAATTGGCACTCATCCCTGTGGATGCCACATTCATGGCCAACTAAGCGAAAAGTGGCAGTAAAAATACGGCCACTGCAAATTAAACACTTAAGCTGTGATGTCAGGCCGAATTTTGGGTGGTCGTCCCCGCCTTTTCGCACCTGGTCCCTGATCCTTTAACGCGGCATTTTGACTTTTCGCGCGTGAGACTGGAAGCGAAATCACATCCTTCAAATCTTCGGCAGTCAACTCATAGTCTCTGATCATTTTTTGAACGCTTGCAAGTGCAGAGGCTCGACCACTCGCTTTTTCTGCTTGAATTTTGGCAAAAAGATCAGCTTGCTGCTGCAGTAAATCATCAAGTGTGCTCATCTTATGGCTCCTTTATGTAGCGACATGTCCTCTTGCATTATAAAACACGATTTGCATTTTCTTGAAAAAACATGAAAGAATTTTTCAAGCTGCAAAACTTTAAAAAATTCTAAGTCTTTGAATTTCATCTTGGATCCAAAAACGTCTCGTAAAACAAGACTGCCAAGCTTTCGTGACTGTTAACGAGCAAACAATGTTTGGACAACAGTCATTCTTCGTTGATCAAAAGAAGATAACCATCAAAAAAGAGCTTAATCGACTAAAAATTGGTATGGAAATCAACTGATTTGCTAGTTGGCTATTGGTTAGATGATGCAAGTTTTCATGTGTTTTGCAGCATCCACATTGAGCTGATGGATCGAAATTTTCTTGAAATTTAAAAAATAGAAGTGATTTTGTTGTGCATAAACAACAATATTCTTTGTTATTTTATAAAAATAAAACAATATATTTCGTTAAATCAGATGAATTATATTTCTTCTCAAGAATTTTTCATTCTTGTTCTCTGTTTAACGTATTGATTTTGCTAAGTTTTTACCAAAATACGAGTTCCAGAAAAAGTTTTTTTGAGGATCTGCGTGTGCGTTTCATGGTCTTAAGTTAAAAAACAATCTTAGAAATGAATTTGGATTTACTTTTTAATTCATTTAACATTGGCCGCATGCCGAGATTAATTTAATCGCTTTTTCAAAATTAATTTTGGCTAAATCCCGGATGAGAGTCATGAGTTCGGGACGGTCTATAGGTGGAACAACAAGGTTGGATTTTTAAATTTTAAGGGTAAATTAACATGAGTAACGTAAGCAAAAATGAGATGCAGGAAATCGGAAATATGACGCCGTTCATGGAAATGATGTCGAAAGATGCTGTAGGAGCAGAGCAGATCTATGATTTTTATCCATCAGGTCGAATTTCAGCGATTAAAAAAGCAATAAAAGTTCGAAATGGTTCTGAAAGAACGCTTGATCCAAAGAATAAATTCTCGTCTCAATTTGTTGTTGAGCAAGCATTGGAGCGATATTTTGATCTCATCAGAAGAGCAGTCGAATCGATCAATTCGATTTTTACAGAAAGCGAAGTGATGGTGATTTTGAATGCAAACTGTAGCCCAGTTTACAACAACAGTGTTGGTGTAACAGTTGCGGGTATGGTCGCAGCTGATTTCGGAATAGAACTACTGAGTGATGTTTCCGAAGGCTCAAATTTACATATTTTGATCGAAAAACTAATACGTCTTTCTCCTACTCAAGAGGCTGCTCTTGTTGATATGTGTGAGCGCTATTGGAGAAACGATGTATCACTCAAAGATAATTTTGCTTCTATGAATTTCAAATTTGCTGAATGCTAACGCAAAAAATCTTCTTCACTTTAAATAGCGAACTAAATTATGCCATCTTTAAAAAAGCTTTAAAGATGGTAATTCAACAGGTCTGTCTTGTTGCTACAAATGTTCACCTGCGCGTTTTTAGCCGTGTTCATTGGTTGCAACAAGCCAGTTTAAATTTTTAGGACAATTATGGTCAACACACTTTCTTTATCCGCATCAAAGACCGCGAAAAGTCTTTCTTTGAATTCATCCCCCGCAAAGCGACCCAATGGGGCAGAGCGTTACAACGAGCGGTTTTCTCAATCAGGATCGAGATCACCGGCACCAAATAACGGAAAAATTCATTACATCTCTGAGATTGAGCGCTACAGCAGATTGCCAACATCAGCAGCTGGCACGAGCAACTACGAATCAGCTGACTTGATCTTGATCCGAGGTCTGCCAGGCAGCGGTAAAAGCACTATCGCCAGGTCTCTTCAGCTGGGTGGATATCTTCACTTAGAGGCAGATATGTTCTTTGAGGTTGATGGAAGGTACGTGTACGACGCATCCCGCATCAGGGACGCTCATCATTGGTGCCAGCAATCAGTTAGAGATGCCCTGAAAAAGAATTTGAAAGTGGTTGTCAGCAACACTTTTACACGGCTACAGGAGTTGCAGCCTTACCTTCAAATGACCGACAAAATCCGCATCGTCGAAGCAACAGGCAGTTGGAAGAATCAACACGACGTGCCAATTGATCGGATTCGTGACATGTCTGCGCGATGGGAGCAGATCGAACCATCGACCAAAATTTCAAGCTCTGTTATTCACTGAGAAGGGCACTCAAAAAAGACTTGGCCTGCCTGTTCATTCGGATACGGAATTCCCGACAAGGCAGCTGGGGGACCGTATCTCTGGGTTGCGCAGACAGACAAAAGTTTGGGGCCATGGCAGGAGGCTGACTCTATCCAATAGATAAGAGCTTCATCGACTGGAATGGCGGACGCGGTGATCAGGTGGAGCACAGCCACAAGATTGCCGCTTAAAGGCGGCACCGTTTTAACAACATAGGAATTTTTATCATGACAGCAACCAAAATTGAGCAAACAGCATTTGCAATTACATCAACAATCAGCACCGATTTGTTTGACGATTTCATGGTGTTTATGCAGGCCGGCGACGGCCTGGATGCCATCTCAGATGTAACCGATTTCGAGTCGTATTTAGACTCAATGATTGACGAAATGATTTACGAAATCGACAAAGAGATGGAACGCACCGGCTCCGATTATTTGTATTACAACCAAGCGATGGGCGAATTCAGCGTGGTAAATGGCTATATCAGTGCGAAGACCTGGAAAGCAATTCAAAGCAGCATTGAATCGGTATTTCTGGCATTTCAAGAGCAGTATTCTGACGATTTTCGGAAGAAATTGCCAGGTGAATTGCTGGAACGCGAGCTGCTTTCAATTGAGCACACGGTGTATTCAATCGGCGACGACACTGACGAAAATTCAGAATCCCATGCCGCCGTGCTGGAAGAAAAATTGATTGAGCACTTTGGAATATCGGACATTACTGTGACTTTTGACCCGCACAACAACTACCCCCGTACCGTGCTTGTATTTGCTGATTTGGACGAAGACGAAGACGATGTTGATTTGTATGAAAGCGAAGACAAGGCGACGGAGCGCGTTGAAGCAGAAATTTCATACGTGGACGAGGTCATTGATGGCGACTATTGAAGGCCCTCCACACCAATCGCGGTAGAGACAATCATTACTGAGCGCCCCCAGCACAGATCCGTAAGGGCCCAATTCGGGCATACGGATCCATTTGACGGCGAAGTCCTGCGACAACCCACCCAATGCCGACACCGCAGTGATCGTGAATTCAGACCTATTTGTTCAACATGTTCATGGCGGCAGCGTACTCAGCGCTGAAATCGGCACCGACCTCCATTTTTGGGTCGATTTGATGGAACGCCGAGTACATGATGGCCAGCAGATTCAAACCCGAATATGTCCCTGGCAATGTCTTGAGCTTGTATTTGCTGTCTGGGTCGTTGATGTCCAGTCCTGAGCGGCCAAGGACAGCAATCTCCAAGGCGATTTGACGTCGTTTTTCCGGACCAACTCTCTTGAATGTCTTCAATGCATCCAGGATGTACATCATGACATCGGGCCGAAAGCCGCCAACTGAATGTGACTTCAGCCGCTTCTGCGCAAATGCAGAACGTGACTTCTCGGCCTGTGCGGCCATTGGAGATGTCGGATGCTCAAGGATGAAGCGCTGGTACACCGCATCCGCTTCTTCATCGGCCTCGTCCGTGCCGACATCTTCCAGCGCAGTCGCCAAGCCGAAAATGCTTTGCGGGTCATCTGGCATCAATTCCAAGGCCTTGCGCAAATGCACCAGTGCGTCGTCGATGCGCTTGAATCCGATCAGGATGCCACCCAGGTTGCGATGGGTGTAGCCATCGTTCGGATCCAACTCCACTGCTTTTTCAAATGCTTCCAGCGCCTGTTCAGGCTTGCGCATCCGGTAATAGGCATTCCCGATGCCAACCCAGGCATGGGCGTGGCCAGGGTCAAGCTGAACGGCGCGCTTGAGACGGATAACGGCCTCGTCATATTGACCCAGCTCGTTGTAACAAATTCCAAGGTTGTAAAGAACCGCGCTATTCAGCGGTGCCGATTTGGTCAGGCTTTCCAAATAAGGCACCGATTCAGAAATTTTCCCAGCTTTCAGCATGGGCAGGACATAGTCCAAAGCCGTTGCCTCTGCAGGAAACGACATGACGGTAATTTCACTGTCGTCCACGGTGACCATCGCGGTTTGGCCCTGCGCGGCATATTCAGCAGCGAAATGCAGCATGACCGCAGTCTTGAAAGCTTCCGTGCCAACCTGGCGCGCCTCTGGGGGCAGCAGGTTCACATCAAAACGGTTAAGTGGGATTTTGTATTCGGTTGCCATGGGGTCAGAGTTTAAAAGTTGCCCAGCGGTACCAACCCTTCATGCCAATGGCGTTTGCCCAGGCGTCGACCAGTTTTCGGTCGTGACTGCGGTTGGTCGAAATGGCGTCACTGAGTACCAAAAGCTCCTTGCCTGACTCCAGCACGCCAGCCGCCCGGTACGGGATGGCGTAGGTGCCGCGTTTGAGCAAACGGTCAGCAAACAGTGCGCACGCGGCAACCGGGGCCAAAAGAGGCACAGGCAGGGTAAGGTTCCCACGCCGTATTGACAAAAGCCCCAGGTTTTCCTGCTGCAAGGAGTCCATGCCGGACGCCTGCATCTCCCGCAACGAAGGATATTCGTCATAAATCCATTGGTCGATGCGCATACCAATTGCAAACGAACGCAAGTTCAACAAAGCCCAGTGGGTTGCCATTGCGGCAAACTCAGCGAGCTGGGCCTTGTCAACCTCATTCAATGGTTGTCCTGTCTTGATGAGCGTCTCGACTTGCTCAACACTGTCACCAGTCCCGACAAAATCAAAACGCTCATTGGGTGGCAAGTCAAAGAGTCGAATGGCGTAGCCCGCCTGGTAGGCTACCCAGTAATCGATGGGGTCGTTGGTCGGACGGTACTTGAGAACGTGTGCAGGTGCTCCATTTCGTGCCATCTGAAAAGTCGCACGCAAGGCCATGCTACTGTCGGGTTTGAACTCCACGGGGCACCCGCTCAGCGTTTCGACACGCTTGACGATGGCCAGGGTTTCAGGACGGAGATTTTTCATCCTCAGATTATCGATCGTGTGGTGTCATTGCCGTGCAGGCGGGGTGACATGAACGATATTCAGCTGATGCGTTTCCACACTGTCCAATGATCATGAAGCGTCGCCAGCGTGACATGCACCGCATTTAAGCGAGAGGATGCGTCTGGCATGGGTGCCAAAGGGTTGAATCGCTCATAAATTCAAAAAACGCTGCGTTGGCAGTACAGCCGCCGACATTTTCGCCTTCGTAAACCAGCCATTGACCTGGCAACATGGCCAGCCCCACTTTCAGCGCAAACGGATCGTCATAGGGTGGCCACGGAATGAGCACGGCGCCAATCTTGTTTGTGATCAAGGATGCCGCATTGCCCAATGCGTCCAACTGGTAAACAGTCTTGATGGGATAACCTTGGACAACAGGTCGTTCCACCCGTAAATCACGGCAATCAACTGCAAACGTGGTGACTCCCAGTCTGGTAAATTGGGTCTTACTACGCTGTTGGCCCCACAATTGTAAAAGTCGCCAAATGTCCTGTTTGGCGATTTTTCTGATTTTTGCCTCTAAAAACTGGTTAATCTTAAAAAAAGGTCGTTTACACGCCTCGCCTGAGATCGAAGAGCCTTGATTGATCGCTCACAATGCAAAATTGAAGTAACCCTACCAATAACGCTACGACCGAAATGCCTCCAAATCAATCTGAATTTCCGGCAGAATTTTTAGAAAAAGTCTTGACTTGGAGTTCGTTGGGGACCAACAGTTCTCGAAGCAATTTTGCCGAAATCGGACGTATATTTGGCCAAGATATTGAGTTATGCCTGACAACTAACTGGCATGAACGTATTCTTAGTGATTTGGAGAAACTGCGCAGCGAACTTACTGAAGGAATTGAAGACTATGGTAAGTGGCGCTCAACACGTGGATTTCCAAATTTCGAAGTCTACGTGGCAGCGAGGGAAGGTAGCTCAAAAGAAATTGCTCGACTGCAAAAATCAGTCCAGGGCATTGAGCAACTCAGAGAGGTTGCAAAAATATTAGCGGCGCAATTTTCGGATATCAATTATTTTTCGCATGCGTGTGGTGAAGTCAAGTATATTTACGAAACCATTGCTGATCGAAAATGGACAAATAACATCTATCGCTCAGTCTCCCTGAGCGCATCGGATATCGACCTGTGCCTGGCATGGGCCAATGTCAATAGCGTTTGTGAGTCCACAGATGAGGGAATTAGGCTATTGCAGGAAGCAGTCTCGAATTACAACGCTTGCCGCTTGTTGTCGGCAAGAGTCGCGGAACTTTCCACTGCATCCTTTTATTCCGAGCTCGGAAACAATGTCTCTGACGTTTCGATGACTCAGATTGAAAAAGCAGACGAGAGATGGAAAGACTTCGATCTGCTCGTCGGGGTCGATCCACTGGACGTCAAGAATTCTCGCAAGTCCTTTACAAGCCCTGAGGTATATGTTGAACATTGCATTCCCAGATTCAAGCAGGATAGAAAATCTGGCGCTGAGGTGTCAATTGTCGGTGTCCTATCTGACTACAGTCCAGACGCTAAAAAGATAGTCAGTGGAGCGGTAGATTGCGTAATTCTTGGGCAGATAAATGTTAGCGAGATGCGCCAACTTTTTGTTTGGATGCGGCGACGATTTGGCAATTTCCTAAATCTTAATGGACTGTGGGATACAGGATTTTTGCCAGGCTGGATGTTTGAGTATCCAGCGGCCCAGTACCAGCAACGGCATTCCGTCGTGTTGCGTATTGATAGTCTGCTTGCGGAAATTAAACTTACAAGCACATTGTCAGATGTGAATATTCCCGGTTGGTTACTCACAATGTCTTCAGTGACATCACATAAAGATGCCAAAAACCGATCAACGCGACGAGATGGGATGCTTGCAGATATTGCGTCGCTTAGCCTCGATGTTGGCATAAAGCGATCGTCATTGTTCGTTTACTCCATGGGTGTAATTTTGGAGGCCATGCTAAATGATGACGATTGCGATGCCGTAGCTCAGACTTTGCGGGAACTAATTTTTGTCGACAAAAGCTTTTCACACCCTTTAGACCTCATAGATACACAAAAATACGTTGTTAGCTTAATCGATGTTCTGTTGAGCGTGGCAGACGAATCAAGGTGTCAAGGGATTCAATTCATCGCCTTCCAGATGTCACATCCAGCAATACTGCGTGGGCAACGTAACAACGGAAGCTGGATGACATTGGTAGCATATTGTGGTGGGTGGATCGAAGATCAGTTGCGGGTTAAGTGCGGATCTTCACCGCTGTTCTTTGGCAGTCATGAAGTATGCCCAGCGTGCAGCAAACTGATCTGTAACACTTGCGGTCATTGTGAAAGTTCGTGCAGCCTAGTAGCTCAACGCCAAAGTAAGCTCAGGCAACAGGGGCGGCGTTGGCATAAAAGCTACTCTGATGATGAATCAGAGGAATTCTGATCAGACTAATTCAGTAGCCATAAATCACCGAATAGGTTCAATGAAATTTTGGAAGATCGTCTTTCAATTGCTGCCATAACGCTTTGACGATCACACCAGAAGCATTACCGGGGGCGCTCACACTTGTAGCTTGCATCAGAACCTGGTTTTCGTTCCAAAGACCGAAGTTTTTTCGGATCCATTGACCAAGGCCAAAGTGAAGGTCAATCAGCTCGCCTTCCGATATCTGCGTGATCTTTGCCAATTCTTCCGTCGCAACGATTCCAAGTAAGACGCGTACTGCGGCATCAATGTCTTCGTGCACGAGGCTCCAGTGATGCGATGTGACGATCAATTTGATGCCCGAGCATTTTGCCGTAACGCTATTGGCAGCACGCAGGATTGCAATAGATGTACCGCACCGGAAAATTCCCCAAGCGCGCTGATATGCTACTTGCCTATGCAGATTCCGGAAACTTACCTTCAAAAAATCAACCCTTTGGTCGCTCACGCCCGCAGCTTGGTGGAAAAAGGCGAGAGTCTCGCGGCATTGGCGTTTATCGGTAGTCTGTCCAAAGATCAAGTTATTCCCGTCGTGTTGGATGACAGCTCGGACGAGTCCAAGGACAGCAGCGCCAGAGCCATCAGCATGGCTGCTGCGATGTTGGAAGCCGACTTCATATTCCAGGTTCGCGAAGCCTGGAAACTGCCGACCCGGTACGTGGCCCGTCACGAGGCGATATTGGAGCAGTATGGCTCCGTTGGCGCTTCACCCTATGCCGAGGATGTGGTGGCGCTGTCTCTTGAAACCACCCATGGAACATGGATTGCCACGATTCCCCTGAAGGCTAAGCCACCCTCCAAAAAGCGTCGAACGTTTGGGCCTGTGGTGTTTGAGCACATGCCACAGGTGGAAGGTCGGTTTGTCGGACTCCTTCCAAATAAGGAAAACGAAAGCGGCTCGCTGCATTGAGCTGGCCGCTTACGCCATGCCAGCCTGCTCAATGACCTCTGCGAGCCCGCGGCTCATGGATTCGAGTTCGCTTTCAGGAAATCCATGCTTATCAAAAATCGAGTTCATCCCGGCATATGCCCGGTTTAAAAAGTCGCCAAGTTTGTAGGCATCAATTTCAACAGCGCCACGACCCGGATAGCTGGTACCGCAAACGCAGGAGCCCAGCAACTTAACACTGTCGTCAACTTGGTTGAAGAAGAATGCCCAGTAAGGCCACTGCCGTTCAAGTTCACGCAGGAATACCCGCACCTCAACTATGTCGACAAGCTCACGTGGGTCGTCGTTGTACCCGTCCACAGACAGCACCATTTGACCCCTGTAAAGCCAAGCATCCTCACGGGTGGCCAGAAATGGCTTCAGGCTGACAAGTACGGATGCAATGTCACCTTCTTCGACCTGGCGACGTGAAATCATCAATAAAACAGGCTTGGAGATGCCTGGGCGCAGGTCGATTCGGGGGGATGTTGTCATTAGAGAGATTGTGATTTAGCTGCTTATTAAATGTCGGCATGGCTTGATTGGAGGGCAGGGTAATTCAAAATTGCTAAACCTCCAAGTTATGTCGACCGGACTCAAGATAAAGTCAGCTCCATTAACTGAAAGGCAGTGGCTGCTATGACACAAGTCAATGAACGTCTTGATCGTCTTGTCCTTGAGGCGCGCCGCAGCGCCGAAAAAAGGGAACAGGGTTACAGAGCGCAAGCGTTAAAACTGTTTCCCTGGGTTTGCGGGCGTTGCGCTCGCACCTTTGACCTTGCCAATCTGCCATTGCTGGAAGTGCATCACAAGAACAGCAACCACAATGACAACCCGCCAGATGGCAGCAACTGGGAACTGCTCTGCACGTACTGTCACGAAAACGAACATTCCAAGCTAAAAGACATGGAGGGACGCAGCGATAGCGGCAACGTCATTGCGTCCGCGACTTTCAACCCGTTTGCTGATTTGAAGGCCATGTTGGCCTCGAAAAAATAGTCTCTGGGCCACGCTCATGCACTTGATGACCGCAAAGCACCAAGGTTCGGGTGACCATGGGTTGGGTCTGTTGATTGGCAGATTCCACCAGGCGTCAACGTGACCTGAGGGCTATCCAATTCCGACGATCGTCTGGGTGTGGCCTTTGCCAACTCCATCCAGACCCAAAACGGAAGTTCGCTGACCGTCCTTTTGGGTGCCATGCGAGTCACCTCGAACTGGTTGTTCTGGAAAACCATCACACCGCATTCAACTGGAATTTCATTTGGCTTTGCAATCGGGTGACCGCCGCGATCACAGCCGAGCACGTACCAGCACTGGCCACCCACCTCCAGATACGCCCCTCGTTTTTCTGGACGCTTCAAATCTCCCAGCAGATCTGCACGGCTGACTTTGATTTCGTGGACAACGGGCTCCAGATAGTCATGCCGGGAACTGTTGCGAATGGAGAAGACATCGGGTTGGCACATTTTCCAATGCGTGTCATCGGCATCAGCGCCTAGCACCTTGGCACGCAGGCCCAGCCTCGTCCAAGCGATTCGTCCCTCCCTCAACATCGATTCGACCACCTTGTCCACCAATGTCTCATGCGCCGAGCGTGCCTGTCGGTTCCCTTGCGTGGCACTGGCCAGATGCTGAATACCAGCGTCGCTGAGTCGCACCAAGGCGTGACCGGTTTCGGTGGTGACTCGCTCCAGTAACCCCGCCGCCAACAGATCAATCTCCACCACATCCTGGTAGGGCCATCCGGCTGACCGGTACACCTCACGCAGCCGCTTGGTATGAATCCGCTTGAGAGTTGTTTGCAGATCACTCATGGTTCATGCCCTCACCAAGGCCAGACCATCCCAGTCCGTGGTGTAACCGGGTGTGCGCCGTTCCTGTTTCATGCTCCACTGCCGCCGCTCACCTGCCAGTCCTGCGCTGGCCAGTGATAAGGTATTTCGTCCGAACCTCTGGTTCACCGCATCCAGTGCCTGCATCAGCCGACTGCCGCCAGGGTCGGCCACCTCGTCATCGAGCGCCAATTCCTGCTGGACCAAGTCCGCAGGGCGAAGATCAAGCAACATCACACCTGCCTTGGCATAACGGTAACCAGGTCGGAAAATCGCCTGCAGGCCCAGCAGCGCCGCTTGGCAGATGTCTCGACTGTCATTGCTGGGTCGCCTGAGCGGTACCACTGTTGAGCGTGAATACTGCAAGTCTTGCGTTCTGAATGGGCTTGTGCGAATGAACGTCAGCACTTGTCCGGCATGGCTGTTTTGCAGTCGCAGTTTTTGTGCCGCCCGACTGGAAAACTCTGTCACCGCCTCTTGTAATGCGGACAAGTCCAGCACCGCATGGCCAAAGCTGCGCGTGCAGGCGATCTCCTGCTTAGCTGGTGGTTCGTCTTCAAGACCCATGCAGTCGGTGCCCTGCAGTTCACGCACGGTGCGCTCCAGCACCACCGACCAGCGACGCTTGACCATGACCGGGTCAAGTCGCGCTAGGTCGAGAACAGTGTGGATGCCAGCCTCTTTGAGTTGTGCACCGATACGCCGGCCCACCCCCCAGACTTCCCCTACCTCGGTGGCCTGCATCAAGGCATCCAGTTCCATGGGCGCCAAATCACCGAGATTGCACACCTGGGCGTGATGATCGGGGTAACTTCCCGGTTTGCGTTCTGCGGTTTTGGCAATGTGGTTTGCCAGCTTGGCAAGGGTCTTGGTCGGGCCAATCCCTATGCCACAGGCGATGCCAATCCATTTGAGGATGCGGTAGCGGATTTTGCGACTGCGCTCTGTCATGTCACCCTTGATTCCGGATAGGTCAATGAACGACTCGTCAATCGAATACACCTCTTGGCGGTGGCCCAGCCCTGCAGCCAGACTCATCATGCGGTCACTCATATCGCCGTAAAGGGCAAAGTTGGCCGACAACGCCACCAGTCCGTTTGATTCCTCGAAATGGCGAATCAGGAACCAGGGCGCGCCCATCTTGATGCCCAGCGCTTTCGCTTCATTCGACCTGGCAATCGCGCAGCCATCGTTGTTGGACAGCACCACCACCGGCCTGCTATTCAGACTGGGTCGAAACACCCGTTCGCAGGAAACGTAAAAATTATTGCCATCGACCAGCGCGTACATGATTTGTCCAATCAGGCTTTGAACTGCTTGATGGATGCGACCACCACACCCCAGATCTCGACGGTTTGTCCGTCCGCCGGGTTGATGTCCGGGAAGGTCACGTTGGCCGCTTTGAGTTTCATGCGCCCAGCGCGCTGCCACAGGGTCTTGCAGACAAACTCACCGTCCACCATGGCAATGACGATGTGACCGGAACGCGCTGTAATGGCCCGGTCCACCAGCACGACATCATTGTCAAAAATGCCGGCGTCTTTCATGGACTCGCCACGCACCCGCAGTAAAAAGGTGGCCTGTGGATGTTTGATCAACTGCGCCATCAAGTCCACACGCTGCACCGCATGGTCATCGGCTGGCGACGGAAAGCCAGCCGCCACTCGGCACGGCAACACACTGACCAGCGTTGGCAGCATCGCGAGTGCGACGGGGTGATCGAGCGGTGGGAGTGAGGAATTCATGGGTACTGTTTTTTTGTACAGTATATTGCAAGGCTGCGATTTCCCCCAATCGCTGTGCCCAAAGTTTAAGCACTAGTCCCTGAAATCAATGCTGGCCAAGGTTTGGACACTTGTTCACCGACTTATGCACAAGATTAATCACGCCTTTTGGGGACAACAACATCCCGCTTCTTGCGAGGGTCGGTTCGGGATGGCGACAATCTGGTCTCATCCAATCCACTATTTTTCGATCCCACTATGGCCACTGATACGCTTCTGACGCTCAAACTGCCTGAGGGCTACACCTTTGCTGATCTCAAGCTCCGGCGTTGTGAATCCGATGCCATCGATCTGGATATGGACCTGGTCAAACTGATCTGCAAGATCAATGCGCTGGACTTTGACAAGGTCCTGCAAAACCCAGGTCCTGTCGTCACCAGCATCCTGACGATTTGGTACAAAAGCCACCTGGCAGAAGGTGGCCAGCCCGATGCCTTGATGGAAGCCTTGAAATCCGGCAGATAAATCTCTTTGGTCTATTTCGGCAGAAATGCGTCGTCAATGGGAACGGCATCACCAACGGCCTGATGAAGGCCTCCGAATGGGCGCTACCATGGCGAAATGTGCAGTCACTACCAAGCCATCAGGGAACGCGAACGCTACGCCAGACATTTCGGTGTGCAACCACCGGTGGACGTGGGCAAGCACGATGTCTGGCCTTGCTACCCGGCGACTTTCATTCGCAGACCCAGGGAGGTTGATGTGGGTGACGAGGCAGTGCCCGAGCGGGAATCCTTACCCGGATTGTTTGGCCTGATCCCGCACTGGGCGACCGATACCAACATCGGTCGTCAAACGTACAACGCGCGCACTGAAACGGTTGCCACCAAACCAAGTTTTCGGGATGCCTGGAAAAACGCACAACACTGCATCATTCCGCTGGACGCCTTTTTTGAGCCGGATTGGCGCAGCGGCAAGGCGATTCCGACCCGGATTTCCGGTGCCGACGGTGAGCCACTGGGTATCGCCGGACTTTGGTCCTCGTGGAAATCGCCCAAGGGGACGGTTCACAGCTTCACGATGCTGACCATCAACGCGCAAAGTCATGACCTGATGTGTCAGTTTTACAAACCGGTGGATGAAAAGCGCATGGTGGTCATCCTGCCACCGGACAGTTATGACCCTTGGCTCAAAGCAAGCCCGCAGCAGAGTATGGACTTCATGCGGCAGTACCCGGCAGAGCGGCTGATTGCGGGCGCAGAATCACCGGCACAGCGCTCGCTGCTTGCCTGAATCCGGCACCCAATCAACCATGGCGCGGCGCAAGCACTATCACGTCTATGTTGTTGAGTTGTCCAGTGACGTGTTGCTCAATGCCCGGTTCATGAGGTCCAATCCGGGTTACAAGCCAGGAAAGCCATGCGTTTACGTTGGCATGACTGGACTGGATCCGGACGTGCGCTTTGACAAACACAAGGCGGGCATTCAGGCCAACCGATACGTGCAGGAATTTGGCCAGCGCCTGTTGCCAGAACTTTATGAGTTGTACAACCCGCTGACTTATGACGAAGCCAGGAGTTTGGAAGTTGAGTTGGGTATTGACCTGCGTGAGGGTGGGTTTGGAGTTTGGCAGGCTTGACACTTGCGCACCACTAAATCACAAAGAAAATTTCGTTCATGCGACGGATCGGTTTGTCGAATCATGCAGGAACATCGCCAATGAACCGAGCTCAGGTCGTCTTGGAAAGCTCATCAAGAGCTTGTTCGCGAATTTAAAGCTCAGCCACTTGGTGGAATCGCCTGCTGCCAACCCTGGCGACTAGTTTGATGTGGTGTTAGTCATCCCAATCTCCCCCGTCGAATTCAAATTTGGAGAAGTCTCGCGCGCCTTTTGCCGCGACAAGAAGGGCAAGCGACTTTGGTGGTTGCTTGAACTTCATGCTATCGGCAAAAAGCAAATCTGAAGCAGAACTTTCGATGATCGTTTTTTCGACGGTTATGGAATTTTGAACGTTGCCATAGAGATTTGTCGCCGTGACGATGGCGTTCAATTCAAATTTGTCAGCCCATGGGTCAACCCAAGCAATCATCTTGTATTCGAAATCGTATCCATGCCTAAAGTCTGAACAAGAAATTTGGACTTCGTTGGATCGCTTCGGATGCGCGATGACAGTGAACTCGTGTTTTCCAACCGGCGATGTAGGTCGGATGAATTGATTGTGGAAATTCGGAAGCAACGACTGTTGTCGGATGCGAGGCGCGTGGGGGCCGCAAGGACTGGCCAGAACGTAACGGTCGTTGAGCCAACCACCAGCGGCAACCAGCCGGATCAGCAGCGATTCGGCTGGAACTTGGCCGGAGTTCTCGATCCGAAAGGTAATTTCAATTTGACCAAAGTTGAGCTCAATCTTGCGTTCAAAATCGCGCATGAACTCGGGAACAACTTTTTCCTGCCAACGTTGGTGGCGGTCGAAAAGGGAGTGATCGTAGCCATTGAAAAGAGTGCCGCCAAGGCCAAGCGGGTCGCGGGCCTGCTCAGACATGGGATTGAGCGAAAGTATCGTATCTTGAAAATCTTTCCGCTCTATGTCGGCGAGGTCGCGAATCCTGTGCGTGACGACTGAATCCGTGTCCGTTTTGAATGAAAGCGATAGGCTGGGTTCACGACTTTTCATCGCGTCAAGCTCGCGTTTTAGCGAAGCGGCTTTTTTTTCGGACTCGGAAATTTCCTTCGGGCGCAGCCAGTTTTCTCCGATGTGATGCGTTCTCAGGCCATGTTGCTTGGCGAGATGCAGGGGGCGAATATCTTGGCTGATAACCACAACGGCGCTTTGAGGCGGTCCGATGGCGTGCAGGGCCTGCGCAACGATTCGAGAGTCGGGCTCATCTGGATCAAGGGTGGAGTAATTGCTCCAATCGAAGCGTGAGCAATCCGCCAGGGCGAGCTCAACCTTCGGGTTGGGAGATTGCCTTACTTGGACAGTAGATTGCTCTCCGAGCAAGGGCCGCATTGATCGGTTGAAGCGGCGCGCATGATCGCCTAGACGCGCGTGGTTCTTCTTGGCATCCACCTCTTGAAGAACTGTCGGTGCGACCAAGACAAGGATGGGGCCGGTATTGTCAATTTCGCTCCAAGGAAGCTGCTCAAGTGCGAGGCATTCAAGAGCAATATTGGAATCTATGAAAGCGATAGTCTCAAATTGGCTCCAGTTGATTTTCATTTTTCGATTGATTGTTGAAGTTTAGGTCTCTGCCAGGCAGGATACATTGACTGTGGAGTGTGTCAAAAAAGCTAATGCACGTCCACATTGGTAACTTCACATGGATAAAAGTGGGTAATTCAGCCTGGCTCTACCGTGTCAAGGAGGATTCCAACCACGGGACCCACAACTGGTCTTAACTGGGAGCTGTACATATGTGTCTTGACCTGTCACAAGCAATCAAATCACGTGACTGTTCGTGGCCAAGTGCGGGTCTACATGCCAATGGGTTGATGGCCGAAAAGTCGGATGCACTATGGTCTGAAAGTGTGGTGTTTTTCAGACTTTAACGACCTGAATTTGGCGGCAAGTTAGCAGTCGTTCTCGTCGTTTAGATCGACCGAAATGAACTTGGAAGGTTGCGTGATGGGGGTGGTGCCAAACCGAGCGGATAGACCCAGAAAAATCACGCGATAAATGGTGCCAAATTGGTGCCAAATTTATAAAAAATGGCTTGAAAGCCTTATGGAATAAGGCTAACCCCCATACTGGGCCATCATGGGGGTGTGGGCTGATAAGTTTTGCATTTCCCTCGGAGATGTCCCCTTTTTTTCTTTATTTTTAGAGGGAAATGTCATCTTTGTTTGTCAAGCTGTGTTGTTCTGTTTTGTGATGTCCCACTGGCGGGCCGTGAAACACGAAAATTCCACGGAACTGGACCGCTAGTTGTCGCTGAGGAATGTGGAAGCCTTAGATCGTGAGTTACCCTGTGTTAGCAGCGGTCAGAAAGGGCAAAAAAATAACAGGTGATTGAAAGTCAGCAGTAGCGAATTATGTAGACCCGCTTTGCAGCGCGAGCAGTCTGTCGCGACAGTCCGTTTACCGGAAATCCGGCTTTCTAAAGGTTAGCGGGCGTTCGCGAGCTTCTCGATTGCCGCGACAGGAGTCGATCGGATTTTGCCTGGTGAAGCGCCCCAGTCTGTGCGTGAACGCTTGAATCATTGAAGCTACATGACCTTTTGATAGGTATTCTGGAAATCGTCCTGGATGATGTGCGCCTTGCCATTGACCTTCAACCCAAGCTCCTGCGACAGCACACGTGTGCGATAGCTCCAACCTTTAGGTAACTTTAAGCGCGCCCCAAGTTGATCCAATTTTTGCAAATTCATATTGGGGTCTACTATCTGGGCGTATGACTGCATGAGATAAACGTCGCCTTTCGGGTTGATCAATTCATACACTGTCGTGTCTTTGCTGTACACAAAAATCGTGCTGCGCTGCACGGTCATTTCCTTGTATGGCCGATCTCCCGCAATGGTCTGCCAGAGCTTCATATTCAACGTAGCAAGCTGGCGCATCTGAATGCCACCAAAATCTGCGACCTTGCCCGACACCGTGTCACCGCTACCTTCTGCTCGATTCATAACCCAATAGCGTGGGCCATTGAGCTTAACTTGTATTGCATCGAATTGCTTGGATAGAACGTCTGATTTCAGCTGTGTCCATAGCACTGCCGGGCAGTCATTGAGGGTAATGGTGTTGTACACCTCGACGTTAAACGAGACACCATCGCGAAAAACTGGAATCACTTCGCAGTAACGCACGTCGTGCATATCCGCCGGGCGGGGCAGTGTTTGGGTCGCCTTCACTGAGGGAACCCCTGCGACAGTCGCGTTACTGGTTATGCCTAGCAGTAGCACTGTTATCAGGGACAAGCTAATAGAATGGATGCGTAGAGTTTTCATGCTAGTGCCTTGCTTGGTTATCGCGCAATGCTTCGGTTGTGAGGCCCTGACCATCTGGTGACCATCCGGGAGGCATAACAACCAGTGCCAATGCGGCCATCATACTGTCCGCAGCCCGCATGTCCCTGTACAGATTCATCCACTGAATAAACTCCATGGTGAAAGGGTCTATGTCAGCGATGAATGAAAGGTCCGCTCGACGGGTGCCGTGCACAAGAATGTCAAGTTGAGGGGACCTAGTGGCGTCCAAATCTGTTGAATGGTGCAGCGTCCCCCTTAGACCGCGGCTTACCGACGCGACTGAGCATTTCCACCAGCGTGTCGATGGTGAACTTGGCCGTCTTCTTGTTCACCACGTCGGACACGCGTGGGCGCGAGACCATCAAGATCTCGGCGGCCTCGGCTTGCTTCAGGTGATGCTCGGTGATCCAGGTTGACAGCTCTTCCATCAGTTGCTGCTTCAACAGCTGGGTGTCGTTGATCTGTTTGCGAGAGGCGGCCTGCAAACGCTTGGCTTTAGCGGGTGCGAAGCCAAGCTCCAGAAAGAGGTTTGCGCCCGGCTTCGTCACATGGCGGATTTCGGTATCGATCTTCATGATGTGTATTATTGTATAAAATAGCTTTCATGCCCGCCCGCCCCAACCTTGCTGATGATCTGCGCCAGCTGCTTGCTGAGTTCGGTGAGCGCTTGCGTTTGGCGCGGCTGCGTCGGCGCCTCACAGCCCAGCAGGTGGCTGATTCGGCGGGCATAACCCGGGTCACCTTGCACCGTGCCGAGGCGGGTGACGCGGCGGTCACCATGGGTACTTACATCAAGGTCATGGCGGCCATGGCGCTTGACGCCGATGTGGACTTGCTGGCCGGCGACGACAAGACTGGGCATTTGGTGCAGGATGCCCAATTGCCAGCACGACGGGCGGGCACCAGCTTTCCGCGGCGCATCCGGCTCGCCAAGTACCCGCAATTGCGGTCGATTGCCTGGGGCCTGGCAGAGGACGCCGAAGTTGGCCCCACCGAGGCCTTTCAGTTGTACGAGCGAAATTGGCGCCATGTTGAAATGGCCGTCATGGAGCCTGCCGAGAAAGCGTTGTTGGCCAAGTTGACCGCCACCATTGGCAAGGGGGTGATGAATGTTTGAGCGGCCCCACCATCAGCGCATTGAGCAAGCTCTTCGCGCGCTGACCGAAAAATTGCAGTGACCCGCGAATTGGCTTACTTCCGTCCGTACGTGCTGTCGTGGTCAGGTGCCACGGTCAATAACCGCATGAAGTCCCCGTCGCGATACGCGGTGCAACGGCGAGATTGGGTGATGCGCAGTGAGTAGATGGCTTCAATTCCCGAGGGTGGCTTCACGCTGATGATTTTTTCCCACTTCAAACCGTTGTCACGGTACAGCTGGCCCCAGCTGAGTTGACGGATTTTCCTCAAGGTGTCCATGGCGGCATGGCGTTCCGGCTTTTGCAGGTCAAAAAGGTGTCCCTGAAAAACTGGGTTGTTCAAGTCAAGGCGTACAGGGGCGTCGCTGGAACTCATCCGTTTTACTCGCTCTGGATTGCAGCGGCTAGAAGGGCATCAGTCTGAACGTCAGATGCAGGGTGTTGCTTTGACCATTCCAGCGCACGCGCCATGTCGGACGCGGCTTGTGTTTCGTGCAGCCAGCGTTCGTTGTCTGGGATGACGGTGGCGGTGCGAATCAGCCAAACACCCGTTTCCTTTTCTTCGACCAAAACTTGGCGGCCTGCAAATTGTTTGCCAAGCGAGATCTGCCCATTGGCACCGACGACCTTGACGGTTGGGGGTGAGGTGTTAGCTTGCATGATTTTTTCCTTCGCATTTTACCAAATTGGTGCGGCACGAAAATATTGTACTCTGCGGTACCAATCTGTGAGGGAAACACGAGATTTTGGATCCCAGGGGCGTGGCATGACGTCGCTCCAAACTCAGTAGGCACCTATTTGTTCTGTCCAAATAGTTCGCAATAATCTTGGCAAAAAATTAACAATAAGTTGTAAAATTTATATTTAAATCAATAAGTTAAACAAAAATTTAACTTAGCAAAATAGTTCCATGTTTACCCAGGCACACCAATTTGAGCCGCTGCTGCCTGCAGATGCTCACTTAGAGCCGCTGCTGGGCAGAGCCCATGAGTTGACCCGCGCGGCTACGCTCTTGGCTGGCACACGCGTTCCGCCCGAGTTGCGCGCCTTGCTGCGAAGCATGAACTCGTACTACACCAATCGCATTGAGGGGCAGCACACAAGACCCCAAGAGATAGAACAGGCACTGAGAAAAGACTTCGCAAAAGACGCCAAGCTGGCCGCCAAGCAGCGACTGGCTGTGGCGCATATCGAGGCTGAAGTTGCCTTGGAGCAGCGTTACGGCGGCTTCGATGCTGCCCCCGGTCTGTATTCCGCAGACGCAGTGCAAGTGATGCACCAGGAGCTTTTTGGCAGACTGCCCGCCCAAGACTTGATGACCGACGAAGGCGAGCAGATTGTGGCGGGCCAGTTCCGCCAGCGCGAGGTCAAAGTGGGCCAACACGTGGCGCCGGCGTTTGACAGCGTGCCCGGATTACTGCACCACTGGGCCAGTTTGTATGGCGGTGTGCGGCGGGGTGAGGCTGCATGGGTGGCATTGGCCTGCGCGCACCAGCGGCTGGGTTGGGTTCACCCGTTTATCGACGGCAATGGTCGTGTCATGCGTCTTCACACTCATACGCTTTTGAGTGTGTTGGGCTACACCGGCGGGTTGTGGTCGCCCCTGCGGGGGTTCGCCCGCAGCACAGAGCGCTATTACGCTCTGCTGGCAGATGCTGACAGCCTCCGTCGGGGCGATCTGGATGGGCGGGGTAACCTGAGCCAGCAGGCCTTGATAGCCTGGGCGGACTACGTGCTGGAGGTGTGCAGGGACCAAGTGAGCTTTATGGGCAGCATGCTGGACTTCAAAACCCTACTGCCCCGTTTGGAGGCGTGCCTGGTCTTTGAGTCCACGGTTGAAAAGTCGGGTGTGCGACTGGAGTCGCTTCGTGGATTGCACTATTTGTTCCTCAGCGGGCAAGACATGTCGCGCGGAGACTTCAAGTCCATGTTGGGCGTCAGCGACCGGGCGGCCACCGATGCGCTTGGTGCGCTGGTCAAGCGAGGGCTGCTGAAATCTGATACGCCGCAAGGCAAAGTGCGTTTCGGCTTGCCGCAACATGCACTTCGCTTTTTGTTTCCAAGCTTGTGGCCAGAGGCTGAAGCGGACGCAGCGAGCACCATGCACAGGCGGTCGACATGTTGAATGCGGGCGTAGCCGCAGCCCTGGGGGCCGCGCTGCTGTTTGGCGCCGGTACGCCGCTGGCTAAGCTGCTCTTGGGCAGCGTGGGGCCATGGATGCTGGCGGGTTTGTTTTACCTGGGTTCGGGCTTGGGCCTGACGCTGTACCGCCTGGCCACCCGGGCAGCGCCGGTCAAGTTGGCCCGGGGAGAGGCCGTCTGGCTGGCCGGGGCGACGCTGTCTGGCGGCGTGGTCGGGCCGCTGCTGCTGATGACGGGCTTGCTCGGCATGCCGGCATCGGGGGCGTCTTTGTTGCTCAATGCCGAAGGGGTTTTTACGGCAGTGTTGGCCTGGGTGGCTTTTCGTGAAAATTTTGATCGGCGCATTTCGCTGGGGATGGTTCTGATTGCCGCCGGGGCGGTGGTGCTCAGTTGGCCCGGCACGGTCAGCTTTGCCAGCCTGTGGCCTGCACTCGCCATTTTGGGCGCCTGCTTCGCTTGGGGTCTGGACAACAACCTGACCCGCAAGGTGGCGCTCAACGACGCCACCTGGATCGCCTCGGTCAAAGGGTTGGTTGCGGGCTGCGTCAATCTGCTGCTGGCCTGGGCAGTGGGCGACGCTTTGCCCGGTGGCTTGACGGTGGCGGCGGCCATGGTGGTGGGTTTTCTGGCCTACGGCGTGAGCCTGGCGCTGTTCGTGGTGGGCCTGCGGCATTTGGGTGCGGCCCGTACTGGGGCCTATTTTTCAGTGGCGCCGTTTTTTGGCGCGGCCCTGGCCTTGTTGAGCGGTGAGCCGGTGACCCTGACCTTGCTGGTCGCCGGCGCCCTGATGGCGGCAGGGGTGTGGCTCCACCTGACCGAGCAACATTCGCATCTGCATACCCACGAAGCGATGCTGCATGACCACGAGCATGAGCACGACGCGCACCACCAGCACACCCATGCTGACGGCCAGTTCACAGCGGGCAAGCACACGCACCCGCATCGGCACGAGCCGCTAAGCCACGCCCATGCCCACTACCCGGACGCGCACCACAGGCACCTGCATTGAAGGGCTGGTGTCATGGATGGGTCGGTTTATCGGTCAATTATTTCGAGTATCATTGAAATATGGAATCAATCGCTGTTGTTAAGGCCCTGGCCGCGCTCGCCCAGTCATCACGGCTGGAGGTGTTTCGTTCATTGGTGGTGGCTGGTCAGGCCGGTTTGACCCCGGGCGCCCTGTCTGAAAGCCTGGGCGTGGCGCCCAACACGCTGTCATTTCACTTGAAAGAACTGGTGAATGCCGACCTCATCAGCCAGGAGCGGGTTGGGCGCAACCTGGTTTACCGGGCCCAGTTTGACCGCATGAACTCGGTGCTGGCTTACCTCACCCAAAACTGCTGCCAGGGCCAACCCTGCCTGCCGGCGCTTGCCAACGCATGCGACTGTTAACCACCGACCTGGAGCTACCAACCATGACTACCCCACTTAAACCCCTCAACGTGCTTTTTCTGTGTACGCACAATTCCACCAGAAGCATCCTGGCCGAAGCGCTTTTGAACGCCATGAGCGGTGGCCGCTTTCGCGCTTATTCGGCCGGCAGCAGCCCGCGTGCGAACCAACAGCCGAACCCGCTGGGTTTGAAGGCGCTGGAAACCGCTGGGATCGCCACCGAGGGCTTGAACAGCAAAAGCTGGGATGTGTTCGCGGAGCCAGATGCGCCCCACATGGACTTGATCATCACGGTGTGTGACAACGCGGCCGGTGAAGTCTGCCCGCTTTGGCCCGGGCACCCGGCCACCGCGCATTGGGGTTACCCGGATCCGTCTGAGGGCAATGGTTCTGAAGACGACAAGCGCGAGGCAACCCGCAAAACTCTGCACGCCATCAAGCGACGACTGGAGTTGTTGTGCAGTTTGCCTGATGCCAAGCTGCAACAGGCCGTGTTGCAGACCAGCGCCCGGCAGTTGGCCCAAGCCTGAGGGTCAGATCCATGCAAGCTGAACCTGGCGTCAATGCCAAGCCGGCCGCAGGGGTTGCCATGAGCGTTTTTGAACGTTACCTGACGGTGTGGGTGTTCCTCTGCATTGTTGTGGGCATCGTTCTGGGCCAGTTCTTTGCACCCGTGTTCCAGGCCATTGGCCACATGGAGTTTGCCAAGGTCAACCTGCCAGTGGGCTTGCTGATTTGGGTGATGGTCATCCCCATGTTGGTGAAGGTTGATTTCGGTGCCCTCGGTGAAGTACGCAAGCACGTCAAGGGCATTGGGGTGACGCTGTTTGTCAACTGGCTGGTCAAGCCTTTTTCTATGGCCCTGCTGGCCTGGCTGTTCATTCGCCATTGGTTTGCGCCCTTGCTGCCGCCGGATCAGATTGACAGCTACATTGCCGGGCTGATCTTGCTGGCCGCGGCACCGTGCACCGCCATGGTGTTTGTCTGGAGCCGCCTCACAGGGGGAGACTCCCTGTTCACCCTGTCGCAAGTGGCCTTGAATGACAGCATCATGGTGATTGCTTTTGCACCGCTGGTGGGCTTGCTGCTGGGCATCTCGGCCATCATCGTGCCCTGGGACACCTTGCTGACGTCCGTGGTGCTGTACATCGCGATCCCCGTGATCTTGGCGCAGATTCTGCGCAGGGCGCTGCTGGCCAGGGGCACGGCTTTTTTTGAGTCGACCATGGCCAAAATTGGGCCCTGGTCGATAACCGCGCTGTTGCTCACATTGGTGCTGTTGTTTGCCTTTCAGGGCGAAGCCATTCTGCAGCAGCCGCTGGTCATTGCATTGCTAGCGGTGCCGATCCTGATTCAGGTGTTTTTCAACTCGGCCCTGGCCTATTGGCTCAACCGCGCGGTGGGCGAAAAGCATTCGGTGGCCTGCCCGTCGGCTTTGATTGGCGCATCCAACTTCTTTGAACTGGCGGTGGCGGCTGCCATCAGCCTGTTTGGTTTTAACTCGGGCGCGGCCCTGGCGACGGTGGTGGGTGTGCTGATTGAGGTGCCGGTGATGCTGCTGGTGGTGTACATCGTCAATAACTCTAAGGGCTGGTACGAGCGCGGCGCCTCAGTGCCAGGCGCTTGAACTGCGATGACCATGCCCTCAGAAGCCATCGACCCGGCCAGCTTCAGGCTGCCAAGCCAGAGCCAGTTGTCAACCACGGCACCGTCAACCCACCCACCCAGAATTTTGATGCTGTACGGCTCCTTGCGTGAGCGCTCGTACAGCAAGCTGTTGACGCTGGAGTCGGCGCGCCTGCTCGAGGCCATGGGGGCTGAGGTGAAGGTATTTGACCCGCAAGATTTGCCGCAGCCTGATGCGGCGCCAGATACCCACCCCAAAGTGCGTGCTTTGCGTGATTTGGCCACGTGGTCAGAAGGCATGGTGTGGTGTTCGCCCGAGCGCCATGGCGCGATGACCGGCATCATGAAAAGCCAGATCGACTGGATCCCCTTGTCGATAGGCGCTGTGCGTCCGACCCAGGGCAAGACCCTGGCGGTGATGGAGGTCAGTGGTGGCTCGCAGTCCTTCAACGCCGTCAACCAGATGCGTATTCTGGGGCGATGGATGCGCATGATCACCATCCCCAACCAAAGCTCGGTGGCCAAAGCCTTTATGGAGTTTGACGAGGCCGGGCGCATGAAGCCGTCCGCCTACTACGACCGGGTGGTCGATGTGATGGAAGAACTGGTGAAGTTCACGCTGCTGACGCGGGATGTGGCCCCCTACCTGGTCGACCGCTACAGCGAACGCAAAGAAAGTGCCGAAGCTCTGTCCAAGCGCGTCAACCAAATAAGCCTCTGAGGGCGGTGCGGCAAGCCCCGCTTGCAGCCGCAGTAAGATCGGGCGCTTCATACTGAGGAGCCGCTTTTGAGACACATCATTGACCTGGAACGTTACCCCTTGGACCGCGAAGGCAGCCAGGACTGGCACCACATGGTGGCGGCTGCACAGGCTGCGTTGCAGCAGAGCGGCATGTTCAGCCTTGAGGGGTTTTTGCGGCCCGGTGTGGCGGCCCAGGCAGCAGCTGAAATTGCGCCAGTGATGGCCAGTGATTCTTACCTGCACCAGCGGCGTCACAACATTTACTTCAAGCCCGAAATCCCCGGTCTGGCAGCCGACCACCCGGCGCTGCGCCAGGTACAGACCACCAACCACACGGTGTGTGCCGATCAGATGCCCGGCAGCTTGGTGATGGCCGTGTACGAATACCCCCCGCTGGCGCAGTTCTTGGCGGCCACCATGGGTCGGCCGGCTTTGTATGTGATGCCAGACCCTCTGGCCTGTGCCAACGTGATCGCCTACCGTGATGGGGAAGCGCTGAATTGGCATTTTGACCGGTCTGAGTTCACCACCACACTGTTGCTGCAAGCGCCCGATGAGGGGGGTGATTTTGAGTACCGAACCAACCTGCGCACAGACACAGACCCCAACTACGACGGTGTCGCCAAACTGCTGGAGGGCCGCGACCCGGAGGCCCGCTTGCTGCACTTGCAAGCGGGCACCTTGAATGTGTTTCGCGGTAAAAATACGGCCCACCGGGTCACGCCGGTGCAAGGCGCCGTAGACCGTATGATTGCCGTGCTGTGCTATTACGAGTCGCCGGGCGTGATGTTCAGCCCGGAGGAGCGCTTGGGGTTTTACGGTCGCGCGGGCTGAGTGGGTTAAAGCCGGTCACCATCATGGTGGCCAGCAACACCAGCGCCCCGCCGGCGTAAGAGGCGAGGGTAAACACCTCGTCCAAAACTAAATGCCCCCAGATCACCCCAAAAATGGTCACCATGAAGGTGGAGCTGTGAGCCGCCACGGCGCTGACATGTTGCACGATGCGCATGTATTGCCAATAGGCCAGGCCCGAGGTGATCACCCCCATCAGCGCCACTGCTGAAAGGGCTGCCCATGAAAATTGGGCCTGGGGTAGTTTCCACAGGGCACCGGGCAGCAGCAGTAAAAAACCAAAGGCGTGGATGCCGGCCGTGATGCTTAAGGGCGGCATGCGCTGGATAGCCCGTTTGAGCAGGGGCATGCTGAATCCGGTGAAAAAGCAGGCGCCTACAGCCAGGGCCGTGCCGGCCAAGACCTCGGGCGAGGGGTCAATGGGCCCCAGCCTGACCACCAGTGCCACACCGCTAAAGGCGAGCAGGCAGCCCACCAGCTTGGTCCAGGTCAGCGTGTCGTCTTTCATCCAGGCAGCAGCAAAGGCCCCAAACAGCACAGACGTGACGCCCACCACCGCGCTGTACCCCGATGGCAAATAAAGCGAGGACCAGGCACTCAGGAAATGCGGCAAGGCAATGGCGGCGGCGCCCAGCAGCAACAGTTCTCGCCAGTGTTGCCACGGCCAGTCCAGCTTCTGGTGCCGCATGATCATGGCCAGCGTGATGGCGCCCAGCCCGATACGCGCGGCGGCGGCAACGCTGGGCCCCAGCACAGGGGTGGCGATCCGGGTCAGCAAAAAGCCGGTGCCCCACAGCGCCGACAAGGCGACCAGCTGGAAGAAGTACCGACTCTTCACGGGGCGGGTTTTTAGAGCGCGTTAGGCTCCGGCGGGGACGCGGCGGCTAGCTCCGCTACGGCTTGGCGCACGGCGGCTTTGTCACCTGCGCCGGCAAACTTGCTGTACTTGCCGAGCAGGGCGACCAGTTGACCGTAGATGCGCGGTGTGCCGGCAAGGCACTCTTTTTGCTCCAAAAAGTCTGCCTCGCCCGTGAAGTTGCCAACCAAACCACCGGCCTCGGTCACCAACAGCGAACCGGCCGCGACATCCCAGGGCTGCAGCCCGGTCTCAAAAAAGCCATCGGTAAAGCCGGCGGCTACGTAGGCCAGATCCAGTGCCGCCGCACCGGGGCGTCGCAGCCCGGCGGTACGTTGCATCACGTCGCCCATCATGCGCAGGTAGGTGTTGAAGTCATCGCCCTGACGAAAGGGGAAGCCGGTGGAGATCAGGCATTCCTGCAAGCGCACGCGCTTTGACACACGAATCCGGCGATCGTTCAAAAAAGCGCCGCGTCCGCGCGTAGCGGTGAACAGGTCGTTGCGGGTGGGGTCATAAATGACCGCTTGTTCGACTTTGCCTTTGACCGCCAACCCGATGCTGACGCAGTAGACCGGCAGGCCGTGGATGAAATTGGTGGTGCCGTCCAGCGGGTCGATGATCCACACATAGTCTGAATCCTGGGCGCCGTGGGTCCGGCCAGATTCTTCCGCCCAGATGCCATGCCCGGGGTAGGCCGCCAACAGCGTTTCGATGATCGCAACCTCGGCGGCTTGATCGACTTCGGTGACAAAGTCATTCACCTGCTTTTGCGAGACACGGACCGACTCCACATCAAGTGCCGCTCGGTTGATGATCGCGCCGGCCGCGCGGGCTGCCTTGACGGCCACATTGATCATGGGATGCAGATTGGGGGAGGACATGGCTTCTGAATTGTGTGGGCCACTGGCAGGGTCTGCAGTGGCCGCTGGGGTAAGAACAGGGCAGGGCCGCCCGGCGATGCGGGCAGCGACAATGGCTTGATTTTAACCGGCGCCAAGCCTGTGCTTGCCGCTGTAGCCATGCAGACACGTTTCATTCTGATCAACACCAGCCACGCGGGCAACGTCGGTGCCGCCGCGCGCGCCATGAAAACCATGGGCTTTGAGGATCTGGTGCTGGTCGCGCCGCGTTGGCCCAATGTGCTGCGGCGCGAAGAAACGATTCAGCGGGCCAGCGGCGCACTGGATGTGCTCAGTAGCGCACGCATCGTCGCCACCCTGGATGAGGCCCTGGATGGCATGACGCACCTGTGCGCCACCGCCATGACACCGCGCGATTTCGGGCCGCCGACGGTTGCACCTCGCGAGCATTTCGAGTCGCTATTAAAAAAGGAGCTAGAACCCCAATCAGGACAAGGGCTAGAGCCCGAAATCGCTCAAAATTCTGGCGTGGCTTTTCTGTTTGGCTCGGAGCGCTTTGGCATGCTCAATGAGCATGTGTACCGATGCCACGCCTGCCTGAGCATCCCAAGCAACCCGCAGTTTGGCTCGCTCAACCTGGGTGCGGCATTGCAGGTGATTGCCTACGAGTGGCGTTTGGCGCTCGGGGGTTACGAGGTGCAGTCGGCCACGCCGGCGCCTGCGCTGGCTGATGCCAGCCAGGTGGCAGGCATGCTGGCGCACTGGGAGCAGGCCCTCACCGCGATCGGCTTTCTTGACCCGCAAGCGCCGCGCAAGCTGATGCCCCGGCTGAACCAGTTGTTCAACCGGGCCACGCTGACTCAGGAGGAAATCCACATCTTGCGTGGCATTGCCAAGCTGATGACCAAGAGCTCGGGCCCTGACCGCTAAACTGCAGGCCATGTTGTCCCGCCTTCGCTCCGATATTCAGTGCATTCTTGACCGCGACCCGGCGGCGCGCAGCAGCTGGGAGGTCATCACCTGCTACCCCGGCCTGCACGCACTGATCTTGCATCGGCGAGCCCATTGGTGCTGGCAGCATGGTCTGAAGTGGCTGGGGCGGTTTATTTCGCACATTGCCCGTTTTCTGACCGGGATTGAAATCCACCCCGGGGCGCGCATCGGCGAGCGGGTGTTTTTTGACCATGCCATGGGCGTTGTGGTGGGGGAGACGGCTGAAATTGGTGACGGCTGCACCATCTACCAGGGCGTGACCTTGGGCGGCACAGCCCTGTACAAGGGTGCCAAACGGCATCCTACACTGGGGCGCAATGTGGTGGTCGGCGCCGGTGCGCAAGTGTTGGGCGGCTTCACAGTGGGCGATGGCGCCAAGGTGGGCTCAAACGCGGTGGTGACCAAGCCGGTGCCAGCCGGTGCCACGGCGGTGGGCAACCCGGCCCGAATTATTCAGGCTGATCTGGACGTTAAACGCGAGGAGGTGGCGTCCAAAATGGGGTTTTCAGCCTATGGCGTGACCCAAAACGATGACCCGCTGAGCCAGGCCCTGAGAGGTCTGATTGACAACGCGTCCGGCCAGGATCACCAGATTGCGCTGCTGTGGAAGGCCATTGAAACGCTGCAGGCCAGCCAAACCGCCAACTGCGTGCCGGCCGATGCCGCGCGCCAAGAGCATTTCCAGGCCGACCGGCTCAACGAATTGGTGGGTCGGTAGGCGCGTGCGCCGTTCAGGCCGCAGCCGCCGGGCGCTGGGCTGACTTAGGCCTGAAAGCCTTGCAAACCGTGTCCACCGTTTCCAGGTAGGGGCCGCCAATCAGGTCCACACAGTAGGGCACGGCGGCAAAGATGCCCGGCAGCACACTGGCGCCCTCGGCGTCACGCAGGCCTTCCAGGGTCTCGCGAATCGACTTTGGCTGCCCCGGCAGGTTGATGATCAATGTTTGCCCCCGAATGACCGCCACTTGGCGCGACAGAATCGCCGTCGGCACAAACTTCAGGCTGATCTGGCGCATTTGTTCACCAAACCCGGGCATGTCCTTGTCCGCCACGGCCAAGGTGGCCTCGGGTGTCACGTCACGTTTGGCGGGGCCGGTGCCGCCGGTGGTGAGCACCAAGGCGCAGCCGGCGTTGACCAGTTCGATCAGTGTGGCGCTGATCAGGGCTTGCTCGTCGGGGATCAGCCGCGCCTCAAAGTCAATCGGGTTCTTCAGGGCACGCGTCAGCCAGTCTTGCAGCGCGGGCAGGCCCTGGTCGACATAGACGCCGCTGGACGCGCGGTCACTGACCGACACGATGCCGATGCGCACAGGCTCATGGGCCGCGCTGGTGCTGGTGCCGGTGCTGGTGCCGGTGCTGGTGTCAGAGGTGGTCGTCATGGTCTTTGGTCTGCATCGTAGGTCACGGCGGTGTCGGTCTCAGGCTCGGGCACATGCTCAAGCTGATCTCGCACAATCTGGAAAATGTCGCGGTAGGCGCGACCGTGGCGTACTGCGGCACCTGGCTTTTCTGGTTGTGCATCCTTGCGGGCCTGCCGAATCAGGGCGCGCAACTGTTGCGCGTCGGTTTCAGTATGGGCGGTCAGCCAGGTGCCAAGGGCATCGTCGTCGAGCAGCAGGCGGTCACGCCAGAGTTCGGCCTGGTGCAGGCGCAGCTTGTCTTGCGCCGAGCCGCCCAGCTGATCGTTCAGTGCGGTCCGCACCTCGTCAAGCACCGTAGGATCTACCAGCCGCATCAGCTTGCCGATGAACTGCATCTGACGGCGCTTGCCTTCAAAATTGGTGATGCGCTTGGCCTCCACCACAGCGTCCTTGAGCTTTTCCGACACGGCCAGCCGCGCCATCAGCTCAGGGCGCAGGGTTAGCAGGTCTTCGCCCAATTTTTGCAGCTCGGTGCTCTCGCGCTTGAGCTCAGTGCGGCTTTGTTCGCTGGTGCCTTTGAGCTCGGCCTTGAGCTCGAGGTCGCGCTCGCTGCCTTCAGCGATGAACTCGCCCCGAACGAAATAGCCTTTTTTCAGTTTGCGTGACATAGCCAAGTATCATAGCCTCCGATATGAAGAACCCTAACCCCACGAAAGCCGCGCCCAGCGCCGGCAGCGGCTTCAGCTACAGCCGCCCATTTTTTGAAGATTTGGTCGACAGCGCGCTGGTGCATGCCAAAAAAATAGGCGCCACCGACGCGGCGGCTGAAGCCTCGGAGGGCAGTGGTTTGAGCGTCTCTGTGCGCAAGGGCGAGCTCGAAAACGTCGAGCGCAACCGCGACAAGTCGCTCGGTGTCACGGTCTACATCGGCAAGCGCCGGGGCAATGCCAGCACCTCTGACTTTTCTGCGGCCGCTATAGAGCAGACGGTTCAAGCGGCGTTTGACATCGCCCGCTTTACCGCAAAAGACCCCTTCGCCGCGCTGCCAGATGCCCGTGACATCGCCCCGACCTCGCGCCAGCGCACCGACCTGGACCTGTTTTGCCCTTGGGCCATCACGGCTGAAGAAGCGGCGGCTTTGGCACTGCGCGGCGAGAGTGCTGCCCTTCGGGTTGACCGGCGGATCACCAACAGCGAAGGCGCCGGCGTGTCGGCCCAGCAGTCGCATTTTTTCAGCGCCCACACCCGGGGCTTCCGGGGTGGCTACGCCAGCTCGCGCCATTCGATGTCGGTGTCACCGATTGCCGGCAAGGGCAATGACATGCAGCGCGACGCCTGGTACACCTCCATGCGCTATCCGGAGGACCTGGCCGAGCCCGAGGCGGTTGGCCGCTACGCCGCCGAGCGGGCCTTGAGCCGGCTCAAGTCGCGCAAGATCGCCACCACCGAATGCCCAGTCCTGTTTGAGTCGCCGCTGGCGGCAGGCCTGTTGGGTGCTTTTGTGCAGGCCATCAGCGGTGGTGCTTTGTACCGCAAAAGCTCGTTTCTGCTCGACTCAATGGGCAAACGGGTGTTGCCGGCGCACATCGACATTTTTGAAGACCCGTTTGTCAAGCGCGGCAAGGGCAGTTCGCCGTTTGACGATGAAGGCGTGCGTGTCAAGCCGCGTCAGGTGGTGGAAGCAGGCCGGGTGCAGGGCTACTTTTTGAGCAGCTATTCAGCACGCAAGCTGGGTATGAAAACCACCGGCAACGCCGGCGGCTCTCACAATTTGACGCTGCACTCGCGCAAGACCCGCCCTGGTGACAGTCTGGATGCCATGTTGGAGAAGCTGGGTACCGGCTTATTTGTGACCGAATTGATGGGCAGCGGCGTCAATTACGTGACGGGCGACTATTCCCGGGGCGCCAGCGGCTTCTGGGTAGAGCGGGGCCGAATTGCCTACCCAGTGCATGAAATCACCATCGCCGGCAACATGAGAGCCATGCTCAAGGGCATCGTGGCCGTAGGCGCCGATACCTACAACTACGGCGCCAAAGAGGTGGGCTCGGTGCTGATCAACCGGATGAAGGTGGCGGGGAGCTGAGGCTCCGGGAAGGTCAGCAGCTCAACCATCCTCACCCCGCCAGCGCTGCCTTGACGGCGGCAGATACCTGGCCCATGTCGGCCTTGCCGGCCAGCCGAGTTTTGACCGCAGCCATGACTTTGCCCATGTCGCCCGGGCCTTTGGCGCCGAGTTCGGCGACGATGGCTTGAACAGCGGCGGTCACCTCTTCCGCACTCAGGCGCTGGGGCAGGTAGGCCTGGAGCACGGTGATCTCGGCAGATTCTTTATCGGCCAGGTCTTGTCGTTGGGCCAGCAGGTAGGCGGCCACCGAGTCTTTGCGCTGTTTGATGAGCTTGTCGACGATGGCCACCATGGCCACATCATCCAACACCACGCGCTCGTCCACCTCTTTTTGCTTGGCAGCAGCCAGCAGCAGCCTGATGGTGCCCAGGCGCTCGCTGTCGCGGGCGCGCATGGCGGTCTTCATGTCTTCGGTGATTTGGTCTTTGAGTGACATTGCAGTGCTCCTGGCATCAGGTTGGGTAGAGAGGGCGTGTGGAAAGGGGAGGGCATAAAAAAAGCTCGCCAGAGCGTCCCCGGCGAGCTTTGATCTGGCCTGGCAGGCCACTGACCGGCGTGCCCGGATCAGTACATCTTTTTGGGCAACTGCATGGCCCGGATGCGCTTGTAGTTACGCTTGACGGCTGCGGCTTTTTTGCGCTTGCGTATGGCAGTGGGTTTTTCGTAGAACTCGCGTGCGCGCAAGTCAGTCAAAAGACCCAGTTTCTCAATGGTGCGCTTGAAACGGCGCAGGGCTACATCAAACGGCTCGTTCTCTTTTACACGGATGGTTGTCATTACGTCAGGTTGTCCAAAAGGTGCAGTGCTCAGCCAATGGAAGATCGGGCCATGTGACGGATGTTCTGCGATGTTCCCCGCTTAAAAATTGATCAGGCAGCGGGGGTTTGCCAGCAAAGCCGTGAATTATAGCCCTACAAATGTTGGGTTTCAATCGAGTTTCGACACCCGAATTTAGGCGCTGGCAGCAGCCGGCCGCAGGCGTGCTGCCATTCCCTGGGCGCAGGCGTAGCCGCTGGCCCAGGCCCACTGAAAGTTGTAGCCGCCCAGCCAACCCGTCACGTCGACCACCTCGCCAATGAAATACAAACCCGGCTGGCGAGACTCCATGGTTTGGCTGGACAGCGCCCGTGTGTCCACGCCCCCGGCCGTGACCTCGGCCTTTCGATAGCCCTCAGTGCCGGTTGGCGTCAGGGCCCAATTGGCAAGCCGGTCGGAAAGGGTGGCCAGGGCTTTGTCTGATGCCTCGTTGATGGGGCGCAGCCAGTTATGACCCAGGGCCGCACCCTGCGCCACCCAAGCGTCGGCCAGCCGAGCGGGCACCAGCGCGCCTAATTCATTGGCAATCAGCCGGCGCGACGTCGCTTTGGCCCGCGCCAACCAGTCCGTCATGTCGTGCTGCGGCGCCAAGTTCAGCCGGATCGGCGTGCCAGGCGCCCAATAGCTCGATATTTGCAGCACGCCCGGGCCGCTCAAGCCACGGTGGGTGAACAGCAGGTCTTCGGCAAAGCTCATGCGCCCTTTTTTGCTGCCGGTCTCAAGGCGCACTGGCAGCGCCAGACCGGCCAGTTCGGCATAGGGTGCCCAGGCCGCGGCGTCGAAGGTGAGCGGCACCAGCGCAGGGCGTGGCTCGATCACCGGCAGCTCAAACTGACGGGCGATGCGGTAGCCAAGGTCACTCGCACCAATTTTGGGGATCGACAGGCCGCCCGCGGCGACCACCACTGCCGCAGCCTGAACGGAACCGCGATCGCTACTAATTTCATAGCTGCCTAGCTTACTGCCACTAAGGCTGGAGCCCGAAAAGGCAATGGAGTGAATCCGGCAGGGCTGCCAGCGCGTCACGCTGCCCGCATCGCATTCGGCCAACAGCAGGCGAATGATGTCTTCGGCCGAGTGGTCGCAAAAGAGCTGGCCTTTGTGTTTTTCATGCCAGGCCACGCCGTGTTTTTGCAGCAGGGCGATGAAGTCCTGAGGTGTGTACCGTGCCAGGGCCGAGCGGCAAAAATTGGGGTTGTCGCCCAGAAAGTTACTGGCGCTGGTGTCTCGGTTGGTGAAGTTGCAGCGACCGCCGCCTGAGATGCGGATTTTTTCGGCCACCTTCTCACTGTGGTCGATGATCAGCACCTTCAAGCCCAGCTGTCCGGACACGCCGGCGCAAAACAGCCCGGCCGCGCCGGCACCAATGATCACGACATCAAAACTCTGCATGGCGGCAGTGTAGTGCGGCGCTTTTGCTGAATGCGAAAATTGACGATACCGAACCCACCGGAGCGCTGAATGCTGCTGACCAACCCTCACCTTGTGCGTTGTGCTTACCCCGCGCCTCTGCAGCAATTGCTGAACGTCGCTACAGCCCAGGAGAGCCGGCGCTGGCTCAGCGGTTGGCGCTTTCAGTTCAGCGGCCCTTCGCCAGTATGGGCTTTGCCGGGCCTGGCCCGACAACTCGGTGTGGCCCATATCAGCCTGAAGGACGAGTCCAGCCGGTCGCCCCTGGCCAGTTTCAAGGTGCTGGGCGCCCCGGTGGCGCTGTTACGACTGATCTTGCGCCATTGGCCCGACGCCGGTTTTTTGCCGACCGATTTGCTGGCGGGCCGGCATGCGGCACAGCTGAAAGATTGGGTGGTGTGCAGCGCCACCGATGGCAACCATGGCCGGGCCCTGGCGGCGGCAGCGCAGAGCGTGGGCTGCCGCTGCGTCATTGTGCTGCATGCCCAGGTCAGCCCCGAGCGCGAAGCGCCCATCGCCGCCCTGGGCGCCGAGATTGTGCGCATCGCCGGGAATTACGACGCGTCGGTACATGAGGCTGCTCGGCTGGCAGCAGAAAACGGCTGGCAAGTGGTGTCTGACACCTCCTACCCCGGCTACGAGGATGTGCCGCGCGACGTGATGCAGGGCTACGCCGTGATTGCCGACGAGCTTTGGCCGGCCGACCAGGCCCAGGCCCTAATCCCTGACTACAGCCATGTGATCTTGCAAGGTGGCGTGGGCGGCTTTGCGGCTGGGGTGTTGAGCTATTTCTGGGAGCGGCTGGGGGCGCAACGGCCGGTGTTTGTGGTGGTGGAGCCGCAGCAGGCCGACTGCCTGTACCAAAGCGCGCAGCAAGGTCAAGCCGTCGCCACAGCCGGTACGGTCGATTCGGTGATGGCCGGGCTGGCTTGCGGTGAGGCCTCGCCCCTGGCCTGGCGCTTCTTGCAGCCGGGCATTGACTTCTTTATGACGGTCTCGGACCAGGCGGCGGTGCAGGCCATGGGGGTGCTGGCGCGCGGCGACGCGGGCGATGTGCCGGTGCTCAGTGGCGAATCAGGGGCCGCCGGGCTGGCCGGCTTGCAGGCACTGGCGGCCTCTACGGCCTGGCGCGATCAGGTCGGGTTGGATGACTCATCCCAAGTGCTTCTGATTAATACCGAAGGCGCTACGGCCCCAACGATCTATGCCGAGCTGGCTCGGTGCTCTGCTGAGCAAGTGCTGCAGGCGCAGGCGGACTGGCTGGCCCGCTGAGTGTCAGGCGGCGCGGGTCTGCGCCCTGGCCACAGCCAGCAAACCCTGCAGCACATCGCCTACCACGATCACGCTGGGGCTCCCCAGCTTTTCTGCCGTCAGGGTGTGGTGCAACTCCGCCAGGGTGCACACCGCGTGGCGTTGTTCCGGCAGGCTGGCGTTATGGATGATGGCCACCGGCGTATGGCTTGGCAGCCCTTGCAGTAGCGCCTGCTGGATCCGGGCTGCACCGCTGACTCCCATGTAAATCACCAGGGTCAGGCGGGCTTGGCGGGCCGTGGCTGCCAGCGCAGGCCAGTCGGTGCCGTCGTCGCCGGGTTTTGCGTGGCCTGTCACGAACACCACGCCGTGCGCGTGCTCGCGGTGCGTCAGCGGCACGCCCAGTGCTGTGACGGCCGCCAGGCCGGCGGTGATGCCGTTGACCACGCCCACAGTGATGCCGGCGGCCTGCAGATGAGCCATTTCTTCACCGCCACGACCGAAAATGAAGGGGTCGCCGCCCTTGAGCCGCACCACCTGCTCGCCGTCCTGCACTGCGCTGACCATCAATTTTTCGATAAAGGCCTGCGGGGTGGACTGACAGCCGCCGCGCTTGCCCACGTACACCACACGGGCGCTCGGGGCAGCATAAGCCACGATGGCGTCGCTGACCAGGTCATCTACCAGCAGTAGGGTGGCGTCCTGGATCGCCTTGAGCGCCTTGAGTGTTAGCAATTCGGGGTCGCCTGGGCCAGCGCCGACCAGGGTGCAACTGCCCAGTGGGCGGGGAGGGTTGTGAGGGGTGCTCATGGCGTCATGGAAGGAGATGGGGCCCGGGCCAGCCGCACCAGGTGGCTGACCTGAAGCGCGATAGGTTCGGGTACCGGCCGCAGGCCGTTCAGCACCGATTCGATCCAGCGCCCGGTGCTGGCCGCGTCGGGATCGGGTAGGTCTGGCAACTTCGCCAGGGGGCCGGCCTGCGCCTCTTGAACCCGCTGAGTCTGGCCGTTGGCAAAGGCATCCATGGCCGGTGTGCGGCGCGGGTCGGCCACCGGCTCGCCTTCGGTGCCGCGCAGCAGCAGGGCGCTGGCCTGCACCAGTTGCAGGGTGGCGGCCATCGATTCGGCGTATTCCGGGTGGGTGTAACTACCCACTACCAGTGCGCTATGGCTGCAAGGGTTCATGAGCTTGACCAGGCTGTGTGCCGGGTTACGCAAGCCCACCACCCGGCGAACATCCAGCAGACGCGCCAACCCGGGGCACAGCAGGCCAGTAGGCACGTAGCGCACACTGCCATTTGCTATATTTTCTATAGCTAACTCTTCAATGATACCAAGGGTTTCGAGCACTTTTTTCGTGGAAGTTCGGCTGGTTTCGGTGGCCATGCCGTGAACCAGCACAGGCAGCCCCTCGCGCGCCAGCAGCAGGGCCAGCAAGGGTGTGAGCACCGGCAACTTGCGCGCCCCGTTGTAGCTGGGCAGCACCACGGTGGGCTGGCCGACGTTGGGCACCAGCTGCATCCGCTGGCGGGTGGCGTCCAGAAAACCGGCCATCTCTAACGGGGTTTCACCCTTGATGCGCATCGCCAAGCAAAAAGCGCCCACCTCCAAGTCGGTCACCGTGCCGTCCAGCACCTGACCCATCAGGTCAGCGGCTTGCTCGCGATTCAGCGGGCGCGCGCCGTCCTTGCCACGGCCGATTTCCTTGATGTAGTTGGCGATGCCCATGCTTAGATTGTCCCGCAGCCTTGATGACTGAGGGCTATGAGCTTATGTCGGAGGCCAATCCCCTAAACTTGTCCGCTATGTTGAACAACGCTCTGGTGCTTGGGATCGAGTCCTCCTGCGACGAAACCGGGGTGGCACTGGTGCAGCTGCAAGGCCCAGAGACGCCAGTCTTGCTGTCACAGGCCTTGCACAGCCAGATTGAGATGCACCAGGCCTATGGCGGCGTGGTGCCTGAGCTGGCCAGTCGCGACCATATTCGTCGGGTGTTGCCGCTCGGCGCCCAGGTGTTGGCGCAGGCCGGGCGCACCTTGGCCGAGGTGGATGTGGTGGCGTTCACCCGAGGCCCGGGCCTGGCCGGGGCCTTGCTGGTGGGTGCTGGCGTGGCATGCGCACTCGGGGCAGCCCTGGGCAAGCCGGTGCTGGGCGTGCACCACCTGGAGGGGCATTTGTTGTCACCGTTTTTGAGCGCCGATCCGCCCAATTTCCCGTTTGTCGCCCTGCTGGTGTCGGGTGGCCATACCCAGCTGATGCGGGTGGAGGGGGTGGGGCGCTACACGCTGCTGGGCGAAACCATCGACGATGCCGCTGGTGAGGCTTTTGACAAATCGGCCAAGTTGCTGGGGCTCGGTTACCCCGGTGGCCCGGCCTTGTCGCGCCTGGCCGAGGGCGGTAACCCTGCGGCTTTCAAGCTGCCTCGCCCTCTGTTGAATCAGCCTAACCTGGATTTTTCATTCGCTGGCCTCAAGACCGCGGTGATGGTGCAGGCCAAGCGCCTGGCCGTTGAACATGCTGGCACGGTGGTCGAACTGCCGCTGCAAGTGCGGGCTGATCTGGCAGCCTCGACCGAGGCCGCGATTGTGGACGTGCTGGTGAAAAAGTCGCTGGCCGCCTTGGCTCAAAGTGGCTTGGGCCGGCTGGTGGTGGCTGGTGGCGTGGGCGCCAACCGCCACTTGCGCCAGCAACTCAACCAGGCCTGCCAGCGCCGAGGCGTGCGGGTGCACTACCCGGAGCTGCACCTGTGCACGGACAACGGCGCCATGATTGCCATGGCTGCGGCAATGCGGCTGCAGTCAGGCGTGCAGACGGCCAGCAGGATCTACGCTTTTGACGTTAGACCGCGCTGGCCGCTCGATGCCCTGTGAGCCAGTTGCTGGGCCTTAGTTAACCGCCAGCTCGGCGACGCGGCTTACCGGCACCTGCTTGGCCAACTTGAGCGTGAGCACGCCATTCTCCAGCCGGGCTTCGCTACTGGCTACATCGATGTCTTGCGGCAACTCATAGGCTGCCTTGTAGGCGCGGGGCGCACCTTCCTTGCTGTTCAGGCGGACGATGTTGCCCTCAATGCCGATGCTCAATTGGTCTTTCGCAATACCGGGCAAATCGAAAGTCAAGGTGTAAGACGTGTCGTCCTGGCTGGTGACAGCGCTCTGCTGGCGGCCGGCGAGTTGGGCTTGATCCAGAAACCGTTCGAGTGAACGGGTGGCGGGCGAATAGATTTGACGGCGCAGGGCGGCAGGGGATGTGGCGAAAAACATGAGTAGGCTCCTAGTACACTGAGCGGGGTTCGACATGAACCATCGCATGCTCTGAACGTGCGAGTGAAGCCGACGTTTTCAAGAGAAATTTCCACATGTTTATTGTTTGCGGGAGGGTCTTGAAATGGCTGCTGCTGGTGCTATGTGGCCCGACCCTGGTGTTGGCACAAACCATTACGGCGCCGCCACCGATTAAGCTGGCCATGATCGAAACCCTGAGTGGGCCATTCGCCAACACCGGCGAGGCCGTGTTTCGCAATCTTTTGTGGGCCGTGGAGCGGGTCAATGCGCGCGGCGGCGTCAAGCTGCGAGATGGCAGTGGCACGCGACTGCTCAGCCTGCAACGGCACGACAACAAGGGACAGAACGAAGAGGCTCTGTCAGCTCTTAAGGCTGCCATAGACGACGGAGCCGCTTACGTCTTGCAAGGCAACTCCTCAGCGACGGCAGCAGCACTGCTGGATGCCATCAACAAGCACAACGAGCGCGAACCGGCGCGCCGAGTGCTCTTCCTCAATTACTCGGCGGTAGACCCGGTGCTGACCAACGAAAAGTGCAGTTTTTGGCACTTTCGGTTTGATGCCCACGCTGACATGCGTATGGCCGCTCTCATGGCTGTGCTCAAGGACGACCCGTCCCTCCGAAGCGTTTATATCCTCGGACAGGACTACAGCTTTGGTCAGGCGGTGTCGCGCGATGCCCGGCGCCAATTGGGCCTGCTGAGGCCAGACGTGCAGATTGTGGGTGATGAGCTTCACCCCATGGGCCGGGTCAAGGATTTTTCGCCCTACATCGCCAAAATCAAAGCCAGCGGTGCCCAGGCGGTCATCACTGGCAATTTCGGTAATGACCTGACGCTGCTGGTCAAGGCAGCACGGGAGCTGGGCTTCGAAGGCCGTTTCTACACCTTCTACGGCAACGCCCTGGGCGCGCCGGCAGCCATCGGCGAGGCAGGGATCGGCCGCGTCATGGCCGTGGCCGACTGGTTGCCCAACGTGCCTGGCCCACAGAGTGAAGCGTTTTATCAGTCGTTTCGGCAGCGCTTTGTTCAGCCTGCTGATGACTACGTTCACCTGCGCATGCAATTGATGGTGGAGGCGCTGGTCCAGGCCATCGAGCAGACCGGGACGCTGCAGCCTGTGGCGGTCGCCAAGCAGCTCGAACAGGCTCGGGTCAGCTTGGCCGGGCAGACTGGCACCATGCGGGCGGCCGACCATCAATTTCAACAGCCATTGGTGGTGGGTGTGATGGAGCGCCAAGGCAATGCTGGCGTGAAATTTGACGTTGAAGGTTCCGGTTTCGGATTCCGCGTTGTCAAGACCCTCACCGCCGCACAAGCCGAATTACCCGCGCGTTGCAATATGCAACGTCCGGGCTAACCCTTTATTTTCAGGAGCGATTCATGCGTCAAGTCATTCTTAATCTTGCTGAAAGCCGTATCCGCGAGGTTGCCAACGCTGGCATGGGGCGCAGCGACGTGCTGGCGTTCTGGTTCGGTGAAAGCGACGAGGTGACGCCTGAGGTCATTCGCCAGGCGGCGATTGAGTCCCTGCAGAAGGGCGAGACTTTTTATTCTCAAAATTTGGGGCTGCCCGAGCTGCGGCAGGCGGTGGCCGATTACATGAGCGCGCTTCATGGCCCTGTCTTGCTGGATCGGCTGGCCATCACCAGCGGCGGCGTCAACGCCTTGATGTTGGCCGTACAACAGCTGGTCGATGCCGGTGATGAGGTGGTAGCGGTAACGCCAGTCTGGCCCAATTTGACGGCCCAGCCCGCCATCATGGGTGCGCAACTGCGCTGTGTGCCCCTGACGCCGCAGGATGGGCAATGGCAGCTTGATATGGGTGCATTGCTGTCAGCGGTGACCTCTCAAACCAAGTTGCTCATCGTTAACGCACCCAACAACCCCACCGGCTGGACTCTGACGCGTGAAGAGCAGCAGCAGATTCTTGATCATTGCCGTCAGACCGGGACCTGGATTCTGGCTGACGAGGTCTACGAGCGGCTTTATTTTGAGCCCAGCGCCAAGGGCTGTGCCCCCAGTTTTTTGGACGTTGCTGCGCCCGACGACCGGCTGGTGGTGGTGCACAGCTTCTCCAAGAGCTTTTTGATGACGGGCTGGCGTCTAGGCTGGTTGGTGATGCCTGCAGACATGACGCCTCAGATCAGCAAGCTGATCGAGTTCAACACCTCCTGCGCCAGCGTGTTCACCCAACGTGCCGGCATCGCCGCGCTGCAGCACACCGATGCCATCACTCCCTCGGTGGTGGCGCACTTGAAGCTTTGCCGCGACACCCTCATCCCCTTGCTGCAGGCGGTGCCTGGGGTTCAGGTGGCGCCTGCGCGGGGCGGTATGTACGCATTTTTCAAGTTGGCGGGGCACCCGGACTCGCTGCAGACGGCGAAACGGCTGGTGCTTGAGGCAGGGCTCGGCCTGGCCCCGGGCGAGGCGTTCGCGCCCGAGGCGCAGGGCTGGTTGCGCTGGTGCTTTGCCTCGCGCGACCTGCAGCGCTTGGTACAGGGCGTCGAACGCCTGCAGCGCTGGCTCGTCGCGCAGCCCTGAGGAACAGGTGCTTTAAGGCAAGGCACGCCAGATAGCCTCAGCTATACTCCAAAGGCTTTGCATGATGCACAAGCACACGTCCGGGGCAGTTCCAGCGCCGCACGCAAGTTCAATTTACACAGGAAAATGACATGATCGCATCCAGCATTAAAGCCGCTGTCGTTAAAGACAACGCACGCCAAGCCGGCGACACGGGCAGCCCTGAAGTTCAGGTCGCCCTGTTGACCGCGCGCATCAACGAACTCACCCCTCACTTCAAGACCCACGCCAAAGACCACCATGGCCGCCGCGGTCTGCTGCGCATGGTGAGCCGCCGTCGCAAGCTGCTGGACTACCTCAAGTCCAAGGACGCTGACCGCTACACCGCGCTGATTACCAAGTTGGGTCTGCGCAAGTAAACCGCAAATCGAATGATGAACGCCTGAGTTAGCACTGCTGCTCAGGCGTTTTTTACTTCGGAGAAGGCGAAATCAGAGCGAAGCTGTGTCATTCCATCGAAATTTGAGCCTGTAGGCCCGGTTTTCTCTGGAATGGCATCGTGTTCTGTCAGGCTGTATCCGGGCTCGGGCGAGGTGGCCTGCACCTCCCGCACTGTGATCAGGAGATATGTATATGAGTATGTTCAATAAAGTGACCAAGACCTTCCAGTGGGGCCAGAACACGGTCATCATGGAAACCGGTGAAATCGCCCGCCAATCCGGTGGTGCTGTTATGGTGAATATCGAAGGCACCGTTGTGCTGGCAACGGTGGTGGCGTCCAAAAGCGCCAAGCCTGGTCAGGATTTCTTTCCGCTGACCGTGGACTACCTCGAAAAAACCTATGCTGCTGGCAAGATTCCCGGCAGCTTTTTCAAGCGCGAAGGTCGGCCCAGCGAGTTTGAAACTCTCACCAGCCGTCTGATCGACCGCCCGATTCGCCCGCTGTTCCCCGAAGGCTTCTTCAATGAAGTTCAAGTGGTGGTACACACTCTGTCGCTGAACCCGGAAGTCGATGCTGACATCGCCGCCCTGATCGCCACCAGCGCTGCCCTGTCCATAAGCGGTATTCCATTCACCGGCCCGATTGGCGCCGCTCGCGTTGGCTACATCAACGGTGAGTACGTGCTCAACCCAGGCCAGACGGCGCGCAAGGGCTCCATCATGGACCTGGTGGTGGCCGGTACCGAAGCCGCAGTGCTGATGGTGGAGTCTGAAGCCCAGCAACTCAGCGAAGAGATCATGCTCGGCGCCGTGGTGTTTGGCCATGAGCAGGGCAACATTGCCATCAACGCCATCCACGATTTGGTCCGCGATGCCGGCAAGCCACTGTGGGACTGGTCGGCTCCCGCCAAGGACGAGCCTTTGATTGCCCGCGTGAATGCGCTGGCAGAAGAGCGCTTGCGCGCCGCTTACCAAATTCGCAATAAGCAGGCGCGGACTCACGCCTGCCGTGAAGCCTATGCCGTGGTCATGGCCGACCTCAAGGCCGACGGCCTTGCTTTTGACGGGGTCAAGGTCGAGGGCATGCTGTTTGACATCGAAGCCCGCATTGTTCGCAGCCAAATTCTGGCCGGCGAGCCGCGCATTGATGGTCGCGACACCCGCACCGTGCGCCCGATCGAAATTCGCAACGGCGTCCTGCCACGCACCCATGGCTCGGCCCTGTTTACCCGTGGCGAGACCCAGGCGCTGGTGGTGACCACGCTGGGCACCGAGCGCGATGCCCAGCGCATCGACGCCTTGGCTGGCGAGTACGAAGACCGATTCATGCTGCACTACAACATGCCTCCGTTCGCCACTGGTGAAACCGGTCGTGTTGGCACGCCCAAGCGCCGCGAAATCGGCCACGGTCGGCTTGCCAAGCGCGCTTTGGTGGCCTGCCTGCCGAACAAGGAAGACTTCCCTTACACCATGCGTGTCGTCAGTGAAATCACTGAGTCCAATGGATCCTCGTCGATGGCTTCGGTCTGCGGCGGCTGCCTGTCGCTGATGGACGCCGGTGTGCCCATGAAAGCGCACGTGGCGGGTATCGCCATGGGGCTGATCAAAGATGGCAATCGTTTTGCCGTGCTGACCGACATTCTGGGTGATGAAGATCACCTCGGCGACATGGACTTCAAGGTCGCAGGCACCACCAACGGGATTACGGCCTTGCAGATGGACATCAAGATCCAGGGCATCACCCGCGAGATCATGCAGGTTGCCCTGGCGCAGGCCAAGGAAGCCCGCATGCACATCCTGGGCAAGATGCAAGAAGCCATGAGCGAAGCCAAGACTGAAGTCTCCAACTTCGCGCCACGGTTGTTCACCATGAAGATCAACCCAGACAAAATTCGTGACGTGATCGGCAAGGGCGGCGCGGTCATTCGTGCGCTGACCGAAGAAACCGGCACCCAGATCAACATCGAGGAAGACGGCACCATCACCATCGCCTCGGCCGATCCGGCCAAAGCCGAAGAAGCCAAGCGCCGCATCGAGCAGATTACGGCTGAAGTTGAAATCGGCAAGATCTACGAGGGCCCGGTCACCAAGATTCTTGATTTCGGCGCACTGATCAACCTGTTGCCTGGCAAAGACGGTCTGCTGCACATCAGCCAGATCGCCGACGAACGTGTCGAAAAGGTCACCGATTATCTGTCCGAGGGTCAGATCGTCAAGGTCAAGGTCATGGAGACCGACGAAAAGGGTCGCATCAAGTTGTCCATGAAGGCGCTGCTGGATCGTCCGACCCAGCACGGCGACCACGCTTGAGTGGCGATTGGTTTAGTACGAAAATGATAGCGCCTGGTTCAAGTGGGACAAGGGCTATCGGCTGATATGACCATTAAAGCTGTTGAGATTTCGGCCTTTGGCCCGCCTTCGGTGCTGCAGTTAGGTGCGCGGCCTATGCCGGTTGCGGGCGCAGGTGAGGTGTTGATTCGGGTCGCCGCCAGCGGCGTGAACCGTCCTGACGTTTTACAGCGGACCGGCTTGTACCCTGTGCCGCCGGGGGCGTCTGATATTCCCGGCCTCGAGCTCGCCGGCGTCATTGTTCAGGGCGACGCCCAGGCCATGGCGCAGGCCGCACTGGCGATCGGTGATCGGGTCTGTGCCCTCGTGGCGGGTGGCGGCTATGCCGAGTACTGTGTCGCGCCTGTGCAGCAGTGCCTGCCGGTGCCCAAGGGTCTGAGCGACATTGAGGCCGCGTCATTGCCCGAAACTTTTTTCACCGTCTGGAGTAATGTGTTTGACCGCGCTCGTCTGCAGCCGGGCGAGCGCATCCTGATCCAGGGTGGCTCGAGCGGCATTGGCGTGACAGCCATCCAAATGGCCAAGGCCCTCGGTGCCCATGTGCTGGTCACCGCCGGTAGCGACGCCAAATGTCAGGCCTGCCTGGCTTTGGGTGCTGACCACGCCATCAATTACCGTAGCCAAGACTTTCAGCAGGAAACCATGCGTCTGACCAACGGCGCTGGCGTCGATGTTGTTTTGGATATGGTGGCCGGCACCTATGTCGCCAAGGAAATCGAATGCCTCAGTGAAGATGGTCGGTTGGTTCTGATCGCTGTTCAAGGTGGCGTCAAGTGTGAACTCAATGCTGGGTTGGTGTTACGTCGGCGGCTAACCGTGACCGGCTCGACCTTGCGGCCCAGGCCGGTGGCCTTCAAGGCGGCCATAGCCGTAGCGCTTCGCGACACGATTTGGCCTTTGATCGAACAGGGTCGCATTAAGCCTGTGATCCACAGCACCTTCGCTGCTGCCGACGCGGCACGCGCCCATGAACTGATGGAGTCCAATCAGCATGTTGGGAAGATTGTGCTGACCTGGGGTGCCGCATGAAGAAAACGCTGATTGTTGGCAACTGGAAGATGAATGGCAGTTTGGCTGCCAATCAGGCCTTGATCCTCGCGCTGCGATCGGGGCTGCCGGCGACTGTTGCCTGCCAACTGGCGCTGTGCGTCCCCGCCGTCTATCTGGCCCAAGGTCAAGGCCTGCTGGCAGGTAGTGGCCTCGACCTCGGGGCGCAGGACCTGTCAGCCTATGAGGTTGGGGCCTACACAGGGGAAGTCTCGGCTGCCATGCTTCACGACTATGGGGTGCGCTATTGTCTAGTGGGTCATTCGGAACGGCGCCAGTACCATGGCGAAACCGATGCCATGGTGGCTTTGAAGGCACAGCGGGCGCTGGCTTGTGGCATCACGCCCATCGTGTGCGTGGGCGAGACCTTGGCTGAGCGCGAAGCGGGTGCCATGGAAGCGGTTGTCAAGCGGCAATTGGCTGCGGTGATCCATGTTAACGGGCACTGCATCAGTGAAATCGTAGTGGCGTACGAGCCTGTTTGGGCTATCGGCTCGGGTAAGACCGCCACTGCCGCTCAGGCGCAGGAAGTGCATGCCTTGTTACGCACCCAGCTAAGGGCGGCGTCCTCACAGGCAGACCGCGTCGCCATTTTGTATGGCGGCAGCATGACTGCCGCCAATGCGGCTGAGTTGCTGGCCCAGCCCGATGTCGACGGCGGCCTTGTCGGCGGTGCCTCGCTCAAAGCGCCAGACTTTTTGTCAATCATCGCTGCAGCGCGCTAAAGCTACCCTGTTAAGCTATTTTTCCGGAGTAATTCATGAGTATCTTGTTGACCATTCTTCTCGCTGTTCAAATGCTGTCGGCAGTGGCCATGATGGGCCTGATCCTGATGCAACATGGCAAGGGCGCAGACATGGGCGCTGCTTTTGGCAGCGGTGGTTCGGGCAGCCTTTTTGGCGCGACCGGAAGCGCTAATTTTCTGTCGCGCAGTACGGCTGTTTTAGCGACCATCTTCTTTGTCTGCACCTTGTTGCTCGCCTATTTCGGCATGGCCCGGCCAGACGCATCTACGGGCAGCGTGCTACAGGGGGTCAGCGTTTCTGCACCGGCTGCCGTGGCGTCCGCACCGGTAGTGCCGGCCTCTGGCGCAGCGCAGATTCCATCAAAGTAATGCCTTTGAAATACCCTTTTGGCGTGAATGAAACAAGCCGTTTTCAGGGTAAACTCTACTTGCTTTCGGAGAGCAATTCGCCTCGCGGCGCCTCATGCCATCCGGACTCTTTAAAGCCGCCGTCGTGGTGAAATTGGTAGACACGCTATCTTGAGGGGGTAGTGGCGAAAGCTGTGCGAGTTCGAGTCTCGCCGACGGCACCAGAAAAGAGGTCTGAAGCGCTCACCCGCAACAGTCCAACAACTTGATCAACATCACCAGATGAATCTTGAACAGTACCTGCCAGTCCTCTTGTTCATTCTGGTTGGTATCGGTGTTGGCATCGTCCCCCAGGTTCTGGGCTACGTGCTGGGCCCGAATCGGCCTGATCCAGCCAAAAACTCCCCTTACGAATGCGGCTTTGAAGCCTTCGAAGACGCGCGCATGAAATTCGATGTCCGCTACTACTTGGTGGCCATCTTGTTCATCTTGTTCGACCTTGAGATCGCCTTCTTGTTTCCTTGGGCGGTGTCGCTCAAGGACATTGGTGGCCTTGGCTTCTGGGCGGTCATGGTTTTTCTGAGCATTCTGGTCGTAGGCTTTGTCTACGAGTGGAAAAAAGGCGCCCTTGACTGGGAATAAGCGGGGAAGATGCAATGATCGAAGGCGTACTGAAGGAAGGCTTTGTCACCACCAGCTATGACTCGGTGATGAACTGGGCCAAGACGGGGTCAGTCTGGCCCATGACCTTTGGTTTAGCGTGTTGTGCGGTCGAGATGATGCACGCAGCAGCAGCGCGTTACGACATCAGCCGCTTTGGTGCTGAAGTGTTCAGGGCGAGCCCACGGCAGTCTGACCTCATGATTGTTGCCGGTACGCTGTGCAACAAAATGGCCCCAGCCCTGCGTAAGGTGTATGACCAGATGTCGGAGCCGCGCTGGGTCATCAGCATGGGTTCATGTGCCAACGGTGGCGGTTACTACCACTACAGCTACTCGGTGGTGCGGGGTTGCGACCGAATCGTGCCGGTTGACGTCTATGTGCCGGGTTGCCCGCCAACCGCTGAGGCTTTGCTTTACGGCATCATGCAACTGCAGCAAAAAATCCGCCGCACCCAAACCATTGCCCGAGTCTGAGGGATTGCGATGACTGTTTATGCTGTGAATCCTGAGGCGCTACAAGCTGTTGTGGCGGCCGCGTTGGGTGACAAGGTGCTTCATATCGGCGTCGATCGCGGTGAGCTGAGCGTGAACATCGAGGCGGCTACGTTGCATCAGGTGGCTCTGACACTGCGTGATGCGCCGGGTTGCCAGTTCGAGCAACTGATTGACCTCTGTGGCGTTGACTATTCGGATTACAAGGGCGTTGGTCGGGACGGCCCGCGCTTTGGTGTGGTGCTGCATTTGCTGTCGGTCAGCTTGAACCAGCGCCTGCGCGTTCGCGTAGCAGCCCCTGATGATGACCTCCCCATGCTGCCGTCGGTCACTGCGATCTGGAGCTCGGCCAACTGGTTCGAGCGCGAGGCGTTTGACCTGTTTGGCATTGTGTTCGAGGGACATGATGACCTGCGGCGAATTTTGACCGACTATGGATTTATCGGGCACCCGTTCCGCAAGGATTTCCCCCTCAGTGGCCATGTCGAAATGCGCTATGACGCAGAGAATCGGCGTGTGGTCTACCAGCCCGTCACCATTGAGCCACGTGAAATTACACCGCGCATCATCCGGGAAGACAACTACGGAGGCCTGCACTAAGCGGTATGCGTCATGGCTGACATTAAAAATTACACCCTGAATTTCGGGCCTCAGCATCCGGCAGCGCACGGCGTGCTGCGCCTGGTGCTTGAGCTCGATGGCGAGGTCATTCAGCGCGCCGATCCTCACATTGGCCTGCTGCATCGCGCCACCGAAAAACTCGCCGAAAGCAAGACCTTTATCCAGTCGCTACCCTATATGGACCGACTCGATTACGTCTCGATGATGTGCAACGAGCACGCCTATTGCCTGGCCATTGAAAAGCTGATGGGTATTGACGTGCCCTTGCGTGCACAGTACATCCGCGTCATGTTTGCCGAGATCACGCGCTTGCTCAATCACCTGATGTGGCTGGGCTCCCATGGCAACGACTGCGGGAGCTCAACCATTCTGATCTACGCCTTTCGTGAACGTGAAGACCTGTTTGACATGTACGAGGCCGTCAGTGGCGCGCGCATGCATGCCGCCTATTTCCGCCCGGGTGGTGTCTACCGTGACTTGCCCGACAGCATGCCGCAGTACAAGGCCAACAAGGTCCGGAACGCGCGCGGCATTGCCCAGCTGAACAGTAACCGGCAAGGCTCCTTGCTCGACTTTATTGACGACTTCACCCAGCGCTTCCCCACCCATCTCGGCGAGTACCACACACTGCTGACTGAGAACCGGATCTGGAAACAGCGGACGGTCGGTATCGGTGTTGTCACACCGGAGCGGGCGCTCAATTTGGGCTTCACAGGGCCTATGTTGCGCGGCTCGGGCATCGCCTGGGACCTGCGCAAAAAGCAGCCCTATGATGTCTATGACCGTGTGGAGTTTGACATTCCCGTAGGTGCCACCGGCGACTGCTATGACCGCTATCTGGTGCGCATGGAGGAAATGAAACAATCCAATCGCATCATCAAGCAGTGTGTCGAATGGCTGCGCCACAACCCTGGACCGGTGATCACCGATAACCACAAAGTGGCTGCACCTGACCGCGAATCCATGAAGTCCAACATGGAAGAACTGATCCACCATTTCAAGCTCTTTACCGAAGGCTTTCATGTGCCCGAAGGCGAAGCCTATGCCGCGGTCGAGCACCCCAAGGGCGAGTTTGGTATTTACCTGATCAGCGACGGTGCAAACAAGCCCTACCGCCTGAAGATCAGGCCACCCGGCTATGTGCACCTGGCCGCACTTAATGAAATGGCCGGTGGGCACATGATTGCCGATGCCGTTGCCGTGATCGGCACCATGGATATCGTGTTTGGAGAAATCGACCGATGAGCACAGCAGTTGTTTCAGAGGCAGGGCTGGCGCGGTTTGCGCGTGAAGTCGCTAAGTACCCGCCTGAGCAGAAGCAGTCGGCGGTGATGGCCTGCTTGGCCATCGTGCAGCAGGAAGCCGGCTTTGTCAGCGCAGAGAGCGAAAAGCTGGTCGCTGACTACCTTGGCATGGCGCCTATTGCGGTGCGTGAGGTCACCACCTTTTACAACATGTACAACCAGCGCCCGGTGGGTAAGTACAAGCTCAATGTCTGCACTAATTTGCCCTGCCAGTTGCGTGATGGGGGCCGCGCATTGCAGCACCTCGAGCACAAGCTTGGTGTGCAGATGGGTGAAACAACACCGGATGGCCTGTTCAGCTTGCAGCAGTCGGAATGTCTGGGCGCTTGTGCTGACTCGCCTGTGCTGCTGGTGAATGACCGCACGATGTGCAGTTTCATGACCGACGAAAAGTTGGACCAATTGGTGGACGGCCTGCGGGCAGCGGAGAAACCATGATGAACGCTGACCAAATATTGAGCCAGTTCCAAGCCAGTGGCGTGCAAACTTGCTTTCATGACCGGCATATCAACCCGCAGATCTACGCGGGTTTGAATGGCAGCAACTGGCGGCTCGCCGACTATGAGGCGCGCGGCGGCTATGCGGCGCTGCGCAAGATCCTCGCGCGTGATGGTGGCGAAGGCCTAACCCAAGACCAGGTGATCGCGACGGTCAAGGAATCGGCCCTGCGTGGCCGTGGCGGCGCAGGGTTCCCGAGCGGACTCAAGTGGAGCTTCATGCCGCGACAGTTTCCGGGTCAAAAGTACCTGGTCTGCAACTCTGATGAAGGTGAGCCTGGTACTTGCAAAGACCGCGACATCCTGCAGTTCAACCCACATATCGTGATCGAAGGCATGATCATTGCCGCCTATGCCATGGGCATCACGGTGGGGTACAACTACATCCATGGCGAGATCTTCAAAAGCTACGAGCGTTTTGAAGAGGCGCTGGATGAGGCGCGTGCTGCCGGATTGTTGGGCGACAAGATCTTGGGCAGTGGTTTTAGTTTTCAGCTTCACGCGACACACGGCTTTGGCGCCTACATCTGTGGCGAGGAGACTGCCCTGCTTGAATCCCTTGAAGGCAAAAAAGGGCAACCGCGATTCAAGCCGCCATTCCCAGCCAGTTTTGGGCTGTACGGTAAACCGACCACCATCAACAACACGGAAACCTTTGCCGCAGTGCCGTGGATCATCCGCAATGGCGGCGCAGCCTACCTGGCCTGTGGCAAGCCCAACAACGGTGGCACCAAAATATATTCGGTCAGTGGCGACGTGGAACTGCCTGGCAACTACGAGGTGCCGATGGGCACGCCGTTTGCCAAACTGCTGGAACTCGCCGGTGGTGTGCGCAGTGGCCGTCAGTTAAAGGCAGTGATCCCGGGCGGCTCCTCGTCGCCAATCCTGCCAGGGTCCATCATGATGGACCTCACCATGGACTACGATGCCATCGCCAAAGCTGGCTCGATGCTGGGCTCAGGCGCGGTCATTGTGCTGGACGACTCCCGCTGCATGGTCAAGAGCCTGCAACGTCTGAGCTATTTCTACATGCACGAGTCGTGTGGCCAGTGCACCCCCTGCCGCGAAGGTACGGGTTGGCTGTCGCGCATGGTTGACCGGATCGAAACCGGACATGGTCGACCCTCTGACATGGATTTGCTGAACTCGGTCGCTGACAACATTCAGGGGCGCACCATCTGCGCCCTGGGTGATGCAGCCGCCATGCCTGTGCGTGCCATGATCAAGCACTACCGTCACGAATTTGAACACCACGTAGAGCACAAGACCTGTATGGTCCCAGCCTACGTCTGAGCGAGTGCTGCAATGATTGAAATTGAACTCGACGGCAAGAAGGTGGAGATTGTTGAAGGCAGCATGATCATGCATGCGGCCGAGAAGGCTGGCACCTACATTCCCCATTTTTGCTACCACAAGAAACTCAGCATCGCCGCCAACTGCCGCATGTGCCTGGTCGATGTGGAGAAAATGCCCAAGCCCATGCCGGCTTGCGCCACGCCAGTCACCAAGGGCATGATCGTCCGGACCAAGAGCGACAAAGCGATCAAGGCGCAAAAGTCGGTGATGGAGTTTCTGCTGATCAACCACCCGTTGGATTGTCCGATCTGCGACCAAGGTGGTGAGTGCCAGTTGCAAGATCTGGCGGTCGGCTATGGCGGTTCGTCATCCCGCTATGAAGAAGACAAGCGGGTCGTGGCGATCAAGGATGTCGGGCCGTTGATTTCCATGCAAGAAATGAGCCGCTGCATCCACTGCACGCGCTGCGTACGCTTTGGCCAGGAAGTCGCCGGCGTGATGGAGTTGGGCATGTCGCACCGAGGCGAGCATGCCGAGATTGAAACCTTTGTCGGCCAGTCAGTCGATTCAGAGCTGTCGGGCAACATGATTGATATTTGCCCGGTTGGCGCCTTGACCAGCAAGCCCTTCCGTTACAGCGCCCGCACCTGGGAGTTGTCACGCCGCAAATCGGTTAGCCCGCATGATTCCACGGGAGCCAATCTGGTGGTGCAGGTCAAAAATAACCGGGTAATGCGTGTCGTGCCCCTGGAGAACGAGGCCGTCAACGAGTGCTGGATTGCGGACCGTGACCGGTTTTCGTATGAGGCGCTGAACAGTGATGAGCGCTTGACCAGCCCCATGGTCAAGCAGGGGGGAGTTTGGCAGGCCGTAGACTGGCAGACTGCCCTGGAGTATGTGGCCAATGGCTTGACGCAAATCAAAGCCGAGCATGGCGCGAGCAGCCTGGGGGCCTTGTTGAGTCCACACAGCACCATTGAAGAACTGATGCTGGCCGGCGCGTTCATGCGCGGGCTGGGCAGTCACAACATCGACCATCGCCTGCGTCATGCCGAATTTGTACCGGCCGAAGGCGTGCGCCACCTTGGCCTGCCGATCGCTGCCCTGTCTGACTTGCAGCGCGTGCTGGTGGTGGGCTCCAACTTGCGCAAAGACCATCCCTTGTTTGCACAACGCATCCGGCAAGCCGTGCGCAAAGGCGCCACGGTCAGTGCGCTGAACGAACACGCCCAAGATTGGGCGATGCCCATCACCCATTCGTTGGTGCAACCGGCTAGCCATTGGGCGCAGACTTTGGCGGATGTTGCCGCTGCCTTGGCCGCAGAGAAGGGCGTCAACCCGCCGCTGGGGTCTGGCCAAATCACGGAGACGGCCCGGGCCATAGCTTTGTCACTGTTGGGTGGCGAGCGCAAGGCAGTGCTGTTGGGCAATGCGGCCGCCCATCACGCCAAGGCGTCCAGCCTGCTGGCGCTGGCCAACTGGATTGCCGACCACAGCGGCGCCACGGTGGGTTATCTCACCGAGGCGGCCAACACCGTGGGGGCCCAGTTTGCCTGTGCCCTGCCTGGCGTCGAAGGACTCAACGCCGGCCAGATGCTTGCTGGCGGTCTTAAAGGTGTGCTGCTGTTGAACACCGAGCCTGAATTCGACTCTGGCGCTGGCGCAGCGTCGGCTGCAGCTTTGGCGCAAGCGCGCATGGTGGTCACACTGAGCCCGTTCAAGGCCAACATGGCCTTCAGTGACGTGTTGTTGCCCATCGCGCCGTTCACCGAAACCTCGGGCACCTTCGTCAATGCCGAGGGGCGGGTACAGGGCTTCCATGCGGTGGTCAAGCCACTTGGCGAGACCCGGCCAGCCTGGAAGGTCTTGCGCGTCTTGGCCAATTTGTTAGGCCTGCCAGACTTTGATTTTGACTCTTCGCAAGCAGTGTTAACGCTGGCCCCTGCGTTGAGTCAGCCCGGTGTGACGCATATTCCCGCTGACCTGATGAGCAATGCCACCCAGGCTGCGATGGACGTCACGCCGGTCTCGCACGCGCCCGTTGTGGCCAGCATTTATGCCTTGGACGGCCTTGTGCGCCGGGCCAGCAGTTTGCAAATGACCGCCGATGCCCGGATTCAAACAGCGGCTCAGGAGGTCGCAGCATGATCGATGCCTTGTTCAATTTTGGTGAGGGCTTGCTCTCGGCGCCTTGGTGGGCGCAGGCCGGCTGGCCGGTGGTCTGGACCCTGATGAAAATCGTCGCGGTGGTGTTGCCGCTGATGGCCGCTGTGGCCTATCTGACCCTGTGGGAGCGCAAGTTTCTGGGCTGGATGCAGGTGCGCGTGGGCCCGAATCGGGTCGGGCCGCTGGGCCTGCTGCAGCCGATCGCCGACGCCCTTAAACTTTTGTCCAAGGAAATCCTGGTGCCCACTGCAGCCAGCAAAGGTTTGTTCTTCATCGGCCCCATCCTGACGATCATGCCGGCCCTGGCTGCCTGGGTTGTGATTCCATTCGGGCCAGACGTGGCCTTGGCCAACATCAACGCCGGCCTGCTGTTTGTGATGGCCATTACCTCGATGGAGGTGTATGGCGTCGTGATCGCCGGCTGGGCCTCCAACTCCAAGTACTCTTTCCTTGGTGCCTTGCGCGCCTCGGCGCAGATGGTGAGCTATGAAATCGCCATGGGGTTTTGCCTGGTGGTGGTGCTGATGGTGTCCGCTAGCATGAACCTGACCGACATCGTCACCGGCCAGGGGAAAGGCTATTTTGCCCAGATGGGCCTGAACTTCCTGTCCTGGAACTGGCTGCCCTTGCTACCTATTTTTGTGGTGTACGTGATCTCGGGCTTGGCTGAAACCAATCGCCACCCCTTTGACGTCGTGGAGGGTGAGGCTGAAATCGTGGCGGGACACATGGTGGAGTACTCCGGCATGTCTTATGCCATGTTCTACCTCGCTGAGTACGCCAACATGTGGCTGGTGTCGATCCTGGCGGCCATCATGTTCCTGGGCGGCTGGATCGCGCCGATCGACAGCGCCCTGTTCAACTGGATTCCGGGCTGGGTCTGGCTTGGCATCAAGACCTGTGCCGTGGTGAGTTTGTTCATCTGGGTGCGCGCCACCTTTCCGAGGTTCCGCTACGACCAGATCATGCGCTTGGGCTGGAAAATTTTCATACCAGTCACACTGGTTTGGTTGGTGGTCGTTGGCGCCTGGATGCAGACCTCTTTCAACATCTGGCAGTAAGAGGATTCACCCATGTCGACCATTGCTCCAGCGCGTCCGGCCTCCGCCTTTTCGCTCAAAGATTTTTTAACCAGCTTTTTACTGCTGGAACTCTTCAAGGGCATGGCCCTGACCGGGCGCTACCTGTTCAAGCGCAAGGTCACGGTGCAGTTCCCCGAAGAGAAAACGCCCTTGTCGCCGCGCTTTAGAGGCCTACACGCCTTGCGACGCTATGAAAACGGTGAGGAACGCTGCATCGCCTGCAAGCTCTGCGAGGCAGTTTGTCCGGCCATGGCGATCACGATTGAGTCTGAGGTTCGCGCAGATGGGTCCCGTCGCACCAGTCGCTACGACATTGACCTGACCAAATGTATTTTTTGTGGCTTCTGCGAAGAGAGCTGCCCGGTGGACTCGATCGTTGAAACCCATATTCTGGAATACCACGGTGAAAAGAGAGGCGACTTGTACTTCACCAAGGAGATGCTGCTGGCCGTAGGTGACCGCTACGAAAGCGAGATTGCAGCAGCCAAGGCGGCCGACGCCAAGTACCGCTGATCGGCTGCACGAAAGAAAACCAAGTCATGGATGTCAAAACAGCTTTCTTTTATGCGTTCTCGGCGGTGCTGCTGTTTGCAGCATTCCGTGTGATCACCGCCCGTAACCCAGTGCACGCGGCCCTTTTCCTGGTTTTGTCGTTTTTCCAGGCAGCCATGATCTGGATGCTGCTCAAAGCGGAGTTTCTGGCCATTACGCTGGTACTGGTGTATGTCGGCGCGGTCATGGTGCTGTTCTTGTTCGTGGTGATGATGATGGACATCAATGGCGAGAGCATTCGCCAAGGCTTCTGGAAGCATTTCCCCCTGGCCGCCGTGGTCGGCGTGTTGATTGCGCTTGAAATGGCTGCCGTGCTGATGGGCGGTTTTCGCGTCAGCGAGGAGCCCCAGGTGGCAGCGGTCCCGGGCCAAGCGGTGGTGCAATTGTCCAATACCCGCGAGTTGGGCAAGGTGCTCTACACCGAATACGTGTACCCGCTTGAAATTGCCGCCGCGATTTTGCTGGTGGCCATGATTGCGGCCATCGCGCTCACACTGCGCCAGCGCAAGGACAGTAAATTCGTTAGCCCATCGGACCAGGTGCGGGTTAAAGCGCGCGATCGACTCACCGTGCTGACCATGCCTGCCACCCAGGCTGCCTTGCCGCAAAGCGATGACGGGGCCCCCACGTCGGAGACTAAATCATGACCCTGACCCTCGGACACTACCTTTCGCTGGGTGCGATTCTTTTCGCCTTGTCGGTAATCGGCATCTTTCTAAATCGTAAGAACCTGATCGTGCTGCTGATGGCGATTGAGTTGATGCTGCTGGCGGTGAACACCAACTTTGTGGCCTTTTCCCATTACCTGGGTGACATGCATGGTCAGATTTTCGTGTTCTTCATCTTGACGGTGGCAGCGGCAGAGTCGGCCATCGGCCTGGCTATTTTGGTGCTGCTGTTCCGCAACAAGTCCAGCATCAATGTGGACGAACTCAACACGCTCAAGGGTTAACAACAATGAGTCAAACCCTGAACGCTTCAACCTTGCTGGCGGTCCCAATGGCTCCGCTGGTGGGCGCTATCCTGGCCGGCGTCCTTGGAACCCAATTCGGCGGTAATTGGATCGGTCGGCGTATGTCGCATTCGCTGACCATTCTGGGGGTGTTGCTGTCCTTTGTCTTGTCGGCCATGACGCTGGTGAGCGTGGCATTCGACGGCGCGCGATTCAATGAGACGCTCTACACCTGGATGGTGGTCGGTGGGCTGAAGATGGAAATAGGCTTTCTGGTCGATGGCCTGACTGCCATGATGATGTGCGTGGTCACCTTTGTATCGCTGATGGTGCACCTGTACACCGTGGGCTACATGGAAGAGGACGAGGGCTACAACCGCTTCTTTGCCTATATCTCTTTGTTCACTTTTGCCATGCTGATGCTGGTGATGAGCAACAACCTGTTGCAGCTGTTCTTTGGGTGGGAAGCGGTCGGCTTGGTCTCTTACCTCTTGATCGGTTTCTGGTTCAACAAGCCGACGGCCATCTTTGCCAATATGAAGGCCTTCCTGGTTAACCGTGTTGGTGACTTTGGCTTTATTCTTGGCATTGGCCTGATCGTGGCCTACGCCGGCTCACTGAACTACGCTGAAGTGTTCGCCAAATCCGGCGAGTTGGCCAAGATCGGCTTTCCGGGTACCGACTGGCTCCTGGTGACGGTGATTTGCATTTGCCTCTTCATTGGCGCCATGGGCAAGTCAGCACAGTTCCCCTTGCATGTTTGGTTGCCGGACTCCATGGAGGGCCCAACCCCCATCTCGGCCCTGATTCATGCGGCCACCATGGTCACAGCGGGTATCTTCATGGTGGCCCGTATGTCACCGCTATTTGAGCTGAGTGACACAGCCTTGAACTTCGTCATGGTGATTGGTGCCATCACCGCCTTGTTCATGGGCTTCCTGGGCATCATTCAGAATGACATCAAGCGCGTTGTGGCGTACTCCACCTTGTCCCAGCTGGGCTACATGACGGTGGCACTTGGTGCCTCGGCCTACTCGGTGGCCGTGTTCCACCTGATGACGCACGCCTTCTTCAAGGCGCTGTTGTTTCTGGCGGCCGGCTCGGTGATCATGGGCGTGCACCACAACCAGGACATTCGCTGGATGGGCGGGCTGCGCAAGTACATGCCCATCACTTGGATCACTGCCCTGCTGGGCTCGCTTGCCTTGATTGGCACGCCGCTGTTTTCGGGCTTTTACTCCAAAGACGAGATCATCATGGCGGTTCACGCCAGTACTTTGCCAGGCGCCGGATTCGCTTATTTTGCCGTGCTCGCGGGTGTGTTCATCACAGCCTTTTACTCGTTTCGGATGTATTTCCTGGTGTTCCATGGCAAGCCGCGTTTCGACCAGAATCCAGAAGCGCATCATGACGGCCATGCGCCCCATGCGCCGCACGAGTCGCCATGGGTGGTCACGTTGCCGCTGGTCCTGTTGGCGATTCCCTCGGTGTTGATCGGTTTCATCACGATCCAGCCCATGCTGTTTGGCGACTTCTTCAAGGATGCGATTTTTGTCAATCTGGAGTTGCATAAGGCAATGGAAGTCTTGCGCGAAGAATTTCATGGCCCGCTGCAACTGGCACTGCATGGCCTGAGTGCTGCGCCATTCTGGCTGGCATTGGCTGGTGTTGCCAGTGCCTATTACCTTTACATGGTGAACCCAGCTTTGCCGGCTGCAATCAAAACCCGGGTGCAACCGCTCTACACGCTGCTTGAGAACAAGTACTACATGGACTGGTTCAATGAGAATGTCTTGGCGCGGGGCGCACGCGCCCTGGGCACAGGTTTGTGGAAGGGGGGCGACCAAGCGGTGATTGACGGTGTGTTGGTCAACGGTGCCTGGAAACTCGTCGCCTGGGTCGCCAGCGTGACTCGTCGAGTGCAGACGGGTTACCTGTACCACTATGCCCTGGCCATGATTCTTGGTGTTTTTGTGCTCATGACGTACTTCGTCTGGCTCAAGTAGGAGAACAATAAAAATGGGTTTGCTGAGCCTGGCTATCTGGACACCAATTGTTTTTGGTGTGGTGCTGCTTGCACTTGGCCGCGACGAGCAGGCACCCATGGCGCGCTGGGTTGCGCTGGCTGGCGCTCTGGTCAGTTTTCTGGTCACCCTGCCCCTGTATGAGGGCTTCAAACTGGGCACTGCTGCCATGCAGTTTGTGGAACGAGCGCCCTGGATTGCCCGCTTCAATGTCAACTACCACCTTGGGCTTGATGGGATTTCGCTCTGGTTTGTGTTGCTGACAGCGTTCATCAACCTGGTGGTGGTGATTGCGGGCTGGGAGGTGATCACCCGCCGTGTCAACCAGTACATGGGCGCTTTCCTGATTCTCAGCGGGTTGATGATTGGTGTTTTTTGTGCCCTGGATGGGCTGTTGTTCTACGTCTTTTTTGAAGCAACCCTGATCCCGATGTACCTGATCATCGGCATTTGGGGTGGGCCCAACAAAATTTACGCGGCGTTCAAGTTCTTTTTATACACCTTGCTCGGCTCTCTGCTGATGCTGATCGCCCTGATTTACCTGTACACGCAGTCCGGAGGTAGTTTTGACGTCGCCTTCTGGCACAAACTGCCTTTGGGCGGCAGCGTGCAAACCCTGTTGTTCTTTGCCTTTTTTGCGGCCTTCGCGGTCAAGGTGCCGATGTGGCCGGTACACACCTGGCTGCCGGACGTTCACGTTGAGGCGCCCACAGGCGGCTCAGCAGTGTTGGCTGCCATCATGCTGAAACTGGGCGCCTATGGCTTCTTGCGCTTTGCGATGCCGATTGCACCCGACGCGGCACGGGAGTGGGCCTGGTTCATGGTCGCTCTGTCGCTGATCGCGGTGGTCTATGTCGGTTTGGTGGCGATGGTTCAGCAGGACATGAAAAAGCTGGTGGCCTACTCGTCAGTGGCACACATGGGCTTTGTCACACTGGGTTTCTTCATATTTAACAATCTGGGCGTCTCTGGCGCGATCGTTCAAATGATCGCCCATGGCTTTGTCTCAGCGGCGATGTTCCTATCGATCGGTGTGCTGTATGACCGAGTGCATTCACGAGAAATTTCCAGCTACGGCGGTGTGGTCAACACCATGCCGCGCTTTACAGCCTTCGCACTGCTATTTGCCATGGCCAACTGCGGGCTTCCGGGTACCGCTGGCTTCGTGGGCGAGTGGATGGTCATCCTGGGCGCTGTCAAGGCCAATTTCTGGCTGGGTGCGCTGGCTGCCAGCGCCTTGATTTTTGGTGCCGCCTATACCCTCTGGATGTTCAAGCGGGTCTATCTCGGGCCAGTGGCCAACGACGACGTGAAGGGCTTGGTCGACATCAACAGCCGTGAGTTCCTGGTGCTGGCGCTGCTGGCGGTGGCCACGATCTACATGGGCGTCTACCCAAAACCATTTACCGACGTGATGGACAGCTCTGTGACCGAGTTGCTCAAGCACGTGGCGCAGTCGAAGCTGCGTTGATCAGCCTGCCTTGGCTTCAATGACATAAGAGACGGAACATGATCGACAAATTCAGCTGGATCTCGGTGTTTCCCGAGATCATTCTTTTGGTGATGGCCTGCGTGATTGCGCTGGCCGATCTCGCTGTCAAGAGCCCTCGCCGGACCGGGACCTATGTCATGTCGCTGGTCACGCTGGCGGTCGTGGCCACCTTGCAGGCGCTGTACGCCGACAGTGCCAGTACGGTCTATGGCTTTAACAACATGGTGGTCAGTGATCCTATGGGTAACTGGCTCAAATGCTTTGCCACCGTGGCGGTTATGGTGACCCTGGTCTATGGTCGGCCCTATGCCGGCGACCGCGATATGTTGCGCGGCGGTGAGTTGTTCACGCTCAGTCTGTTTGCCCTCTTGGGCATGTTTGTCATGATCTCGGGCAATAACTTTTTGGTCTTGTACATGGGGCTGGAACTGCTCACTCTCTCCAGCTACGCCCTGGTAGCGCTGCGCCGCGACAACGCCACAGCGACTGAAGCCGCCATAAAGTACTTTGTGCTGGGGGCGCTGGCCTCTGGTTTCCTGCTGTATGGCTTGTCCATGATGTACGGCGCCACTGGCTCACTTGACGTCAATGCGGTGTTCCGCGCCATCAATTCGGGTCACGTCAACCACCAGGTGCTGGTGTTTGGCTTGGTGTTTGTCGTTTCGGGACTGGCCTTCAAGCTGGGTGTTGTGCCGTTCCACATGTGGATTCCAGACGTTTACCAGGGCGCACCGACTGCAGTGACGCTGATGATTGGTGGCGCGCCCAAGTTGGCTGCTTTTGCGATCATGATTCGGTTGCTGGTCGAAGGCATGCTGCCGCTGGCAATTGATTGGCAGCAGATGTTGATGGTGCTGTCTGTTGCTTCGCTGCTGATCGGCAACTTGGCGGCGATTGCGCAAACCAACCTCAAGCGCATGTTGGCTTTTTCGACCATCTCCCAGATGGGTTTTGTGCTGCTGGGCATGATGTCTGGGGTGGTCAATGGCCAGATCGATTCGGCAGCCAACGCCTACAGCTCGTCCATGTTTTACGTCATCACCTATGTGTTGACCACGCTGGCCAGCTTTGGCGTCATCCTGCTGCTGGCGCGTGACGGCTTTGAGAGTGAAGAAATCGCTGACTTTGCCGGGCTGAACCAGCGCAGTCCGCTGTATGCGGCGGTCATGGCCATCTGTCTGTTCTCTCTGGCGGGTATTCCACCGATGGTGGGCTTTTATGCCAAGCTGTCGGTGCTGCAGGCGCTGGTGGCTTCTGGGCAGGCTGTGTCCATTGGGCTGGCCGTGTTTGCGGTGATGATGTCCTTGATTGGTGCGTTTTACTATTTGCGCGTCGTGAAGGTCATGTACTTTGACGAGCCCATTACAGCTACCACGGTGTCCGCCCCGCTCGACGTGCGGGTGGTGCTGTGCATCAACGGTGCACTGGTGCTGGTGCTGGGCCTGCTGCCCGGTGGCTTGATGGCGGTCTGCGCGCGTGCCGTTGTGCAAATGCTCGGCAGCTGACGCCTTGCGCGTCAAGCCGTGGCACCGTGACATCGTTGTTCGGCGGGCAGCATGACTGATGCAGACCAACACCTGACCGAAATCAAGCTCAGCAGTCAAGAACTGCTCAAGGGCAGGTTTTTGCATGCCTTCAGCGACGCGGTGCAACTCCCCAACGGCCAGGTGGCGACGCGTGAGTATGTGGTCCATCCAGGTGCTGTGATGGTGGTGCCCATGTTGCAAGACGAGCTTGGCCAATGGCGTGTCGTGCTGGAGCGGCAGTTCCGCTACCCGGTCAAGCGAGTGATGATCGAGTTTCCGGCGGGCAAGCTGGATCCGGGCGAGACCAGCCTGGCCTGCGCCCAACGCGAATTGCTGGAAGAGACAGGTTACAGGGCCGCGGAGTGGGCGCGCGCTGGCGTGTTGCACCCGGTGATCTCTTACTCGACCGAATTCATTGACATCTGGTTTGCCCGTGGTCTGACGGCTGGCGAGCGGCAGCTCGATGAAGGTGAGTTTTTGGATGTCTTCACCGCCACCCCGGCCGAACTGCTTCACTGGTGCATGAGCGGGCAGGTGACCGACGGTAAAACGCTGGCTGGCGCGCTGTGGCTGCAAAATGTGCTGAGCGGGGCCTGGGCATTGGCTTGGCACACTGCCGCTGGCCCAGGCCGCGCTGCATAATCGCGCTATGAAAGTTTTGAATCTGGCCTGTTCGCAACAGCACCTGTTTGAGGGTTGGTTTGCGTCCGAGGATGATTTCGTTGCCCAGTGCGGCCGAGGCTTGGTGGAGTGCCCGGTTTGTGGCGACGCCAGCATCACCAAGAAACTTAGCGCACCGAGACTTAATTTGGGCGCAACGCGTTCAGAGGCCAAGCCGGTTCAGGATGTCGCGCTGGCTGACCAGCCTGAACAGGCGATGCAGATGGCCTGGATGGCGATGGCCCGACGCATCGTGGCCAACACAGACGACGTGGGCGACAAGTTCGCCGAAGAAGCGCGACGGATCCACTACGGTGAGGCCAAGGAACGCGGTATCCGGGGCAAGGCCTCGGCGGCTGAGACTGAGGCCTTGATTGACGAGGGCATTGCCGTGATGCCGCTGCCGTTGCCGGAGTCGCTTAAAGGCCAGTTGCAGTAGAGCCGGCAGCCGGTTAAGCCACCAGGTCGACGATGCGGCCGGTGGGGTGCCCTTGGGCATTGCGGACGGGATCGGTGTCGGGGCGTAGCTTTAGCGATGTCCCGCTGGCCATGCGTTCGCCCAGGGTCGCGTTGTATTGATCCACGATGAAGTCCTGGAATGAAGGTGGCAACACGGTTTTTGTGCTGCGCACGGGCGGGCGGCTGTACAGGCCTTCGACTTCCTGTAGGCGGGCCGCCAAATTGCGCATGCTGGATTCGAGCTCGGCCCGATCAGCCTGTTGCCGTTTTACCTTGGCCTCGACCTGCGCCGCTGCGGCCTCGCGCTGAGCTTGCCGCTCAGGCGCATTGACCCGCTGCATGGGCGGCGAGGGCGTAGCGCTGTTGGTGGCGGTGACGGCAACCATGCAAGTGAGTGGGTGTGTGCGGGTTCGTGGCGTTGGGGTGCGACAAGTCTACGCCGGTTGGCGCTTTAGATCAATGCCTCAGACCATGCCTCAGACCAATACCCGTGTCGTCGGCTGTGCCGCAGGCCTGGCTCAGGCGTTGAACTGTAACGCGGCCAACCCGGCGTAGACACCGCCTTGGGCCACCAACTCGGCGTGCGTGCCTTGTTCTACCAGCTGGCCGTGGTCCAGCACCACAATGTGGTCCGCCTTTTGCACGGTGGCCAGCCGGTGTGCAATGACCAGCGTGGTGCGGCCGCGCATGGCTGACTCCAGTGCCGCCTGAACCATGCGCTCGCTCTCAGCGTCCAAGGCACTGGTGGCTTCGTCGAGCAGCAGCAGCGGTGGATTTTTAAGCATGGCCCGGGCAATGGCGATGCGCTGGCGCTGGCCGCCCGAAAGGCGCACGCCGCGCTCGCCCAGAAACGTGTCATAGCCTTCAGGCAGGGCTCGAATGAAGTCGTCGGCAAAGGCAGCGGTTGCGGCTGTCCGCACCTCGGCGTCGCTGGCGTCCGGGCGGCCGTAGCGGATATTCTCCAACGCGCTGTTGGAAAAAATGACGGCGTCCTGCGGCACGATGCCAATGCGCTGGCGCAAGTCGTGCAGGCTTAGGTCTCGTGTCGCCACGCCGTCGAGCACGATTCGCCCCTGTGCCGGGTCATAAAAGCGCAGCAGCAGCTGGAACACGGTGCTCTTGCCGGCACCGCTGGGGCCGACAATGGCCACCGTTTGCCCTGACTTGACCGAGAGTGAAAAATTGCTTATCGCAGCCTGGTTGGGGCGCGACGGATAGTGAAACTTGACTGCTTCAAATTCGATAGCGCTACCTTCAAGCTGGACGGGGGCTAGCGCCGGTTTTGATGGTGAACTGATGGGCGAATGACTGCCCAGTAGCTCCATCAAGCGCTCGGTCGCGCCGGCGGCGCGCAATAGGTCGCCATAGACCTCGCCCAGAATCGCAAAAGCACTGGCCAGGATGATCACGTACACCACGGTCTGGCCCAGGTGGCCGGCGCTAATGCGTCCCGCCATCACCGCCTGCGTGCCCTGGTAAAGGCCCCACAACAGCGCTGCCGATGTGGCGATGATGATGAAAGCCACCAGCACCGAACGGGCTCGGGTGCGCCGAATGGCGGTCTGGAAAGCGTTGTCGGTGGAGACGTTGAAGCGCGTGGCCTCGCGCGCTTCGGCGGTGTAGCTCTGCACCACGGGTATGGCGTTCAGCACCTCGGCGGCGATCGCGCTGGAGTCGGCCACCCGGTCTTGGCTGGCACGTGAGAGCTTGCGCACCCGCCGGCCAAACCAGAGCGAGGGCAGCACGATCAGCACCAGCACCAACAGCACCTGCAGCATCACCACCGGGTTGGTCCAGATGAGAATCCCCAGGGCGCCCACCCCCATCACGGCATTGCGCAGGCCCATGCTCAAGGATGAACCGACCACGGTTTGCACCAGCGTGGTGTCTGCGGTCAGGCGCGACAGCACCTCACCGGTTTGTGTGGTCTCGAAGAATTCTGGACTTTGCCGCAGCACGTGGCCGTACACGGCGTTGCGCAGATCGGCGGTGACGCGTTCGCCCAGCCAGCTCACCATGTAAAACCGCGCCGCAGAAAAAACGCCCAGCGCCACCGCCACGGCAAACAAGGCCGCAAAATGTTCGCGCAGGGCCATCACCTGGGTGCCCTTGTCTGATTGCACCAGACCGCCGTCAATCAGGCTGCGCAGCGCCAATGGAAAGGCCAGTGTGGCCAATGCTGCCATCACCAGAAAAACGCCGGCCAGCGCAATCTGCGTGCGGTAAGGGCGCAAAAAGGGCAATAGGCCCGACAAGGATTTGGGGTTCTGCGATTTGGCGCGTTCAGTGGTCATGGTGCTCAAGGTGGGGCTGACTGGCGACAGGGCAAGTGGCTACAGCTGCAAGCGCCCGGTGTAGCCGGTCATTTCGAGGTAGCCACGGCCCACCGGGCGGCCGTTGCTGTCAAGCAGCTCACTGAGACCTTCCCAGTAGACCGTGCCGGTGGAGGCTCGGCTGTCTAGTTCCTGATTGTCAACGATCGCCCGCACGGTGTAGATGTCGGCTGGCGTGCGCACCAGCCACTCGACAGGGTAGCGGGCCCCGGTCAGCGGGCTGACCCAGTACCGCACCGGCCGGAAAACCACCTCACCTGGGCTGAACACATGGGGCAGTTGGTCCAACCCCATGGCGGGGTGGCGGAAGGAGCCGCCGTCCCACAGCGCGGCACCCGCCTTGGTGCGCAGCTGAAACGCCGTCAGCGCGCTGCCGTCAGCCAGGTTCATGCCAATCCAGTCCCAGCCGACCGCCTGCGGATGCAGCAGCTCGTCGCTCCACTCGTGGTCCAGCCAGGCCTTGCCTTGCACGGCCAGCGGCTTGCCGCCCAGGCGCAACGTGCCGGTGGTGCGCAGTTGCGGCAGGCTGTAGTAGTAGCTTGCCTGCTTGGGCTCCGGCCCCTTGCGCGACAGGCCGCGGTCGCCTTGCAGCAGCAGCGGCTGGGTTTCGGTGAGCGTCAACGTGAAATCAAAGCCAGCGCCGCTTGCCCGTGCCAGGTAATTGTTGCCATCGCGCCGCAGCGACCAATCGCGCAGGCGGATGTCGGTGTCGGTCTCGCTGGCCTGCGCCACGCCAAAGCCGGCGCGTGCCAGTCGCTGGTCGTGCCACAGTTTTTTGCCTGTGACATCGGTCACCGCCGCATGAGCAAACATCAGCTGCTTGGCGGCAAAGGCTGAGGCCATGCCTTGGGTGGCCGCCACCCGACTGCGAAAAAACGTGAGCTGAAAGCCAAAGTCTCGCGCCGGAGTGCCGCCTGCCACTGCCCCAGTGATGTACCACCACTCGGTGCGGAAGTCGGGGTGGCTGCCCAGGTCACGCGGAAACTGCAGCCGCTGCGGCGCCAGTGCGCGGGCACCTGTGGGCAAGAGCGGCAGTGCCAGAGCGGTTGCCAGCAGGCGGCGGCGTGGCAGGCGTGAGTCGGTGCGAGTTGGGTCTTGCCAGTGCATGGGGGAGGGATGCCAGCCCTCTGTCGGCTGACGGTCAACCCGATTGTGCAGGATGGGCGGTGACCAGCTGCGCAAACACCCCATGGCTAATGTTAAATTCGCTCCCCTATGAGCCCCACCCAATCCCTCTTCTCCCCCTTCAGCTGCAAGACCCTCCAGCTGCCCAATCGCATCGTGATGGCGCCCATGACGCGCTCGTTCTCGCCCGGCGGCGTGCCGACTGACGAGGTGACGGCCTATTACCGCCGCCGCGCCGCCAGTGCGGTGGGGCTGATCGTGTCCGAGGGCACGGTGGTCGAGCGCCCGGCGGCGTCCAACGATCCCGACGTGCCGCGCTTCTGGGGCGACGACGCGCTGGCGGCCTGGCAAAAGGTGATTCAGGGCGTGCACGCGGCGGGTGGCCTGATGGCGCCGCAGCTCTGGCATGTGGGCGCGGTGCGCAACCGCCGCACCAGCTGGCAGCCGCCCGGCCCATGGGATTCCCCGTCGGGCCTGTCGTCGCCGGGCAAAAAAATTGCCGAGCCGATGAGCGAGTCCGATATTGCCGACACCATCGCCGCCTTTGCCCGGGCCGCTGGCGCGGCCAAGCGGCAGGGCTTTGACGCGATCGAGTTGCATGGGGCCCATGGTTACCTGATTGACCAGTTTTTCTGGGAGGGCACCAACCTGCGCCAGGACGGCTACGGCGGTGGCACGCTGGTGCAGCGTGGCCGGTTTGCGGCCGACATCCTGACGGCGGTGCGCGCCGAGGTGGGGCCGGACTACCCGGTGATCATCCGGCTGTCGCAGTGGAAGCAGCAGGACTACGCGGTGCAGATGGCGCGTACGCCACAGGAGATGGAGGCCTGGCTGCGGCCACTGGCGGATGCTGGCGCCGACATCTTCCATTGTTCGCAGCGCCGCTTTTGGGAACCCGAGTACGCGGGCTCGGACCTTAACTTTGCCGGTTGGGCCAAAAAGCTCACCGGCAAACCCACCATCACGGTCGGCTCGGTGGGCCTGTCGGGCGAGTTCATCGCCTCGTTTGGCGGCGAGGGCTCGCAACCGGCCGCGCTGGATGAACTGTTGCGCCGGTTTGACCGGGGCGACTTTGACCTGGTGGCGGTGGGCCGGGCCTTGATCAGCGACCCGGATTGGGTGCTTAAGGTGCGCGACGGCCGCGCCAGTGAGCTGTCGGATTATTCGCCCACTGCTTTGGCCAAGCTGGTCTGATCGATCGATACGATCCGGCGGTGGATTAATCGTATGATTCAGCGTGCTATAAAGCGCATTATTGACCCATCGCCAGGAGTTTGCCATGTCACACATCAGCGCCAATGACCTGAAGACCAAGGGTATCGCTGCCATTGAGTTGGCCCTGAGCACCGCGCCCGAGGCGATTGTGTCGGTGCGCGGCAAAGACAGGTATGTGGTGATGGATATGGCGCAGTACCACTACCTGCGCGAATGTGAGCTGGACGCCGCGCTGGCCCAGACTCGTGCCGACCTGGCCGCCGGACGCAGGGTGCAAGAGTCGCCCGAGGCCCACCTGGCGCGGCTGGACGCGATGTAACGCCGCCACCAGTTGCCATGTTTGCGCTGGTTTTCACCGAACAATACAACCGTCGGGCGGCCCGTTTTCTGAAACGCCACCCTGATCTTCGCCAGCAGTACCTCAAAACTTTGCAAGTGCTGGAAGCCAACCCGGCCCACCCGTCGCTGCGCCTGCACCCTTTGCGCGGCAAGTTGGACGGTCTGCATTCGGTGTCCATCAATCTGTCGTACCGCATCACGCTGGAGCTGTTGATTCAAGATGGTCAGATCATCCCGGTGAATGTTGGCGAGCATGACGCTGTGTACTGACCGGCCGGGCCTCAGTCGTCGTCACCCTTGTTTTTGTCCTGCGCTTTGCGTTCGCCGCCGCCAACGCCTTCCTTGCCCTGAATGTCGTGCTTGTTGCTGCTGCGGTGGCAGCTCACGCAATTGGTGAAGTCGCGGATGCCTTCCTCCACGTGCTCGCGGCGGATATTGGCCACCGTGTGTTCATGGCAGCCGTAGCAGGTGTAGGTGCGGTAGTCGTTGCGGACATGGCAGGTGGCGCAGGGTGCGCTGTGGTCGCGGTCCAGCACAAAGTACTTGGCGTGGTCAAAGGTGGCCGGCGTCCACTGGGTGCTGCTGTGGCACTGCGAACAGTTGCCGCTGATCTGCCGGTGCAACGGGTCGGTGGGCGCGGTGTGGCAGTTTTGGCATTGGCTGGCTGTGGCCGTATTCAGCAGGCTGTGGTCAAAGCTGCCTTGCAGGTGGTAACGGCGCACGCCCGCGTGGTCACTGTGGCAGCCCATGCAATTTTGGCTGGACAGCGCCTGGTGGAACGGGGTGCGGCTGAGCGGCCTGGCAATCGGGGCGCCCAGGGTGGTCAGCTTGCCGATGTCGGCTGGCTTGTGGCAGCTGATGCACTTGGCCGCGCTGGCGCCGGTGAAAGCGCTGTGGCAAGCGAAGCAGTCGGTGCCCAGCGCCTGGTGGCCCGGAATCAGCTTGCCCGGCCCCACCATCAGATGCGGCCAGGCAAAGGTGAGCGCCACCAACAACAGCAGGTTGAGGGCCAGGATCACCTTGAGGGTGCGACTCATGCCCAGCCCCAAAACAGGAAGATGCTGATGATGTGACCCAGCGCCAGCACCGCAAAGGCGATGAAGATCGGGATGTGCAATTTGCGCCATTGCGCCATGGCGCCCAGCGCCACCGCATCCCAGAACACCGCCTGTTCGACCTCGGGCAGCGACAGACCACGCAGCTGGAAGCGCTCGCGCTCGCCCTGCACATGGCGACGCGCGGTCTTGAGCAAAAACTTGCCGACCAGACCGCTGACCACGTTGATGCTCATGGCCACGGTGGCCAGCCAGGGCAGGATGCTGTTGAAGTGGATGCCGGCATGGATCAGTACCAGCAAGGAGCCCAGCCAGGCCGCGAACTCATGCACCTTCAGCAGAGTTTTAGGGTCGCCGGCCGTGGCCCAATGCCGCTTGCGCAGCGAGTAGTACAGCGAACCGATGATCAGCAGCGTGCCGGGAATGCCCAGGTAGCGCCCCACCCACACCAGGTTGAGGCGGTGCAGCAGGTAGTCGCCACCCAAGGCGGCAGCGGCCAGCAGGCCCAGCAGCAGCGCAAACGGCAGCACGTGGCCGCGCCACAGCGAGGGGGTGGACGTGGTGATCATTCAGGCGTCCAGCGTGACGGCGCTGACTGGCGTGCTCACGCACAGCAGGCAGGTACCGGGTTCGGGGGTGTGGTCGGGCGCGTGTGCATACCGCACCTGACCGGCGAGGATGGTGGTCTGGCAACTGCCACAGCTGCCGCTGCGGCAGCCGCTGGCGACGTCGATGCCATTGGCCTCGGCCAGATCAAGCAGACTGCTTAGGCCTGGACGCCAGGTGCAGGTCTTGCCCGAGCTGGCAAAGGTGACTGCAAAGGGCTCGGCGACCGGGCTGTCGGCCGCCAGGCCTGGCGGGCTCACTGTGGCCTTGCGACGGGGGATCGAGGCCGGGCCAAAAGCCTCGAAGTGGATGCGCTCACCTGCCACGCCCCAGCCCTCCAGCGCCGGCACCAGGCTGACCAGCAGGGCAGTGGGGCCGCACAGGAAGAAGTGGTAGGACTTGAGCGGCAACACGCTGCGCAGCAGCCGCACATCGATTCGGCTGTGGTGCTGGTGCACCAGCACCGCTCGCTCGCGTGGTTCGGCTGTGGACGGCGGTCCGCTGAAGCACAGGTGCAGGTGGAAATTAAGGTGCTCGGCCGCCAGGGCTTGCAGCTGCGGCAGCATCACCAGCTCGGCAGCCTCGCGCACACCGTAAAACAACCAGAGCTCACGCTCGGGCTGCTCTTGCATCGCCCAGTTGACCATGCTCAGCATCGGTGTGATGCCAATGCCGCCGGCGATCAGCACCACCGGCGCCTGGCTGCGGTCAAGGTAGAAGCGGCCAGCGGGTGCGCGCACCTGCAGCAAGCTGCCAACGCTGAGCTGGTCATGAAAAAAATGTGACACAGCACCGGTGGCTGCTGCTAAGCTGCCCGCCGCTTGGACTGGTGCCGGTGAGCGCTTGATCGTGACGCGGTAGGCGTCGGCGTTTGGGGCGTCCGACAGCGAGTAGCAACGCACCAAGGCGGCCGTGTTGCCCTGCGCGGCAGGCAGCTCCAGCCGAAAGGTCAGGAACTGGCCGGGCAAGAAAGGTGGCAGCGGCACCCCGTCGTCTGGCACCAGCTCGAACGAGCACACTTGGCCAGCCGCATCTTCCAGGGTTTTGGACCGTACCCGGAACGGGCGAAAACCGGCCCAGGCGGGCAAGTCCGCATCGGCTGGCGCCGCATCAGCGGGGGCGGCTTCGGCGGGAGACGGCAGCTCAACCCCGCCTTTGATGGCCGCCGTGCGCAAGGCGGTATAGGCCTGCCAATGCCGCACAAACGCCAGTGCCATCAGGGCCGCCGCCTGCAGCAGCAGGGCCCCAAAAATCCACTGCAGTAGCGTGATCGACGTCATCTTGGTCTGAGCCTAAAGCCTGCAGGCGCATTGACCCTTGACGGTCATCAAGGAAGCTTATGTGTCCTCAATCATCGCCATTCAGTAGGTCAGAGTCGGCCTCGGCTTCTGGCCACAGCGCCGGCAAATAAAACCGCAAGGCATGGCGCGGTACGGCAAACCGAACCAGCCCGTAGGCGGAGTCTGTGGCCAGAAAGCCGCGCTCGAGCAGCGCACTCAGGGTTGATGTCGCCAGGCGGTCTTTCATGCCCAACAGGGCTTTGGCATCGCCGCGGGGCTGGGCAGCTTGGGTTGAAAACAGGTCGTGCAACAGCATCAAGGCTTCATCAAGCAGGTGGCCGAGTTTTCTTGTTTCTTTACACAGACGATTTTGAACGTGATGACGCGGTTTATCAAAGCCGTGGCGTCAAGTTTGTTCGAGGCAAGGTTCAGGAGCCCCACGGCACAGTGGCTGTCTTCGCAGACCTCTACGGAAATCAATGGGACTTAATCGAATTGGTCAAACCTGATAACAAACCTTACTTGCCATGACAATTCAAACTCGCATAAAATGACCTCATGTAGTCACACGGGGATCGCCATGGAAACAGTGCAAATTCGCGAAGCCAAGGCCAGTTTTTCTGCGCTGGTGGCTGCCGCTGAGAAAGGTCGCCCAACACTTGTGAGCCGCCACGGTCAGCCCTGTGCATTGATCGTGCCAGTGGCCGACGGCGCACGCCTCTACCCGCTGGAGATGCCCAACCTGGCCAACTATCTTTTGGCCTTGCCTGAGCCGCTAGCGACCCAGCGCGACGCGACGCCACGGCGAGGCGTTGACTTTGGCTAACGGCTATTTGCTCGACACCAGCGTGGTGTCTGTCCTCACACCTGGCCGAGAAGTCGTTGTGCCCGCACCCTTGCAGGATTGGCTGCGAGAGCATCACAAGCAACTCTATCTGCCTTGCATCGCTATTGCAGAAATGGCACAGGGCATTGGTAAATTACGACGTGCAGGCGGCGTCGATCTAGCAGACCGCCTTGATCGCTGGTTGGACGGACTGTTGGGCACTTATGCAGACCGTATCTTGCCGCTGGACGCACAAGTTGCCCGGTTGGCCGGTCAAATTTCGGATGCAGCCCTTGCTCAGGGTCGCCATCCAGGCTTCGCAGACGTTGCAATTGCAGCGCTGGCTCAAAACGCAGGGCTATTATTACTGACCTGCAACCTTAAGCACTTCGAGCCCCTGGGTGTGGACTGCGCTGACCCGTTGATCAAATTGCCGGCATGAAAAAACTCAGCTAGAAGCAAAGGAGGCTTTGCCAATCTTCTGATTAGGCCTTTTTGGCGCAGCGCGTAAGCCGCTAGCCTTTGCAACCGGGGCAGCAACCCTATTCACCGAGCCCATTGGGCTCACGAGGACCTAAGGCTCAGCTGTTTGTTTTTCGAAAGATGCGCCAAACAGCACCAGGTCCACGACCTGTTCGATGAACTCTTGCGTTGCGATGCGCCGCTCAATGAACACCCGGTGCACGACTGCCCCTGCGATGGTGAAAAGTATCAGCGAAGGATCTACGTCAGATCTTAAGCAAGCGCGCGCCGCAGCCCTCTTAAAAACCTCCAAAGGCCCGTGCCGGCTGGTGTCACCGTATGCAGACTGCGCGAGCTTGCTCACTGTCGGATTCCCGCCCTCCGCAAGCAGAATGCGAATGATCGACGTACCGGCGTGTGACTGGGTGAATGACGCGACCGACTGCGCGAGTCCGACAAGGTCGCCGCGCAGATCACCTGTATCGGCAGGCTGTTCCGCATGGCTCATCGCCGCGCCGAGTGAGTCCCGCACAAGATCGGCCTTGCCAGGCCAGCGCCGGTAGATGCTGGTCTTGTTAACGCCAGCGAGCGCAGCAACCGCCGGTATCGACAGGCGCTCGTATCCGACCTCGGCGAGCTGCGCCAATGTGAACTCAAGCACCAGCTGCGTGAACGCCTCTCCACGTACTTGAGGCGTTTCGTTCTTGTGGCGAGGAAGGCCCTTCATGTGATCGAGCTTACGTGGATCAGCGCATAAAAGCAACTGTGAGTTGCAAGTTTTGAATTGGGGAAGTAGAATTCATTGCAACCATAAGTTGCAATTGATAAACCGACGTCCATTTGGAGCCCAGGCATGTTCGAAGTCCCCCATCTGATGGTCCTGCTCGTGCAGGGGTACCTTGGGCAGGCCTTGGCCTATTTCTCGGTCGTGGGTCTGTTGTTCTTTGGCATACGCAGGTACGGAGCGGGCCGGCTAAGCGGCGCACGCATTCAGGCCACGAATCGTGTCGACCGCAAGCAACTGACCTTCGAGGTGCGACACACCTTGGTGGTGCTGCTGACCGGGACCGTCACAGCAGTGGCCATCTCGATCTTGCACGCTGAGGGTCACACCCGGTTGACCAATGATCCCAGCACGATCGGCTGGCCTTGGATCGTTGCGACCTTCATCGCACTCATTTTATTCACCGATGCCTGGTTCTATTTCTGGCATCGCCTGCTGCACCACCCGAAAATCTTTCGGTATGTGCACGCTGTGCACCACAGGAGCGTCGACGTGAATCCGTTTTCGTCGTACTCGTTCCATTGGATTGAGGGGATGATTCTGGGCGCCTGGGTACTACCGGTCGTCTTGCTCGTGCCGATCTACCTGCCCACGCTCGCTGTGCTCCAGGGAATCGGCCTGGCGAACAACCTGATGTCCCACCTCGGCTACGAATTGCTGCCGCGCTGGCTTTTGCGAGTCCCCATTCTGCGCTGGATGAACACTTCGACATTCCATAACCTCCATCACACCTCCTCCAAAGGGAACTACGGGCTGATGTTTCGCTTATGGGACCGCTTGCTGGGTACCGAACACGGTCACTACGAGTCGAAGTTTCAGGATCGCGGTGGATCAAGGCATGACGTTCAACATGCACCAAAGCGCGCACCCAAATGACATCGGTCAGGCGAGTATCAGCAGTGACGCGGCGGCAAGGGCGATAGGTTGCAATTTGATGACATCTGCTGCCGTAAGCCTCAGGCTCTGATTTCACTCCTGTTCTTCTGCGCCATCCGACGCTCGCCGCTAAGATTCCACATCGGCATAAACACAAACAAGGTTGAGTATTTGCCATGGCTGGGAAGAAGATATACGAAGGTGGTTGCCTATGCGGACACATCCGTTTCGTTGCAGCGGCGCCTGCATCAACGCCGCACACCTGCTCCTGCAAGCTGTGCCAGCGCCATACAGGTGCTTTGACGGTCGCTTGGGTCGAGTTCCCAAGAGATCGAGTTTCGTGGGTGGGGCCGGGTGGTGCGCCAACGGCTTGGCGATCCTCGGACTGGTCCAGCCGTGCTTTGTGCAGCGCATGTGGCAGTTCTATTGGTGCCATTGACGACAAACCGACTGTCGCATTGCTTCTTGGCGCGTTCGATTCTGCCAACCGAAAAGAACTTGCGTCGACGTCCCATTCGTATGTTGGGCGAAGGCCAAAATGGTGGCACGTGCTTTCAAATGCTGGTACCAACAAATAACGCTGTCAGCTTCATTTTGAGCAACTAGTCCGAAGCGATTGCGAAGCTAAACCCATGGCCGGGCGTCGATCTCAGCTTCTAGCCACAGCGTTCGAAACCAAAAACTTCAGGGGTTCTCCAAACTGCCTAGTAGGCAGTAACGCCGAATTTCAAGCCGGTGGCCTTTAGAACGGCGTTGAGCGTTCTGATGGTCGGGTTACCACGGGTGGATAGTGTACGGTACAGGGTCTCGCGCGACAGGTGTGCCTTCTCGGCTGTAGAGGCGATGCCACCGCGCGCGTCGACCACCTGTCTAAGTGCGGTGAGGTAGGTCTTAGGGTCGTCGTCTTCTCCTGCCGCGTTGAGATATTCGGCTGCAAATTCTGCGTCCTTCAGCTGCTCAAACAGCCAGTCGTCATGTTTGGTCATTACTTTCACGTGTTTCTCCTTGTCTGCCACTCTTTCCATCGGCTAATTGCTCTTGTGATGTCTGCACCCTGGGTGCGCTTGTCACCCCCGTCGCACAGCAAAACCACGCGCTTGTCGTTTATAGCGTAATGACTGACCGTCGCTAGGTTGCCCCTCACCAATCCTCCTTCACCGCCAGCACCGCATCACGCCCGGCGGCCGGGCGGGCGCTGAGCCAGGCGGTTAGGGTGCCGGCCAGCACCACGGCCAGGCACAGCAGCAGCAGTCGCGGCCAGGGCAGCATCAGGTCCATGGTCCAGTGAAAGCTTTGCGGGTTGACCACGTGAACCAGCACCGCCGCCACCGCCAACCCCAGCCCCAAACCAGCCATCGCGCCCACGCTGGTCCAGACCGCGCCCTCGGCGGTGACCACGGTGAGGATCTGGCGTCGTGTGAGCCCCAGGTGCGCCAGCAGGCCGAATTCTTTGCGCCGCGCCAGCACTTGGGCGCTGAAGCTGGCCGCTACGCCAAACAGGCCGATGCCGATCGCCACCGCCTGCAGCCAGTAGGTCACGGCAAAGCTGCGGTCAAAAATCTTGAGTGAGATGGCGCGGATCTGGCTGGCGGTGCCAAACTCCAGCAGCGCGCCGGCGCCCGGCGCCTCGCGGTCGGCCAGCTCGCGCAGGGCCTGCTGCACGGTGGCCGGGCTGGCGCCGTCCTGCAGCCAGAAGGCCAGGTCATTGACGCGCCGGTCCGGGCTGATGCGCTCATAGGCGCGCCGGTCCATCGCGATGCTGCCGGACTGACGGGCATAGTCGCGCCAGACGCCTGCTACAAAAAAAGGAGCTATATCGCCAGTCTGGACGTGGCCTGGAGGCCAAAAATGCTTAAAAAGAGGGGCAAAGCTCTCACCCAGTCTGGCGCCGTACAAATCCACCATGGCCTCGCTCACATAGATGCCGATCTGCCCCGGCGGCACCGGCAGCGCCGCGCCGACCAGCGGCAGGCTGAGCGCTGGGTTGTCGATTGGGCTGACCAGCAGCGCCACCGGCGGCCGCGCTGGGTCCAGCAGCAGCGGCAACTGGCGCTGGGGGCGTAGCGCCCGCACGCCGGGCCGGGTGGCGGCGGCCTGCACCAGCGCCGGACTGAAGAACAGCGTATCGCTCTCGCGCAGGGAGGTGGCGCTGCGCACATACAGGTCGGCTGGCAGCACCCGGTCCAGCCAGTCGGTGACCGAGGTGCGAAAGCTGGCCACCATCACGGTCAGCGCCACCGCCAGTGCCAGCGATGCCACCACGCCGCTCAGCGCCACGGCGGCGCTGTCGCGCTGGCGCCGTGCCCGCTCCACCGCCAGCAGCGGCAGCAGCCAGCCCTGCACCCAGGGGCTGAGCCGGTTCAGCAGCAGCCCGATCAGCCAGGGCAGGGCGCCAATCCCGCCCACCAACAGCATCGCGACCGACAGGTAGGCCGCCACCGGCAGGTCAAAAATGGCCGGAGCCCTTGTCAGGGCTATTCCGGCTGCTATCAAAATCATACTGAGCCAGCGCTGGTGCGGTTGCGAAGTGGCACTGCCCAGGCCTTTGAGGGTTTGTGCCGGCGGCAGCTGTTGGGCCTGCCGGGCGGGCCACCAGCCACCCGCCAGCGCGGCCACCACACCCAGCAGACCGTACAGCAGGGCGGCGCTGCCCTGCCATTGCAACTGCGGCGCCACGCCGGTGAAGTAGCCGCCGCCCAGGTCGCCGCCCAGCAGGCGCAGCGCCAGTGCCGCCAGCGCCGTGCCCAGAAGCACCCCGGCAACGCTGCCCACCAGGCCCAGGGCGAGTGATTCCCACAGCACCAGCGCCAGCCGGGCCCGGGCGCTCAGACCCAGTACGCCCAGCAAGGCAAACTGCTGGGCGCGTTTGGCCACACTCAGCGCCAGCACCGAAAAAACCAGAAATGCCCCGGTGAACAGGGCAATCAGCGCCAGCACCGTCAGGTTGACCCGGTAGGCGCGCGATAAGTTGCCTAGGCGCTCGGCGGCATCGCCCGGCTCGCTCAGGCCCAGGCCGACGGGCCAGCCGGGGCTGGCCCGCAGCTCGCGCACCACGGCGGCGCGGTCGGCACCGGCTTTTAGGCGCAGGTCAATCCGGCTGAGCTGGCCCTGTCGGCCAAACAGGTCTTGCGCTGCGCCAATGTCCATCACCGCCAGCGGTGCACCGCCACTGCTCAGGCTGCCGGCCACCACCACCGGCTGTAGCCGCAATCCAGTCTGCAGTTGCACACCGTTGGGGCCCAACCGCTGGCGCGCGCTGGCGTTCAGAAACACAGTTGCAGGGGCAAACAGCGCCAGCCGGTCGGCGCCAGCGTCGGGCCGGGGCAGCAGATCGGGCGACACCGCCGCCACCACGATGGGGTCTACCCCCACCACGCGCAGCGACAGCCGCGTGCCGGTGCTGTCGGTGGCCTGGGTGTTGATCTCCAGCACCGGCGAGGCGCTGGCCACTTGCGGATGACGGGCCACCAACTCAAACACGGTCTCGTCAAAGCTGCCCTGGGCGCTGCTCAGGCTCAGGTCGGGCTGGCCGCTGACGGAGCGCGTGGCCTGGGCAAACTCATCGAGCGCCGAGGCATTGATCAGGTGCACCGAAAACGCCAGCGCCACGCCCAGCATCACCGCCAACACGGCCGCGGCATTGCGCCAGGGGTGGTGGCGCAGCTCCTGCCACGAGAAGGTGCGCAGCAGCGCGATCATGCGGCTTAGAGTGTGCGCCTCAGCGCCTCAAAAAACAGCTCGGACTGCTGGCGTTCACTCTCGGCTTGCCCACCCACCCTTGCCGCAAGGGCCGGGTCGCAGGGTGCCAGTGGCCGGCCGGTGGACTGGGCCAGCACCTGCATCATGCAGGCGCGCTCCAGAAAATACAGGTCGTCGTAGGCATGGGCGATCTGACGCCCGCACACCACCACGCCGTGGTTGCCCAGAAACGCGACATCGGCGCCGTGCATGGCCATGGCAATGCGCTCGCCCTCGCCGGCGTCCAGCGCCAACCCGTTGTAGTGGGGGTCAGCCGCCACCCGGCCATGAAAGCGCATGGCGTTTTGCGACAAGGTGGTGTCCAGCGCCCGGTCCTGGGTCAGCGTCAGCGCCGTGGCATACGGCATGTGGGTGTGCAGCACGCAGGCCTTGCCGGCCAGCCGGTGAATGGCCGAGTGGATGTGCATGGCAGTCGATTCCACCGGGTGCCGCCCGGCCAGGCGCTGGCCCAGCACGTCGATCAGCACAATGTCATCGGCCTGTATTTCCTGCCACAGTAGGCCCTGCGGGTTGAGCAGAAAGCGGCCCGAGCCGTCGGCCAGTTCCACGCTGAAATGGTTGCAGATGCCCTCTGACAGGCCGTGGTGGGCCGCAGCGCGCAGGGCCAGCGCCAGGTCGGCTCTTGCCTGGGTGACGGCGGGGCTTTGGTAGTCGAGTTCGTGTTGGGTCATGGGGCGAGCTTCAGGTTGGGATGAAGAGTACTGCATTATTGCGGTGGAGATGGCGTCGGCGTTGGCGTTGGCGTTGGCGTTGGGCGGAGCCGGCGTGCCTGATTCCGCTCGTGTCCCCCGGGCCCAGCAGCCTGCCGGCTTCCGGTCCCTCCGCCTTGACCTCGCTGCACCAGGCACGCCGGCCCCGCCTTGGTCGGGCAGGATGTCACTCCGGCAGGCTGCTCCTCCTCATTCCTGCAACTGCCCGTCATTTCCGGCCACGACTGGGAATCCAGGAAGTCATGGATCCCCAGTCGAGCTGAGGATGACGCGGATAGCCGGGGATGACGCGGATAGCTGAGGATGACGCGGATAGCCGGGGACGACAGGCATTAGCAGGGGCGACAGGGTTGGCCGGTTCCCACTGCTCGATGGCTATGGTCGTCAAGGTGGTGCCGGGCTGAGCGGCGCTCCGACTGGCTGCTGCCCGTTATTCCCGCAACTTTCCCGTCATTCCCGGCTACGACCGGGAATCCAGGCAGTCATGGGTCCCCAGTCGAGCTGGGGACGACAGGGTTGACCGCAGCACCAACCACTGGCCTTGACAACTAAGCCCGGGTAAAAAGCCCCTGCGCCGTCAGCTGCAGCACCCGGTCGGCGCGCTCGGCCGCGGCTTGGGAGTGGGTCACCAACACCAGTGCAGCGCCGTGTTGGCGGGTTTGGTTGACCAGGGTGTCGAGCACCCGCAGCGCGGTGCTGGGGTCCAGGTTGCCAGTGGGCTCGTCGGCCAGCAGCAGGGCTGGGCGGTGCACCAGCGCGCGGGCGATGGCCACGCGTTGCAACTGGCCGCCGCTCAGCTGCTGCGGCAGGCGCGTGCCTAGGCCCTCTAAACCCACCGCCGTCAGCATGGCTTGCACCCGGGCCGGGTCAGTGCGGCCCAGCAGCATCAGTGGCAGGGCCACGTTTTGCGCCACGTTCAGGTGCGGCAGCACATGAAAGGCCTGAAACACAAAGCCGATGTGTTCGCGCCGCAACCGGGCCAGTGGCTCGTCACCCAGGCGCCCCAGGTCTTGCCCGTCCAGCAGCACCGTGCCTTGGTCCCAATGGTCGAGCCCGGCCAGGCAGTTGAGCAGGGTGGATTTGCCCACGCCCGACTCACCCACGATGGCCACAAACTCACCACTATTCACCTCCAGCGAGACCTGGCTGAAGACCACCGAGTCGCCATAGTGTTTGGCCAACTTGCTCACACTCAGCTGCATCCGTCGTCTCCATTTCGCGCAAAGGCCCGCGCCAGCGCCAAGACCTGGGCTAGCGCATCGGGCGCCTCACAGGGTATGGCCCGGCGCTCTGGGCTGGCGCGCAACCAGGTGATCTGGCGCTTGGCCAGCTGGCGCGTGGCAAACACGCCGCGGTCGCGCAACTCGGCCATGGGCCACAAGCCGTCCAGCGCTTCCCAGGCTTGCCGGTAGCCGACGCAGCGCATCGACGGCAGGTCTGGGTGCAGGTCGCCGCGCGCGCGCAGGGTGCGCACCTCGTCCAGCAGGCCGGCGCTCAACATGCTGTCAAAACGCTGGGCGATGCGGGCGTGCAGCCAGGCCCGGTCGGCGGGCTCCAGCGAGATCAGCAGGCGCTGGTCTGGTTGAACTTTTGAATCATTTTGGCCCTCAGCCCCCGTGGATATTGGGGTTGCAGCTATTTTTTTAATAGCGTGCAGGCTGGACATGGGTTGCCCGCTCAAGCGGCACACCTCCAGCGCACGCTGGATGCGCTGCGAGTCGGCCGGGTTCAGGCGTGCTGCCGTGACCGGGTCCAGCAAGGCCAGCTCGGCATGCAAGGCCGGCCAGCCCAGCGCTTGTGCCCGTGCCTCGATCTCGGCGCGCAACGCGGGGTCGGCGCGCGGCATGTCGTCCAAGCCCTCAGCCAGCGCCTTGAAGTAAAGCATGGTGCCGCCCACCAGCAGCGCCAGCTTGCCGCGGGCCGTGATATCAGTAATCAACTGGCGGGCGTCGGTGCCGAATTCGGCCGCGCTGTAGGCCTGCAGCGGGTCTCGGATGTCAATCAGGTGATGCGGCACGGCGGCCAGTTCGGTGGCGCTTGGTTTGGCTGTGCCTATGTCCATGCCACGGTAAACCAGGGCTGAGTCCACGCTGATGATCTCTACCGGCAGCTCAAGCGCTATCGCCAGGGCGGCAGCGGTTTTGCCGGAGGCAGTGGGGCCGGCCAGGGCCAGGTAGCGCAGGGGCTTAGCGTGGGGGCTCACGTGCGGGCTCACGGTTCAGCGCTTGCCGCTCTGGCCATGACGCCGCACCAAGGTCCAGGCCACCAGGGCTGTGACGGCGCTCCAAAACCACACGCCCAGCGCCAGCGGTAGCACGCTGCCGTCCATGTGTGTGCCCAGCCAACTGCCCACGGCAAAGGCCATCAGCATCACCAAAAAGCCGTTCACGGCCGACGCTGCGCCGGCCACCTCGGGAAACGGGCCCACCGCGCCGCTTTGGCCGCAGGGCTGGTGCACGCCATGGCCAATCATGAACAGGCATTGCGGCAGCAGCAGTGCCCAGCCCGATGGCACGCCAGCCAGGGCCAGGGTGCCCATCAGCGTGCCGGCAATCAGCGTCACGCCTCCGGCCAGCGCTACCGAACGGGGCACGCCAAAGCGCGTGATCAGGCGCCGGCATAAAAATGTACCGGCCATGTAAGACAGTGAATTGGCCAGCATCGCCAGCCCATAACCGGTTTTGCTCCAGCCCAAGACCTGGATGTAGACGAATGACGACGCCGCCAAAATGGTGAACAGACCGGCGTAAGACACGGTGGTCAGCGCCGAAAATGCCTGAAACATGGGGTGACGCAGCACCATCAGCCAGTTGGCCAGCAGCTTGCCCGGCGCCAGCGCCTGCGGGTTTTTTTGCGGAACGGTCTCCTCAAAGCCCCACAGCAGCAGCGCCAGTGTGACCAGGCTGTACAGGGCCAGCGTGGTCAGCGCCACCCGCCAGCCAAACAGGTCAGACAGCAGACCGCCCAGCGGCGGGCTGGCGCAGGCAATCACGGCCAGGCCGCTCATGGCCTTGGACATCACCCGCGCACCCTCGGTCGGCTCGTACAGATCTCGCACCACGGCGCGGCCACAGACCACCCCCGCGCCCATGGCAGCGCCTTGCACGGCACGCCAAAAAATCAGCAGGTCCATGCTGGGCGCCATGGCACAGGCGACCGAGGACAGCGCATAAGCCACCATGCCGACCAGCAAGACCGGGCGGCGGCCAAAGCGGTCTGATACCGGGCCCCAGAACAGCTGCGAAATACCCAATGCCAAAACCAGTGCGGTCAGGGTCAGCTGGGCCTGCGTCATGCTGGCGCCAAAACCGGTGGTCAGCGCCGGTAGGGCTGGCAGGTACAGGTCGGTGCTGAGGGGCTGCAGGCCAATCAGCAAGGCCAGCAACAGCACGATCCGCTGCGCTGGCATGGTGCTCCGGCGGGTGGCGCCTGTAGCAGTGGCGGGGCTAATCGGCAATGGCTGGGCGGGCATGGTTTGAGCGTATCAGATGGTTGCTGGCCACACGGTGTAGCAGGGCGGTCAGGGCCAGGGCGGCCACTGTCAGTGCCACCACCAGCGCGATCCAGAAACCGTGCGCCCCCATGGGTTCTGCCGGCCCGAACGGCAGCCAGCCTGGCGCCAGCCCGAGCACGCAGCCCAGTGGCAGCGACAAACCCCAGAAAGCCAGCATATGGATGACCATGGGCGCCCGCGTGACCTTGTAGCCGCGAATGGCGCAACTGGTAGCTACCTGGGAGGCGTCGGTCAGTTGGAACAGTGCGGCCAGCAGCAGCAGCTGAGCCGCCAGCGCCGCCACGGCGCGGTCGCTGGTATAGGCGGTGGCAATCTGTTGGCTCAACAGCGCCATGAACAGCGCCGACGCCCCGGCAAAGGCCAACGCCACGCCAATGCCCACCCAAGCCCGAAAGCGCGCCGCCCGTGCGTCGCCAGCGCCCATGGACTGCCCCACCCGGGTCAATATCGCCACCCCGACGCTCATCGGCAGCATGAAGCTGAAAGACGCAAAGTTGAGCGCGATCTGGTGTGCTGCCACCTCATTGGTGCCAAAGCGGGCCACCAGCAGCGCAATCAGTCCAAAAGCGCTGGTCTCAGCAAAATAGGTCACGCCAATGGGCAGGCCCAGTCGCAGCTGCGCGGCCAGGGTGGGCCAATGCGGCGGCTCAAAGTGACTTAGCGGCCAGGTGCTGCGGTAGGCCGGGCTGCGCCGCGTCCACCACACCATGGCCAACAAGTTGAACCACATGGCGGCGGTGGTGGCCCAGGCGCAGCCCAGGCCGCCCAGGCGCGGCAGCCCAAACAGGCCATAGACCAGCAGTGCGCTCAGCAAGCCATTTAGCAGCAGGGCTGTGACCGCAATCACCATCATCGGCTTGGTCTGGTTCAGGCTGGCGCTGTAGCCGTAAAGCACCCGGTAGCCGGCATAGGCCGGCAGCCCCAGGCTGGTGATGCGCACAAAGCCCTGCGCCAGCTCCCGCACGCTGGGCTCCAGCGCCAAGTGGTTAAACACCAGCGCCGCCATATTCATCAAAGCGACCGCCACCAAGCCCACCGCCAACGCTTTCCACAGCGCCTGACGCACCGCGTGCGGTATCTGGGCGTGGTCGCCGGCACCCACCATGTGGGCGACGATCGGGTTAATGGCCATCATCACCCCAATCACCGTGGTGGTGGTGATGTGAAAGATCGACGCGCCCAGCGACACCCCGGCCAGGTCTTGCGCCGAGGCGTGACCGGCCATCATCACCGCCACCACCGACAAACCCACGGTGGCCAACTGGCCGATCAGGATCGGCCAGGCCAGCTGCCACAGGGCGCCCGCCTCTTGCCGCACTCGGGCAGCCGGGGTGGGGTTGGCCGTGCCAACGGCGGTGGTGGGTGTCATGGCAACAGGCCTCAGCGGCCGCGCAGGAACAGGGCGTCGAGCTCGCCCAGGCGCAACTGGCGCCAAGTGGGGCGGCCGTGGTTGCACTGGTCGGCGCGCTCGGTGGTTTCCATCTGGCGCAGCAGGGCGTTCATCTCGTCCACCGTCAGGCGCCGGTTGGCGCGCACCGCGCCGTGGCAGGCCATGGTGGCCAGCAGTTCGTCTTGCGCGCGCGCCAGCACCGTGCTGGCGTCCACCTGGGTCAGCTCGGCCAGCACGCTGCGTGCCAGTGCGGTGACGTCGCCCTGCGCCAGGCTGGCCGGTACGGCTCGCACCGCCAGCGTGCGCTCTGACAGGGGCGCAATGTCCAGGCCCAGCAGCGCCAGCGTGTCGGCGTGGGCCTGGGCGGAGGCCACTTCGGCGGGCGTGGCGGCAAAGGTGGCGGGGATCAGCAGCGGCTGGCTGGCCAGCGCCGCCGGGCCACTACCGCCAACCTTTGATTCAGCGGCGCGCTGCTGCCATTGGCTTTTGAGGCGCTCATAAACAATACGTTCGTGCGCTGCGTGCATGTCCACAATCACCAAGCCCTGGGTGTTTTCTGCCAGGATGTAGACGCCCTGCAACTGCGCCAGCGCCCGGCCCAGTGGCCAATCGCCCGGCGGCAGGGCGCTTGCGTCAGACACCGGGGCGGTTGCGGCCGGCATCTGGGCATAGGCCGGCGCCGCTGTAGTCAGGGTTGGCACAGCGGGTTCGCTGCGCTGCCACAGGGCGCCCAGGTCGCTCACCCGGTGGCCAACTGTGGCCTCAAAAGGCATCTTGTACTGGTTGGCATACATCGGCACGGCGGCAGCCTGCTGCGCCAGAGGCAATGCGTTGTCAGCGTAGGCACCGGCTGCTGGTAATGTGCCGGGCAGCGTGCCGTGCAGGCCAGCCGCCAGAGCCGCCGCCGCCGCACGCGGCGCTGCCAGCGCGTCTTCCAGCGCGTGGCGCAGCGCCTGATGCACCTCGCGGCCGTCACGAAAGCGCACCTCGATCTTGGTCGGGTGCACATTCACATCCAGACGCTCTGGTGCCACCTGCAGGTAGAGCGCATACACCGGCTGGCGCTGGCCGTGCAGCACGTCTTCATAGGCGCTACGGGCCGCATGGGCCAGCACCCGGTCGCGCACAAAGCGGCCGTTCACATACACATACTGCTGGTCGGCCCGGGCGCGTGCCGCATCGGGTATGCCGGCAAAGCCGGCCACTTGAATCAGCGGCGCATAGGCTGGGCCGCTGGCGCTGCTGCGGTAGTTGACCGCCACTGCGCGCTGCACAAAGTCTTCGCCCAGCACGTCGGCCAGGCGCTGCGCCAGCGCGTCCGTGCCCTGGCAGCGGCGCCACTGCGCCACCAGCTTGCCCTCATGCCAGACGGCAAAGCCCACATCCGGCCGCGCCAGCGCGTGTCGCCGCACCGCCTCCAGGCAGTGGGCCAGCTCGGTGGCGTCGGTCTTGAGAAACTTGCGCCGCGCTGGCGTGCTGAAAAACAGCTCTTTCACCTCTACCGTGGTGCCGGTGCTGCGCGCCACCGGCCGCAGCTCGCCGCTGCGGCCCTCCAAAACATAGGCATGATTTTGGCCTTCAGCCCTTGACAGGATTGAACAGTCTGCTATGGAGTTGATAGCGGCTAGCGCCTCACCCCGAAACCCCATGGTGGCCACAGACTCCAGGTCCAGCAGGCTGGCAATCTTGCTGGTGGCATGGCGGCGGAACGCCAGAGGCAGCTCTTCACGCAGGATGCCGCAGCCGTCGTCCTCCACCGCAATCAGCCGCACGCCCCCGGCCAGCAGCCGCAGCGTGACCTGGCTGGCGCCGGCATCGAGCGCGTTGTCCACCAGTTCCCGCACCACCGAGGCCGGCCGTTCCACCACCTCGCCCGCGGCAATCTGGCTGATCAGCTCATCCGGCAGGGGCTGGATCGGGCGGCGGGCGGGGAGGGGAGTTGCGGATTCGGCGGGCACCGGGGGATTCTAGGCGGGCCATGGCGCGTGATGGCTGAGCACGCACCGTCATTCCCGCGAACGCGGGAAACCATATCGACAGTTTGCAGCTGCTCCATTACCCAGCAGTTTTCGAGGGCGTGACCTGAAAATCGTCTTCGAGGTCTAAAATAAACGTTAACAAATACATTAAGGATCGCGGTATGACTTTGCGCACCAGTGACATCATCCCGATCAGCGAGGCGCGTGCACGTCTCACCGAATTGGCCGAAGACGTGGTGGGTAGCGGTGCCGAGAAGGTGCTCACCAAAAACGGTTCCAGTTACGTGGCCCTGGTGGATGCCAAAAAGCTCGATTACTACCACGCTCTGGAGCAGGAGCATGCCGGCCTGGTTCTGCTGACTGAGGCTGAAATCGCGCTTGGCCAACTGATTGCTGGCAAGCGCATGTCATCGGCCGAGCTCGACAAGCTGCTCGCAGACTGATGTCGCGGTCCGACGAAAGGCGAGTCAGTGCCCAGGTCGGCGCGGCCCCTCACTTCGCCGACTGCCTGCTGGCAGTGCATGCCTTCATGGTGGAGCAAGATGCCGCCAGTGCACCGGCGCGGCTGGCTCAGCTCAAACGCGATTTGCGCGAGATGACAACGGTGTTGGCTTGGTCTCCAGCCAGCGGCCGGCCGGCGCGTTTCCTGAAGCCGAACTCGGCGCAGGCCAGCCTGCGACTGGCAGCGGTGCGGCAGTTGGCGCAGTCCGCCAACTTGCCTCACCTGCGCGAATTCGTGATCGGATCGCACCTTGTGCTTTACGCGCATTTAGACACCGAAGTCGTTCTGCTATCCATTAAGTACCATCGGCAACTCACCTACACCACGTTCCAATGACCACAGCCACCCACGGCTTCCGCCCCTAGCCTGCCCAGTTCTCCAGTTGGAGGCCAGTGAGGCGCTTGAACTCGCTGGTGTTGTTCGTGACCAGGGTAGCGTTCAGGGCGAGCGCGTGGCAGGCGATCCAGAGGTCGTTGGCGTCTAGGGGTGTCCCCGCAGCGCGCAACTGGGTGAACTGTTTGGCGTAGTGCACACACAACTCGCGGTCGACCGCGTAGCGCACGGGGATCACGCGTGTCAGTGCATCCAGTTGGCGAATCACATCCGGTTGGCGGGTGCTGCGTTCGGCGCCTTTGAGCAACTCGGCAAAAGTAATGAATGACATGCACAGCTCAGCTTGGCTCTCGAGCGCATTGATGCGCTGCGCAACGCTGGGCGGTTTGTTCTTGATCAGGTAGATCAGGATATGGGTGTCGAGCATGTACCTCACAGCGGCTCCCGGTCCTGCATGGCCGATGGTGCGGTTTGCTCAGCTTCGACCAGTGCGACAAACTCATCATCGAAGGCGTTGAGCGCGTCGAGCAGGGCGGCACCCCGATCCGTGGGAATGGGGTGCAACACCAGATCGCCGTCGGCATTAAGAAAAATTTGCACCCTGCTGCTACTAAGCCGAAATTCCTGGGGAATCCGCACGGCTTGGCTGTTGCCGTTCATGAAGACACGACTGATGACTGTTTGCATGGCAAATCCTTACGTACACACGTGCATGTGTGTATTGTACAGAGCGGCCTGAAAAACAGTTGGGCAGATCCACCTGGGGTCCATTAGTGAACCGGGGATACCGCTCAAAGCGAGCGCGTTGTCATTAGGCTACAACTCTGGCACACATGGGATATGTCTGAGCCATTGCGCTGCCGCCAGTCGCTGGGTTTTGTCCAGGCTGGCGAAGTGGGTCATGCCACTTCGGGCGGCTACCGCTAAATGCAGGGCATCCGCACCACGCACCAGGCAACTGATGCTAGGTACCACCCGCTGCACGGCGCTGTAGTCTTCACGCAGCACGGGCAGGCGCTGCAAGGCGCCAACTTCAAGCAAGCGTTCGATGGATTGGTTAATCGCATGTGCCACGTCAGCCGGTGTCTCGCCGCGAAGAACCTTGGCGTGCAGAGCGCAGTCAAACTCGGCCAGAGTCCAGTCGCTGACGCAAACCTGCGTCCACTGCGGCTCTTGCAACAGTGCCAGTGCGATGGGCTGGCCAGGCTCATTGCTAAAGGCCGCCAGCAACAGGCTGGTGTCTACATAGACGTTATTTGGCACGGCAGATTAAAACCGCTCATTTTGCGCACGCCAGTCTGCCACAAAGCTGCCGTTGACCAAGGTCTGACTGGGCTTTGACTGCATGGCCAGCGCCGTGGTGTCAGGGAAAGCAGAGCGCAGCGGCGCTGGGTGGATGGGCAGCAACCTGTAAGCAGGCTTACCCCGGTTGGTAATGATCACCTCTTGACCCGCATCAGCCTGCCGGGCAATGGCTGTGAACCTGGCTTTGATATCCGCTACGCTGACTTGCATGGTGGCATTCTCTTTCAACTTGACTATTTAGATGGTCAAGTATATCGCTTGGCAGGCCCTAAACCGCCACCGGCCTGATAAAGCAACTGCTTTTCTGTAAATTCCGTGAACCAGTTGGCGAAAGTTTCAGTACGGGGCTGGTATCGCGCATGACTCTTTTTTGGCTGGTACCTCAATTGGGGAGGCGCTAGACCTGGCGGCCCAGAGTAGATTGTTTGTGAGAATCGATCAGCTTTCAGAACACTTATATTGGAAGGGTCGAGTGGTCGGGACATGGGCGCTGTGTGTCCAACGAGAGCTACGCTTATGACAAAGGGCTCGGCATGCCGCCTCAGGTGCGCAACATAGACTCCAAGCTTCGGCGCGGGCTCGGCCCGCGCGGCTCCGTGGCGAATCCCACGCGCGAGAGCATCTGGAGCGTCTCGCCTCCGGCACCTAGGCCGAGGGTTCGGTGTATTGCTGCTCGCGGTCCGCTCATCTCCGGAAACTCCTGCAAGGCCTGGGATAACGGGTGCATGTCAACGCCCGCTGCAGTGGCCAGCAAATGGGCTCGCACATAGGCGCGTCCAGCGGCCACCTGTGTCGGTCGTGTGTTGTCCGGGCTGGCCAACCACAGGAAGCCACTGGCAGTTTCAAAGGGCACCCAGCGATCCATCACCCGCTGCAGAGAACTGCTGCCCTTGACGGGCACCTCCATCGGGTCGAATAGCCTGACCGTGTGCAGCGCCCGCACCATCAGGCTGTTCAGGCTGATGCCGTCGGGGTTTGCGGTGATGGCACCGGGCCCGATGCGCATGAGCCGGGCTGATTCGAGCCAGGTACTCGCCGTGGTGGCCTCGATCTCGTAGGCCTCGCGCGTGATCTTTCGGACAGGGTCCATGGCAGCCGCGCTGGTCGCCGCGCCTGTACGCAGGCCGAAGCGGACGGCCGACTCGCCCCAGCTGCGTAAGAGGGTCTCGGGCAGCGCGCGATCATTTGCATAGGCGGACTTGCGCGTGTGCCGCCGCACGATCTGGGCGAACAAGGGATCCGCCGCGGCACTGCCAGGCTCGCCCAGCACCAGCGTTGCCACGCGACTGCCCTTGGGCAACGCCTGGTCGGCGGGTGCACCGTCGGGAAAGAGCTCAACCTTCGCCGAAACGCCCCGCTGGGCGGCCGCGATCACCGCCAACTCAATAAAAGCGCCGCAACCAATCAGGATCTGCCGACCAAATGGGTCAGTCTCGGGCAGCAGACGTTCACCATCACAATTCAGGTGGACGCGCCCGGCCTCGCGCAGGTCGGCGATCCATGGCTGGCGGTTGTGCGGATTGGGGGCCAATAATGCATGGGCGAGCATGAAGCGCCGCGTGTCGGCCTCGCGATCGGGACTTCGCCAAGGCTGGACGGCAGCCTCGGGCAATTCGCCGCTGCAGCCGGCGAGCGAACCTGTTGCCGCTAGTACGGCGCCTCCGCCCACAAGGCGGATGAAGGACCGGCGGCTTGGGGCTGCCGCGGCACAGCCGACGGAGGGTTGAGCCAAGGCATTCATGAAATCTCCGCGCTCCATTTTCGTCTCCAGGTTGATGGGCCTCCAGCAACGCTCGCCGTTTGAAAGCCTTCACCTGTATTATGTGGCGCCTTTGAAATGCACACAATTGCTCATTTTTGTACCTCTGCATTTCATTTGTGAATAGCTGCTTTGACTGGTCGCTCTTACGCTCATTCCTTGCCGTGAAGCTGCTTTCATTGCGCGACCGTTCGCAAAGGTGGCGCTGATGGTCTGTGCGCATCAGGATTGCCTGCGTCGGCTTTGCCCGCCGCGTAGCACAGCCGATGTGCTCGAAAACATCATCTGATTGGCAGTGACCGCAAATAACAGGCCCTCAAAGGCTTTGCCAGCGTCAACATATAAGATGCTATGCAAGAAAATCACTTAGCTAATCCGCCCCTATGCATTGATGCGCTGCGCGACGCTGGGCGGTTTGTTCTTGATCAGGTAGATCAGCATATTTCCGGCAAAACGAGAATGATCTAATTTTTGCCGGAAACTGCTGTTGTGTCTTGGCGGTGTTTCCGGCAAAATTTATGAAATAAATAAATTGCCGGAAACGTCATGAAGCTTTTGTCAAATCAGCAACGACTGCACCAGGTCAACACCGGTCAACTTTTTGACAATTACCGGACTGCTCTGGCGCATGCGGTGTCCTACACCTACGCCATGCGTTGGAAGACAGTGCGAAATACTGAATATCTGTTCAGAGACCGGGACCGGCGCGGTAACGGCACGTCCCTTGGGCCTCGATCAGCCCAAACCGAGGACTTGTTGGCGGCGTTTACGGCCGGACGTGGTGCGGCAAAGGAGCGTCTGCACCTGATTCGGGAAAAAATTGAAGAGCAGGCAAGGCTCAACAAGGCCTTAAGGCTGAATCGGGTACCACGCGTCGTGGCTCGTGTGCTGCGTGAACTTGATGAAGCCGGCCTTCATGACAGCTTTACGGTGATTGGTACTCAGGCCTTGTACGGCTACGAGGCTGCAGCAGGCGCGCATTTTTTGCTGGAATTAATTGCCTCCGGTGATGTTGACTTGCTCTTTGACACCCGTCAACGGATGACGGTGGTGTCGGAAAAGCTAGACGGCAAGGGCTTGCTAGGTTTACTCAAAAAAGCCGACAAGACGTTTGAATGTGTTCGCGAAAACGGCTACCGCGCCGCCAATGCCGGCCAGTTCATGGTGGATCTCGTGATCGCACCTCGTGGCATGTCTGTAGCGGAAAACATCACGTTTGCCGAATCGGATCTGGTTGCCACTGAAGTGCCCGGCCTGCAATGGCTGTTGGACTCGCCCAAACTCGAAGCTGTCGCCGTCGACGAGGATGGCTGGCCAGTGCCCATGCGCGTGCCGGACCCGAGAGCTTTTGCCTTGCACAAAGCGTGGTTATCTGGCCTGCTCACGCGCGAACCCATCAAAAAACCACGCGACCTTGACCAAGCGCGTGCCGTGGCGACGCTTGTCCAAGATGAAATGCCACACCTCCCGTTTGAAAGCACGCTGACATCGCTGCACGGCGATGTGCGGAAAATGCTGCCAACGCTATTGCGCTAGCTGCTCCGGCCCCGCAGCAGGTAAGTCATGACCTGCCAACTGCCACCAGTTTCAGCTTGTGCCGCTTGGCATTCTTGGCCAGTACGGCATCCAAAGTCACCATGCCAGCCGCTTTGGCTTGCATGGCGCACACAAGATGCAAGGCATCACCGGCCCGCAAGCCTTCGGCCACATTCATGGTCAGCATGGCAGCTTTGTGAAATGTGATCGCCTCCACGGCCAGCAACTGCAGGTCATTGGCGCACATGCGCTCAAACTTGACCCAAGCCGCTTGTGCTTGTGATTCGGTCAACTGGCCTGTGCGTTGCTTGATGCCCAAAGCACTCGCAAATTCTGTGACACACCAGGCGGCGGATGCCAATTCGTCGGCGCATGCTGCGTACCAATTGACAACGTCGGCCGTTCTGGCTTCGTTGGTGCACAGTGCCACTAAGACACTGGTGTCGACGTACAACATCAGTAGCGCGCTTCTTGTCGCAACTGCTCCATCACGGAGGACCCCATGGGCAGCGCATTGGCGTCGCGTGTCAGTTCCTCAGCGAATGCTTGGCGGCTCCACTGTGCTGGCAGTCTGAGATTCAAAGCGCCATCAGCGCCCACCTGAGCCACCAGATGATCACCCTCCTTGATGCCAATTTTTCGCACATAGTCTGCCGGAATGCGAACCGCAAGGCTGTTACCCCATTTGGCAATTTGTAGATTCATCATGGTTAAAATTGATATCCATCGTTGTAGATACATTCTAACGGGCTGCACGGCCGCTCGACAGTCACTCATGCGGGGGCGCGCCAAAAGCCTATTTCGTCATAGACAAGTTCAGTCGCTGGTGTTCAGCCTGCCACCCAAGAGGTAAGCCTTCACCAGCCCCAGCTCCAGCCCCAGCCCCTTGCACGCCTGCAGTCCTATACTGGATCCGCTCCCCAGCTGAGCGTGATCGCCCAACCCAGTCACTGTCGTCAAAAGGTTTTTACATGATTGATGTCCCCCCGCTGATCCAGCGCCAACCCTTTACCCGCCCCGCGCCCGACCAAGTAGAAGCCCTGCGCGGCACACCCACCGGTTTCATCGTCGACGCCATGGGCGGCAGTGGCGCGCTGGACTATCGGCTTCGGCCAGCGATTGCCGAGCAGTACGCGTTTTGCGGTGTGGCCTTGACGGTCGACGCCGGGCCCGGCGACAACCTGGCACTGGTGCACGCCCTGCAGGATGTGCAGCCCGGCGATGTGCTGATGGCCAGCACGGGCGGCTTTACCGGTTGCGCGATCACCGGTGACCTGGTGCTTGGCATGGCCAAAAACTGCGGTGCCGTGGGTTTTGTGACCGACGGCTGTGTGCGGGATCTGGTGGGCCTGCGTAACGTCGGTTTGCCAGCTTGGGCGGTCGGCGTCACGCCTAACTCGCCCCAGCGCCATCGGCCCGGCACCATTGGCTTTGCCATTGCGCTGGCCGGGCACCCGGTGGCTTCGGGTGACATTGTGGTGGCTGATCTGGACGGCGTGGTGGTGGTGCCGCAGGCGCGCCTTGCCGCAGTGCTGGCCCGGCTGCCGCAGATTCGGGCGGCAGAAGCCCGGGCCGATGCGGCGGTGCGCGATGGCGCCAGGCTGCCGTCATTCCTGGCTGTTGACACACCACCTGCCCCATCTCCAAAACCATGAAAGTTGCCCTGATTGGCACCGGTGCCATGGGCTGCATTTTTGGTGCGGCCTTGGCGCGTGGGGGTGCCGAGCTGGTGTGTCTGGACCGCAATGCCGATGTGGTCGCAGCCCTGCAGCAGCACGGCATCCGGGTGCGCGGCGTGTTGGGCGAACAAATTGTGCCAGTGCGCGCCACCACAGACCCAGCCCAACTGGGCCTGGCCGATATGGCCTTGGTGCTGGTAGATGCGGCGGCCACGCCGGCAGCTGCAACCATTGCCAAGGGCTGCCTCAAGCCGGACGGTTTTGCCCTGTCACTGCAAAACGGCATTGGCAACCTGGAGGCCCTGGTTGACGCGCTGGGTCCGCAGCGGGTGATGGCGGGCATCACCTACAACAGCGGCACAGGCGAGGGGCCCGCACGCTCCTGGCACACGCACCTGGGCCTGACCACCATGGGCGAGGCCACGGGCACGATGTCCCCAAGGCTTCAGGATGTGGCTGACAGGTTTCGCGCCCAGGGTATGGCGGTGGAACTCACGCCCCAAGTGGAGGCATCGATCTGGAGCAAGTTTGTGCACAACTGTGCCATTAACCCCATCAGCGCCCTGACTGGCCTGCGCCCGGCGCAGATCATGCAAACCCCACCGGCGCAGGCGCTGATGGCGCACGTGATCGATGAAATTTTGCAGGTGGTTGATGCCCTGGGGATTGTGTTGCCCGAGCATGACGCCCGCAGCGAAATCTTGCAGCATTGCCGGGAGCGCATGAACCAGCCCTCGATGTTGCAGCACCTGCGCGCCGGCAAGCCCACCGAGATTGGCGCCCTGAACGAGGCCCTGGTAGCGCGTGCCGCCGCCCTGGGCCTGGCTGTGCCCTTCAACACAGCGGTGGTGCTGGCCATCCGCGCGCTGGAGGCAGCGGCTGCCATGCCGCCAGTGCCCGATGGCGTCTGACCAGGGGTTTATTGAGCATGTGGCTGACCAGGCCGGCCTGGGCCCGGCCTTGTCCTGGCGCAAGATGTTTGGCGAGTATGCGCTGTACCTGGACGGGCGGGTGGTGGCGCTTGTGTGCGGCAACCAGTTGTTCATGAAGCCCACCCCAGGGGGGCGCCAACTGCTGGGGCAAGTGGACGAGCACCCGGCCTACCCCGGCGGCAAACCCTGGTTTCGCATTGGCGAAGACCTGGACGACCGCACCTTGCTGCGCCGGCTGTTTGTGGTGACTGCGGCTGAGGTGCCGCTGCCTAAGCCCAAGAAGCCACGGGTGCGCACGCCAGCCAATTAGCGTGTTGGCGGTGGTCGGACTAGGGTTTTCCATCGCAATGAATGCCCCCTGCGGTGCCATACTATTCGTCACTCTCTTGGTTTTCTATCTGTAAGGGGTTTGCAACAATGATTGACACCTACAAAAGATGGGCGCTGAAGTCAGTGCTGATCGGCGCTGTTGCAGCTTCCAGTGGCTTGGCCCTTGCCCAGAGCGGCCCCTGGCCCTCTCAAACCATCAAGATCATTCTTCCGTTCGCAGCGGGTGGCGCCACCGATGTATTGGCGCGGGCCTTCACCGACAAGCTGGCAATTGCGCTGAAACAGCCTGTGGTGGTGGACAACCGCCCCGGCGCGGGCTCGACCCTGGGCGCCGCTCAGGCGGCCATGGCCAAGCCTGACGGTCACACCTTGATGATCATGTCGACCTCGCACCTGTTTGCGCCAGCGCTCTACAAAGACCTGAGCTACGACGCACTGACCAGCTTCACGCCGGTCACCCGTCTGGTGGGCAGTGGCTTTGTGATGGTGGTGCATCCGGCACTCCCCGCCGCGAACGTGCGTGAGTTCGTCGCCCTGGCCAAGTCGCAGCCGGGCCGTTTGAATTTCGGCTCCTCGGGCAATGGCGGCAACCAGCACCTGGTCAGCCAGATGTTTTTGAACGCGACCGCCACCGATGTCAAGCACATTCCCTACAAGGGCAGTGCACCTGCCACCACCGACCTGATCGGCGGACAGGTGCAGATGAGCTTCATGGCTTTGTCGAATGCGATCCCTCACGTGAGGGCCGGCAAAATGCGCGCTTTGGCGGTCACCACCACACAACGCTCTGCCGAGCTGCCCGGCATACCGACCATGGTAGAGGCTGGCGTGCCCGGCTTTGCGGCAACGGCGTGGCTCGCCTTGGTGGCGCCAAAAGGCACGCCGCCTCAGGTGGTTGCGCGTCTGAATGCTGAGTTGCAAAGAATCATGCAAGAGCCTGATACGGTCAAGACATTGGCCAATGCCGGGTTTGACGTTGAGCTTGCTGGGCCGGAAGAACTGGGCGCCTACATGCGTGAGGAGTCTGGCAAATGGTTGCAACTGGCAAAAAATATGAATCTATCCCAATGAACGCCAACGGCAATTCACTTGAGCCACTTGCGGTGGTGCCGGCGAATCCAAACGGTTTTACATCAGCCAGCACAACAAGGCTGTGGTCTGCAGGTGGCGAAGAACATTGGACCCACAAGGGCGACGTGCGGCTGTTCATGTGGCGAAAACGCCGTATGGGCGTGCCTCAAGCTGGGGTGATCTTGTGGATTCACGGGTCCTCCATGGCCTCCCAGCCCACCTTCGATCTCCATGTGCCGGGCCGGGCTGATTCGTCCATCATGGATTGGTTTGCCTCCAAAGGCTTCGACTGCTGGAGCCTGGACAACGAGGGTTATGGCCGCTCAGACAAGACCCGGCCGGTCAATGCCGACTTGGCCAATGGTGTGGAAGACATGGTCGCCGCGGTTGACTACATTCAGCAAGCCACTGGTGTGGAGCGCGTGCATTTGTACGGAATTTCGTCTGGGGCACTCAAGGCGGCCATGTATGCTGCCGCCCATCCTGGCCAGGTGGGGCGCCTGGCCTTGGAAGCCATGGTCTGGACCGGGGCCGACAGCCCGACCCTGATTGAGAGAAGAAAAAAATTGCCGCAGTGGTTGGGCAGCCTTCGTCGGCCCGTAGGCCGCGATGACATTCGCCGGATATTCACCCGCGACCGCGAGGGTCTGGCAGACGAAGACACGGTCAACCGGTTCGCCGATGCGGTGTTGTCGCTGGATGACTCCATACCCAATGGCACCTACGTTGACATGTGCTCCAAGTTGCCTTGCGTGGATCCGGCGGACATCCAGGTGCCCACGCTGATCCTGCGTGGTGAGTTTGACGGCATTGCGTCCTACGCCGATGTCGCGGCCTTCTTTGAAAAGATTCCCAATATGGACAAGCAGTTTTCCATGTTGAGCGGTGTTGGCCATGGGGGGCTGCAGAGCCACAACTACCAGGTGGTTTACCACCAGTTACACGGCTTTTTCTCGCAGCCGGCAGCCCGTTTGACGGCCTAGCTGCGGCCGAGGTGCCGCTGCCAAAGCCCAAGAAGCCACGGGTGCGTGCGCCCGAGCCTAAAGTTTGAATGGGTTATGGACCGAGAGCGTCTCTACCTTCAAGCCATCCTGCAAGTCTTCAGTGAGTAGCCGTTGCGCGCCCGATAGGACGGCGCAAGCCACAATGTGTGCGTCGTAAAAAGACAGGTTGAACCGTTTCGCTAGCGTAATGGCTTTCTCATGCGATGTCAGGTTGAGTGGTACGACTTCGCAAGCTGCTTTGACGGCCATGAGAAGCGCCTCTGTTTCAGGCCATGGCAGCTTGAGCTTGCGGTGGCAAACGGACGTCACTTCGTTGAGCACCTGCACGCTGATGACGGCGCCAGCAGCGACGATGTCCTGCGCCCGGTCGGCTTTTGCAGTATCCCCGGACAGCAGGTACAGAATGACGTTGCTGTCGACAAAAGGCTTGCTCAAGGCAGGTCCTTGTCCTGATTGGCTTCCAGACGGTCAAAATGAAAATCGGCTGGCAGGCGCCCACGCAGTTCGCGTAGCCGCAACAAGAGCTCAGTGACGGAAGGCTTTTTGACCACTTCAAAAGACCTGGCACCAACCAGGTGCAGGTCAATCTCTTCACCTTCTTTCAGATCAAGCGCCTGCACCAGACTGGCTGGAAAGCGCACCGCCAGTGAATTGCCCCATTTTGAAACTTGCATAAGCGCCCTTGTTAAATATACATTTTTTAAAAGTATATCTTCAAAGGCTTTTCCGAGGGTTTTATCACCGACAGATAATCCACACCCATGGAACTCATCACCTTTTTGCTCGACTTCATCCTCCATGTAGACAAGTACCTGGAGGCCTTTGTTCGCGACTATGGCCTGTGGGTCTATGCCCTGCTGTTTTTGATCATTTTTGTTGAGACCGGTGTGGTGGTGATGCCGTTTTTGCCGGGCGACTCGCTGCTTTTTGTGGTGGGTGCCATGTGCGGGGTTGGGCTGATGAGCTACCCCCTGTCGGTGAGCCTGCTGCTGGTGGCAGCCGTGCTGGGCAACCAAACCAATTACGCCTTGGGCCGTCGTATTGGCCCCAAAGTGTTCCAGTGGCAGGATTCGCGCCTGTTCAACAAGGCCGCCTTTGACCGTACCCATGCGTTTTATGAGCGCTACGGTGGCATCACCATCGTGGCGGCGCGCTTTATGCCGTTTGTGCGCACGTTTGCCCCGTTTGTGGCGGGCGTGGCGCGCATGACACGGTCCAAGTTCACGTTTTATGACGTGACGGGCGGCGCCTTGTGGGTGGTGGGCATCATCACGGTCGGTTATTTCTTTGGCAATATGCCCTTCGTTAAAGCGAACCTGGACAAAATCATCTGGGCCATGATTTTTATCCCTGGCTTGCTGGTGTTGTGGGGCAGCTGGAAGGCACGCAAGGCATGAGCCTGTCCGGTTCCCGGACCGGGTCAACAGCGCCAAGCCCGCGCGAGGCACCACCGGCTGACCTGGCCGAGCTGGATGGCTGGTTGCACGCCACAGAGGCGGCTTTCACCGACCTGCGTCCCGGCACCAACAAGGGCATCGTTTGGCAAGGGTCTGACCGGCGGCGCCGGCCCTGGGCGGTGGTGTACCTGCATGGTTTTAGTGCCAGCCGGCTAGAGACCGCGCCGCTGGCCGAGGTCGTGGGTCAGGCGCTTGGAGCCCATGTGTTCTACACCCGGCTGACCGGGCATGGTCGCAGTGGCCAAGCAATGGCTGAAGCACTGCCGCAAGACTGGATGGCCGACGCCCTGGAGGCTTTGAGCATCGGCCAATTGCTCGGTGACAAGGTGCTGCTGATGAGCTGCTCCACCGGCGCCACGCTGGCGACCTGGCTGGGCACCTCTGCCCTAGGCAGCCAGGTGGCGGCCCATGTGTTTTTGTCACCCAACTTTGGCCCTAAAGACTGGCGTGGCGAGCTGGTGAACTGGCCCTGGGGCCGCCGGTTGGTGCTGACTTTGGCGGGCGAGAGCCGGGGCTGGGTGCCCGAGTCAGAGGCCGAAGCACTGGCCTGGACCTGCCGCTACCCGACCCGGGCAGTGTTTCCGATGATGGCCTTGGTCAAGGCGGTGCGTGACAGCGATCTGGCCAGGTTTCAAGCGCCGGTGCTGGTGCACTACAGCGAGCAGGACCAGACGGTGAGCCCGGCCCGCATCAAGGCGGCGTTTGCCCGGCTCGGCTCACCCCAAAAACAACTGGTTCCAGTGGACTACAGCCAGAGCAAAGGCCAGCATGTGCTGGCCGGCGCCATCACGGACCCGGCCGCGGTGGCACCCATGGCCGAGGGCATCGTCAGGTGGGTGAGCGGCCTGGGCCGCTGAGCTTGCCGGGCGCCGCAAAACCGGCGGTTTGGGCATAGCCCCGCACAATGGCGGTCAGCTCATCGTGGCTGGCGACGGTGCCGATGTCGGTAAAGCCATCCGGTGCCCGACCCTCGACCAGGTCGATCACCCTCTCCGGGCCGCCAACGCGGTTAGTCAGCACAATCTCTGTTGTTTTTGCAAGCCGCTGTGCCTCGTAGTGCGTCAGCGCGCTTGCAGGGTCGCCCGGTTTAGCTGCCAGACTTTGCGCCAGGCACTGCGCGTCAAGAATGGCCTGGCTGGCACCATTCGATCCAACCGGGTACATCGGGTGGGCGGCGTCGCCCAGCAGCGTGACCCGGCCGTGACTCCAGCGCGGCAGCGGCTCGCGGTCGCACATGGGGTATTCATAGAACTCAGGGGTGGCGTTGATCAGCGCCACTGGGTCCAACTCGGTCAGTGTGAACCGGTCCTGCACCAGCGGCAGCAGGTCGGCCAGGCGGCCGGGCCGGCTCCAGTCTTCTCGGTGGGGTGGCGGACCGGACTGGCCCTGGCGCGACGTGACGGCCCAGTTCATCAGCACCTCGCCCGGGCGTGCCGGGTCGGTCAAGATGGGGTAGAGCACCAGCTTAGCCCCCATGCCGCCGGCAATGATCATGGATCGCCCGTTTAAAAAAGGTGGCCACCAGGTGGCACCCCGCCACAGCATGATGCCGTTCCAGCTGGGTGACCCCTCGTCGGGGTAAAAAGCGGCCCGAACGCGAGAGTGGATGCCGTCGCAGCCCAGCAGCAGGTCGCCGCTGACAGCCGTCAACCCTTCGCCAGTGCCGGTCTTGAAGCGCGCCCGCACGCCAGAGGGATCTTGTTCAAAGTCCACCAATTGGTGGCCGGTACAAATAGCCTCTGGGCCCAGCCGCTCAAGCACGGCTTGGCGCAGCACAGCCTGCAGTTTGCCCCGGTGAATGGAGAACTGCGGCACTGCAAATCCAGCGGCCAGCCCACGCGGCTCCTGCCAGATGCGCGAGCCCTGTCGGTTCATGTAGATCAGCTCGCCGGTGCGCACGCCGGCGGCGTCCAGCGCTGGCAGCAGGCCCCACTGGGCCAGGACCTCGATGGCATGCGGCAGGGTGTTGATACCCACACCCAACTCGCGAATCTGGCTGCTCTGTTCAAACACCACAGACGTGATGCCGACCGCATGCAGGCTGAGTGCGGTGGCCAGCCCGCCGATGCCGCCGCCCACAATGATGACTTTCATGCTTGGCTTTCTGAAGTGCTGTCCATACGCTCGGTCGATGTAGCGCTTGACCGCGTTTCCCGTGCCATGGCTTTGACCCGGTACATGTCTTCGTCTGCCAATTGCAGCAGGCGGTCAATGTCCTCGGACTGGAGAGGGTACAGGGCGATACCGACACTGGCACCGACCCGAACCGTGAGTTCACCGACCTGGACAGGCTGGCTAAGTTGAAGCACCAACTTGTCAGCAATGGCGCGGGCGTGGTTCAGGCCGGTCACAGCTTCCACCAGGACAATGAACTCGTCACCGCCCACGCGTGCTGCGATATCGGTACTGCGTACACCCGCAAGCAGGCGACGGCCGATTTCTATGAGCAACTGATCACCCACAGCGTGGCCGTACCGGTCATTGACCGGCTTAAAACCATTCAGGTCGAGCATCAGCACCGCGAACTGCGTGTTGTCGCGCCGGCTCCGCGCCACGGCCTGCTGCAGTTGCTGTGTGAGCTGGGTGCGGTTTGCCAGGCCGGTCAGGGGGTCGTGGTGCGCCAGTTGTTTCAAGGTCACTTCACTTTGCTGCAGGCCGTGGATGCGGCTCGCCATAGACAGTGACAACAAAAGCATTTCAAAAAATGACCCAATCAGCATGCCATTGGAGGTTTTGACCGCCAGCAAGCCAATGCCGACCGCACCGAAGGAAAATGCGGCACCGAGCAGCGTGGCTGTGATGGTAAAAAAAGGCCAGTCGGTGATCAGGGCGCCCGCTGCCACCAGCAAAAAGGCCATTTGCACATAACGCAACAGTTGATCCAGTCGGGGTGCCCAGTCGCGCATGCCCAACAAGCGCCTGGAGAACAAAGCGCCAAACAGGCCGACCAAGCAATAGCCTGCCGGTCGGATCAGGTCGCCGCCGCGTGGCCAGTCGGGCCAGAGAAACTGCGCCGTCAGCCCCAAAATGCCGGCTTGGGAGATGGCCAAGCTGGCCAGAAAAGCCACGTAGATCAGGTAAATTGAATCTCGCAGCGACAGGTAAAGCAGCAGGTTGTAGGTGCCCAGCGCCAACAGCATGCCGAAGTACAGTGACAGGATGCTGTAGGTGCGCTGGTCGCTGGCGTGCAGCGCGCCTGGCGACCACAGGGTCACCGGTACTGTGAGGCTGCTGCGGGACACCACCCGCAGGTACACCGTGGTGTCTGTGCCTGGGGACAGCGTCACGGGGAACACCAGTTGCCGATGCACAAAGGGCCATGACGAAAACGGCAGGGTGTAACCTGAACTGAGCGTGACGGGCGCACCATTCAAGTCGGCATAAAAATCCACACGGTCAAGCGCGGGGTAGGCGATTTCGAGCAGGCTGGCCAGTGGGGTGTTGGCGGCTGATTTGAGACGGATACGCAGCCAGTAGGCCGAGCCGGTAAAGCCAAAGATAAGTAAGCAAATGCTAACCCAGGCTGCCAACACCAAAAGGCGCTGTCTGTGGCCTGGCTTGCGTTGTTAGTTGTCGCGCAAGACCTCTGCCCGAGCCGGTGGTTGGCAGCCGGCTCGGGTGCAGTTGATGGCCGCGGCGCGCATGGCTTGCTGCAGTGTGGTCGCCACGCGCTCGGCGGCGCCGCCGGGCACCAAAGCCCAGTCGGCCAGGCAGTTGCCCCAGAAGGTGTCACCCGCGCCCACGGTGTCCACCACCGTGACGGCGGGCGCGGCTTGCTCGGTGCTTTGGCCGTCTACTTGCAGCCAGGCGCCCTTGGAACCAAAGGTCAGCGCCACGCGGGTAGCACCTTGTGCGGTGAAGTGCCGGGCCAATTGCGCCGAGTTGTCGCGCCGGACCTGGTCAAAGCCCATCACCTCTAGGTCTTCGTCGCTGACTTTGAGCCAGTCGGCCAGGGCTGCTACCTCGTGCACGGCGCGCACATAGACCGCCAGATCGGGTGCCAGGCGCGGGCGCAGGTTCACGTCCACGCTGATGGTCCAGCCCAGTGCCTTGGCGCCGCGCAGCACGGCCAGCACTTTGTGGTGCTCGGGCGGCACCAGCAGCAGCGAGCCGGTGTGCAGCACGCCCGGGGCCTGGGCGGCCAGCAGCGCCAGCACGCCGTCTACGGTGTAGTCACGGTCGGCGATGCCTTCGCGGTAAAAACCGTAGCTGGGCTGGCCGCCACTGATTTGCACCACGGCGAGCGAGGTGGGCCGGGGGCTGTGACCGCCCGTCAGTTGCACGCCATCGCGGGTCAGTTGGGCCTGCATCTGCTGGCCGAACAGGTCGCTGGAGAGCGGGTTCAGGTAGGCCGCATGGGCGCCGCGCAGCGCAGCGGCGCGTGCCAGGTTGAACGGGCTGCCGCCCATCAGCGGGCGCAGGCTGCCGTCGGGCTGGGCGACGCAGTCCATCAGGGCCTCACCCAGCACACTGATGGTCATTACGCCGCGGGAAGCGCTCATTTTTATATAAATAGGCCGCGGCGCCTCGCCTGGGCGTATCGGGCAGCGCTTGCTGATGCTCGTCGCTGGGCACATGGTGGGTACTCCGGCGCCACCCATTTCAAGCGCCATTTGTTGCAAATGGAGGCAGCTTTAAAACATGTCATTTGTATGACATTCTGCCTTGTTATATTTCAATAATTATCGAATTCATAAACCCGCATCACCCACTGAAGGTCAAACATGAAAATTGGTATCAATGGCATGGGCCGCATCGGACGCTTGGCTTTGCGAGCTGCATTTGGCGCCGCCGAGCGGCAAGCAGACGACCCACGTTCTGGCAACCGACTCGATGTGGTGCACCTGAACGAAATCAAGGGTGGCGCAGCCGCCACTGCTCATTTACTGACCTTTGACACCGTGCAGGGCCGCTGGCGCGAGGACATCGCTGCCGTGGGCGAAAACCACATCCGGATTGGCGGCAAACAACTTGGGTTCTCTTCCCACACCACCGCATCAGAAATTGCATGGGGTGACCTGGGTGTGGATGTGGTGCTCGAATGCACCGGCAAATTTTTGACTCTGGAGACCCTGGAAGGCCATCTGGAACGGGGTGCCAAGCGCGTGATCGTCGCAGCACCTGTGAAGGTTGGCAATGTGCTCAACGTGGTGGTGGGCGTGAACCACCCCTTGTACGACCCCGCCCGTGACCACATCGTGACAGCGGCCTCCTGCACCACAAATTGCCTGGCGCCCGTCGTCAAAGTGGTGCACGACGCCATCGGCATTCGCCATGGCCAGATCACCACGCTGCATAACCCCACCAACACCAATCTTGTGGTGGACGCACCGCACAAAGACCTGCGCCGCGCCCGCAGCGCGATGATGAGCCTGGCCCCCACCACCACCGGGAGTGCGACCGCCATTGCGCTGATCTACCCCGAGCTCAAAGGCAAGCTCAACGGCCATGCCGTGCGTGTGCCTGCGCTGAATGCATCGCTCACTGATTGCGTGTTTGAGATGAAACGAGAAACCACGGTCGACGAGGTGAATGCGCTGTTTGCTGCGGCGGCCAAAGGTCCGCTGGCCGGCATTCTGGGCTATGAGGAGCGCCCCCTGGTCAGCGCCGATTACGCCCGCGACACGCGCAGCGCGATTGTCGATGCCTTGTCCACGATGGTGACGGATGGCACCCTGCTCAAGGTCTATGCCTGGTATGACAACGAAATGGGCTATGCCTGCCGCATGGTGGACCTGGCCTGTCACATGGACCAGGTGGGTATCTGATATGGCCGGTACTGCGCTCACCGCCCAGCCCGGAAACGGTGGCGCACGGAATTACGCCATTGTCACCAGCGCCTACTGGGGCTTTACGCTCACTGATGGCGCACTGCGCATGCTGGTGCTGCTGCACTTTTACAAGCTGGGTTACTCGCCATTTGCGCTGGCATTGTTGTTTTTGCTGTACGAGGCGGCCGGCATTGTTGCCAACCTGATTGGCGGGTGGTTGGCAACGCGCTACGGCATTGCGCGCATGCTGGCGGTGGGACTTGCGACCCAAATCACTGGTTTCCTGCTGCTTTCTGCGCTTTCACCCGACTGGACAGCGACCCTGTCAGTGGCCTGGGTGGTGTTGTCGCAGGGCGTCTGTGGTGTGGCCAAGGACCTGACCAAAACGGCCAGCAAATCCGCCATCAAACTGACGGCGGGCGAGGCCTCGGGTCAGCTGTTCAAGTGGGTCGCGTGGTTCACCGGCAGTAAAAACGCCATGAAAGGCATTGGCTTCTTCCTGGGTGGTTTGCTGCTGGAGCTGCTGGGTTTTCGGGCCTCGCTGTGGCTCATGGCCGGGTTGCTGGCTATGGTGCTCATGGGGGTGGTGCTGTTCGTGCCCAAGCTCATGGGCAAAGGCAAGGCGTCAAAGTCGGCCAAAGAGCTTTTCGCCAAAAACCAGGGTATCAACCTGCTGGCGGCAGCCCGGGTGGTGCTGTTTGGCGCGCGGGACGTGTGGTTCGTGGTGGGTGTGCCGGTTTTCTTGTACGCCTCGGGTTGGTCACGCCCCATGGTGGGCGGTTTTCTGGCGCTGTGGACGATCAGCTACGGTGTGGTGCAGGCCTTTGCGCCGCACCTGGTCCGCCGAAGCAGTGATGGCCTGAGTACCGAGGTGCCCGCAGCGCGCCTGTGGTCGGCCGCACTCGCAGTGGTACCCGTGGCCTTGGCCATCGCTGTGTTTATGAATGTGCCGAATCTGGAGTGGGTGGTGGTGGGTGGCCTGGGCGTGTTCGGCTTTGCCTTTGCCGTCAACTCATCCATTCACTCCTACTTGGTGTTGGCTTATGCGGGCTCGGAGAAAGCCGCCGAGGACGTGGGTTTTTATTACGCCGCCAATGCCGTGGGGCGATTCGTGGGAACGCTGTTGTCTGGGTTGCTCTACCAATGGGGTGGCCTGCTGTACGCGCTGGTGGGCTCGGCGCTGATGCTGCTGGCCTGCTGGCTGATTACCCTGGGGCTACCCACAAGCAAGCCGCAGATAAGAATTACCCAATGACCGAACAAGCCGTGGTGCCTGCGCTGGCTGCGTCGGCCCAACCATGAACGACAGCCTCTCGGCAAACTTTTTGGGCTCGGGAACGCGCCGCCACCCGCCTAGCCGTCACCAAACCCAAGGCGTCACAGGGTGCGGTTGCGCGCTAGCGGCGGGTTTTTAGAGAAATAGGCCGTGATGCCGCGCATCAGCGCATCGGCCAGTTGCTCCTGGTACTCGTCGGTGTTGAGTCTGGCTTCCTCGTCGGGGTTGCTGATGAAGGCTGCTTCCACCAGCACGCTGGGAATATCGGGCGCCTTCAGCACTGCAAAAGCCGCTTGCTCGACGTGCGGTTTGTGCAGCTTGCCGATGCGGCCAATCTCGCCCAGCATGCTGCCGCCCAGGCGCAGGCTGTCCTTGATCTGGGCGGTGGTGCTCATGTCCAGCATGGCGTGGCGCACCTGCGCGTCGCGCACGCCAACATTCAGGCCGCCGATCAGGTCGGCCTTGTTCTCCCGCTCTGCCATCCAGCGCGCCGCGGTACTGGAGGCGCCGCCTTGGCTCAGCGCAAACACGCTGGCACCCTGCGGCCTTGGTGTGTAGAAGGCGTCGGCGTGCAGGCTGATAAACAGGTCAGCCTGTACGCGGCGGGCTTTCTCCACCCGCACATGCAGCGGCACAAAGAAGTCCCCGTCGCGGGTGAGGAAGGCGCGCATCGTGTTGCCGTTGACGTTAGCCGCATTGATGCGCTCGCGCAGCCGCAGGGCCAGCCGCAGCACCACGTCTTTTTCACGGGTGCCGGCGGGGCCGATTGCGCCGGGGTCTTCACCGCCATGGCCGGCATCCAGCGCCACGACGATCAGGCGCTCGGTGGCCGGTGAGGCCGTGCGCAGGCTGGCTGCCGGGCTCGCGACTTCAGGGTGTTTTAGGGCTCTAGCCCCCGTGGTTATTGGGGTTGTAGCTATTATTTGTGTAGCAATTGGTGTGCTGGCCGGGGTTGCCAAGGTTGCCGGGGCTGGCGCGCTGCCGGCCTGCTTGCGGGCGATCAACTCACCCAGTGGGTCTGGGGTAGTTGCTGGCACCGGCGCTTGTGCTGGGGTTGGCGTTGCCTTCAGCCGCTCATTGATCAGTGCCTGCAGCGGGTCTACCGCTTGTGCGGGGTACAGGTCAAACACCAGCCGGTGTCGGTAGGCGGCAACCGGTTCCAGTGTGAAGACCTGCGGTGCTATGGCTTGTTTCAGGTCCAGCACCAGCCGGACCACGCCTGGTGCGTTCTGGCCGACCCGGATGCCTGCGATATTGGGGTCGTCCTGCCCCAGCTTGGTCACCAGCTCGCGCAGCGTGCTGTCCAGTTCCACGCCGTCGATGTCCACCGCCAGCCGAGGCGGGTCGGCCACCAGCGTGGTGCGCACCTTGAGTGCGGTGTCGGATTCGATCGTGATGCGGGAGTAGTCGGGCGCCGGCCACAGCCGCACCGCCAAAATGGTTGCGCCGCGCGCCAGCCTTTGCCAGGCCAGCAGTGCCAAACCGGCACAGGTGATCAAGACCCGGCGTTGCATGGGCGCTCAGGCCTCCCCGCCGGTGCCAGTGATGGCGGACAGCAGCATCGCACCCAGCGGGCTTTGGGCGGTCAGGCACGCCTCACGAGTCTCATCGTCGCGCACGGTGAGGTTGATCACCAGGTCGGCGGTGGGCATATAGCCGGCTGCTTTGTCCGGCCATTCGGCCAGTTTGAGCCCGGGGCCGGCAAAAATATCGCGAAAACCCGCATCCTCCCACTCGCGTGGGTCGTTCAGGCGGTAAAAATCAAAGTGCCAGATGCCGAGCCCCGGCAGCTCATAGGGTTCGACCACCGCGTAGGTGGGGCTTTTGACCCGGCCCTGGATGCCCAGCGCACGCAGCAGGTGTCGCACCAGCGTGGTCTTGCCAGCACCCAATTCACCTCGCAGCTCAATGACGGCTTGGCCCAGACCAGGCTGGCCGGCTAACGCGGTGGCAAAGGTCTGTGTGGCCACCTCGTCGGGCCAGACCAGGGTTTTTACAATCGGCGTGTGACTACTCAATTCACGCATCACAGCCAGCGCCTGGTGGCAGACATCCAGCAATGGGCACGAGCGCTCGGCTTCTCCCAAATTGGCGTCGCGGGGGTGGATTTGTCCTCATCTGAGGCCGGATTATCAGCCTGGTTGGCCAGCGGTTTTCATGGTGACATGCACTACATGGCCGCCCATGGTCTGCGCCGTGCCCGCCCCGCCGAGCTGGTGCCGGGCACTGTGAGCGTGATCACGGCTCGCATGGATTACCTTAGCGCCGCGACTGAGCCCAACTGGCAAGCCCATGAACTGGCCCGCTTGCAGAGCCCCGGCGAGGCCATTGTCTCGCTCTATGCCCGTGGGCGGGATTACCACAAGGTGCTTCGGCAACGCCTGCAGCGGCTGAGCGACCACATTGAGGCGGCGGTTGGGCCCTTTGGCCACCGTGTGTTTACTGATTCAGCGCCGGTGCTGGAGGCCGAGTTGGCATCGCGCAGCGGCCAGGGTTGGCGCGGCAAACACACTCTGCTGCTCAACCGCGAGGCTGGCTCCATGTTTTTCTTGGGCGAGATTTATGTGGACCTGGCATTGCCGCCCAGCGAACCCGTGTCGGCCCATTGCGGCAGTTGCGGCGCCTGCATCGACATTTGCCCGACCCAGGCCATCGTGGCGCCGCACCGGCTTGACGCCCGGCGCTGCATCTCTTACCTGACGATAGAGCACGCGGGCGCCATCCCGCTGGAATTGCGCCCGCTGATGGGCAACCGCATTTACGGTTGCGACGATTGCCAGCTGGTATGCCCCTGGAATCGCTACGCCCAGCGCAGTGCCCTGCCGGATTTTGACGAACGCCAAGGCCTGGTCGGTCAACAACTGGTAACCTTGCTGGGCTGGAGCGAGGCCGATTTTTTGCGCCTGACCGAGGGCAGCCCGATCCGGCGCATTGGCCATGAGCGCTGGTTGCGTAACGTGGCCGTGGCGCTGGGCAACGCGCTGCGCACGGCCTTGCCCGAGGCAGCCGCGCCCTGGCTGGCGGCCCTGCAAGCCCGTCTTGACCACCCCAGCAGCCTGGTGCGCGAGCACGTGGCCTGGGCCCTGCAACAATCACCTACCGAGCCGACCCAGCCGGCCGTACTTAGCCTGCTGAACTGACCCAAGGACCTGCCATGCGCCCCTGTGAACTGCTGATCATCGATCCGCAAAATGACTTTTTGGACATTGAGGGCGCGGCGCTGCCGGTGCCTGGCGCCCAGTCCGACATGAGCCGGCTGGCCGACTGGGTGCAACAGCACCGGGCGGCGGTGCAAGCCATCACAGTCACCCTGGACTCGCACCCCAGCGTGGGCATTGAGCGCACCAGCTTTTGGCTGCAGGCCGATGGCAACGCGGCAGCGCCCTTCAGCCTGGTGACGGCGGCGGCCGTGCGGGCCGGCCAGTGGCGGCCAAGGGATGCCGCCCGAACAACTGAGGTGCTGGCCTATTTGGACGCGCTGGAGGCGCCGGGGCAGCGCCAGTTGGTGGTCTGGCCGGTGCACTGCGTGCTGGGCACCTGGGGCCACAACATCCACACCCGCCTGGCCCGCAGCATTGCCGACTGGGAGATGCACAGCGGCCAACTGTGCGAAAAGGTGCTCAAGGGCCTGAACCCGATGACCGAGCAGTACAGCGCCTTTCGCGCCGAAGTGCCGCGCGCTGATGACCCGGGCACCGCACTCAACCTGCCACTGATGACCCGTCTGGCCGCCGGCGCGGGACTGTTGCTGGTGGCGGGTGAGGCGCTCAGCCACTGCGTGGCGGCGTCGGTGCAAGACATGCTGGCCCAGCTGCCGGCCGAGCGACTGCGGCACACCGTACTGCTGACCGACTGCATGAGCCCGGTGACGGGTTTTGAGGCAGCCGGCCAAGCCTTTTTGGCTCAAGCGCGTGCTGCCGGTGTGCGCACAGCGACCCTGGCCGAACTGCCTGAGCTGGACTGACGCCATCTGACTCAGGCGGGGCTAGGTGCAGGTCTGCCCGCCAAACCTGAGCCGTGGCGTTCATGGTTTTCCAGGGGGGGAATTGTCAAATTTTGGACAGACGGCAGCCGGTGGCGAGGGGAGACTAAGGTCACTCCTCACCATTAGACCGCCCTATGTCCAGTGTCAACCTGCAAGATTTTTCCGTTCCGGCATCCGCCTGTGTGGAGGCTATGGCCCGCAACCGGGTGGACCATGTGGTCACGGTGCCTGACTGGGTGCAACTGGCCTTGCACCAGCGGCTGGAAGAGGGCTTGCCTGGGGTCAGGCTGGTGGGCTGCTGCAGTGAAAACCAGGTGGTGACTGTGGCTGCAGGCTTGGCCTTGGGCGGCAAGCGTCCCTTGCTGATGATGCAAAACCAAGGGCTGTACAACTGCATGAACACCCTGCGCGCGGTCTGCCTGGATGCACAAATGCCTTTGGTGTTCATGGTCGGGCAATTCGGGCGCGAATACGCCAACCTGGGGCAGCCCAGTACGGCGTCGCGGCGGACCATGGTGCGCATCATGGAGCCTTTGCTCACCGCCCTCAAGGTGCCTTTTTTATGCCTGGACTCTGAGGCCGACTTGGTCCGCATGGACGAGGCCTATGCCCTGGCCCATGCCCAGCGTACCGCGGTGGTGTTGCTGGTGTCCGCCCCCATGGCCTGGAGATAAACCACATGATGAACTTAATTCAAGCCTGTTCCGTGGTCGCCCAGCAACGTCCCGCCGATTCATTGTTGGTGGCCACCATGGGTGCCATGTTTGCCTTTGACCGCATTGAACTCGAAGCCGCGGGCGGGGACGCCAGCCGGCGACCGCCTGGGCGGATCAGCTCGGTGCCCCTGATGGGTGGCGCCGCGGGTCTGGGCTTAGGTCTGGCACTGGCCATGCCCGAGCGGGCCGTGGTGGTGGTGGATGGTGACGCGAGTCTGCTGCTTGAGCTCGGCGGGCTGGTCACGGTTGCCACCGCGCGACCAGATCATTTTTTACATGTCGTCATTCGCAACGGCACCCAGTTTTCCGGGCTGGGCAACCTGGCCACCTTGCAACCTGCCTTGTCTTTTGCGGGTTTGGCGAAAGAAGCGGGGTACGCCCATAGCGAAGTGATCGACAGCGCAGAGACCTGGGCGCAACGCTTCCCGCAATTGTTAAGCCAGCGCGGCCCGACCCTTGTCGAACTGATGGTCGAGCCGGTGCCACCGCGTACCGGCCCAGGTTTTGAATTGCCAGAGATGCCTGATTTGCAATTTTCACGGATGGGCCATGAGCTGGCTGCCCTGCAACAGTGGCTGGGGACAAAGACTTGAGTGCGCCCAGCTACGACTATGTGGTGGTCGGGGCGGGCTCATCGGGCGCCGCCTTGGCCCATCGGCTGGCACTGCGACCCGACACCAGCGTGCTGCTGCTCGAGGCAGGCGGCGCCCACCACAATGATTTTTGGGTGCGAACCCCTTTGGGCATTGGTCGGCTGCTGCAAAACCCCAAGTATGTGTGGCCGTTCTTTACCGAGCCGCAAGAGCAGGTCAACAACCAGAAGGTGTACTGGCCACGCGGCAAGATGCCGGGGGGGTCTAGTTCGATCAACGGCATGATTTATGTGCGCGGGGATCCACGGGAGTACGACCATTGGCGTGACCTGGGGTGCACCGGTTGGGGCTATCAGGATTTGTTGCCCTATTTCAAAAAACTCGAATCTGCGCCCCTGGGCGACGCCGCCTACCGGGGCCGGCAGGGCCCGATCCAGGTGACGTCGTTGGCCGAAGACCCGCAGCCGCTGGGGGATGCTTTCCATGCAGGGTGTCTGGAAGCCGGTATTGCCGCCAACCCCGACTACAACGGTGCTCGCTACGAAGGCGTAGGCTATTTGCAGTTGTCCACCCATCAGGGGCAGCGCAGCAGCACGGCACGGGCTTATCTGGACCGGTTCACCCCGCCTCGGCTCACCCTGCAAGTGCAGGCCCAGGCCACTTCGGTGATGTGGGAGGGCACGCGGGCGGTGGGAATCCGCTACCTGCACCATGGCCAAGCGCTGCAAGTGCTGGCTCGGCGTGAAGTGATCCTCAGCGCCGGGCCCATCGTGTCCCCGCAGTTGCTGGAGCTCTCCGGCGTTGGCCAGGCCAATCGCCTGCGTGAGCTGGGTGTTGAGGTCAAAGCCGATGTGCCCGGTGTGGGTGAAAACCTGTGTGACCACTTGCAGGGGCGCATCACTTTTGAATGCACCCAGCGCATCAGTCTGAACGAAATTGTCTCTAGTCCGATCCGCCAGGCTTGGATGGGCGCCAAGTATTTGCTGACGCGGCGGGGCATGATGGCCACGCCGTCGGCCACCGTCCATGCGCTGGTTCCTGCACATCCCGACGAGCCGCGCGCCACGGTGAAGATCCAAATGACGCACCTGAGTGCCAACAGTCGCTACACGCGCAGCCCTGGCGCGGGTCTTGACCCCTTTCCGGGTTTTGGGATCGGGTTTTTTCAGTTGCGTCCACGCTCGCGTGGTCATGTGCATGCGCATTCCCCCGATGCCTTGAAGGCGCCCTTGATGGATCCGCGTTATTTGCACCACCCTGCAGATCAGGAAGACATGGTGCGCGCCTTTCGCATGGCTCGCCATGTCTCTGGCCAACCGGCTTTGCAGGGTTTGATCCGGCGTGAAACCCGCCCCGGGCTGGATGTGCAAAACGATGCGGCGGTGCTGGACTACATCCGTCAGTGTGGCCAAACCTCCTGGCACCCCATTGGCACTTGCAAGATGGGTACCGATGCCATGGCCGTGGTTGACCCGCAGCTGCGGGTCAAAGGGGTACAGGCTCTGCGGGTGATTGATTCTTCGATCATGCCGACGATGCCCTCGTCCAACACCAACGCGGCCGCGATAGCCATCGGCGAAAAAGGTGCCGATTGCATTCTTCAACATCCCTTTCAGGTGAGCGCATGAAGTACTCGTGGGAGTCGCCCGCCAACCCCGCCGAGGGCTATCAGGGCACGATTGGTAAAACCCTGAAAGACTCCAAGCCGTGGTGGCGAGAACCCACGCGTGCACCGCAAGGCGCGCCCAATGTGGTGGTCATCTTGCTCGACGATTTGGGTTTCTCGGACTTTGGCTGCTTTGGCGGTGAAATTGCCACGCCCCATATTGACGCCCTGGCCGGTGCGGGTTTGCGTTTTACTGGGTACACCACGGTCCCGATGTGTACACCGGCGCGGGCCGCCTTGCTGACGGGAAAAAACCCGCATTCGGTTGGATGTGGTTGGCTGACCCATAACAACCCGGGCTATCCGGGCAATCAGGCCGGTGAGATGTCACCCGACGCGCCCACCATGCCCGAGCTCTTGCGCGGCCAGGGGTACGCCACCTATGGCGTTGGCAAGTGGCACAACACGGCGGATTACCACATCGGCTCAGGCAGTGACCGACAGGCCTGGCCATTGCAGCGCGGCTTTGACCGTTTTTATGGTTTTTTGGGTTCAGAGACCCATTTCTTTTCGCCGCACCACCTGATCGACGGCAATGAGTTTTTGAGTGTTGATGCCTACGCACCCGACCACTACGCCACCCGGGACTGGACCGATCGTTCGATACAGTACCTGCGCGGCCATCAAAGCAGTACACCGGACAAGCCTTTTTTTCTGTACCTGGCCCACAACGCACCCCACGTGCCGCTGCAAGCGCCGGCAGACGCTATCGCCCGTTACGCCGGCGTTTACGACCAGGGTTGGGACCGTCAGCGCGAACTTCGTTTTGCCCGCCAGCGTGCCATGGGCTTGATTGGTCCGGACTGGCGGCTGTCACAAGCCAACCCTGGTGTGCCGCGTTGGGACGATGTTCCCGAGGAGAAGCGGCCTTTGATGGCGCATTACATGCAGGTCTACGCCGCGATGGTTGAACTGGTTGACCAGGAGGTGGGTCGTCTGGTGGCCGAACTCAAAGCCTTGGGCGTTTACGACAACACTTTGATTGTTATCACCTCAGACAACGGCGCCAATTCAATCGGCGGACCTGATGGCACCGTGAACACCATGGAAAAAAGGGTGGCGCGTGCCACCGAAGCCGAAATGGCCCAAAAAGCGCAGCAAGCCTTTGAGCAGGGCGTGGTGGGCGGCTCCGACACCTTTGTGGCCTACCCGGTGGGCTGGGCCAATTGCTCCAACACGCCGTTTCGTTTTTATAAGCGCACCCCCATGAACGGCGGTATACGGGTGCCCTTCATCCTGAGCCACCCAAAGAGCGTGAAAGATGCGGGTGCGGTACGGACCCAGTGGATTCACGTGACCGACACCTTGCCCACCGTGTTGGAGATGATCGGCGCAAGCTACCCGCCAAGCTTTAACGGGCACGCAACACGGGGTTTGGATGGCAGCAGCTATCTGGACACGCTAACGCAGGCTCAGGCGCCAGCCCAACGGACACGCCAGCATTTTGAGCTTGAAGGCAATCGGGGCATGATCATGTCCCCGTGGAAAGTGGTGTCCTTGCAACCCATGAGCAAGGCCATTGACTTGAACAATTGGCTGCTGTTCAACCTTGACACTGACCCAACCGAATGCGACAACCTGGCTCTAAGCCACCCCGACATCCTCCAGCAGTTGATCGCAGAATTCGAAATTGACGCCCAAAGCAACCAGGTCTATCCGCTGGACAACCGTGACCTGCGAAAAACGCTGGCAGTGCCACCCTTTTTGGAGAAAAAGTTTTCAGCGCCCTTGCATTTTTACCCTGGGGTTGAGACGATTCCGCTGCAAAACTTTGCGCCTTTGATGTCTGACCGGGATTACTGTCTGGAGGCCCATTTCAATTGGCAATCTGGCGTTGAGGGGGTGATCGTTTCCATTGGCGACAACATGGGCGGTGTGTGCCTGTTTGTTCAAGCCGGTCATGTGGTTGCAGCGTTTGTTGGCACGCGTGGCGCTGAGCGGCAATGCCGTATGCGGTTGACCCCTGGCGTACAACATCTGCGGCTTGAACACAGTGCCCGAGGTCAACGTGAAGGGGTAGGGCAGTTGGTGTTGAATGGCGTCATGGCCACTGAAACGTTGACCATGATGCCGACGTTCTTGAGGCTGGTTGGCGAGGGCATTGATGTTGGTTTGGACCGTCGGCGCAAGGTCAGCGCCGACTGTGAGGGCCGTGGCGTCTACCGGTACGGCGGTCATATTGACCGAGTCACCCTCACTCCCGGCCCGCAAGCGCCGGACAGTTTTGCGAATGTCCCCGAGGCCATCGCACAATGGGATTGATCTGGTTTGATAGTCATTTATAAGGAGCACACATGAGCAGTTTTATTTCTAGACGCCAGCTGTTGGGTGGTTTGGCGATTGGTTCGGCTTTGCCCGGCTCACTCTGGGCCCAAACCGCATGGCCCACCCGGCCGGTCAAAGTGGTGGTCCCGTACCCTGCGGGCGGCTCACCCGATCTGTTCGCCCGTGTCGTGGCCAAAGAATTGAGCGGCATCTATGGTCAACCCTTTAACGTCGACAACAAGCCCGGGGCTGCAGCCTTGATCGGTGCCCGGGCCGTTTCACAAAACCCCAATGAGATCCACGCCCTGGCGTATATCACTTCAGGCCATGTCACTGTGCAGGCGATGGACCCGTCATTTAATTTGCTCACCGAGTTCAAATTAATCAGCCGGATGAGCAATTCGCCCTACGTCTGCGTCGTCAATGCCAAGTCGCCCTACAAGACCATGGCCGATTTGGTGGCGGCGGCCAAAGCCAACCCCGGCAAATTAACCTATGGATCGGCTGGTGTTGGTTCGCCCGCTCACATGGCGGCGGAGTACCTGGAAGAAAAACTGCCGGCCTTCAAAGCCTTGCACATCCCCTACAAAGGCGCGGTCGAATCAGTCAACGCTATTTTGGGTGGACAGATTGATTTCAGCATCATGGTGCTGGGCACTGCGGTACCTCATCTCAAAGGCGGGCAGTTGCGTGCCTTGGCTGTCACCACCAGCAAATCGGTGCAACCTATTTCAGAGGTGCCCACCATCGGCGACACCGTGGCACCCGGCTATTTGTTTGGCGCCTGGGGTGGCTTTGCCATGCCCACCGGAACGCCCGATGATGTCATTGCGCGCGTGCACAAGGCGCTGATGACCGTCTCCACGTCTGCGGCGTTGATCGAAGAGACCAAGCGCACCGGCTCGATCATCAGCATGAGCGAAAGTCCCAAAGAGTTTGCGGAACAAATCGCCCGTGATGTGGCTATTGAGGCGGTGATTGTGAAAAAACTCGCGCTAAAGTGACGACCCCCGCACAAGAGGTTTTGCAGCAGACCCAGCAACTGGCTGATGAGTGGGTGCGGCCACAGGCTGAACGCTGGCAGCGTGAGCGTGTCATGGGGCTGGAGGCGGTGCACGAAGCGGCTCGCCTGAATCTGCTGGGTGTTCAAGTCCCGGTTGCGCTGGGCGGGCTGGGTTTGCCCTTTAGCGTCAAGTCGGGCATGGCGGCGATCCTGGCGGAGGCAGATTTTGGTTTTGCCTTGTCCTTGATCAACACGCAGGGGGTCGCCTCTACGCTGGCCAACTGGCTGCCGCCCGAGGTCTCAAAGCGCTGGTTGGGCGATTTGCTGACCGGCCAGCGCATGGGGTGCACCTGCCTGACGGAGCCGGGCGCCGGCTCAGATTTTGGCGCCATTCAGATGCAAGCCACGCCCCACGGTGCGGGTTGGCGCTTGCAGGGTGAAAAGACTTGGATCATCAACGCGCAGGTGGCCGAGGTGATGGTGGTTTATGCACAAACCCAACCGGGAAGTGGCGCCAAGGGTATCGCCGCTTTCGTTGTGGATGCGGCGCGGCCGGGCTTTCGTCGCACTGACCGCGGCCGTACCGAGACGGTGGCGTCGCTGGGAACGGGCGGCTTCGTGCTTGAAGGCTACGAAGCGCTGGCCGACGAGATGCTGCACCCGCCTGGCATGGCGTTCAAGCGCGCCATGAGTTCCATCAATATGGCACGCACCTATGTGGCGGCCATGGCAACAGCCATGGTGGTGGACAGCTTGCGCATTGCCCGTGCGTACGGCGAGCAGCGTCACACCTTTGGCCGTGCCTTGCAGGAGCACCAGGGTTGGCGTTGGGTGCTCGTCGACGCCATGGTTGATGTTGAGGCGGCGCAGTTGCTGATCGAACAGGCCTGTGCCGCAGCGGACGCTCAAGCGCCCATGGACGCCCTGGCTGCGCAGGCCAAAATTTTTGCCACCCGCATGGCGGGCAAGCACATTGCCGCTTTGTTGCATGCGCTGGGTGCGGCCGGGCTGAGCGCGCAATACCCGTTGAGCCGCCATTTGGCCGGCGCTCAGGTGGCTACGCTGGTAGACGGCGCCACCGAGATGCTGCTTGAACGTGTGTGGGCCAGCCAGGTCCGATCAGCCCGGCCCCCGAAACACGCCATCCAGCAGGAGAAGTTGAATTGAAAGCCGCTGTTTTTCATGGCCCAGGTCAGCCGATGACCATCGAGAGCATCGACATCGACAAGCCCAAACGCAACGAAGTGCTGGTGCGAACCCGCGTGAGCGGGCTGTGTCACAGCGATCTGCATTTTATGGAGGGCAAGTACCCCACGCCCGTGCCCGCCGTGCTGGGCCATGAGGCTGCCGGGGTGGTCGAGTCGGTGGGTGAAGATGTCACCCACGTCAAGCCAGGTGACCATGTGGTCACTTGCTTGTCGGTGTTCTGCGGTCACTGCGAGTTCTGCGTGACGGGCCACCAGACCATTTGTAGCAACACCGCGGTCAAGATGCCGCCCGGCAAGGCCAAACGCCTGCGCTGGAAGGGTGAGCACCTGAACCAGTTTCTGAACCTATCGGCCTTTGCAGAGCAGATGCTGGTGCACGAAAACGCGGTGGTCAAAATCCGCGAAGACATGCCGCTCGACTTGGCGGCGCTGCTGGGCTGCGGCGTGCTGACCGGCTACGGCTCGGTGGTGCACAGCGCCCGCATGGAGCCCGGTACCACGGTGGCCGTGCTCGGCTGCGGAGGTGTGGGTCTTTCCACCATCCACGCGGCGCACTTGGCGGGCGCGGCCCGCATCATCGCCATTGACATTGACGCCAACAAGCTGCAAATGGCCAAAACCTTCGGCGCTACCGATGGCATGGATGCCAAAGACCCCGATATGGTCGCCAAAATCATCGAGATGACCCAGGGCGGCGTGCACTATGCATTTGAGTGCATCGGTCTCAAGCCCACCACCGAAGCCTCTTTCGCCATGCTGCGTCCTCGTGGCTTGTCCACCATTGTGGGCATGATTCCCCTGGGTACCAAGATCGAACTACACGGGTTCGACTTTCTTCGGGAACGCCGCATTCAAGGGACGATGATGGGTTCCAACCACTTTCGTCTCGATATCCCCCGCCTGGTGGAGTTCCACATGCAAGGACGCATGAAGCTTGAGCAGTTGGTCTCGAATCGGCTCAAGCTGGCGCAGATCAACGACGGTTTTTCGGCATTGCAGCGCGGTGGAATCGCCCGCAATGTGGTGGTCTTCGACTAAAGGCCAAAATTATGAGCAGACATTTAATAAAGCCTGCTGGTCAAAAATAGCTGGACAGTGCCAACCCGATCGGCTTTATTACCCCCGCCTTCTGTCATCATAAGCTGGAGATGCTAGCAGCTGAATGCGGTATGTCGTAGGTCAGGCTCATACGGTTTTACCTCTGGGGCGGATTCAAGCCCGAAGTGCAACGTTGACCAACAGAGGGAAGGTGGCTGAGGATGTTTATCATTCAAGGCTTACTGACCTGCAAGTCGAAGTTGCCCGATGAATTACAAACACCTCAGCCAAATTGGAAGATACCGGATTGCCAGCATTATGAAAGTCCAGGACAGTATCACGCAGATCGCCAGCCTGATTGGACGTCACAAGTCCACGATCAGCCGCGAACTGCGCCGCAATGCGTGTGCGGTGGAACCCCGGGTCAGGGCACAAGCTGCAGCCTTGCTGCGCCTGCAATGGAGCCCCGAACAGGTCGCCAGCAAGCTGCCTGTGAGCCATGAGATGCTTTACCAGCACGTGTACGCAGACAAGACCCAGGACGGCAGCCTTTGGAAGAACCTGCGGTGCCAGAAGCAAAAGAGAAAATGCTACGCCAGTGGGCGAGACCGCCGGGGGTATGCGGTCATCGCCAAGGTCAAGACGCTGACCTACGACAACGGCAAAGAGTTCTGTGGCTATGCCTTGTTTGATGAAGCGCTAAAGAGCACCGGCTACTTTGCCAGACCCTTTGCAAGTTGGGAGCGTGGCAGTCATGTGGGCTTGGGGTTTTGCCAGAATTTTAATGGCTTGCTGCGGCAATATGTCCCGAAGAAGCGCCTGATGCAAGACATCTGCGATGAGGAAATTAAAATTATCGAAAACCGGTTGAATAAGCACCCCCGCAAACGATTGGGATTCAGAACGCCTGCAGAGGTGTTTCATCAATCGTTATCCCGTGTTGCACTTCGTGCTTGAATCCGCCATTAATACTTAGACATAAAAAATGAAATACATCAATACCACACTTTTGATCTTGTTTCTTGCAGGTTGCGCGACTCCACAAGAGAGAGCAATATCCGCATATTGTGGTGCTGAAGCGTTGCGAATGTATCCACAACAACTTATAAGTCAACAGGTTCTGCGTCCTGTTTATATTGGCGACAAAACAGTCGGCAACAAAAATACTTGCAAAACAGAAATCAAAGAAACAAAAGATAAAATTGGAACTATCACAAAGACAAGAGAAACTATTTGCAGAGATGAGCCCATCTTGGAGCCTGTCTACCAAAAACAGTTGGTCAATGAAAAAGTTGATATAAATACCGATCGCCGACAGGGGCAAATAGCAAACTGCGAAGTAGTTTCTAAGTCAAATGGTATGTTTGCAAATGTGAAGTGAGTTGGCTTGAGATCACTTCATTGAGACACATCTTAAATGGTTCCTGGGTTTGTCAGTTTTAGTATTACCTTAGATAAACTTCAATCACAATTCTTAAAGTTTCATGCTTGACACTCTCTTGCTAGTTTTTGTGCTTCTGAGATTTGTTGTGATGTCATCTGTTTAGCGATGAGGTCTCGATTTGAAATTATAAATTCATTACCTTTTGCGGCAGCCAAATGGAACCACATATAGGCCCGTGCATAGTTTCGCACTGCACCTTGTTCTTTACTATACATAATACCCAGATTTAACTACGCAAAAGCATTTCCTTGCGCTGCTGCCAACTTGCACCAACGCACTACTTCAGCGTCGTCTTGCGCAATACCACGCCCTTCGTTGTAAATAACACCAACTTGAAGTTGGGCAAACGCATCCTTTTTTCTGCAGCACTTTTATATTTTGTTTATGCTGTCACATAGTCTTTTCGTTTTAGTGCGTCATTACTATCTTCAACATCACTAGCCCAGGTAGCGTTTATGCTGATTGCAAAAAATACTATTCTAAATTCAAAATTTAGACTGTACTATTTTTTAACTGGCTTCATGATGGGCTCAATGCTAAGTTGCTATATCCGCAATGGCGCGTTGATTACAGCTGGAGTGCTGCCACACACAGCCGCACGCTGCGGATCGAGGCTGCGCCGAACCTGGGCGTGGTCAGCGTGAGCAGAGTTTACTTTGTGATCCCGAGTTCGACACCAAATGACGCAAGTTGTTGATTCATATAGGGCTCGCTTCAAAATTGCCACTACAAAAGGGTCAACTGGGCGTCTTGGGTGGGTTTTCTGATCTTCAAAGTCTCCAGCACTTCTGCCTGGGAGTCATTAATCGTT
>CAMELV010000003.1 GCA_945925985.1 Comamonas sp. lk | reverse complement strand
ATGAAGTGCTGGCGCGATAAATGTACTTGCATTTCATCTGTAAATCATTAAACTATCGACAAGAGACGGGTAATTTCGAGTAGCCAGTCTTTCTGTGAAAGACGAGTAGCTTTTTTGGTTCTTTTTTAGGTGGTCCATGGCAGCTGTGGATAAGTTTGGCAAGGTTGCGCTGGAGCGGCTTCGCCTTGTGTCTTGCTCTGAAGTCCTGCCACTGTTCTGTACCTTTGTGAAGCTGGACCCGGATTTCATGCCGATCAAGAATGGTCATACCCAGCGCTGGCACCTCAATGTCCAGGGCCGAGACTTCGAACTACTCACCACGGGGCCTAAGTTTTTTGACACGCACGCCAACACTGGCGGTGGCGGTGCGATCGATCTGACCATGCACCTCACAGGGCTCCCGTTCAAACAGGCAGTCAAAATGCTCGAGGGGTTGATGTGAGGTTTGTTCTGGCCGACAAGAACCTGGTGGTCCAAGGGCGCACCTTTGAAGGTTTTCCGCTGCTCATCAATGACTCTGGTGACGCCATCCAACCCGCGCAAAACTGGCTGTGGGATGTGTTGGTCAAATCAGGGCGCACCTCCAGCAAGAACACCTGGGAAAACTACGGTCGAGCCGTCTACGACTTCTTTGGCTTTGCACTGACCAATGGCTATGACTGGCGGGCACCCGCTGTCGATGGGGTGCTGGGTGCCATTGAAGCCTGGCGCGACTGGTCTAAAGGCACGCTGGAGCTTCAGGCCAGCACCATCAACCAGCGCCTGCGAATTGTGATCCGGTTCTACGAGTGGGCCGTTAAAAAGGGCCACATCGAGTCGCTGCCCTTTGACCATGTCACGGTGCAAACCAGCCGACAGCCCGGATTCCTGGCGCATGTCGACACGACTGGTGGCAGAGTTTCCACGCCCGATGTTCTGTTACAACAAAAGCAGCAAAGCATCGAGTTCTTGACCAAAGCGCAGATCGGCGTCTGTCACGAGCATCTGACCAACCCGACGCACCGGCTCATGTACGAGCTGATGGCCCGCACCGGATTACGCCAGATCGAGTGCCGCACCTTCCCCGACGACTATGTCTTCGATCCTGAGCGGCGCAAGGACCTTCAGCCTGGGCAGAAGATCCGGCTACACCTTGATCCGGCTGCCATGGAGATCAAGAACAGCAAGCCGCGTGACATTGATGTGCCGTATGACCTGATGGAGAAGCTCTGGACCTACTCAGTACGGCGCAGACAGGAGCGCGCCAACAACACGCCCGAGGGCCAGGAACTACCACACCTGTTCCTGACAGAAGGTGGTTTGCCTTATTCCAAGGACGCCATTGGTGCGATCTTCCGCGCCTTGTCTAAGCGGATGGGCTTCACGGTGACCGCTCACATGTTGCGGCACAGCTATGCCACCTACCTCCTGTGGAGCCTCAGAAAAAGCACCACCTTCCAAGGTGAGCCACTGCTGTACGTGCGGGACCGCCTGGGCCACAGCGATGTGTCCACCACTAGTATCTACCTGCACCTCATCAATTCACTTGAAGGCCAATTGGTGCTCGCTCATGAAGATGAGATTGATCAGTTGTTCGCATCCCCTGCGGAGCCAGAACCTTCATGAAAACCAAAAAGCCCTTCATCGCCCCGCCCCCTCTGGTCGTGGCGACCACCGCACCGGCAAGCGGAGAAGCCGATACTCTGGTCATCGAAGTCCCGGAAAATCCCAGCACTTTGCGGACCCTCGACCTCACTCCCTGGCTGGGCAAAGGCTTCGATGCGTGGGTATGGGCTACAGCGGGACAGTTGCGGGCCTTCGTGGCCAGCAAGTCGGTGAGGCCCGCTACCGTCGTCAACTACTGGAACGACGGCATGCGGTATTTCTTCGAATACCTCGAAGCGACAGGTGCCAAGTTTGAGCCGCATTCACTGGAGCCACGACATATCCTGAGTTACATCGGCTGGCTCAAGGACCATCCCCAGTGGGCGTATGGCACGCAGAAAAACCGCTACTCGAAGACAAAAGCCGTCCTTACTGCGCTGGCGCGTCGCAAGATCATTGGGCACAAGGAGGACCTCTTTCCAGCCAATCCCTTCCCCGGCAGCAACAGCGGACATAGAGGGGCCAGTCCATTGGCTCCGGCTGAGCGTATTCGCCTGGCCGAAGCACTGCGGGACGACATCATTGCCATCCACAAGGGGCAGTTCACGGGCACGGACGCTTCAGCCATGGTGGTCTATCTGCTGGCGGTTGCCATTCGAACCGGGGCCAATACAACGCCGCTCTTAGAAGCTTCTCGTGACTGCCTGCGGGAGCACCCCTTCTTGCCCAACATGATGCTGGTGGAGTTGTTCAAGCGCCGGGGTAATGCCACGAAGCTGGTGAACCTGCGCTACTCCAAAGCGAACGAGGGATCAAAGGCGATCCCGATGGACGGTGTGGCCCTGCTGCGCAAGGCACTTCAACTATCAGAATCGTTGGTACTCGAAGCCAAACCGGCGCACCAGGATCGGGTTTGGTTGTATCGAATTGGAAGCAAAAGTTCAAGGGACGAGGTCACCGTGCTGACGGGGAACACGGTGAAACGTGGTGTCGCGGATTTGATCGAACGACACAACCTAAAAGGCGACGATGGTCAGCCGCTGCACCTGAACCTCTCGCGCCTGCGCAAAACACTGGAGAATCGCTATTGGGCTATCTCTGGTGGCGACTTGATTGCCACAGCTGCCCTAATGGGCCACGATCCCAAAGTGGCAGACACCCACTACCTGGCATGTACCCAGCAGATGCGGGAAAACGCAACCTTTGTGGGGGAGGCACTGGCCGATATTTACCGGAGCGGTGCCACAGTTCAGAAAGTCATCCCCATCCTGCCCGGTAAATCGCCCACGGGGCGTTGCAAAGACCCCTATCAGGGGGACAAGGCACCCAAAAACGGCGATCCTTGCGATGACTTCTTCTCCTGCTTTACCTGCAAGAGCTACGCAGTGGTGGGCTCGCCGGAAGACTTGTATCGGCTCTTTAGCTTCTATTGGTTCCTTGAGAGAGAAATGAACCACGCCCGAACACAGGACTGGCGCGAAGAGTTCCGCAACACGATGAACCTGATTGACCGTTTCACAGCAGACAAGTTTGATGCACAGCTGGTGGCAGACGCTAAGGCACGCGCGAAAGCCGAGCCCTTGAAGTTCTGGGCGTCCTACACCCTGAGCAGTGCGGAGGTGGTCCATGGCTAAGCGCAAGATTGCCGGGGCTAGAGTTGCCGCCCCAGTCAAAGTGGCTGCTGTTGCCGAAGTACGGACAACACGCAAGCGCATTGGCAAAGCCTACGAGTTGCTGGCAGACCAGCCCATGAGTCTGGTGGGATTGACTGACCTAGAACGGGGTAACGTGGTCGTGAGCGCTGTGCTTGATGATGACGGCAACACGGTGGTACTTTCACGGGTCAAGGATCTGGTGTGGGAAATGTGGCCGTTTGTAACCACGCCGAACACCAGGGAAGGCGAGAAGCGCCTGGACTGGTCGGTCATCCCAGGCGCCTACCGGGAAGCCTGCCAAAACGTGCTGTACCACTATTGGAAGGTGGGGCGTTCGGGATGGGAAGTGCCTGGGATGAGTACGCTGCAAAAGACCTTTGAGAATCTTCGCATTGTCTGCCGCTTTGCGAACAGCCTCAAGCTGGAGTCGCTGGCAGACATGGGCGTACTTCACATCGCCAACTTCGTTGCCGACCAAAAGAAGCGAGGCTTGGCACCTAGCTACCTAACTGGCCATTTCTTGGCTGTTGAGCTGCTGTACCTGCTTCGTTCGCAACACTGTGAGTCCTTGCAGGTGCATCCCTGGCCAGATTCCAGTGCGGCTGAGATGGCGGGCAGGGTTGGGCAAAAGCGCGAGGAAGCCCGCAAGGTGGGCCTGACGCCCCTGATTCCGGTCGATGTAGCCCAGCCCTTGTTCCTCCATGCGGAAGGCATCCTGGGTCGCGCAGACGCCTTGCTGGACGAGCGGGATCGTCGCGAACGCAGCGCTTTCCAAGACCCCGAGATCACCGGCATTCGAAATGCCTGCTTCTACAAGTTGGGTGTGCTTACCGGCATGCGCTCAAGTGAACTGTCCAGTGTTGAAAACGGCGCTGGTCGTACCGAGGTCAAGAACGGCATTACCTATCACTGGGTTGCCAGTGTGGAGCACAAGACAAAGAAAGGCCTTGTGGAGTATCTGATGCCTGCCGATGGGCATGACATCCTGCGTATTCTGGAGCGTTGGGCCAAGCCATTCCAGGAGCGGCTGGCCCAGCAGATTGCGGAAATGGAGCGTAAGGCGGGCAAGCACACTGCAAAAGAACTGCAATGGCTGGCCAATGCTCGAACTAACACCCGCAAACTCTTTATGGGTAATGGGCCGAGCGGCATCACGCCAGTGTCAGGTACGGGATGGGGCGGGATTCTTACCCAATTCGCCATCGACGCCGGCACGAACTGGAAGCTCGCACCGCACCAAATGCGCAGGCTGTATGCCTACACCTTTGTGCGCCATCGCCTGGGAGATTTGCTGTTCCTCAAAGAACAATTTAAGCACTCCAGTATCGACATGAGTCAGCTCTATGCCTCGAACCCACTGCAGGATGCTGGGTTGTACGACGACATCTTGACCGAATTGATGACCTACAAAGCTGGGGTTGTGGCGCAGTGGATGGAGAAAGACGAGCCACTGGCCGGAGGTGCCGCCGAGAAAATCAAGGAACTGCGTGCTCATGACTTTGAAAGTCGCAAAGATCTCCTGAACGACACCTCGCACCGCGTCAATATGCGCTCAACGGGACATTCGTGGTGCCTGGCCCAAGACGAGGGTTGTGGCGGGTCGGGACTTTACGCCAAGGGGGAGTGTGGAGGCTGCAAGACTGGACTGATCGATGCCCGCTTCATCCCAATCTGGAAGGAGGCCTATCGTCATCACAAGGAGTTGAGGAAAGAAGCGGCAGAGATGGGGCCTGGAGTGGTGAAGCGGGTTGAGAGGGATCTGGCTCAAGCCGTCAAAATTCTGAAGGATTTGGGCGTAGATATGGATGCAAGGGACAGTGATGACCAAACTGCTCTCCGCTAAGGAACCAACCGCGGAGGTTGCCGAGGCCCCTCGGAAGCGGGATCGGGAGCGCACATTGCACCAGTTGAACCTGGCGCTCATTCGCGTGCAGCGTCGGGGAGAGAAGGTGACGCTCAAGGCGGTGGCTGATGAGGCCAGGGTCTCCCCGCCGCTGATCAACAACCGCTATCCTGACTTTGCAGAGCAAGTCAGGGCAGTCACCGGCAAGGCCATTCGCCAGCAGAAGAGCGAGAAGGCAGAGCTGCTGGTGAAGGAGCGGGAGAAAAACCGCAAGCTGCGGGAGCTAGTGAACAGTCAGTTGGTGGAAATCACCAAACTTGCGTCGGTCAATGAGACGCTGAGGACCGAGATGGCGTTGCTTAAAGCGATTGCCGATGGGAAGGTTGCCAGAGGGCACTTTGGGCGTAAAAGTGAGGTTGAAAAACCTTGAAAATATTTACTAACAAAATCCTTATATTTATCAACAACTTACTCACGTAGTAAATTTACAACTAATCTTAAACCATGAAGACGTGCCATTGCAGGCGATGGCGGTTGGCCAACAAAGCAACCCCTACAAAACAACTCGACTGCTTTTAGACGGGCAGCAGCGGCTCACATCACTTTCGGCTGTGATTCGGGGTGAGCCTGTGAATGTTCGCGGCAGAAAGCGCCCGATTGAAATTCTTTTCAACCTTGAGCACCCCAACGAGCTTCAGGGCTTCATGGAAATCAATGAGGAAAGTGACGTTGATGACACCGAGCCCGATCAGGAGGACGCTTCTGAGGATGAACTCCAGCAGCGTTTTAACCAAATGACCTTCGTTGTGTCGACCCGCAAGTTGGAAAGTAGTCCGCGCTGGGTCAAAGTATCAGAAGTTTTCAAGAGCACCAGCAACACCGAATTCCTCAAACGGGCTGGAGTGACCTCTTTTGATGACCCTCGTGCAGACCTTTATGGGCAGCGGCTTGATCGTCTTAGGGCCGTAAAAAAATATGTTTACCGCATGGACGTTCTCGAGCGGACGCTTTCGTATGACGAGGTGACTGAGATCTTTGTGCGCGTCAACTCACTTGGCGCAAAGCTTCGAAGCTCGGATCTTGCGCTGGCCCAAATAACGGCAAAGTGGAAAAACTCACTTCATACCTTTCAAGCCTTCCAAGGCAAATGCAAAGAAGTCGGATTTGACCTTGAATTGGGTATCCACTTGAAGAATATGGTGGCAATGGCCACTGGACAATCTCGCTTCAAGACGGTGAGCTCGCTTGACATCACCCGGCTTCAAAAAGCGTGGAGTGAAGCATGCGAAGGCATGAACTTCGCCATGAATTTTCTTAAGCACAACGTCGGGATTGACAGCCCAGCCTTGCTGTCTTCGCCGTTCATGGTGGTGGCCATTTCGTATTTCGGTCACAAGCGCGACTACCAAATTTCGCCAGATGAGTCCAAGCTGCTGCGGTATTGGGTGCTGGCAGCAAATGCCAAAGGCAGGTTCTCGCGCGGTTCTAGTGAGACGTTGCTCGACCAGGACATTGCTTCGATTCGAGATGGGGGCACCATCCAGGACCTGATAGACCGCCTGCGCTCACAGGTTGGCAGGCTCGAAATTTCCCCTGAGGAGCTATCTGGCAGAAACCAGCGTAGTGCGTTGTTTAAAACGATGTTCTTGGCCTTCCGCTCGGCTGGCGCAAAAGACTGGCATTCAAACCTGACCATTGCCCTTGATCACAGTGGCGTGCAACATCGCCTTCAGTTCCACCATATTTTTCCAAAGGCTGTGCTCACCAAGGCAGGCGTGATTTCGCGAGAGGCCGACGATATAGCCAACTTGGCATTCATTGGTGGCAAGACCAACCGCGTCATCAGCGACAAGCCACCAAAAGAGTACCTTGCCTTTTTTGCAGCAAAGAGCGGCGAAGAGGGATTCAGCGTCCAAGAGATACCGCTGGATCCAGAGCTGCTAGACACCCCGGCATACAAGAAGTTCCTTGAAGTACGTCGTGAACGAATCGCAACCAGGCTCAACGTGTTCATCAACGGCTGAGGCCATAGCGCTCTGAACAACGAAATTTCATTCAGCTTGGTTCAAAGCCTGTTTTGCAGAAACCAGCGATTTCACGGCTCGGAACCAAGTCCGAAAAAGTCATGAGGTTTTGAGACAAACGGGGTTTGAGACGGCTTTCCGTGGTCAATGCCAATGGCGGCAGTCAGGAGCCCAAAGCAAAAAGCCCCGCGTGGTGCGGGGCCTGAGGCTGCCTCCAGGCCTGCTGAGCAGGTTTGAGGTCTTTGTACTGGCGGAATCGGAGGGATTCGAACCCTCGATGAGGCTCTACACCCCATACTCCCTTAGCAGGGGAGCACCTTCGGCCACTCGGTCACGATTCCTAGCACGATGAAATTATCTCACGACTCCAAGCCGTTTTTCAGACTGGGGTCTGGTCCAGGTCAAATGCCTTGTGCAGGGCCCGCACGGCCAGCTCCATGTACTTCTCGTCGATGACCACCGAGGTTTTGATTTCTGAGGTGGAGATCATCTGGATGTTGATGCCCTCCTCGCTCAAGCACCTGAACATCTTGCTGGCGATGCCGACATGGCTGCGCATGCCGATGCCCACAATACTCACCTTGCAGATCTTGGCGTCGCCCACCACCTCTTGCGCGCCCAGGCCAGGCAGCACGCGGGTCCTGAGCAACTCAAGGGTGCGGGTAAAGTCGCCCCGGTTGACGGTGAAGCTGAAGTCGGTTTTACCTTCTTTGCTGATGTTCTGAATGATCACGTCGACCTCGACATTGGCATCGGCCACTGCACCCAGGATTTGGTAAGCAATGCCGGGCTTGTCGGGCACGCCCAGCACCGAGATCTTGGCTTCGTCGCGGTTGAATGCAATGCCGGAAACAATGGCTTGTTCCATGTGTTCGTCGTCCTCAAAAGTGATCAGAGTGCCTGACTTGGCCTCTTCAACGATATCGATATCCCAAGGGGTGAAGCTGCTCAGCACGCGCAGCGGCACACGGTATTTGCCAGCAAACTCAACAGAGCGGATTTGCAGCACCTTGGAGCCCATGGAGGCCATCTCCAGCATTTCCTCAAAGCTCACGGTGTGCAGGCGCCGCGCCTCCGGCACCACCCGCGGATCAGTGGTGTAAACGCCGTCCACGTCGGTATAGATCAAGCACTCGGCGGCCTTCATGGCGGCCGCCACTGCCACCGCCGAGGTGTCAGAACCGCCTCGGCCCAGGGTGGTAATGTTGCCCAGGGCATCCACCCCCTGGAAGCCGGTGACGATCACCACGCGGCCAGCCGCCAGGTCAGCGCGCACGCGGGTGTCGTCAATGGCCTCAATGCGGGCCTTGGTGTAGGCGCTGTCAGTTCGGATCGGCACCTGCCAGCCTGCATAGCTGACCGAGGCCATGCCTTCCGCCTGCAGCGCAATCGCCAGCAGAGCGCTAGACGCCTGTTCTCCGGTGGCGGCCAGGGCGTCCAGCTCGCGCCAGTAGGCGTCATCGGCGCGGGCCGGGGCCAGTTCCTTGGCCAGCCCGAGCAGGCGATTGGTTTCGCCGCTCATGGCGGAGGGCACCACCACCATGTGGTGACCGGCACGCGCCCACTTGGCAACACGTTTGGCGACATTGCGAATGCGCTCAGGTGAGCCCATCGAAGTGCCGCCATATTTATGAACAATCAGGGCCATCAGGGTGAATCAGGAAAGGTGTCAAGCCGAAAGCGCAGGATTGTACCAATGCAGTCCGCCGCCGCGCCGCTCCACATAACCGGCGGCCACCTTGATCCGGATGTGGTGGCCGCGGGTGGTGCAGTCGGCGATTTGGTCGAGCAACTCCGCCAGTTGGGCGGCACTGGGCGCAGCCGCGAACTGGCTGTGCAGCCAGTGGCGCAGCAGATTGGCCTGGCGCGGCCGGCTCAATCGCTGCAAGGACATGAGCTGGGGCGGCATACCGGTTTGCGCCAGATCCAGCTCGGCCAGTTCGACCAGGAGACCCTGCGCCTGCGCGGCGTGGGCAGTGCTACGGGCAAAGGTGCTGCGGAACTGGGGAAAGGCCGACTGCAGCGCCGGCAACAGCTCGGCACGGATGCGGTTGCGGGTGTAGCGGCTGTCGGCATTGCTGGGGTCCTCAACCCAGCCCGTGCCGCGCTGGCGCAGCCAGGCCCGCAATTCGGGCCCAGGCACCTGCAACAAGGGCCGGTGGTAGTGCAAGCCGGCGCTCACCCAATGCGCTGGCATGGCACTCAGCCCCGGGAGGCCCGCACCCCGGCTCAGGGCCAGTAACAGGGTTTCGACTTGGTCGTCAGCGTGCTGCGCCAACGCTATATTTTTTATAGCTACCAAGCCAATGGTATCAAGGGCTAGCGCCTCAAAAGCCTGATAACGGGCGCGCCGTGCGGCGTCCTCCGGACTCTGCCCCGGAGCGTGTCGGGCGTCCACCCGGCGCACATGCAGCGGCACGCCGGCGGCCCGGCACACCTGCTGACAATGGCGCTCAAAGTCGTCGGCGGCGGCCTGCAGGCCGTGGTGTACGTGAAACGCATGCACCTCGCCCGGCCATTTGTCGGCACAGGCCAGCAGCAGGGCGGTGGAGTCGGCCCCACCGCTGTAGGCTACCGCCAGCGGCAACTTGGGGTCAAAGAGGCGCACCGCCTCAGGCAGGCTGGTGCTCATGGTCAATCGTGCCGACGATCAGCGACTGGCCACCCGCGTGTCGGTGAAGCGGCCGTAGCTTTGCAGTCGTTCGTAGCGCCGCTCCAGCAGTTCGCCGACCTTCAAGTCACTCAGCTGGCGATAGGCATCGGTGAGGGCGCGCTTTAAAAAGGCGGCCATCTGTTTGTGGTCCCGGTGGGCGCCGCCGACTGGCTCATTCACGATTTTGTCAATCACACCCAGCGCCTTGAGCCGGTGGGCAGTGATGCCCAGGGCATCGGCCGCTTCCTGGGCTTTGTCAGAGGTTTTCCAGAGGATGGAGGCGCACCCCTCCGGGCTGATCACAGAATAAATGGAGTACTGCAGCATCAGCACCTGGTCGCCAATCGAGATCGCCAGGGCACCCCCCGAGCCACCTTCCCCGATGATGGTGGTGATGATGGGCACCTCCAGCTGAGACATCTCAAAGATGTTGCGGCCAATGGCTTCAGACTGGCCACGCTCTTCGGCGTCAATGCCAGGGTAAGCACCTGGCGTGTCCACGAACGTGAACACCGGCAGGCGAAATTTCTCAGCGGTTTTCATGAGCCGCAGTGCTTTGCGGTAGCCCTCGGGCTTGCTCATGCCGAAGTTGCGCAGACCGCGCTCCTTGGTATCACGTCCTTTTTGCTGGCCGAGCACCATGCAGGGCGTGCCATTGAAGCGGGCCAGACCGCCAACGATGCTGAGGTCGTCAGCAAAGTGCCGGTCGCCATGGAGCTCCACAAAATGGGTGAAGATCTCGTTGACGTAATCCAGCGTGTAGGGCCGCTCGGCATGGCGGGCAATTTTGGTGATCTGCCAGGGCGTGAGCTGGCTGTAGACGTCTTTGGTCAGCTGAAGGCTCTTTTTGGCGAGTTGGTCAATCTCGGTGGAAATGTCTACCGCCGACTCGGTCTGCACATAGCGCAGCTCTTCAATTTTGTTTTCCAGTTCGGCGATCGATTGCTCAAAATCGAGGAATATCTTCTTAGCCATCAGCGCTCCTCTGCGTTTTGCTTGAGACGGGTTCAGTCAACGGGCTTAATAACTGACCGGTAGGGGGTCCAGCGAGCGCCAAATATACCAAGTCGCCACACTGCAGTACGGCGCCCAGGCGGCAGCCACCTCACGCGCATCGCTGCGGCTGACCGAATCGCCGGAAAAATAGCACTTGCTGATGCCGTTGATCAAACCGACATCATCCAGCGGCAGCACATTCGGCCGCATCAGGTGAAAGATCAGGAACATTTCGGCCGTCCAGCGGCCAATACCCCGGATGGCGACCAACTCGGCGATGATGGTCTCATCGTCCATGTCACCCCAGTTTTTAACGTGCAGCAGGCGGTTGTCGAAATGCAGCGCCAGGTCAACCAGGTACTCGACCTTGCGCGCGCTGAGGCCGGCAGCGCGCATGTCATCCACCTTGAGTTTCAGCACATTGGCCGCCGTCATGCTGCGCGGCAGCAACTCAAACCGGTCCCAGACCGTCTGAGCCGCCTTCACCGAAATTTGCTGCCCGACGATGCTGCGCGCCAGCGTGACAAAGGCATCGCCACGGGTTTGCAGGCAGCCAGACCCAAACTGCGGAATCAGGCGGTTCATGACCCGGTCACGGCTCATGAGGTGCTCACAGGCCTCACCCCAGTAGCTCGGGGTGAGCCGTGTTTCCGCTATTTTTTTAGGGGCGTCCACGTTAATGGATTCGGTAACTTGCGTGGTGGAACACACTGAAATGGCTCACGGCATCGCCTCCCAAGTGGTGCCACCGGGCGCATCTTTGAGCACGATGCCCTGTGCCAGCAGCTCTTGCCGCAAGCGGTCCGCCTCGGCAAAATCGCGCCCGGCCTTGGCCTGTGCCCGCCGCGCGATCAGTAATTCAATGGCTGCCGGGTCCAGGCCAGCGCCAGCTTGCAAAAAGCCGGCCGGCTCGGCCTGCAACAGCCCCAGGCAGCCACCCAGCCCACGCAACAGTCCCGCCAACTCTGGCGCGCGGGTCTTGTTGACTTCGGTTGCCAGATCGAACAGCACGGCCACTGCTTCGGGCGTGCCAAAGTCGTTGTCCATGGCGGACTTGAAAGCGCTGGCAAACGGCCCGGCCCAGTCGATAGGCAGCGCCACCGGCGGCACCAGGGCCAGTGCCGTGTACAGTCGGCGCAAGGCACTGCGCGCGTCTTCGAGGTGGGCGTCGCTGTAATTGAGGGCGCTGCGATAGTGAGCACGGACGATAAAGAACCGTGTGGTTTCAGCGTCAAAGCGCGCCAGAATGTCGCGGATGGTGAAAAAATTGCCCAGGCTTTTGGACATTTTTTCGTGGTCGCGGGTCACAAAGCCGTTGTGCATCCAGATGCTGGCCAAGGGCTTGCCGGTGGCACCCTCGCTCTGGGCGATCTCGTTTTCATGGTGCGGAAACTGCAGGTCGGCGCCGCCGCCGTGGATGTCAACGCTGTCACCGAGGAGGTCGCCACACATGGCTGAGCACTCGATATGCCAGCCCGGCCGGCCCTGGCCCCAGGCACTGTCCCACTGGGCCTCTTGCGGCTCGTCGGGCTTGGCCGCTTTCCAGAGCACGAAATCCAGTGGATCGTCCTTACCCTCGGCCACAGCCACCCGCTCACCGGCGCGCAAGTCATCAAGCGACTTACCGCTCAAGCGGCCGTAAGAGGAGAATTTGCGCACCGCGTAGTTGACATCACCGTCGGAGCCCAGGTAGGCCAGACCCTGGTCGACCAGCCGGCCGATCAGTGACAGCATTTGCGGCACGTGGTCGGTGGCGCGCGGCTCAGCCAGGGGGCGCTCGATACCCAGCGCATCGGCATCCTGGTGTAGCGCCTCGATCATGCGGTCAGTGAGGGCGCGGATGGTCTCGCCGTTTTCTACGGCGCGTCGGATGATCTTGTCGTCGATGTCGGTGATGTTGCGCACATAGCTCACGCGCAGGCCGCTGGACTTGAGCCAGCGCTGCACCACGTCAAAAGCCACCATGGAACGGGCGTGCCCCAAGTGGCACAGGTCGTACACGGTCATGCCGCACACGTACATGCGCACATGCCCGGGCTGCAGCGGAGACAGGGGCTCAAGAGCACGCGACAGGGTGCTGAAAATACGCAGGCTCATGGGTGGGCGACAGAGGCTGGGCTAGGTCCGTTTGAGGGTCTGGGACCCGGGTCAAAATGGCCGGGCCCAGGGCTCGGCGCAGGGTTGCTTACACAGGCCATTGCGGACACTGCTGGGCTACAATTAAAACCAGTATATCGCCCTCGGCCTTGGTCAGTCCGAGCTTTTTTTGCACCGACTGACAACCAACAGACGCCAATGAAGTACGTTAAAACGCCGTTATCGAACCTCGCTGCACTCCTGTTTCTGGCAGCAGGTTTGTCGGGGGCCGCGCATGCCGATGACTATGCCGATACCTTGCAACTGTTGCGTGCGGGCAAGCTGGTCGAGGCCCAAGCCAAGACAGACGCTTTTCTGACAACCAAGCCCCGGGACCCGCAAATGCGCTTCCTCAAGGGCGTGATCCAGCGGGATTCCGGCAAGGTGAATGAGGCGATTGCCACCTTCAGCAAGCTGACCGAAGACTACCCGGAACTGCCTGAGCCCTACAACAACCTGGCCGTGCTGTACGCCGGGCAAAGCCAATTTGACAAGGCTCGCGCGGCACTGGAACAAGCCATACGGACCAACCCCAGTTACGCCACGGCCCATGAAAACCTGGGCGACGTTTACGCCAAGCTGGCCAGCCAGGCCTACAACAAGGCATTGCAGCTTGACAGCGGCAACACGGCGGTGCAACCCAAGCTGGCCCTGATCCGCGAGATTTTCACACCCAACCTGAAGGCGCAGCGCCCGGCGACCAGTCCGCCTGCGCCGGCACCTTTACCCACGCCAGCGCCGACACCTCCCCCTGTGGCTCAAACTGCGCCGGCACCGATCGCGGCACCGACACCAGCACCAGCACCAGCGCCAGCAACCCTACCGAGCAAGCCAGCGATGGCGAATTCGGCCACCCGAGACGTAGAGGCTGCTGTGGCGTCCTGGGCCAAGGCCTGGGCGGCAAAGGACATGGCGACTTACCTGAGTGCGTACGGCAGAGACTTTGACGCTCCGGGCAGCCAGACGCGCAGCGCCTGGGAAGATGACCGACGCATGCGCATCATGGGCAAATCTAGCATTAGCGTCAAACTTGACAACCTGACGGTCACGGTCGAGGGCAGCAGGGCTGTCGCCAAGTTCCGACAAGATTACCGTGCTGACGCCCTGTCCGTCTCCAGTCGCAAGACGCTGGACCTGCAGCGGGTCGGCGAACGCTGGTTGATCGTCAAGGAATCCACTGGAAGCTAAGCGCGCTGAGCTCGCCCCGATTGCTGGCGCTACTGAAGCCATGACCAACCCTTTGCTGCCATGAGACAGCTTTTGCCCTTGATGTTGCTGGTCACGCTGGGCCTGCTCGCGGCGCCCGTTGCACAGGCATCAAAAACGTCCCAGGCAAAAGCAGTGGCAGCTGCGCCGAACAAACCCAAACCCAAACCCAAGCCCAAACCTAAAGCCAAGCCAAAACTCGAGGCTAAAGTCAAACCAGCGGAAGCGGGGGAGGCCGAGGCGCGTTTAATTGATGTCTACCAACTGCTACGCGGAGGGCAGAGTCGGGCAGCACTGAATATGGCGCAGCAGTTGGTTCAGACCTACCCGGATTTTCGCCTGGCCCAACTGGTCCATGGTGACATCCTGGCCTCGCGCCAACGGCCGGTGCGCGGTTTGGGCGATGTGCCTAGCCCGCTCAATCCACAAGGGGCCGAGACTCTCGATGATCTTCGAGCCGAATCGCAAGCCCGACTGAAAGCGATAACCGAACGGCCGCCAGAGGGGGCTTTGCCAGCCGAATTCATCAACCTGTCGGCCCGCAACAGACATGCTATCGCGGTGGACGCTTCCCGCTCGAGACTCTACCTTTTTGCCAACAGCGCCGCTGGCTTGAGGCTGGTGGCTGACTACTACATCTCGGTGGGCAAATTGGGCGTTGAAAAAGCGGTCGAGGGTGACCGGCGTACGCCACTGGGCGTGTACTTCATCACCAGCAACCTGGACCCTAAATCGTTGACCGATTTCTACGGCGCAGGGGCCCTGCCCATCAACTACCCCAACATCCTCGACAGCCAGCGTGGCAAGACCGGCAAAGGCATTTGGCTGCACGGTACGCCACCGGGCCAATTTTCGCGTCCGCCGCAAGCCACCGACGGCTGCGTGGTGCTGGCCAACCCAGACTTGCGCCATGTGATCCAAACCGTCGAAGTTGGCACCACGCCGGTGGTGATTTCGCAGCGCCTTACATGGGTGCCACCAGGTAAGGCGCAGACCGAGGCCCAGTCCTTCCGCCGCGCACTGGCAGCGTGGCAGCAGGCAAAATCAGCAGGTAACCTCCCCGAGCTGTTGGTTCACTACAGTCCAAATTTCAACAGTTACGGCAAAACCCTGACCGACTGGACCCCGGTGCTGCGCACCGAACAGACGCTGATTAAGGGACGTGGTATTGAACTTAAGGACCTGTCCCTGCTGCGCTGGGTTGACGCCACCGACACCATGATCGTTACTTTTGCTGAGGTGCCAAATGGCAGCCGGACAGGCCCTGTCAAGCGCCAGTACTGGGCGCGTCAGGGTAGCCGGTGGAATATATTTTTTGAGGGAACGGTCAGATGAATTTTCTATCAAAATGGCGCCTAGCCATTGCCTGGTATGGGTTCTTAGCTACTTTTTTCATAGCAAATTCGGCCTTGGCCGACGATGCGCCAAAAGTCCGATTCACCACCAGCGCAGGTGATTTCGTGGTCGAGGTCTACCCGGACAAGGCGCCCAAAACGGTCGAGAATTTTTTGCAATACGTGCGCGACAAGCACTACGACGGCACCATTTTTCACCGCGTGATAGAAAACTTCATGGTGCAGGGCGGCGGCTTTGACGCCAAGTTCGTGGAGCGCAAGTCGCGCCCACCGGTAGCCCATGAGGGGCGCGAAGCCCTGAGCCGCGGCGGCCCCAAAAACGTGGTGGGCACGCTGGCCATGGCCCGCACCAATGACCCGAACTCCGCCACAGCCCAGTTTTTCATCAACGTGCGCGACAACGCCTTCCTGGACCCGATCCTGATTCCGCCAGGCGACCCGGTGCCCAAGTTTGAGTACCAAGGCCGGGTGTACGAGAATACCCCCCGGGCCAATCTGGTGAACGCGCCGCAGCTGTTTGGCTACACCGTTTTTGGCAGGGTCGTCAGCGGCTTGGACGTGATCACCAAGATCAAGACCAGCCCCACCGGCCCGGGCGGCCCCTTCCCTTCGGACGTTCCCAAAACGACCCTTCTTATCAACTCTGCAACCCTGGTGAAATAAATTATGAGCAACCCAAAAGTCGAACTACACGTCAACAACTTCGGGGTGATCACGCTCGAACTCGACCAGGACAAGGCGCCCAAGTCGGTGGCGAACTTCCTGCAGTATGTGGCCAAGGGCCACTATGACAACACGGTGTTCCACCGCGTCATTCCGGGCTTCATGGTCCAGGGCGGCGGCATGGAGCCTGGCATGAAGCAAAAGGCCTGCGACAAACCTATCGACAACGAAGCCAACAACGGACTGAAGAACCTTCATTACACCGTAGCCATGGCCCGCACCGGTGACCCTCACTCGGCCACAGCCCAGTTTTTTGTCAACGTGGCAGACAACGGCTTTCTGAACCACACCGCCATTTCGGCCCAGGGCTGGGGCTACGCCGTGTTTGGCAAGGTGGTTGGGGGCGCTGACGTGGTAGACAAAATTGCCGGGGTCAAGACCAGCCGCAGCGGCTACCACGACGATGTACCCGTTGAGGACGTGGTGATCGGGCGGGCTGTCGCACTCTGACCCTTCGCATGCCGGCCCCGGAGCTCATCGCGCCCGAGCACTGGGCCTGCATTGATTGCATATCAGACATTCACCTGCAGGCCGGAGATCGAGCCACGGTAGCCGCCTGGAGGTCGTACCTGAGCAGCAGCCCGGCCGACGCGCTGCTCATACTGGGTGACCTGTTTGAGGTGTGGGTGGGTGACGATGTGCTGGGCGCAACCAGCGCCTCCGACAGCTTTGAAGCCAATTGCTGCCACGCTCTGCTGGCGGCAGCCCAACAACCCAACCTGTTCTTGCTGCACGGCAATCGCGACTTCCTGCTCGGCCCGGCTTTCGCCCTGGCCGCGGGGCTAAACCTGCTGGCCGACCCAACGGTTCTGGTATTCGGCGGGCAACGCTGGTTGCTGTCCCACGGCGACGCACTGTGCCTGGACGACACCGAGTACCAGCAGTTTCGTCAGCAGGTCCGCAGTGCGGGCTGGCAGCAGGATTTTCTGGCGCAACCCTTGGCCGAGCGCCAAGCCATAGCGCGCGGACTGCGCCGCCAAAGTGAGGCCCGCAAGCAAAGCGGTGTGGCCTATGCCGATCTGGACGACGCCGCCACCCGGGCCTGGCTGACGCTCAACCGGGCAACCACCCTGATCCACGGCCACACCCACAGACCGGCGACACATGACTTGGGCGCTGGCTTACAACGCCTGGTACTCAGTGACTGGGACATGACTGGCCCAAGCCCACGGGCCGAGGTCTTGCGGCTCAGTCTTGACCGCCGCAACCCGGGCGGGACCGTCATGGTGCAACGCATCGCACTGGCCGCCACAGCACCGCCGCACTGAGCGGCGCCTGCGGGCGACTTAGGCGGCGACCTCGTCAATCTGCCAGGGTGACAGGAACTGCTCGGCATAGCGCAGGTAAACGCCTTGCTGCATGAAGACGTCGAACAAGTCAGGGTCAATATGCCCGGTTTCCTTGAATTTCTGCATGATGCTGGTGGCTTGCGACAACTTCATGCCCTTTTTATAGGGCCGGTCAGCGGCCGTCAGGGCCTCGAAAATATCGGCAATGCCCATCATGCGGGCCGGGACCGACATTTCTTCGCGCTTGAGGCCCTTGGGATAGCCCTTGCCGTCCATGCGCTCATGGTGGCCGCCGGCGTACTCGGGCACCCGCTTGAGGTGCCGGGGCCAGGGCAGCTGTTCGAGCATCTTGATGGTGGCCACAATGTGGTGGTTAATGGTCGAGCGTTCGCCCTGGGTCAGGGTGCCGCCGCGAATGCTCAGGTTTTCAAGCTCATTGGCTGTCAGGAATGACACCACCTCCCCGTCCTCGTTACGCCAGACGCGCTGACTGGCGATCGCTTGCACGCGCGCAATCGCCGCGTCGTTCATGAACTCGGCGCCCTTGTTGGTGGTGCGCAAAAAGGTGCGATCTGAATCGATGGCTGCAATAGCCGCCTCGCAGTGGCTCGCCGCCCGGGCCTCAGCGGGGGCATCGACGCAGGGTCGCAAGGCCAGTTGGGCCCGCAGCGCTTCGATTTCGGCATCGCGCTTGAGCACCTCAAAGCGAGTATCGATCAGCGCCACCCGGTCAAACAGGGTTTCCAGCTTGGTCGCCTTGTCCACCACATGCACCGGTGTCGTGATCTTGCCGCAGTCATGCAACAAGCCCGCAATCTTGAGTTCATAGCGGTCCCGGTCGTCCATGGTGAAGTCTGCCAGCGGGCCCGTGGTGGTTTGGGCCACCGCATCGGCCAGCATCAGAGTCAGTTCGGGCACGCGTGAGCAATGGCCACCGGTGTACTGGGATTTCTCCTCAATGGCGACGTTGATCAAGCGGATCAGCGACTCAAACAGCATCTCCAACTGGCTCATCAGCAGCCGATTGTTCAGGGCGATCGCGGCCTGCGAGGCCAGCGACTCCACCAGGCTCTGGTCGGCCAGTGAGAACGGCACCACTTCGGTGGTCCCGGGCCGTTGCGCATTGAGCAACTGCAAGACCCCGATCACTTCGCCCTCGTGGTCTTTCATTGGGACGGTCAGGAATGACTTGGACCGGTAGCCGGTGCTCTGGTCGAATCGACGGGTGCCAGAAAAATCAAATGCCGGGTCCGAGTAGGCATCCGCCACATTGATGGTGCGGCAGTGAATCGCCGCGTGGGCCGCCACCAGCGAGTCGTTCGGCGCCCCGTCCGCATTGCGCAGCGGCAGGTTGGGGAATTTGATCGGGGTCGCGGCACTGCCACCCATGGCGATGTTGAGCGAATCCGTGCGCAAAATCTCAAACCGCAGGGCCGTGCCATCCTCGGTCACCCGGTACAGGGTGCCGCCATCGGCATTGGTGATGGATTTGGCCGCCACCAGAATGCGCTCGAGTAAAGGCAGGATGTCGCGCTCACGTGACAGCGAGGCCCCAATCTCATTGAGCTGCTCGAGGCGGGCCAGAACGGTGTCAATAGTTTCCAAATTGGCTCCCCAAAGTCGTCAGTTCCGCAACATGATCTTCAGCACCTGTTGCAAACGGCGGGCACTGCCGGCTTCAAAGGGCGCGCTCATCGCCCGCGCCACGTCCTGACCCCAGGTCTGGCTGGGTGGCGCGTCATGGCGGCGGGTCAGCAATTGCAGTTGCATGGCCCGGCGAGCGTCCAGGTGTTCAGCCGGCGTTGGCAGCTCGGCCGCCATCTCCAGCCGCAGCAAGGCCTGTTGGGCATCCGCAACCGGCGCTTGCGACAAAGCCTGGACCCACGCGCTGCGTGTGGCGGCATTGACGCGTACACCAAGCTCCTGCGACGAGGGCAGCTGCGCCGCACTGCGTTGCTCCCAGGCCGCCAACAGCTGAGTCAGGGCTTCGCCATGGGCCTGAACCGCCAGCTTGCGCAAGGCCAGCTGAGCCCTCTCCAGCGCATCACGCTGGGCCCGAAAGGCGGTGTCACCCAAACGCGGCGCGTCTTGCCAGGCGCCCGCAGAGGCATCCTGTGGCGGCCGGCGGTCCGGTCCACGGCTGCCCATTCGATCATCGCGCGGGCCTCGCGGTCCGTCGCCGGCGCCAAAGCGGGGGCCGTCTTTTCGGTCGCCAAACTTGGCGCCGCGCCCCGGCATTGCGGGTTCGGTCTTTTTCATGCCGGGTCGGTCATCGCCGCGCACCGCCACGACCGCCTTGGCCACAGGTTTAGCGGCCGGCTTCTCTGCGGCCACAGGAGGCGGCACGACTGCCGCGTCGGTACTGCCGTCGGCTGATGCTTGCGCTGCGGACTCGGCTGACGGCCCTGTTGAGGGTTCTATTGACAGGTGTATTGAGGACTCGCTTGATGGCGCATTCGGAGCCATATCCGGCACCGGAACAGCCAGCGCCTGCACCGCCGCCTGCGCCTGGGCCTGGCCGCGCAGGGCGGCTTCCAGCGCATTCATGGCACTGCGGATGGCTTGCGCGTCGCCGCCGGCATTGGCGGTTTCCAGCGCCCGCGCCGCGTCCAGCACGACCCGGTCACGCTCCCCCAGCGCCGCCTCGCTGCGCTCACGCTCCTGGGTCTTGCGGTTGAAGGCGTCGTCGATCGGCTTGCGAAACGCATCCCAGAGCTTTTGCTCCTGGCGCCGGTCCATCGGCACCCGCTGGGCCTCGGACTGCCAGCGCTGTTGCAGCGCCCGCACGGCGTCGATGCGCAACATGGGCGCCGCACCGAGCGCTTTGGCGTCCTCGATCATGGCCTGGCGCACGGTCAAGCTATGCGCCTGCAAGGCCTCCAGCGGCGCGCTCGCTGCAGCCATGGCGGCCTTCCAAAGTGGCTGCAGTTCGGCAAAGGCTTTTTCGCCAATATGGCCGGCTTCGCGCCAGCGGTCGCCGAATTGATGCAGCAGACGGGTAAAGCCTTTCCAGTCGTCGTCCAGCGCGGTGGTGTTGGCAGCGGCCCACTGCTTGACTTCGTCGATCATGGCCAGGCGCTGTGCCCGGTGCTCCACCGCCTCGGCCTTCATTTTGTCCAGCCAGGCCTCGACCACCTTGTGCGCATCGTTGCAGGCCTCGTCGAAACGCTTCCACAGACCGTGGTTGGGCACACCACCCTGATCGGTCTGCTTCCATTCCTCACGCAGGGCCCGCAACAGTTCTTGCATCTTGCGACCGCCAATGGCCTGCCCTTCCGGCCGCTTGAGCAGACCCTCAGCCTTGGCCACCAGCGCCTCCCGCAGCTGGTCGGCGCGCCAACGCTGCCAGCCCTCCAATTCACCGGCCGCAGCCAACGCGGCGTGGGCCAGGTTTTCCAGCTTGTCGTCGATCAAGCGACCGTGCTCCTTGAGCGCATTGCGCAGCGCGGTGGCAGCACCGGCACTGGCTTTGCCGTGACCTTCGGCAATCTCCAACTCCAGTTTTGAGAGCACCTCTTGGACCGTTTTCGTGGCCTGGGCCCGGATTTCGGGGTCTATCTTGGGCTTTTGCGGCTTGCTCACTGCTTCGGCCGGCACACCGCGCGAAGCGCGCAATTCGTCAGCCCACACGGGCACAGGTGGCAAAGGCGCCGTTGCGTCGGCCGCAGCCGCGGTGGCCTGTGCCAAGGCCGCGCGAAATGCGTCGCAGACCACGAGCAACTGGGCCCGTGAGGTCTCTAGCAGGGTCGGAAAGCGAGCCTCCACGCTGGGCCAATTGGTGTCCATGAGAAGCGCCGCTGCCTGTGCCTGCCAGTGGTCGACATCGGACTGCAGGGCCTGAGCTGCCCCCTGCGCATCGCGCCAGGACTTGGTCGACAGCACCTCAATGCGTTGCGCCAGCAGTACCGCAGCCTCGCGCTGCACCTGCACCCGGTGTTGCAGGTCTTCAATGCCTTTGACCCGGTCACTGAGCTGTGTCTTGAGGGTCAGCAGTGGCTCACGGCTCAGGGGGGCGCCGGCTTTGGCCGCGTCTCGCTGCCAGGCCATGGCATCGGCAATGTTGAGCTTGGCGATCGCCACCAGTGCCTGGCCGCGCTCGGCCCACTCAAGGGCGATGGATTCCTGCCCGCGGCTGCGCTTGATCTCATCCAGCTTTTCGCGCAACAGTTTGGCTGCGCCCTTGTCTTTGCCACTGAGCTCCTTGAACACGGCCTGCATTTGCTCGGCTGTAGGGTTGCCCGCTAGCCAGTCGCGAATGCGGGCGGTACGTTCGCTGGAGGTGTGCGCTGAAAATGCGCCCGCGGTCAGTTGGTCCAAGGGGTGCGCGTCATGCGCTTTGGCAGCGGCAGGCGCGACGGCGGGTGTTTCGGGGGTCTTGGGTGTAGATGGAAAAGGGAACATGACGAACAGATCAGAAAAATTGACCCCCCGACGCATCGCGAGGGGGCTTAACCCGCTATTTTCACCGCTATTTCATCGGCTTGTAAAAAGTCTAGGGGGTACTCAGACTCAATTGCGCGCGCGGCCGCCATTTCGCCTCCGGTGGCACGGTGCGCGCCGAGCCCAAAAACAGGCGGGCCATTGGAATCTGGCGGGCCGCCAGGTAGTCGCGCACCGCCACGCCGCGCTGTACCGCCAACTCGCGCATCTGATCTTCGGACGCCGGCAAGTGGCTCAGCAACAGGCTCTCCATGTCGTCCTTGGATAAGGGCTGCAACTGGCCCTGCGCGGTCAGCGGTTTGGGTATGGCTGCGCGTCGGTAGACCGCGCCGAGCAGCGCCAAGGACTCTTCCGGGCTCAAGGTCGGGGGCGCGCCGACCCCGGCTCCGGTTTGCGCCACTGCGCGACCAGCCAGCACGGCCTCTCGGCGCTGCTCGCCCAACAGCAGCGCTTGCAGTTGTTCGCGCTTGAAGGCCTCGCGCTCCAACTCCAGGCTGGCCATGCCAACCACCGTCATCTGCAACGCCGGTCGTGCCTGCAAGGCCTGCGCCACCTTGTCCAGACCAGCCCGTCCATCAACGTCCAGGGCAGCCGAACCCGGCGAAAAATTCACAAGACCGGGCTCGTCGGCACTGCCGAAGGCGCTTGCGATCAAGCTAAAAGGCGCGGTCACCGCCTTGACCACCAGGTTGACGATCAGCTTGAAGACGATCGGCCCGAGCTTGAACTCAGGGTCGTTCAGCGATCCGCTCACCGGCAGGTCAATGTCGATGACCCCCTGGCGGTCTGCCAGCAGCGCCACCGCCAAACGAACCGGCAGACTGGTCGGGGCACCGTCGACTTTGTCGCCAAATTTCAGCTGGTTGAGCACGATGTTGTTGCTGGCCAGTAACTGGCCGTCCGCTTGCACCTTGTAACTGAGGTCAACACTGAGCTTGCCGCGTTCGATGCCATGGCCGGCGTGGCGCACGGCATAGGCCGACAGCGGTGGCAGTTCCAGGTCGCGCACACGGGCCTTGAGATCGAGCACCAGCGGTTTCGCCAGAGGGTTGATCTGGCCCTGAATCTCAAGCGTCGCCGTGCCCTGCGCCCGCCCGCGCAGCGACAGCTCAGCCATCGCCGGCTCGCCGGCTTGCGGCTGGGAAGAAAACGCCCCCAGCTTGCCCGTCAGCTCAGTCAGCTTGGCCGAATAGTTGGGTTTGATGAAGCGGTCAGCAAAATCGACCTGGCCACCGGTCAGGCTGACCGGGCCCAGGCGCACCACGGCCGGCGCTGCAGACGCAGCTGAAGAAGCCTTAGCAGCCTGAGGCGGCGCAGCATCGGCTTTCACCAGGTCCTGCAAGTTGAGCCGTCCGTTCGGGTCGAGCACCAGCCGGGTGTAGAAGTCGCTCAAGACGGTTTCTTTCACATCGACCTGCGTAGAGCTCCCCGGCGCCATCGCCAGCGCCAGACCGCGCAGGCTCAGCACTTTCCAGCGCAGCAACTCCTCGCTAAAACCAGGCGCCAAAGCGCTGGCAGCGCCACCCTGAGCGGCCGACAAGGCATTGGCCTGCACGTCCTCCAGCGCCACATCGCCATTGAGTTGAAGGCTGGTGCCAGCCGGGCTTTCTGCGAAAGCGAGCTGGCCTTTGAAGCTGGCATCAGCTCGCAACACCTCGACGTTCAAAAGCTCGGCAGCGTAGGGCTCCAGCACATGCAGCGGCAGCCGCACCGCCTCCAGGCTGGTCTGGACGCTCAGGGGATCGAGCCGGGCCTGCCCGCGCCACTTCAGGCGACCGACCGGCGTCGCGCCAGCCCGCCATTCCAGCGCGCCTTGCACCTGCATCGGCTCTTTACCCGTCGTCGACAGGTTTTTAACTTGCACGGACACTGCCGCCACGTCAAAAGACACCGGTCTGGCGGGCAGTTTGTCAGAAAAGCCAAACACCCCGCCCTCCAGGCTGAGGTCGCGGACCAGCAGCGTCCACGGTGGCGCGGCGGGGGGCGGGGTAGACGCCACGGTCTGCGCCGGGAGGGTGGTGCTTGTGGCGGTGTCGCTAACCGGTTGTGGCTGCAACCAGTGCTCAAACATCCAGCGACCATCGGCGCCGCGGCCAACCGCCACGCGCGGCCCCTGCAGTGCCAACTGGCCCAGGGTTGCGGATCGGCCCGTCAAGTCCAACTGCAGCCCGGCCAGGCGCAGTTGCGCCAGACTGGCCAGGCTGACCTTGTCCTGCCTCAGGTCGAGCTTGTCCACCGCCAGGCGTGCCACTTCCAACTGAATCTGATCCACCCCGCCGGGGCTGGCGGCAGCCTTCCAGCCCACCCCCAGCTCGGCATTCAGGCTGCCAGTCAGCTCGGGCTTGAGCCAACGCGTCAGGTAGGGGGCGGCCAGCGCCAAGGGCAGCCCATCCGCCAGCACACGCAGGTCGACCGCTCGGTCGGTGGCACGACCCTGAAGGCTGAAGCGGGCGCCTCCAGCGCTGGCCACCGCAGAGCCGCCGGGCAGCAGCCCGGCGGTGGCCTTGAATGGAAAGGGCTGTGCGAACGGCAAGGCGATGGCGCTGGCGTCCAACTTAAGCCCTGTCAAAGCCAGGCGAGCCGGTGGCACCGTGCTCTGGTCAAGCCAACTGAGCCCGCCATCTTGGATCGCGAGACGATCCAAGGCAATCGTCCAGCCACCAAAAGGAGGCGATAAATCGGCCTCAGCCCTTGTCCCGCCTACATAGTTAGCTATCTTTTTTGTAGTGGGCGCGGCGGAGCCAGAAGCGGGCAGCTGCAACTGCCCATTGACGCCGCGAACCAGGGCCAGTCGGGGCGCCACCAGTTCGACCGCACTGAGCCGAACCTGCCGCTCAAACGGCCGCAGTTCGTCCAGCCTCAGCGTGAGCCGATCAAACGCCAGCAGCGGCGCCACGAACGTCGCGGTACCCGGCTGTTGGGCCGGCACCTGCGCGTCATGCAGCCGGACCTGCATCGCCTCCACCGTCCCACTGATGCGCAGGCGGTTGTCGGGCACCTGCTCAAAAGCCACTTGCAGCTGCGCACTTAGCACGCCCGAGCTCAAGCGAACCGGCAAACCGGCGGGCACATAGGGCAGCCAAGGCACCAGGTCCAGCCCAGCCAGGCTCAGCTGCACCGCGGCTTGCCGACCCGGTGCAAACGGGGTGGCTTGCGCGCTCGACTCAAACCGGCTGCCGTTCAAAAGAAAAGCCAGCTTGGGGCGCACTGTCAGCGCACGCTGGGACGGCAGATTGCTCAGGGACGGCAGGCTGAGCTGCAGCTCACGCACACTGTGATGCCGGCCAAACTGGCGGTCGTCGATGTCGAAACGGCCCGCCGACAGCGTCACGTTGTGCAAGGCAAAGCTTGGGGTTGCCGTATCGGTTGAGACGCCACCACTATCGAAGCGCTGCAGGATGTCATCAATGTCGTACCGCCCCTCGCCATGGTGGGTCAGCCGCATCGCGAGCCCCTGGACATCAACAGCATCCAGTACGGGCGCCAGGCGCAGCAGCGACTCCAGCGATGCATCTATGTAGATGCGCTCCACCACCAACTGGGGCGTCCGGTCAGTTTGGCCCGGGGCGGCGCCAACCGCAAGACCATGCACCACCAGTTCCAGAGACCAAGGCTTGATCTCAAGCCCGCCCACGGTGACGGCACGCCCGAGTTGGCCACTGGCGATCGTTTCAATCCGGGGCTTGAGGAGCTGCGGCAGCGCAAGCCAAGCCAGTGCCCCAAGCAACCCTACCGCGCCACAGAGCCAGAGCAGGCGTTTCAACCGGCGCACAAAAACAGGGTATGGGACCTTCATGCGGCAAGTGTTCAACGAGACAGGCAAAAGGTCAATGCGCAAGAAAGAAAAGCGTCTAATCCTGTCGTTTTGGCAGATTTAAAATCTATAAATTGCATATAAAATTGATTTGATATGGTTGACTAGGTATATAAAGTACCCCTAGAATGCGCGCTCACCTTGCTTGGCAAGAAGAAACCCGCATCCGCTGCCGATCCCGGCATAGTCAAGTCTCTGCCAAATCCATGACCACCAGCGCAGGACATTGATAGCGTACCAACCCAAACGGGGCGCCTGAACCCTTTGCACTGCTCAAAGTGTGCGTGTCAGGACCCGCGAAAGAAGGAGAAGCTATGACATCTTTAGACCGATTCACCCGGGGCCTGCGAACTGTCGCAACTGCCACCGCCACGGGTTTCCTTAAAATCACCCACATTGGCTTTGCCTTCATCGGCTTGGCTGTGATCTGCGGTGCGCTCATCCTGATCGCGCAGCCCGATCTGCGGCAAGCCGGTGAGTCTCATCTGTTGGGCTGGCTGCAAACCCGGCAAGGCGGACCGGGCGTGGACATCGACGTGGGCGCCAATGACCGGGCCACGGCCAGTCACCCGCAAGCCCTGCCAAAGCAGCAGGCGGCTTTAGCCTACTGGCTCAGCCGCAAGTACCGCGTGGCACCCGAGCCTTTGAGCGCCATCGTTGCTGAAGCCCATGAAATCGGCCTGCGTTCCAAGCTTGACCCAACCCTGATCCTGGCCGTCATGGCCATCGAATCGGGCTTCAACCCGTTTGCCCAAAGCCCGATGGGCGCGCAGGGCCTGATGCAGGTCATCACCCGCGTCCACAGCGACAAGTACGCTGATTTTGGTGGCGTCTTTGCCGCGTTCGACCCGCTCACCAACCTGCGCGTCGGGGCACAAGTGCTGGAAGAATGCATTAGCCGCGCTGGCTCCACCGAAGCCGGCCTCAAGTTCTACGTGGGTGCAGCCAACATTGAGGACGACGGCGGCTACGTCGGTAAGGTCATCGCCGAGCACGGGCGTTTGCAGGCCGTGGCCGCTGGCCGCACGGTTCCCGCCTTTGCCGCCGTCGCGCCAGCGGCTTCAAGCCATGGCACAGGCGCACAAAGTGCGGAAAGCGTCGCATTGCTGACCGCGCTGTGACGACCCGGTGGCTAAACTCTGACTGTCCTACCCTTCCTTAGCCTCTTACCGCCATGTACCACCGTAACATCCTTATCGAGCAGACCGATCCCGAATTGTTTGCCGCCATCCAGGCCGAAAACGCGCGCCAGGAACACCACATCGAGCTGATCGCGAGCGAAAACTATGCCTCACCGGCCGTCATGGCAGCGCAGGGCTCGCAACTAACCAACAAATACGCCGAAGGCTACCCGGGCAAACGCTATTACGGCGGCTGTGAGAATGTCGACGTCGCCGAGCAATTGGCCATTGACAGGGCCAAACAGCTGTTTGGTGCCGATTGCGCCAATGTGCAGCCACACTGCGGCGCCTCGGCCAACGTGGCCGTGTTCCTGGCGTTTCTCAAGCCTGGCGACACCATCATGGGGATGAGTTTGGCCGAGGGCGGGCATCTGACCCACGGTATGGCGCTGAACATGAGCGGCAAGTGGTTCAAAGCGGTCAGCTACGGCCTGAATGCCCGGGAAGAGATTGACTACGACGCCATGGAGCGCACGGCCCATGAGGCCCGCCCCAAACTCATCATCGCAGGCGCATCTGCCTACAGCCTGCACATTGATTTTGAGCGCTTTGCCAAGGTGGCCAAGGCAGTAGGCGCCATCTTCCTGGTTGATATGGCGCACTACGCAGGCCTGATCGCCGCGGGCGTCTACCCCAACCCGGTGCCACACGCCGATGTGGTCACCTCCACCACGCACAAGAGCCTGCGCGGTCCGCGCGGGGGCATCATTCTGATGAAGGCCGAGCACGAAAAAGCCATCAACAGCGCCATCTTCCCCGGCCTGCAGGGAGGTCCACTGATGCATGTGATTGCCGCCAAGGCAGTGGCCTTCAAAGAGGCACTGGCACCCGAGTTCAAGCTTTACCAGCAACAGGTGCTGGTCAATGCCAAGGTGGTGGCGCAGACGCTGACCGAGCGCGGCTTGCGGATTGTCAGCGGCGGGACTGAAAGCCACGTGATGTTGGTCGACCTGCGGTCCAAGGGCATCACCGGCAAGGAGGCCGAGGCTGTGCTGGGCGCCGCCCACATGACCATCAACAAGAACGCCATCCCGAACGACCCGGAAAAACCCATGGTGACCAGCGGTGTGCGTATTGGCACACCGGCCATGACAACCCGTGGCTTCCGCGACGAAGAAGCGCGACTCACTGCCCACATGATTGCCGATGTGCTGGACAAGCCTCGCGACCCTGACAACGTCGCGGCGGTTCGGGCGCGGGTCAACGCGCTGACTGCGCGCTTCCCGGTCTACCGCTAAACCCGGATCGCCGGCCAGTCCTCACGGCCCCTGTAATGAAATGCCCATTTTGCAGCCATGCCGACACCCAGGTGGTAGAAACGCGCATTTCAGAAGAGGGCGACTTCATCCGGCGCCGGCGCCAGTGTGCAGCCTGCGACAAGCGCTTCACCACCTACGAGCGGCCTGATGTCAATTTCCCGGCCATCGTCAAAAAAGACGGTCGGCGCATCGACTATGAACGCGTCAAATTAGTCGCCTCGATGAACCTAGCGCTGCGCAAGCGCCCGGTCAGCACGGAGCAGGTCGACAGTGCAGTGGAGCGCATCGAAGAAAAGCTGCTCAACCTGGGGCTGCGTGAAGTGGCCTCGACCCGCATTGGGGAGTTGGTCATGCGCGAGCTGAAAAAGCTCGACAAAGTCGCCTATGTGCGCTTTGCCAGCGTATACCGCAGTTTTGAGGACATTGACGAATTCAAGACGCTGGTCGACGAGGTGCGGCGTTAGCGCCAGCATTCGGCTACGGTCGGTTCGGTGGCAGAGCGCCCTTTCACGCCGGTATGGGTTAGCGTCAAATCACCGCACACATCAGCGACGATCGGTGCCGCCGTCAGCGTGTAGCCGTTCAGTGTGGCGACCACCGAAAGGTTGTAGCGTGGCGCTTCAGTGGGCACGGCCAGCAAGCGGGCGGGCAGGGTCGGGCTAAGCGTCCCCGAATCATCGGTGGTGTAGCGGCTGTTGGCTGCATAAAACCGCTCCATGAACTGCTGCGCCTCCAGCATCGAGGTGCGTGCCGACGAGCGATGACCCCGTTTCATGCTCTCCATATAACTCGGGTAAGCCACCATCGCCAGAATACCGATGATGGCCAGCACAATCATCAATTCGATCAAAGTGAACCCTCCGGCATGAGCGGATAGCCGCCAGCGGCCTTGCGAAGCGTTGAGGCGCATGGTCTGAGTCCTGTGTTCTGGGTCACCGGATCGGTGGATTGATGATACGCCGCCAAACTCGGTCCCGCATCACCCGCGCGCCACTGGCCAGATCAGGCGTCTCAATGGTCGCGCGCTGCTGACTGGTGGTGTTCTGGATACTGATCACTGTCTTGCAAACCCCGCTGGCACAGCTTGGGGTGCTGCGGATGACAGCGTCAATGCCGTCGGCGTTGGTGCCATAACCGGCCACCAGGGTGTCGGCCATGGTGAACAGGCCGTCCCCATTGGTGTCAAACATCGGGTAGTCCGGGTTCAGGCCCTGCTCCACGGGGAACAGAAAGTTCACGCCCTGCCCGATCGCGGCGTCGCAAACGATCACATCGCGAGCTGGCACCACGGTACTGACCAGCGCGACCTTGCTGCTCACCACCTGTGACGGGTAGACCACCCGCATGCCTGCCAGGACATTCAGATCGGTGACCCAGCCCCGCTGAGTGGCCCAGTTGACTGGCGTGCCAGCCAGCGAGTAAAAGGTGGCACCACTGGCTGCTGCCACCTGGGACAGGCTTCGCGCTTCCAGCGCGACGCGGGTCAGGGGTCGCGCCAGACCATCGCCCGCCTGGTCCCGCACACCGTACATGGATTGAGCCGCCGTCGAATTGGCGTCGGCCTCAGTGCTCAGCACACCCGTGCCAAACACCAGCAACTTGCCACCGAGCGAATGGTCAAAGACCAGCGGCGCCTGGGTGATGGGTTGGGCCACGCCCGCGGCACTGGTGGCGGCGAACAGGGCCGCCCCTCCCGAAACCTCAAATCGACTGGCCACGCTGCCCAAATAGTCAAGCTTCCAGAGCTGGCCTTTGAGGTCACCCGCGTAAAGCGTGGTGATTTCGCCGGTGCTGCTGCGCACCACACCCACGCCACCCAGGCCGTTGGCACCGGCACCATCCAAAACCAAGGTCTGCGCCACACCGGTTTGCAGGTTCACCACAAACAATACCGCCCGCCCGGCGTCGCTGTAACTGCCATTGCCAAAAATAGCCACCCACTCACCGTTGGGCAACACGCCAACCTGGATCGGCGTTGACACATAACCCAGGTCGGCATGGGTCGCATTGCTGAGCTCCCACCGCGCCGTGCTGGCGCCCAGATGGGCGGTGTCTGTGACATCCAGGGCAAACACCGCCCGCCCGCCCGAGCCCAGCGAACCTAACAAGTAATTGCGCCAACTGGCGGCGCCAGCGCCAGGCGCATTGACAAAGGCATCGGCCTCCATGAGCGGGCCATCGACGAAATACTGGTGGGACAGCAGGGCGGAGCCATAGGTCTTGTCGCTCAATTTGGAGAGATTGGGGTAGACCGCGCGAGGGACATAGGCGAACACCTCACGGCCATCCTCCGCCGCCGACACACCCAGCGAATCTTTGAACGCGTGCAACATGCCGTCATTGGCACCGACAAACAACACCGGCGCGCGTGCGGCCTTGGCCGTCAGAAAGGCGGCATAACTGCTCCCGCCCGCAGGCAGACTGCCGTAGCCCATGTTGACGGCGTCCTTGATCAGCACCGGGTTGGAATTGATGAAATCGCCCAGCACGCCCTTGCGTTCGCGAAAGGGCTGGCCATCGCCCTCCTGACTGCGGTCACCACGCAAAAAATTCACAAAGGAGCTGGTGTAGGTCGCACCGACGCTGCCCAGAGCAGCCTGGTTGGATGCGCCCATGTCGGCCCAGTTGAACAATGCGGACGAGGCCGGTGTGGTGTCGGTGCGCCACGTGTGAATGTTGCGACTGCCAAAGGCCGGTACTCTGGCCTCGGCGGTCCAGGCCTGGGCACCCGCCTGGCCGCTGGCATCGAGCACATAGGCCTGAATCTCGCCGGTCCAATCGCCGGTGCGGTACAGCGGCACATATTTGCGATTTCCCTCTTGCAACACAGCCGAAGCCGTGGCGACACCAGCTTCGCGCAGTTCCCGCTGCAAGGCCTGCCCGACCGAATCCCGGATCGCGGACGCGAGTTCAGCCGGATCCTTGGCACTGATAAAACCGCCCCGACTGTTCAGGGCGGCATGCCACAGGTCGTCAATCTCATCGGCCCCCCAGCTCTTGGTACCGGCCGTGAGCGCCGGGAGGTCAGAGGCGGGGTCCGGTGCTCCGCCGGGCAGTTTGTCGGGCCTGAGCGTGCCGCGCACGCCCAACCCCACCGTGAAATTGACCATGTGCTGCCAAAAAGCCGGATTTTCAGCAGCGGGCACGACGTTGTTGACCAGATCAGGGCGCAGGTCTTTTTTCCAGTACTCCATGGCGTAATCGGCCAGCATGTTGGTGTTGCCGTCCTTGAATGGCCGCGTCGCCGTGTACTGGTACGTGCGGCCAGGCCCGGTGATCACCGGGCCAGTGGTGTTGTCCGAGTTGCCGACTGAGGTGGTCGTGGCGTTCCAGTAGCCATCTGTGACCATGATGTGGTAGGCCCGCCGGCAGGATTTGTCGGCGGTGGCATTGACCGAACCCGGGTTATCGGTCCAAGGCCCCTTGGTGTCGACGCGGGCGTAGTACTGACCCACCGCCCGCATGGCGCCGGGCAAGGGAGTGCCGCCATTGGCTGGCAAGGCGTAGAGCCAGTTGAACAGGCTGGTCTTGGTGGCCGAGGTGAAATCGCGTACGCCAGCCTGGATCACCGTGGTGCTGACACCGTCAATGCTGGTGCTGCTGGACTGGTTGATGCGGCCCCAGCCCACGCGAAAGGTGTCGGTCGACTCGGCAAAGGCCTCCACCAGCGCGCCGCGTGCCAGCAGATTGCGGGTGCGGTAGTAACTGAACCAGTTGGCAAAATTCTGCCGTTCCTCGGCCTGGCTGCAGCCACTGGCGCCAATGGCACCCGCGCAGTCGGTGCGCGCAACCACCTTGGCAAAGGTCGATTCACGGTTGATCGAGTACTCGGTGTAGTTGGCGGCAATAATAGGGTTGAGGTAAGCCCCGGCTGGGTCTTTTTTGAGTCGGTAATACAGACCTGGGTCGTAGGACTCGGTGGCGCTGGCGCAATCGCTGCGGCTGTCGCGAAAGCACCAGGTGCCCGCCAGGGTGCGAAAGTTGGTCAGGTTGATCACGCCACCACTGACCGGGTTCATCGGGTCCCGGTAAGCCGCCGTCACCGGCGCGTTGGCCTTGCGCCCGGCCGGTGTGCTGCCGCTCGCCGCCGGCAACGGGTAGGTGGCCTGCGCCCATGGCTGGTAGCGCACCTCGGGGTTGTAATGCACGGTATTGGTGTCAGCCGAGCGCATGATTTTTTGCCGCCAGTTGGTGTTACCGCGTTGGGCGGCGACCGTCCCTATGAAAAAACCGGCCAGCGTGGCGTTGTCGCCCGGATCCATGCTGACTGACCTGGTGCCAACCGGACTGGCCACCGAAAAGCTGCCGGCGTAAATGGTCTCCTCAGGCATGTGCTGGAACAGCATGGAGCCGGAATCGTCCATGGTCAGCATGATGTTGGGCTTGGCGCCCCCGCCGTCACGGCTGATCAGCGGTTTTTGCGATGGCGATTGCGCCAAAACAGGCGCAGCCGACCACAGGCTGAGCCAGCCCAGCAGCGCCAGCAGCACACCCAAGGCGGGTCTTAGGTTTGATTTCGACATCAGGCACCTCATCATCAGTCCAACAACACGGTGGACTGCAGCCACACCACCGAACCCGCCGTGGTCACGCCACTGACCCCATCGGCCGTGTAGCCCGGGCTGAAACCACGTGCGGTGATCACATAGGCCAGGCTGCCATCAGCCAGCCCCTGGCGCTCCACCACGCACTCCGGCAATCGGCTGGGCCTGAACGAGCTGTCCAAAGACTTCACTCGGGCCTCGGGCAGAGTGGTTTTGGTGGCGGCAATGCCACCCGCGCCGGTCCAGCTCGCGGCCTGGCCCCAACCCGTCGCCGCGTCAGCAGTCCCCACCGGGGTGGTGGTGATATTGGCCTCAGCCAAAGTCCCCACCCGATCGGCGTCGGCCTTGAGCATCTCGGCTTCGCAGTGGCGCAATGCCGCCTCGGCATACTGCTGCGCCAGGTTCTGCAATCGGATGTTGTTGGTCACTTTTTGGCCTGAGGTGGCGTTGCGCATGGCCGCCGCTGAGGTCAGTCCGATGATCACCAGCATGATCAGCACGATGATCAGAGACACGCCAGCCTGCCTTGCAGCCGGGGGACCGACCGGGTGCCGGGGGTGGTCTGAGGGCAGCAGTTTTAACATGGTCAAAACGCCATCTTGTTGCGCAGCGTGGTGGTGCTGAAAAAGGCACGGCGCACAAAGCCATCGGCCACAGTCTGCTGCTCTGAATCGCAGTCCAGGTAGGTTAGCGTGTCCTCGTCGCTGCCCAGGACCGCCTCGCTGCTGCGCATCAGCAGGCAGACCCGAACACTGAGCACAAGGCCCCAATCCGTGACCGCATCCGCCCGCACATAACGCGCTAATGTCCGCGGGCTGGCCGCATTGGCTTCTCCATACCAGACCGCCATGCCCGCCACGTTGTCCACCAGCGGCTGGCCACCGGCGCCCTGCCGGCTGGCGCAATGCAGCTCGGAGCGACCACTGCTGCTGCTGGCCAGGTAATAGCGGTTGTAGGCCAGGTTGAACCCCCCGGCATCTGCCAAGCCATTGCCCAGACAATCGGTGGGCAGATCGGCAGCGGTGGGCACGCTGTTGGCCCCGTCAGCCTGGTAGACCACTTCCAGCGCGTCGCTGCCGCTGGCCGCACAGGCCACTGCACCCGTGGTGGACGGGGCTGCGAAACCGGTGCGACAACCAAACACCGGGCGGCTGGCAAAGGTGCGGGTAAAGCTCAGGCCATCGGCGGCCACGCCGGTCGGAGCGGCAAAGCCAGCCAGCAGCAGATCCCGGGCAATCAGGGTCAAGGCCAGTTGTGCGTTTTCATTCATCTCAGCATACGCGGCTTGCTGACGGCCGGTGATCCCTGAAGTGATGTAACTGACCAGCACGGCGCCCACCACCACCAGCCCGATGACCAGCGACACCATCACCTCCACCAGCGACAGTCCCTGCATGCGGCGGTAGCGGCCCGCTGCGCTCACAGGTTGATCCTGAAATAGCTGCAACGCACGCTGGCGTCTCCGCCACGGTTCAGACCATCGGGGCATTCGAGGGCCAGGGCTGGCGCCTCGTCGGTGGCGGCCACGGCCGGGTCGCGCCAGACCAGCCAAAGGTCCATGGCTGTTTGTGCCGCCTGCCGCATCAGAAAAACCGAGCCCTGCGGCAACTGGTCGCGCACCAGTCGCCGCCACTGCGCAAGGTCCAGGGCGGCAATGTCGGCCAGGGTGCAATTGCTGGCTGCGGTGTCGCACAATTCCAAGGGCAGGTCGGCGCGCGTAGCCTGTCCGGCAAAGTCAGTGGTGAAGTCGTAGGCGCCGGCGAAAAAACCGGTGGCCGCCAGCGCGCCATCCGCCGGGTTGCCCTTGTTGGCCCGCAAGCGCTCGCCCATGTCATTGGCCAGCTGAGTGGCCGCAGCGCGGTACTGTGACATCTTGGTGTAGCGGAGCGAAACGGCATTAACGCCGGCCAGCGCCAACAGGGCCACGGCGGAGATCACGATGGCCACCAAAACCTCGATCATCGAAAAGCCGCGCTGGTGCGTCAAGCGCATGACAGCGTTCCCAAAGCCCGCAGCGCAGCGCGCCCCTGCATCGATACACAGACCACGCGGGTCAGGCTACTGGCAACGTCCCCGGTTGGCGTGATGATGAAGGTCTGGGTCGCGCCACGGGCCATGCCGGTTGGTTGGTAGACAAAAAACGACCGGTCACTGCCCGGCGAGGCACTCGCCATCGTGGCGATCGACGGGAGCGCGTCCTGCACGCGCAACACCTGATCACCCTCATCCAGACTCCCGTCGCCATCAGCGTCAACGAAGACGATCCAGCCGTCTTTCCAGCTGGCGCCGGCGCTGCAGGCTGCAGGGGTGGTGGCGCTGCAAACGCTGACCGTGCGCGACAGCTTGATCGCCTCGGATCGGGCAAGCCGCAGGTCGCTGACCAGCTTGTCTGCCGCCACCTGCACCGACCGCTTCAGAAGCAGGGTCCCGAACGAGGGTGCGGCGATCGCGATCAGGATCACTGACACGGTCACGGTGACCATCAGTTCGACCAGGGTAAAGCCAGCATGGCGCAGACGCATAGTGCCAGCTTACCGGCGATGGGCAGGGCCGAGGCGTCGGCCTGACAGTCGGCAGGCCAGAGCCGCCAGGCGGTAGACTTGTCGATCAAAGTTGCCCCCGCCTTACCGCCACCATGATCGACCATGCCCTTGAACTGGCCCGCCAAGCGCGAGGGGTCTGCCCGCCCAACCCGGCCGTCGGCTGCGTGCTGGTGGCGGCCGACGGCCAAATCCTTGGCGAAGGTCAGACCCAACGCACCGGCGCCGCCCACGCCGAAATCATGGCGCTGAACGCGGCCCAGGCACGCGGCCTGTCGGTCGCCGGGGCGACCGCTTTTGTCACTCTGGAGCCCTGCGCCCACCAGGGCCGCACCGGCCCTTGCTGCGACGCGTTGATCCGGGCCGGCATTGGAAAAGTAGTCGCCTCTCTCGAAGACCCCAACCCTCGCGTCGCCGGCACCGGTTTTGCCCGCTTGAGAGCGGCTGGCATCGAGGTGGTGGTCGGGCCGGGTGCTACGGCCTCGCGTGAACTCAACATCGGGTTTTTCAGCCGCATGTTGCGCCAGTTGCCCTGGGTTCGGCTCAAAGTTGCGGCCTCGCTGGATGGAAAAACCGCGCTCAACAACGGCAACAGCCAGTGGATCACAGCCGAGGCGGCACGCACCGACGGCCATGCCTGGCGCGCCCGGGCCTGCGCCGTGCTGACCGGCATCGGCACCGTGCTGGAAGACGATCCCCAGCTCGATGTGCGTCTGGTGTCGACCGAGCGCCAGCCAACGCTGGCGGTGGTGGACAGCCGACTGGAAACGCCGCTCGCCGCCCGCTTGTTCAACCGTGAGCGCACGGTGCTGATCTACACCGCCTCAAGTGACGCCGGCAAAACCCAGGCCCTGCAAGCCCGTGGCGCCACAGTGATCGCGCTGCCCGAGCCAACGCCGACCGGCCCCGCCAAGGTGGACCTGGCCGCCATGCTGCGCGATCTGGCCAGACGCGAGGTCAACGAACTCCATGTGGAGGCTGGCCACAAACTCAATGGGTCACTGGTACGCGCTGGTCTGGTCGATGAATTTCTGGTTTACCTGGCGCCAAAATTGATCGGCCAAGGGCGGGACATGGCTAATTTTGGCCCCTTGCGCGCGTTGTCGGAGGCTGTGCCCCTGGTGTTCCAGTCGACCCAACTGCTGGGGCAAGACCTGCGCATTCTGGCCCGCGTCGCCGGTCGCGACACCTTCTGAATCGGGGAATTGCACGCTGGGGCCATCCGAGCGGCCTAATCCCTGCGAAAATAACGGCATGTTTACCGGAATCATCACCGGCGTGGGGCGCATCGTCGCCGTTCACGCCCTAGGCAGCTCTTCTACCCATGGCAAACGCCTGAGCATCGAGACGCCCGCGGGCTACCTCGACGACGTTGGCCTGGGAGACAGCATTGCCCTCAATGGCGCCTGCATGACCGCCACCCAGCTGGACCCGGCTGCGAGCCGCTTCACGGTCGAGGTGTCCGCCGAATCGCTGGACAAAACGGCTGGCCTGACCGACACCGGTCCGATCAACCTGGAAAAAGCCCTGCGGACCAACGACCGTTTGGGCGGCCACCTGGTGTCAGGCCATGTCGATGGCATTGGCCAAGTGACCCACTTTGCCCAGGTGGGCGAGTCTTGGGAGTTGCGGGTGCTGGCACCCGCCACGCTGGGACGCTACCTGGCTTACAAAGGCTCGATCACGATCAACGGGGTGAGCCTCACCGTCAACCGCATTGCCGACCAGGCCGCGGGCTGCGAAATGAGCATGAACTTGATTCCGCACACCGTGACCCACACCGCGCTGGGCAGCTTGCGCACAGGCGCCCGTGTCAACCTGGAAATCGACCTGATCGCACGCTACGTCGAGCGCATGCTCAGCGCGCCGGTGGCTCAGCCAAAACCAGCGCCAGACTGAGGTCGCTCGCCCTCCCCTTTTTTATGAAAGATATTTGTATGACTGGCTTGACACCCGTGGCCATTTCCCCGATTGAAGACATCGTGGCCGACATGCGCGCTGGGCGCATGGTGATCCTGGTCGACGAAGAAGACCGCGAAAACGAAGGCGATCTGGTGATCGCTGCCCAACATGTCACGGCCGAAGCCGTCAATTTCATGGCGCGTTTTGGCCGTGGCTTGATCTGCCTGACCCTCACGCGCGAGCGCTGCGAGCGCCTGCAATTGCCGCCTATGGCGCTGCGCAATGGCGACAAAAAAGGCACGGCTTTCACCGTCTCGATCGAGGCCGCGGAAGGGGTGAGCACCGGCATTTCGGCCGCCGACCGGGCCTGCACCGTGCTGGCGGCAGTGGCGCCAAATGCCCGGCCTGACGACCTGGTCCAGCCCGGCCACATTTTCCCGCTGCAGGCGGTGGATGGCGGCGTACTGATGCGCGCCGGCCACACCGAGGCCGGCTGCGACCTCGCGGCCATGGCCGGCTGCACGCCAGCCTCGATGATCTGCGAGATCATGAAAGACGACGGCACCATGGCGCGCCTGCCGGACCTGCAGCTGTTTGCTGCTGAACACGGCCTGAAGATCGGCACCATTGCCGATTTGATCGAACACCGCAGCCGGGTCGAGTCACTGGTGGAGCGGGTCGGGTCGCGGGTGCTGAACACGGCTTTTGGCGAATTCACCGTGCACGCCTTTCGCGACAAGCCGGCCCAGGGCGTGCATCTGGCGCTGGTCAGGGGCGAATGGGCGTCCGAGGAAGCCGTGCTGGCCCGCGTGCACGAGCCGATGTCGGTGCTCGATGCGCTCGAGGTGAATCGCGCCATGCACTCCTGGAGCCTGGACGCCAGCCTGGCGCGCATTGCTGCCGAGGGCCGGGGCGTGGCGGTGCTGCTCAATTGCGGCGAGAGCGCGGCCCAACTGCTGGCTCAGTTCGAAGGCACGGCGCGCGCCAGCCATGGGCCCGAGCGCGGCCGCATGGACCTGCGCAGCTATGGCATTGGCGCCCAGATCCTGCGGGACTGTGGCGTGCGTCGGATGAACCTGATGGGCAACCCTCGCCGCATGCCGAGCATGGCCGGGTACGGGCTCGAAATCGCCGGCTACATCACAAAATAACAAGACAAGGAACCCCCATGTTTGGCAACGACAGCGCAACGCTGGATTCCACAGACCGACGCATGAATGGCCGCTCACTGCGAATCGGCATCGTGCAGGCCCGCTTCAATGAAGACGTGACCAACGCCCTGGCGCAGGCCTGCCGGGCCGAACTGATGGCACTGGGCGTAGCCGAGAAAAATATCACGCTGGTGCAGGTGCCGGGTGCGCTGGAAGTGCCTGTGGCCCTGATGGCCATGGCAGAAAAGGTCAAATACGACGCACTGGTGGCGCTGGGCTGCATCATCCGGGGCGAAACCTACCATTTCGAACTGGTGGCCAATGAGTCGGGGGCCGGTGTCAGCCGGGTGGCGCTGGATTTTCAGTTGCCCATTGCCAACGCCATCCTTACCACCGAGAACCTGGCGCAGGCGGTGGCCCGGCAACTCGACAAAGGACGCGATGCAGCCCGCGTGGCGGTCGAGATGGCCAATCTGCTGGACAGCATTTGATGGACAACAGCAGTATCCGAAGCGCCAGCAACCGCCCGCCCCGCCAAAGCCGCACGGGCCTGACCAGCACCGGCGCACGCAAGGCAGGCAGTAAATCGGGCCGTACACGAGCCCGTGAATTTGCCCTGCAAGGGCTCTACCAGAGCCTGGTAGGGCGCAACACACTAGAAGACATCGACGCCTTCACCCGGGATCTGGCCGGTTTTGCCAAAGCCGATACCCTGCACTTCGATGCCCTCCTGCAGGGGTGTGTGACGCAGGCCGAGGCACTGGATGCGCTCATCCTGCCCCTGCTGGACCGCAAAATGGCCGAGATCTCGCCGGTTGAGCATGCCGTGATGCGGATCGGCGTCTTTGAGTTTCAGCACTGCCCCGATGTGCCCTGGCGCGTGGTGCTCAACGAGTGCATTGAACTGGCCAAGGAGTTCGGCGGCACTGATGGTCACAAATATGTCAATGCCGTGCTCAACGGGCTGGCGGCCAAACTGCGGGTGGACGAGGTCAACGCCGAACGCCACGCACCTGGGCGATGAAAATCTCGGGCAGGGCGCAGCGGATTGAGCCCTTCTATGTGATGGAAGTGGCCAAGGCGGCCGCGGCATTGGCGCGCGAGGCCGCGGGCAGCGACCGGCCGATGGTGTTCCTGAACATCGGCGAGCCCGATTTCACCGCACCGCCCCTGGTGAAGGCTGCCGCCGAGCGCGCCCTGCACGATGGTGCCACCCAGTACACCCAGGCCACCGGTCTGCCGCGCCTGCGCGAACGCATCAGCGACTGGTACCTGAGCCGCTTTGGCCTGCAGGTGCCGGCCAGCCGCATTGTGGTGACCGCCGGCGCATCGGCAGCGCTGCAACTGGCCTGCCTGGCCTTGATCGAATCCGGCGACGAGGTCTTGATGCCCGACCCCAGCTACCCCTGCAACCGGCATTTTGTCAGTGCTGCCGACGGCCGCGCCGTGCTGATCCCGACCACCGCCGTCGAGCGCTTCCAGCTCAGCGCTGACAAAGTACAGGCCGCCTGGGGACCGCACACCCGTGGCGTGCTGCTGGCCTCCCCCTCCAACCCGACCGGCACCTCGATTGACCCCGCTGAGCTGCGCCGTATTCATCAGGTGGTCAGCCAGCGCGGGGGCATCACGCTCATCGATGAAATCTACCTCGGCCTGAGCTTCGACGAGCGCTATGGTCAAAGCGCTCTGGCACTCGATGAAAACATCATCAGCATCAACAGCTTCAGCAAGTACTTCAGCATGACTGGGTGGCGCCTGGGCTGGCTGGTGGTGCCGCCGCAGCTGGTGGATGTGGTCGAGCGACTGGCACAGCACCTGTTCATCTGCCCCAGCACCCTGGCCCAACATGCGGCACTGGCCTGTTTTGAGCCCGACAGCCTGGCCGAGTATGAGCGCCGTCGCGCCGAGTTCAAGGCCCGGCGCGACTACTTCATACCGGCCCTCAATGCCCTAGGGCTGACCGTACCGGTACTGCCCGACGGCGGCTTCTACGCCTGGGCCGACTGCAGCGCACTGTGCCAGCAGCTGGGCGTGGCAGACAGCTGGGACGCCTCGTTCGAGATCATGCGCCGGGCCCACCTGGCGGTCACGCCGGGGCGGGATTTCGGGGTAGCCGAAACCGGGCGCTTCATCCGGTTTTCCACGGCGAGTTCCATGGCGGCGCTGCAAACCGCCATAGCCCGACTTGGCGCACTGCAGCCGTGAACCAGCTCATCCCCTTAGGCACTGAGTTCGTCTGGCCGGTACGGGTCTATTGGGAAGACACCGACGCCGGCGGCATTGTGTTTTACGCCAATTACCTCAAGTTCTTCGAGCGCGCCCGCACCGAATGGCTCAGGTCACGTGGCATCAGCCAAGCCCGGCTGCGCGAGGCCACCGGCGGCATTTTTGTCGTGAGCGACACGCAGCTGCGCTACTTGAGCCCGGCCCGCCTGGACGACGAATTGCTTGTCACGGCCCAGACATTGGAAATTGGCCGTGCATCGCTGACAATACGCCAACGGGCCGTGCGACACGACGCAGCTAGCCCGCTGGTGCTGTGCGAAGGCAGCATTCGCATCGGCTGGGTCGATGCCGAACGCCATCGGCCAGCGAGAATTCCGTTAACTGTACTGGAAGCCCTGACATGAACCAAGACCTCTCGATCCTGCACCTGGTGCTCAATGCCAGCCTCGTGGTTCAACTGGTGATGCTGCTGTTGGTGGTGATTTCGGTCTCGAGTTGGGCCGCCATTTTCCGCAAGCTGTTTGCATTGCAGCGCGTGGGCAGGCTCAACGACCACTTTGAGCGCGAATTCTGGTCGGGTACCAGCCTGAATGACCTTTTCGCAGCGGCCACGCAAAACGCGCGCGGCGCTGGCCCCATGGAGCGCATCTTTGCCAGTGGCATGCGCGAGTTTCAAAAACTGCGCGAAAAGCGCATCACCGACACCTCGACCCTGCTAGACGGCGCCCGGCGCGCCATGCGTGCAAGTTTTCAGCGTGAAATGGACGTAGTGGAAACCCATCTGTCGTTCCTGGCCTCGGTCGGTTCGGTCTCACCCTACGTGGGCTTGTTCGGCACGGTCTGGGGCATCATGCACGCCTTCACCGGTTTGGCGGCACTGGAGCAGGTGACCTTGGCCACTGTGGCGCCTGGCATTGCAGAGGCACTGGTGGCCACCGCCATCGGGCTGTTTGCGGCGATTCCGGCGGTGGTGGCCTACAACCGCTTCGCCCGCGACATTGACCGGGTCGCCATCAAGCTGGAGACCTTTATCGAAGAGTTCTCCAATATCCTGCAACGCAATCTGGGTGCCCAGTCGGCGTCCAGTCGCTGAAAGGAGCCCGCTCATGCCTGCCATGGTGAACCGGGGTAGAGGTCGCCGCACCATCAATGAGATCAATATGGTGCCCTTTATTGACGTGATGCTGGTACTGCTGATCATCTTCATGGTCACCGCGCCACTGATTACCCCCAGCGTGATCAACCTGCCCAAGGTCGGCAAGGCCGCCAAACAGCCGGACCTGGTGGTGCAAATCTTGGTCGGCGACGGCGACGTCTTGGAGCTCAAAACCAAAGACAAAACCAGCAAAACATCGCTCAAGGAACTGGCGGGGGCGGTGCGTCAGGCCCAGGCCGGCGCCAGCAACTCGGCCGTGGTGATCAGCGCTGATCGCAGCGTCAAGTATGAGTCGGTGGTCAAAGTCATGGACACGCTACAGCGCGCCGGGGTGCAGCGCGTGGGCCTCTCGGTGCAACTGGTCAACTAGGAACAAGGCCGTGCCCGTTGCTAAGGAACGCCTGGAATTTGCGCCGCCTCAGCCGCCGGGTCAAATGCGCTCATTTGGCTTGGCTGTGCTGGCACACGTGCTGCTGCTGGCAGCGCTGACCTGGGGCGTGAGCTGGAAGCGCCAAATCCCAACCATCAGTGCGGACGCTGAGCTGTGGGCTGCGGTGCCGAAGGAAGCGGCGCCCAATGTGGTCGAAGCGCCGCCGCCCCCTGAGCCGGCACCCATCCCTAAGTTCCTGCCCAAAGTCACCCTACCGCCGCCCCCGCCCCCGCCGTCCGCGGTCGAGGCGGAGGCGGAGACGGCCAAAGCCGACATCGTCCTGGCCCGGGAGAAAGAACGCAAGCGGAAGCTGGAACTGAAGGCCGAACGCAAAGAAAAACTCAAAAAGGACAAATTAGAGAAGGAAGCGGCCGCTCAGCAGAAAAAGCGCGAGCGCGCAGAAGCCAAATCGGAGGCGCTGCGGATGGCGCAAATCAAGCGCGCCATGGCCCAGTCGCGTGCCACCGGCGCAACTGGCGCTCCCGTGACGCCGGCACCTGTCACGCCCAAGCCACCTGTGGCGCCCCCTCCAGCTGTCACACCACCACCTGTCACACCACCACCTGTCACACCGCTCCCTGTCACACCGCTCCCTGTCACACCGCTCCCTGTGACGCCTCCCCCCGTGACGCCCGTCCCGCCTGTCACACCGCCCAACGCTGTACCGCCCGTGGTGACCGCGACGCCCGCAACGCCCGTCAAGCCAAAGCCAAATCCAACCCCGGCCACCGTCACCGTACCGGTCACCCCTGGCGCCACTGGCGCCCCAACGGCTACCGGCACCGCGGCGCAATCTGCCGGTCCGTCGGACAGCTATGGCGGACGCCTCGTGGCCCTCATTCGGCCCAACATCACCTTCACCCCCGATCAGTTGGCTGCCATCATCGGCAATCCAGGCGCAGAAGTTGAAGTCCGTGCTGACCCCACTGGCAAAATCATCAGCCGTAGATTAAGCAAATCGAGTGGCATCAAGTCTTGGGATGATGCGGTACTCAAAGCCATCGACAAAACCGAAACCCTGCCGCGCGACATTGACGGGCGAGTCCCAAGTCATTTGGAGTTCACATTCAGGCCGAAGGACTAAAGCACTCCCCCCACTTCGTGGAGGTCAAGCCACAGACTTTTGTTCAATTGCTATTTTTTACATGGCTAAGAAGTCAATAAAATCGGAGTGTTCAGGCCTATTTCATCCATCAACCACCTGCGTCTGGCTGCCGGCCTCTACATCCGATGAAGTATCACTCCCATCCGTTTTTCAGAAGTTTTGTTGCAGCCGGAATTGGGCTGCTGGCGACGCCGACCTTCCCCAATTGGCGCCAAGCAGGGCTGACATCCAGACATGTGGAAAGATTGACGATGATCTTTCACGACTGGCTTGTTTTGATGCGCTCCACGTTCGAGTTCAGGGCGCTCCCAGTGTGTCGCCACCTGTTAGGGGTGTGGGTCTTTGGGAGGTGTCAACCGGCCGCTCAAAAATCGATGACTCCACGTCAGTAACGGCTCTCCTGACCGCATCACAACCCGTTGGCACGGGGTACAGACAACCCAGTCCGACGGTCGTTGCGCATTGCAAAGAGGGCGACTTAGATTTCTACACCGTCTGGGACGTGTTTGTTGGCAGCGGTAAACATCCGGTGACGATGAGACTCGATGCTGACGACGCGCGTATTGACACGTGGTCTGTGTCGACTGACCACAAGGCAACTTTTTACTCGGGCAAGGTCACTGTCTTGTTTGAAGCACTGGCAAAAGCCAAGAAACTTGTGGTGAGAACCACCCCTTTTGGGGAAAGTCCGGTGATGACTTCGTTTGATGTTTCCGGGTTCGCCAATGTACGCCCTGCCATTTTGAAGGCCTGTGGGCTATAGGCACCGGCGCTGCCGATTAGGCCGAGGGCCCTGACGCAACCTAATGTGCCCGACTCGTGGCAAATCAGAGTGGCGTTGCAACCAACCCAACCGACAGGTGCTGAAAATGGGCATCGGACGTCAGAATGGACACCCCATGCCGCTGCGCCACGGCTGCGATGATGGCGCCTGATAAGGGCAGTGTGATGCCGCTCAGGCGCAAGGCCTGCAAGGCCCTACCTGCACCGTGCCAATCATCGGGAAGCACAGGCAGACATTCCACATTGGCAAATAGAAATTCAAGTTGCTGCCTTTCTTTTTGGCCCTTGGCGCCCTGCAATAGCTCAGCGATCACGACGCCGCACAGCAGCGCGGTGTCGTCCGACAGTGCCCTCGCGACTGCATCGCCCAAGACACCGCCACGGCTGCGCAAAAAATCGATCCAGGCGCTGGTATCAATCAGGATGCGGCTGCTCATTCCTTGCTATCCAACTGCCGCAACTGGCGCCAGTTGTCCTCGATCTGGACCTGGCCACGAAGCTCAAGCAGTTTTTGCTTTCGCATCGACGCGAGGTAGTCTTTGAGCGCATGGCGAATGGCAAACGGGGGTGTTTTCTGACCTGTCAACTGCATCAATTGTTCAGCCAGATCATCATCAAGTGTAAGTGTCATGCGCATCAAGATACTCCAAAAACCAGCATCATTTTAGCTTGGAAATTGCATATTGCAAGACCTTCTTGGCGTCATCCAGCGCCGTGCTGACTGATCCCAGTTGCCACGTGGCGGGGTTTGCGCGCGTTTTTCGTCATTCCCGCACCCTTGTCGTCATTCCTGGCCACGACCTGGAATCCAGGAAGTCATGGATCCCCGATCAGGTCGGGGACGACGAGCACAGGAACCCTAAATCGAAACGACAAAAAGAAACGCTACGATTTAAATAGCAACAAACCCAGTAAGCACGAGGCCTAGAGCCCGATTTCACTCATAAACCACGACCGCCTGCCCCTGGTCTGCCTGGGCGCGCCAGCCGGCCAGGGCGGCGTCGCTGGGGTAGAAGCGGGCTTGCTCACCGAGCTGCAAGTCGACCGTGACCGGCCCGGCTTGCCCATGGCGTGAGACGGCCAGCCGCAGTGGCAGGCCCCGCAGCAGTTCGCCCTGCTCGCTCACCTCGCGCAGCGGCGGGTGCGCCGCCAGCAAGCGGGCCACGTCGGGCGCATGGCCGTTGACCCACACGCGCAGGTACTTGCCAAAGCGGCAGCGCGCCTGCTCCAGGCTCCAGAGCTGGGTGACTGTCAGTTGCAGGCCGCCGGCAAAACGGTCAGGCTGCAGCTTACCCATCACCACCACCAACTCGTCGTCTTTGAGCAACTGCCGGTGCGCCGTGATGAGCGCCTCGTCGGCGCGGGCGTCGACCGTGCCCGATTTGTCGTCGAGCTTGAACAGCGCCAGCTTGCCCCGCTGACCGTTGATGACCCGGAAATCGGTGATGATGCCGGCCAGCAACTGCGGCTCGCGGGTGTCGATCAGGTCGGCGATCTGGCGCTTGGCAAAGCGGCGCACCTCGGTCACCGACTCGTCAAACAAATGGCCCGACAGGTAGAAGCCCACCGCAGCTTTTTCCATGCTGAGCTGCTCCCGCACGCCCCAGGGCGTGGCGGGCAACAGGGGCGGTTCTTGTGTGCTGGCGCCATGTTCGTCGTCCCCGCCCAGGTCAAACAGGCTGGTCTGGTTGGCATTGGCCAGCATGGCTGCGCCAAAATCAAACGCCAGGTCGAGCGAGGCCAACAGGCTGGCGCGGTTGCGCTGCAGCGTGTCAAAGGCGCCGGCCTTGATCAGCGCCTCGACCGTGCGTTTGTTGATCCGGCTGCGGTCGACCCGGGCACAAAAGTCAAACAGGCTGTCAAAGGGGCGCGCCTCACTGCCCATGGGGCCGGCGCCTCGGCCCTCTCGCGCCGCCACAATCGCCTCGATCGCCTGCTGACCGGTGCCTTTGATGGCGCTCAGGCCATAGCGGATGACCTGGTTGGAGACCGGCTCAAACCGGTTCGTGCCGCGGTTGACATTGGGCGGCTCAAAGTTCAGGCCCATTCGCCGCGCGTCTTCAAACAACACCTTGAGCTTGTCGGTGTCGTCCATCTCTACCGTCATGTTGGCGCAGAAGAACTCGGCGGTGTAATGCACCTTGAGCCAGCCGGTGTGGTAGGCCAACAGCGAGTAGGCGGCGGCGTGCGACTTGTTGAAGCCGTAGCCGGCAAATTTCTCCATCAAGTCGAAGATTTCGTCGGCCTTGGCCGGGTCGATGCTGTTTTTGGCCGCGCCGTCACGGAAGATCTGGCGGTGTTTGGCCATCTCGTCGGCGTCTTTTTTGCCCATGGCCCGGCGCAGCATGTCGGCGCCGCCCAGCGAGTAGCCGCCCAGGATCTGCGCGGTTTGCATCACCTGCTCCTGGTAGACCATGATGCCGTAGGTCTCAGACAACATCTCGGCCACCAGCGGGTGCGGGTACAGCACCTCTTCGCGGCCGTGTTTGCGCGCCACAAAGCTGGGAATCAGGTCCATGGGCCCGGGCCGGTACAGCGCGTTGAGCGCAATCAGGTCCTCCAGCCGGGTCGGCTTGGCGTCTTTGAGCATGCCCTGCATGCCGCGGCTTTCAAACTGGAACACCGCCTCGGTCTTGCCCTCGGCAAACAATTTGTAGACCCGGGCATCATCCAGCGGCAGGTCCTCAAAGGCAAAATCTTCCTGGCCCGCATGGCGCGTGCGGATGAGTTCGCGCGCCATCTCCAAAATGGTCAGCGTGGCCAGGCCCAAAAAGTCAAACTTGACCAGGCCAATGGCCTCCACGTCGTTTTTGTCGTACTGGCTCACCGCCGAATCGCTGCCGGGCTGCTGGTACAGCGGACAAAAATCAGTCAGCTTGCCCGGCGCAATCAGCACGCCGCCGGCGTGCATGCCCACATTGCGCGTCAGGCCCTCAAGCTTGCGCGCCAGCTCCAGCAGGGTGCGCACATCTTCTTCACGGCTCTCGCGTTCGGCCAGCAGCGGCTCCGCCTCGGTGGCGTACACCGTTTTGTCGTCTTTTTTGCGGTCGGGCGGCGGCAGTTGCAGGCTCACACTGACCCCGGGTTTGTTCGGGATCAGCTTGCTGATGCCGTCGCAAAAGGTGTAGCTCATGTCCAGCACCCGGCCCACATCGCGCACGGCGGCGCGGGCCGCCATGGTGCCAAAGGTGACGATCTGGCTGACCGCCTCGCGCCCGTACTTGAGCTTGACGTAGTCAATCACCCGGTCACGGTTGCCCTGGCAGAAGTCGATGTCGAAGTCAGGCATGGACACCCGCTCGGGGTTCAAAAAGCGCTCAAACAGCAGCTTGTACTGCAGCGGATCCAGGTCGGTGATCTTCAGCGCATAGGCCACCAGCGAGCCGGCGCCTGAGCCCCGGCCCGGCCCGACCGGGCAACCATGGGTCTTGGCCCAGTTGATGAAGTCGCCCACGATCAAAAAATAACCCGGGAAACCCATCTTCAAGATGGTGGCCATCTCAAACTCCAGCCGCTCCACATAGCTTGGCCGCTCGGCGTCGCGCCGGGTGGCATCGGGGTACAGGTGCAGCAGCCGTGCCTCCAACCCCTCGTGCGACGCGTGGCGAAAATAGGCCTCGGGCGACAGGCGCTGGCCATTGACCTCTGGCGTCGGGAACTCGGGCAACTGGGGCTTGCCCAGCACCAGCGTCAGGTTGCAGCGCCGGGCAATTTCCACGCTGTTGGCCAGGGCCGAGGGCACGTCGCCAAACAGGGTCTGCATCTGCTCGGCAGATTTGAAATACTGCTCCCGCGTGAAGCGACGCAGGCGGCGCGGGTTGCCCAGGATTTCGCCCTCAGCAATGCAGACCCGGGCCTCATGCGCCTCAAAATCGTCAACTTCGATGAACTGCACCGGGTGCGTGGCCACCACCGGCAGGGACATGCGGGCCGCCAGGCGGACCGCCGCCGTCACATGGGCTTCGTCATCGGCGCGGCCGGCACGCTGCAATTCCAGGTAAAAGCGATGCGGGAACACACTGGCGAGTTGCAGGGCCAGCTCAAAGGCACGTGCCTCGTCGCCCTGCAACAGGGCCTGCCCGACCGGCCCCGCCTGCGCCCCGGACAACAAAATCAGGCCCTCGTGGCGCTCGCGCAGCCAGTCCAGCCGCACTACGGCCTGCGCCCGGCCGCTGCTCTGGGTCCAGGCCCGGGCCAGCAGCTCTGACAGGTTGAGGTAGCCCTGATGGTTTTGCACCAGCATCAGGACGCGCGACAGGGCTGAGGCCTCCTTGCCCAGGCCTTCGAGCCAGATCTCGGCCCCGATCAGGGGCTTGACGCCGCGTTTGCGAGCCTCCTTGTAGAACTTGATGGCCCCAAACAAGTTGCTGAGGTCAGTGATGGCGAGCGCCGGCTGTTGGTCACGGCTGGCGGCCTTGACGACGTCGTCAATACGGCAGGTGCCGTCAACCACAGAAAACTCGGTGTGCAAACGCAAATGGACAAACATAAACCCTATTGTGCCCCGCCAATAACCCCGCAGATCAAGCTGTAATGGCATGCAATATGCCTATGGTTACCTACAATGGCAGAGGGGGTAAGCATGAAAATTTTGGTGGTGGATGACCATGCACTGGTGAGGGAAGGCCTGCGCCAGGCACTCAAGGGGCTGGACGAGCATATCGAGGTGCTGGAGGCATTTGCGTGCGCCCGTGCCTTCGAACTGGCTGACCTGCACCCGGACCTTGATCTGGTGCTGATGGACTACATGATGCCGGACCTCAATGGCCTGCTCGGCCTGGAAGCCTTTGGCAAGAGCCACCCCGAACTGCCGGTGGTCATACTGACCGGCTCGGCTGATCCGCAACTCGAGGCCCGGCTGCTGGCGCGCGGCGCCGCCGGCTTCCTGAGCAAGGGTGGCAACAGCCAGGACATGTTGCGCCTGCTGCGCCAGGTGCTTGCTGGCGAAGAACCCCGACCCAGGGCCAGTTCAGCCACCCCGACACGGGCCTCAGCACCCGTCCCGGCCAAGCCGGCATCCCACCTGACGCAGCGGCAAGAGCAGGTGCTGGCCTTGCTGCTGGCTGGCGCCTCCAACAAGATCATCAGTCGCCAGCTCCACATTTCAGACGAAACCACGAGCAGCCATGTCAGTGCGATTCTGCGGGTTTTTGGCGTTGAATCCCGGATTCAGGCGGTGCTGGCCGCCGGCCGCCTGGGTTACGTGGCCGCGCCGCTGTCCTAGTCGTCCGAAACCTGGCTCTCGGCCCGGCCGGGCTCCATCACCAACCGGTGCACCAACGCCCGCAGCTTGGCTGGGCGCACTGGTTTTTGCAGCAGTGTCAGCCCCACGTCGCGAGCGGCCTGCACCAAAGCCGGTGTGCTGGTGCCGCTCATCAAGCAGGCCGGTATGGACCGGTTGGACGCGGCGCGAAGTTGCCGGATCGCGTCCATACCATTCACCCAGTCGGCCAAACGGTAGTCGGACACCAGCACGTCTGGCGGCCCCTGATCCTCGATCAATTGCAAGGCCACAGCCAGACTGTCTGCACTGTGCACCTCGAAACCCCAGCCGCCCAACAGGCTGGCAACGGCCTCACGCGAGAGACGGTCATCCTCCAGCACCATGGCAACTAGGCCGCGCGGCATGGGCAGTGGCAGCGACTCGGACGGCAGCACCGGCGCGGCGGGCCTGAACGTTGCCAGCGGCACATCAATGGTGAAGCGGGTACCGCAGCCCAGGTTGGAGCGCAGCTGCACCGACAGGCCAAGCAGTCGGGCCGTCAGGTCAACGATGTGCAAACCCAGGCCCAGGCCTTTGCTGTTGCTGCGAGCCGGGTTGTCGACCTGAAAATAATCTTTAAACACCGCTTTATGGTGCTCAGGCGCGATGCCAATGCCACTGTCCCAGACCTGAACCCGGGCCAGGCTGCCACCGGCCAGCAGCCGGCAAGAGACCAGGACCGTGCCCCGGGGCGTGTAGGCCAGGGCATTGCCCACCAGGTTCAGCAGAATGCGCTGCAATTGCCCGGCGTCGGTCATGAGCCAGGCGCTGGTCGGGCGAATCCGCAGTCGCAGACCTTTGTCTCGGGCGGTGCTGCCCATGGCTGAGCGCAACTTGTCAAACAGCTCATTGAGGGCGAAGGGCTGCACCTGCACCGGGACCGCGTTGGCGTTAAAGCGGGAAATATCGAGCAGGGCGTCCAGCAGCTACTGCATGGACTGCACCGAAACCTCTAGGCTGCCCAGCACCTGCATGGCCTGGGTGTCTTGGGTGAGCTGGCGCAGTCGCGCCACAAACATGCCCAGGGCATGCGCCGGCTGACGCAGGTCGTGCGTGGCAGCCGCCAGAAAGCGGCTTTTAGCCAACGTGGCCTGCTCGGCTTCGTCCATCTTGGCGCGCAAGACACGGTTTGCCTCGGCCACGCGCTGCTCCAGCTGGTCACGCTCGACCTCCAAGCCCTGCACCATCTGGTTCAGGCCACGTTGCAGTTCGCGCAGTGGGTCATGGGGGGATTCAGGCTCCCTGGCCGACAAATCGCCCTCGCCAATGCGCTTGACCATGCGCGACATGCGCACCACCGGCTCAACGAAACCACGGGCCAAGCGCAAAGCCAGCAGGCCGCCAAAAAGCATACCGACAAGGGCGATTGCGACGCCAGCCAACAGGGCCTCGGTGCGCCGCTCAGCCAGTTCTTGGTTGGCAAATTCCAGCCGAACATGCCCCAGTAAACCCGGGACCGCGACACCCTTGGTCAATGGCTGTTCGGCCAGATGTTCTGGCCCGACTCCGCCGGCCCAGACAGGCTGCACCAGGACGTCACGCTCAGCTGCTGTATCCCGTTGCTGGCCCTCATTGGCGAGTACCCGGCCATCGAAAGTCAGAATGGTTACAGCGCGCAGGTCGCGTTCCCGCAGGGCGCCGCTCGCAACCAAGGCCAGTTGGTCCCGGTCTTGATCTGCCAGGCCCTGGCGGCTGTCAACCGCCACTTGCTGCGCCACCGCGTGCAGGCGCTGTTGGTGCGTGGTTTGCAAGTCATTCAGGTGCAAGGCCATCAAGGCCGCCACCAGGCCAAATGCCACGAGGGCCACAGGCAGCAGCGCCACCAGCAACATCCGGTCTCGAAGGACTAGCCTGACCTTCATTTTTTTACCCCCCTTGTTCCTTATTTTGCACCAGACAAACGTGCTTATCGCCTATTTTTTGGCGCGACGGCTTGGCCGACTTCTAAAATGGCGGGGTGAGCACCGTTCTGAACATTTCCGCCTACAAGTTCGTCCCTTTACCCGACGCCGACGCCTTGCATGGCACCCTGCTGGCGCGTGCCAAAGACCTCCAGCTCAAGGGCACCATTCTGCTGGCCGAAGAGGGTATCAACCTGTTTTTGGCAGGGCCGGCCCCGGCGGTGCAGGATTTTGTGGCGCAGCTGCGGCAAGACCCACGCTTGGCTGACCTGGCCCCTAAAGAAAGCTGGTCGGCCAGGCAACCCTTCAAGAAGATGCTGGTCAAGGTCAAACCCGAGATCATCCGCATGGACCATCCGGCCATCCGGCCCGCCGACGGTCGCGCGCCGGCGGTGACGGCGGCAACCCTCCATCGCTGGCTGGACGTCGGCATGGACGACGAGGGCCGGCCCGTGGTGCTGCTCGACACGCGCAATGGCTTTGAGGTGGACGAGGGCACGTTTGAGGGCGCCATCGACTGGCGTCTGGACAAATTCAGCGATTTTCCGCAGGCCCTGCTGGCGCACCGCTCGGAGCTGCAAGACAAGACGGTGGTGAGTTTTTGCACCGGCGGCATTCGCTGCGAGAAGGCCGCGATTTTCATGCGTGAGCACGACCTGCCGAACACCTACCAGCTCGAAGGCGGCATCCTCAAGTACCTTGAGGAAACCGGCGGCGTGCACTACCGCGGCAACTGCTTCGTGTTTGACGAACGCCGCACCGTCGATTCCCAACTGGCCCCCCAGCCCAACCCGTCATGCCCGGCTTGACCAGGCATCCATGGCTGCTTAGCGGCTGAACTTTTGTGCCAGTTCAGCGATGCGCTGGCCGAACAGGCGACCGGTTTCCAGGTCGCCGGCGTTCATCTCGGCAGCGCCCGCGTCACCCGGGGTTTGGGCCATCGGGCCGGCGGCCGAGGCCAGGTAATTGACGTCGCTGCGCTGCGAGGCCTTGGTGTTGTTGTAGTTGATGCCGGTGCCGGCCCAGACGCCACCGTGCTGCATGGCCAGGGTCATGAAGTAGTGCAGTGTGGAGTGCTTGTCGCCGTTCATGTTGGCGCTGTTGGTGAAGCCGCCAAAAATCTTGTCTTTCCAGGCCTGGGTGTACCAGGGCTTGGAGGAGGCATCAGCAAACTTTTTGAACTGCCAGCTGACCGTGCCCATGTAGGTGGGTGAGCCAAAAATAATGGCGTCGGCGGCGGCCAGCGTCTCCCAGGCGGCGTCGGGCAGGTTGCCCTCCGCGTCAATGGTGAGCAGCTCAGCCCCGGCGCCCTGGGCCACCGATTGGGCCAGGCGCTGGGTGTGTCCGTAGCCCGAATGAAAAACAACTGCGACTTTTGCCATGGTGATACTCCTAGATGTGGCGGGAAGATAGGGGCCGCACCGTGCGAACCCCGGGAAATTGAAGGCGGATGGCGGCTCAGGCGCCGCGTTTGGCGTCCAGACTTAACGCACCCGGCCCGAAGGCGGTGAGGGCCAGCAGCAGGCGGGCGGCGAGGGAGAAAGCGGATGGGTATTGGCTCAGCATGGAAGGGGCTTTGAAGGGTCAGAAAGGGAGAGGGGACATGGATTCCCGCGTGCGCGGGAATGACGGGACTGGGCGGGAATGACGAGCGTGCGCGGGACTGGCGCTTCAATCAGGCGCTGAGGTCGAACACCAGCACTTCGGCGTCCTGGCCGTGGCTCAAACGCAATTGGGTCTCGTCGGCCAGCAGGGCGGCGTCGCCGGCGCGCAGCGGGGTGCCGTTGGCCTGAATCTGGCCGCGCAGCACCTGCACATAGGCCTTGCGAGACGGGTCCAGTGCCAAGTCGGCACGCTGGTCGCCGTCAAACAGGCCGGCAAACAGACGGGCATCGGCGTGCAAGGTCACAGAGCCCTCTGCGCCACCGGGTGCGGCGACCAGTCTCAGGCGGCCCTGCTTGTCGCTGGTGGCAAAGGTTTTTTGCTCGTAGCTGGGTTCGATGCCGGTCACATTGGGCTCGATCCAGATCTGCAAGAAATGGGTGGTTTGCTCAGGCGCATGGTTGAACTCGCTGTGCTGCACGCCGCGCCCGGCGCTCATGCGCTGAACGTCGCCTGGCGGGATGCCCTTCACATTGCCCATGCTGTCCTTGTGGGCGAGCTCGCCAGACAGCACGTAGCTGATGATTTCCATGTCGCGGTGACCGTGCGTGCCAAAACCGGTGCCGGGCGCAATGCGGTCTTCGTTGACGACACGCAGGTTGCCCCAGCCCATGTGTTGGGCATCAAAATAACCGGCAAACGAAAAACTGTGGAACGACTTGAGCCAGCCATGGTCGGCGTAGCCACGATCGCCAGATGAACGAACTGTCAACATGGTTCTTCTCCAGAAACAGCCCAGACTGTACGTGTGCCGGTGTGCCAGGTGTTGCAAGCACTTTGATGGCATCATTCAAACCGTTTGAATGAATAAGAGAATTAGATGCAAAACGCCCGCGACGCGCTGACGCCCGATGCCCTGGCCATGCTGCAGACCATCGCCAGTGCCGGCAGTTTTGCCGCCGCCGCACGGGCCTTGGGTATGGTCCCCAGCGCCCTGAGCTACCGGGTGCGCCAGATTGAGGAGGCGCTGGATGTGCTGCTGTACGACCGCAGTTCGCGCCAGGCCCGCTTGACCGAAGCCGGCGCCGAACTGCTGCGCGAAGGCCGCAGACTGCTGGACGACCTGGACGCGGTGGCCAACCGGGTTAAGCGCGTGGCGACCGGCTGGGAGCCGCAGCTGACCCTTGCGGTGGACAGCATCATCGCCAAACCCGCCGTGATGGAGTTGTGCGCGCACTTTCTTGCGTTGCACCCCCCTACCCGCATCAAGCTGCGCGATGAGACCCTGTCGGGCACGCTGGAGGCGCTGACCTCTGGCCAGGCCGACCTGGCGATTGGCGTGGCCGAGGTGCATCTGCAAGACGGCCTAGAAGGCAAACGGCTGGGCGACGTGAGCTTTGTGTACGCCGTGGCACCCCATCACCCCCTGGCCAAAGAGGCCGAGCCGCTCACCGACGAGGTGGTCCGCCAACACCGGGCGGTGGCGGTGGCCGACACCATCACCCGTGGCGGCGGTGTGTCGATCGGCCTGTTGGGGGGCCAGGATGTGTTCACCGTGGCCACCATGCAAGCCAAGCTGGACGCCCAGCTGCGCGGCCTGGGCAGCGGTTTTGTGCCGGAAGCCATGGCACGCGGCGCCATCGAGGCGGGCCTGCTGGTGGTCAAGCAAATGGCCCGGCCTCAGCGCGTGGTGCCGGTGCACTATGCCTGGCGCCGCACCAACCCGCAGGCACAGGGCCGGGCACTGCAATGGTGGCTGGCGCAGTTGGCGCAGGCACCGACGCGGACGGCTTTGCTGGAGCGCCACCAAGGCGTGTAAAGTGCATCCAACACAACAACTACCGGAGACCTACGCCATGACCTTACCCGCCCCCAAGCATTTGGCAGTGATTGGTGCTGGCATGGCCGGCATCGCCTGCGCCCGCACGCTGCAACAAGCCGGCCACAAGGTCCAACTTTTTGAAAAAAGCCGGGGCGTGGGCGGTCGCATGGCGACGCGACGCAGCCCCTTTGGCAGCTTTGACCATGGCACCCAGTACTTCACCCAACGCGACGCGCGCTTTACCCAGGCACTGGCCACTGTGCCGGGGCTGTGCAAACCCTGGAGCGCCAACACCGTGCGGGTGCTGGACGAGCACGGCCGGGTTACCGCCGCCGCGCTGCCCCCGCGCGATTCGCACTGGGTGCCGGTACCCGGCATGAACGAATTAGCACGGCAGTGGGCGCAACCACTGCACGCGCAACTTAACCTGCAAACCCGCGTCACCCGGTTGGAGCGCGACGCCCTGGATGCCAAACTCTGGCAGCTGCGCACCGAGGAGGCCGATGGCGGGCAACACGTGTACTCTGGCTTTGACGGCGTGCTGCTGGCCCTGCCCTCCCCCCAAACCCGGGAGCTGCTGCACAGCTCTGGCCTTGCCAAGGCCTGGGTCAAGCGGCTGGACCGGGTGCAGGTGGCGCCCTGCTGGACCCTGATGCTGGCTTTTCCGCAGGCCATGCAGCCCGGCATGAGCGCTCTGGGACCCCAGTGGAACGCCGCGCGCAGCACCCACCACCGTATTGCCTGGCTGGCGCGCGAATCAAGCAAGCCGGGGCGTGAGCAGATCGAGCGCTGGACGGTGCAGGCCAGCGCGGCCTGGTCACAAGAGCACCTGGAGGACGATGCCCAAAGGGTGCAAGGCAAACTGCTCAAAGCCTTTTCTGAGGTGACCGGTATCCGGGCCGAGCCCGCCCATGTCGACACGCAGCGCTGGCGCTACGCCCAAACCACCGTACCTCTAGGCCAAAGCCACCTGTGGGACGCGAAAACTGGCCTGGGCGCCTGTGGCGACTGGTGCCTGGGCCACCGGGTTGAGAACGCCTTTGTGTCTGGTCTGGAACTCGCACTCGCGGTGGCGTGAACGGCCCGTACCGGGGCCGCTTCGCGCCCTCCCCCACGGGCCCGCTGCACGCCGGCTCGCTGGTGGCGGCACTGGCCAGCTGGCTCGATGCGCGGGCCCATCAGGGCCAATGGCTGGTGCGCCTGGAAGACACCGACCGCGAGCGTTGTGTTGCCGGGGCCGACCAGCTGATCCTGAGGCAACTCGCCGACTGCGGCCTGTTGCCCGACGAGGCGCCGGTTTGGCAGTCTGAGCGCAGCCCGCTGTACCAGGCGCCGCTGGATGAGCTGGTGCAGCGCGGCCTGGCTTACCCCTGCGGCTGTTCGCGCAAAGACATTGAGCTGGTGCTGGCCCACCAAGGGCAGGCGCGGCCGCGCCACAGCGAGCTGGTCTACCCCGGTACCTGCCGCAGCGGGCTGCACGGCAAGCCAGCCCGCGCCTGGCGGCTGCGTACCGATATTTACATGCCAAATCGACCTCTAGACCCCGTGGATATTGGGGTTGCAGCTATCAATTCAGGAGCAAATTCCGGGGTGGCGTGGCAAGACCGACGGCTGGGCACCCAGCAGCAACAGGTGACCGCCGAGGTGGGCGACTTTGTACTCAAACGCGCCGACGGTGGTTTTGCCTACCAGCTCGCGGTGGTGGTGGACGACGCGGCGCATGGCATCACCGATGTGGTGCGGGGCGAAGACCTGGCCGACAACACGGCCCGGCAAATCCTGCTGCAACGCCAACTGGGCCTGGCCACGCCACGCTACCTGCACACCCCGCTGGTGCGCAATGCACAGGGCGAGAAACTCTCCAAGCAAACCGGCGCCCCAGCGCTGGACACCGGCGCCCCACTGGCCGCGCTGAACGCCGCCGCCATGGTGCTGGGCCTGCTGCCGGTCGCCCATAATCTGCCCGACGCGCTGGCCAGCTGGGTGGCAGAGTGGCGGGCAACAAGGCTGGCCACATGGGCGCGGCCTGTGAAACAGCCCGGGCCGCGTCTCTACAATCCCGCCCTGTGAACGACACCCCCCTTCCCCCCACACCACGGCGCACCGGCCACGCGCCCGGCGACGTGGCCTACCCCAAAGCCATCAAGAGCTTTGTGCGTCGCGCCGGCCGGACCACCACCGGCCAGGCCAAGGCACTGGCCGATCTCGGCCCGAGGGTGCTGCTGCCTTACCTAGCTGGCGCTATTGATTTTGAAGCAGTGTTTGTAGACGCGACAAGGGCTGGCGGCCTAAATGATCTAAAAAATCGGCCACGGGTGCTGGAGATCGGTTTTGGCATGGGCGAGGCCACGGCGCACATCGCGGCGCTGCTGCCCGACACCCGGTTTGTCTGCTGCGAGGTGCACGAGCCCGGCGTGGGCGCCCTGCTCAAACGCATTGGCGAGCAAGACCTGCACAACATCCGCATCATCGCCCACGACGCGGTGGAGGTGATCGACCACATGCTGCCGCTGGCCAGCCTGGACGGCGTGCACATTTTCTTTCCTGACCCCTGGCACAAAAAGAAGCACAACAAGCGCCGCCTGATCCAGGCGCCGTTGGTGACCAAACTGGCCGCCCGATTAAAGCCCGGCGGCTACCTGCACTGCGCCACCGACTGGCAGCCCTATGCCGAGCAGATCTTGGAGGTGCTGGGCGCCGAGCCCCAGCTGGCCAACCGCGCTGCAGCCAGCCACCCTGAATTGGCCGGCTATGCGCCCAAACCCCACTACCGCCCGCTGACCAAGTTTGAAAACCGGGGCATCCGGCTCGGCCACGGCGTGTGGGACCTGGTGTTTGAGCGGGTCTAGTTCAGGCGGCCGCGAGCGGCCATCCGCATTGCCGCCCGTGTTGCCGCTGGTATTGCCGCCGACGCGCGACGGCGTCGGCCCCAGCTGCGTCGCGCTGCCCGCCGGGCCCTGGCCGACCATGCTGGATTTTCTGGTGCAACGCTTTCCCGGCATTGCCGCTGAAGTCTGGCAGCAGCGCCTGCTACAGGGCGAGGTGGTCGACGAACACGGCCAACCCGTCACCCCGGCGCGGCCCTACCAGCCCGCGCTTCGCCTGTACTACTACCGCGAGGTGCCCGACGAAGCGCCCATTCCCTATGAGGAGGCGGTGCTGTTTCAGGACGAGCACCTGGTGGTGGCCGACAAGCCGCATTTTTTGCCGGTGGTGCCCTCAGGCGGTTACCTGCAGCAGACCCTGCTGGTGCGGCTCAAACGCCGGCTCGGCCTGGCCGACCTGGTGCCGCTGCACCGCATCGACCGCGACACCGCCGGACTGGTGCTGTTCTCGGTGCAGCCCACCACGCGCGGCATCTACCAAGGCCTGTTTCGCCAGCACACCCTGCTCAAAACCTACCAGGCCACGGCGCGCTGGGACCCGGCCCTGCCCTGGCCGCTGCGGCGCGAAACCCGCATCGGCGACAGCGCGCACTTCATGCAGCAGCAAGAACTGCCCGGCCCGCCCAACACCAGCACGCTGATCCAACCGCTGGTCGTGCACGGCAACCTGGCCCGCTACCAGCTGCAGCCCATCACCGGCCACCGGCACCAGCTGCGCGTGCACATGAACGCCCTGGGCCTGCCCATTTTGGGCGACGGCATCTACCCCACCCTCACACCCGAAGGCCATACCAACCCGGCCTTGCCGCTGCAACTGCTGGCGCAGGCGCTGGAATTCACCGACCCGCTGACAGGGCTGGTTCGGCGGTTCGAGAGTGAGCGGCGGTTGTTGGCGTTGGAGGATTTGAGTCAGTTGGCTTGACCGTCCATGGACCAGTCTCAGGTCTGTGGCGGTGAGAGTTCTGGAGACTGACTGCCTTACTCGGTCTGTTTGTCTCGCAGGCCGGCGGTCCGGGTATCCGTTCTCCGGCCCGGCAGCAGGTTTGGCGCGACAAGAAAAGCCCCTCTCGGCGGGCGGTGGGGTTTGCGGGCGCAGGCCCCATTCGCGGTTGCCCACCCGGCAGCCGGCCAAACCCGTCATTGACGCAGCAGCTTCAACCGGCCAAAAGCCTGCGCCCGCGAGCGTGGGCCGGAGAACGCAAGCCACGCCGCCCGCCAGTGCGACGCAGCAGCCAGCAAGTGCAACGCCCACTAGCTCAGATCAGGGCCAGGCCGAAGGCAGCCTGGGGTAGCGAGAGGTGGATCCCCGCTTTCGCGGGGATGACAGAGGGGGCGGCCATGTCGCGATCGGTCGTCATTCCCGGCTCGACCGGGAATCCATCGCGCCGCGTCAAAGCCGCTCGGCGACCCAGGCCTGCACGCTGGCCAGGGCGGCGGGGAGTTGGGCGGCGCCGGTGCCGCCGGCCATGGCCATGTCGGGCTTACCGCCACCCTTGCCGCCGAGCTGCTGCGCCACAAAGTTGACCAGCTCGCCGGCCTTGACCCGGCCGGTGACGTCAGGGGTGACGCCGGCGGCCAGTTGCACCTTGTCGCCGTCCACCGTGGCCAGCAGGATGACGGCGCTCTTGAGCTTGTCTTTGAGCTTGTCCATGGTTTCGCGCAGCGCCTTGCTGTCGGCGCCGTCCAGCCGCGCGGCCAGAAAGCGGATGCCTTTGAGGTCGATGGCCTGCGCCACCAGCTCGTCACCCTGGCTGGACGCCAGCCGGCCCTTGAGCGCGGCCAACTCTTTCTCCAGCCCTTTGACGTGCTCCAGCACCTGGCCCACGCGCTCCTGCAGCTCGGCCACTGGCGCCTTCAAGGCAGCGGCCACCTGGCCCATGGTGGCTTCCAACTCTTGCAAGTAATGCAGCGCATGCTGGCCGGTCACGGCCTCGATCCGGCGCACGCCAGACGCCACGCCGCTCTCGGCCACCACCTTGAACAGACCAATGTCGCCCGTGCGCTGCACGTGGGTGCCGCCGCAGAGTTCGGTGGTGCTGCCGATGTCCAGCACCCGCACCACCTCGCCGTATTTTTCGCCAAACAGCATCATGGCGCCGGTCTGCTTGGCGGCCTCCATGTCCATCAGCCGCGCCTGGGTCGCGGCGTTACTCAGAATTTCGGCATTGACACGGACTTCGACTTCGCGGATTTCGGCGTCGCTCACCGGCGCGTTGTGGGCAAAGTCAAAACGGGTGCGTTCGGCGTTCACCAAGCTGCCCTTTTGCTGCACATGGCTGCCCAGCACCTCGCGCAGCGCCTGGTGCATCAGGTGGGTGACGCTGTGGTTGCGCATGGTGGCGGCGCGCAGCGACGCATCCACATGGGCGGTCACGGCATCGCCCACCGCCAGGTTACCGCTCTGGAGCGTGCCGTGGTGGCCGAACACATCGGCCTTGATCTTTTGGGTGTCGGCCACCAGGAACAGGCCCTGGTCGCAAAACACCGCGCCCTGGTCGCCGACCTGGCCGCCGCTCTCACTGTAGAAGGGCGTGGTGGCCAGCACCAGCACCCCGCTTTGCCCGGCTTTCAGGGCGCTAACCGGCGCCCCGTCTGCATACATTGCTATGATTTTTGTAGTAGCCGTGAGTTCGTCGTAGCCGACAAAGTCATTGCCCTCGCCCGCGTAGTCCAGCGCCTTGTCCATTTTGAACTTGCCAGCGGCGCGGCCCTGGGCCTTTTGCTTTTCCATAGCGGCATGGAAGCCCGCCTCGTCTACGCTCAAATCGCGCTCGCGGCAAACGTCGGCTGACAAATCGAGCGGGAAACCAAAGGTGTCATGCAGCTTGAAGGCCACATCCCCCGGCAGCACGGTCACGCCGCCGGCCAGCGCCTCGTCCAGAATGTGCATGCCGTTGGCCAGGGTCTCAAAAAAGCGTTCTTCTTCGGTTTTGAGCACCTCGGTGATGCGCTGCTGATCGGCCTTGAGTTTGGGGTAGGCCTCACCCATCAGGGCCACCAGGTCGGGCACCAGTTTGTGGAAAAACGGCGTACCTTTGCCCAGCTTGTAACCGTGGCGGATGGCACGGCGCACGATGCGGCGCTGCACGTAACCCCGCCCCTCGTTGGATGGCACCACGCCGTCGACCACCAGAAAGGCGGTGGCACGGATGTGGTCGGCAATCACGCGCAGACTCTTGTTGCCCAGGTCGGTGCAGCCGGTCTCGCGGGCGGCGGCGCGGATCAGAGCGTCAAACAGGTCGATCTCGTAGTTGCTGTGCACGTGCTGCAAAATCGCCGCCAGCCGCTCCAGCCCCATGCCGGTGTCCACACAGGGCGCGGGCAGCGGCAGCAGGCGTCCGTCGGCCTGCATGTCGAACTGCATGAACACGTGGTTCCAGATCTCGATGTAGCGGTCGCCATCCTGCTCGGGGCTGCCGGGTGGGCCGCCCGCCACCTCGGGGCCGTGGTCGTAAAAAATCTCCGAGCAGGGGCCGCAGGGGCCGGTGTCGGCCATCATCCAGAAGTTGTCTGAGGCGTACTTGGCGCCCTTGTTGTCGCCGATGCGCACCACGCGTTCGGGCGGCAGGCCGATTTCTTGGGTCCAGATGTCGTAGGCCTCGTCGTCGTCGATGTAGACCGTGGCCCACAGTTTGTCGGCTGGCAGTTTGTAAACCTGGGTCAGCAGCTCCCAGCCCCACTTGAGCGACTCGCGCTTGAAGTAGTCGCCGAAGCTCCAGTTCCCCATCATCTCGAAGAAGGTGTGGTGGCGTGCGGTGTAGCCCACGTTTTCCAGGTCGTTGTGTTTGCCGCCGGCGCGCAGGCAGGCCTGCACCGAAGCCGCCCGCACATAAGAGCGCTTGTCGCTGCCCAAAAACACGTCCTTGAACTGCACCATGCCCGAATTCGTGAACATCAGCGTCGGGTCATTGCCCGGCACCAGCGGGCTAGACGCCACGGCAGTGTGCCCCTTGGACTCGAAGAAATCCAGAAAGATTTGGCGGATATCGGCAACGCTCACTACGGGCTGGGTCATGGCTGGGCTTTTTGGTACAGGGTCAACGGGCGCCATTGGCGGCTAGACCCTAATTATCGTTTCCCCAGCGGGCGTGGCATTCCTGGCAGCCAGACAGGCGCTTGGTTATTGCAAATAGCGTCCAATTCAAATAACTTTATAAAAAAGTCGCGACTAAACGATAATTAACCAACCTTTTTACGGGATTTCAACCCATGAAGCGCTATTTGGACGACCGGGTTCGCCTGGACCTGGCACAAAAAATGGTTTTTTTAACTGGCCCGCGCCAGGTTGGTAAAACCACGCTCAGCCAACAACTGATGGCGCAGACCGGCGGCCAGTACCTCAATTACGACGTGGCGGCCGACCGTTCACTGATTCTCAAGCAGCGCTGGCGGCCCCAGGCTGCGCTGTTGGTGCTGGACGAAATCCACAAAATGCCGCAATGGAAGAGCTGGCTTAAAGGCGTGTACGACGGCAAGCCTGCGGCACAGCACCTGCTGGTCACAGGTAGCGCCCGCCTTGACACGTTCAGGCAAAGCGGCGAGTCACTGGCCGGGCGTTTTTTTGGCATCCGCCTGCACCCTATTTCCGTGCGGGAATGGTGCGAGCAAACCGGGGCGCATGCCGACGCTGCCTTGACGCACCTGCTGGAGCGCGGCGGTTTTCCGGAGCCCTGCCTGGCCGAGTCACTGGAGCAGGCCGAGCGTTGGCGCAGGCAGTATTTCGACGGGCTGGTGCGCGACGATGTGCTGGAGTTTTCGCATATCCAGGAGGTCAACACCATCAAGCTGTTTGCCCAGATGCTGCGCAGCCGGGTTGGCTCGCCGTTGTCGCTGGCCAGCATGGCGCGAGACCTGGCCGTGTCCCCGGTGACACTTAAAAAATACCTGGATATTCTGGAGGCCCTGTTCGTTGTGTTTGTGGTGCGCCCCTGGCACGACAACATCGCCCGCTCGGTGTTGCAAGCACCCAAGGTGTATTTTTATGACACCGGCCTGGTCGAAGGCGACGAAGGCATCCGCTTCGAGAACCTGATGGCCACGGCCTTGCTCAAGCACGTGCAGTGGCAGCACGACGTCCTGGGCCAGGAAACCGGTCTGCATTACATTCGCACCAAGGACGACGCCGAGGTGGACTTTGCACTCAGTGAAAAAAAGCAACTCACCCAGTTGGTGGAATGCAAGCTGTCGGATGACAAACCACACCGGGGCTTGCGCCGCTTTGCCTTGCAGCACCCGGGCGCCGAGGCCAGCCAAGTGGTGCGCAACCTGCGGCACAGTTACACCGTGGGCGACCTGTCCCTGCGCCGCGCCGATGAGTTCCTGAACAGCTTGCTGGCCTGATCGCCAAAGCCCGCCAAAGCCCGCCAAACCCCGTCAAAAACCGTTACCCTTGCGACTCTCAGACCTGCCCAGCAGGCATTCGCTCTTTTTTTGGAAGCTCCCCATGGACATGAAAACCTCCCCACTCTCCCTGCTCAAAGACCCCAGCCTGCTCAAGACCGACAGCCTGATCAACGGCCAGTGGGTGGCGGCGCCTGCCGCAGGGGGCTCAGGCCCTGGCCGCTTTGACGTGCTGGACCCATCCAACGGCCACAAGCTGGCCGATGTGGCCAATCTGGGCCCGGCCGAGGCTGAGGCCGCCATTGCTGCCGCCAACGCCGCCTGGCCGGCCTGGCGCAAAAAAACCGCCAAAGAGCGCAGCATCATTCTGCGCAAGTGGTTTGACCTGCTGATGGCCAACCAGGACGACTTGGGCCGCATCATGACCGCCGAGCAGGGCAAGCCTTTCCCCGAAGCCAAGGGCGAAGTGGCCTATGGCGCCAGCTTTGTCGAGTGGTTTGCCGAGGAGGCCAAGCGCATCAACGGCGAAACCCTGCCGCAGTTTGACAACAACCGCCGCCTGATCATTCTGAAAGAGCCGATCGGCGTGTGCGCCGCCATCACGCCCTGGAACTTCCCGCTGGCCATGATCACCCGCAAGGTGGCACCGGCCCTGGCCGCCGGCTGCCCGGTCATCATCAAACCCGCCGAGCTGACCCCGCTGACCGCGCTGGCCGCCGCTGAGCTGGCACTGCGCGCCGGCATTCCGGCGGGCGTGCTGAACATGATTACCGCCGACTCGGCCAACTCCATTGCCGTGGGCAAGGTGCTGTGCGCCAGCGACGTGGTGCGCCACATCAGCTTCACCGGCAGCACCGAGGTCGGCCGCATCCTGATGGCGCAGAGCGCCCCCACCGTCAAGAAGCTGTCGCTGGAGCTCGGCGGCAACGCGCCTTTTATTGTGTTTGATGACGCCGACATCGACTCGGCGGTCGAGGGCGCCATGCTCAGCAAGTACCGCAACGCCGGCCAAACCTGCGTCTGCGCCAACCGTTTTTACGTGCAAGAGGCCGTTTACGACCAGTTTGTGGCCAAGTTCTCGGCCAAGGTCAAGGCGCTCAAGGTCGGCAACGGCTTTGAGGATGGCGTGATGCAGGGCCCGCTGATCGAAGACGCGGCGGTAGAGAAGGTCAGCCGCCATGTGGCCGACGCCCTGGCCAAGGGTGGCCGGGTGACGGTGGGTGGCAGCAAGCTGGACGGCCAGTTTTTTGAGCCGACCGTGATCGCCGAGGCCCGCGCCGACATGCTGTGTGCCAAAGAAGAAACCTTTGGCCCTTTTGCCCCGGTGTTCAGGTTCAAGACCGAGCAGGAGGCGATCGATGCCGCCAACGCCACCGAGTTCGGCTTGGCCAGCTACTTTTACAGCCGCGACGTGGGCCGCATTTTCCGCGTGAGCGAGGCGCTGGAGTACGGCATGGTCGGCATCAACGTCGGCATCCTGGCCACCGAGCACGTGCCCTTTGGCGGCGTCAAACAATCCGGCCTGGGCCGCGAAGGCTCGCACCATGGCATCGACGACTATGTCGAAATCAAGTTCTTGTGTATTGGGGATGTGCTGAAGTAAGAGTAGCGCCGTCTGGCAGCCTCCGAGTTAGCGGACCGTTGCTGGCAGGCGCCTCCCGCCAGTCAGCGGTCAACTTGAAAGGTGGCCCACGCCAGCACATCGCGCGCCACTTGCAAGGCCAGTTCACGGTCAAGTCCCGATGGGTCAATCGTGCCGTACCGCGCCTCTACCGCATAGGGGTTCAGCTCGTCGAGCCAATCTGAAAAAGGCGGCAGCGCAAGGCCGTGGTCCTCAAACAGGTCCAACAAAGCAAGCAAATCGTGCGTTCGTCGAAACTCGATGACGCTGGCGCTCAGCACCGCCTTGAGCGATTTTTCAATGGCCTGTTGGGCATGAAAACCGACGATCGCGTCGCCAATGCTTGGCGCACCAGCCAGCAAGTCGCAGGCCGCCAAATCTTGTCGGGCAGATGCCAGGAGCATTCCGGCCACGGTCCTGGTGTCGCCTGGGTCAGCCATAGACGACTCTCCCCTCACGCAGTGCCCAATACAGCGCAGTGCCAGGCTGGCTGCCCCATCGATCCACTTCAGCGCGGGAATAAACCAGCACATCCACCGGTACGCGTAAGGGGCGCAAGGCCCGTCTCAGGCGAATCATCTCGCGCACACGGTTTTCAACTGTCGGCTCAATCACCAGCAGATCTAAGTCTGAATCCTGGTTGGCCTGTTCCCGGGCATGCGAACCGAACACAACGATCTGCTCGGCGCTCGGGGCTGCCCTTCTCAAGGTTTCAATGGCTGCGGCTAGAGTGGCCGGATCAAGCAAGTTTGCTCCCCCGTCGCCTTGACCACCAAGGCGCTCGCACTATTGTGGCACGCAGACCTTCCCAGGGCCGTGGCCACCGTCACCGCGTCACCCCCACCGGCAACACCGGCGGCAATACCGGCGGCCGGGCCAGCAAAAACAGCACTGACCCACAGGCCGCCGCCAGCGCCAGCACGGTGAAACCCGAGCGGTAATTGCCGGTCAGGTCAGCCAGTATGCCGGCCACCATGGGACCACCGATCTGACCCAGCGCCGTCACGACCGCCGACAGGCCCAGGATGATGCCAATGGCGTTACGGCCAAAGTAGTCGGCCCGAATCGCCTGCATAAAAGGCCCCCGCAGGCCCCAGGCCGTCCCGTGCAACAGCGCAAAGGCAGCGACTTCAAACGGGGTCGTGGCATAGGTCAGCAGCAGCAGACCCGCGGCGTGGCCCAGCATGCAAAGCGCCGCGACATACCGCTTGTCATATTTGTCACCGAGCAACAAGCCCAGGCCCACGCCCGCCAACTGGCCCACCGTCATCAGCATGATGGCCAGCGCCGCCTGTGGCACCGAATAGCCCAGTCCCTCTTTCATATGGGAGAAGCCGTGCACATTGACGGCTGTGACCACCAGCAAGGCCATGGCATGGCCCATCGCCAGGAACCAGAAGGCCTGGGTACGCAAGGCCTGGCTGGCGGTAAATTCTGGCTGTATCGGGCGCCCGTCGGACGCCTCGCCGGCACTGAGGGAAGGTGCGGGCGGCAGGCCGTCAACAGTTTCGCCATGGTCCTGTGGCCGACGCCGGATGACGGACGACAGCGGGAGCCCCACCAGGAGGGCGATCACGCCTGATCCCATGGCCGTGTGACGCCAACCGAAATGGTGCATGGACCAGGCCACCAGCGGCACCAGCAGCCCCCCCAACGCCAGCCCCAGGCTCACCAGTGACAAAGCACGGGCGCGGTAGCGTTCAAACCACTGGATCAGCGCCACCGTCAGCGGGAAATAGCCACCCAAACTGGCACCAATGGCCAGCAACACGGCACAAACGTAAAAACCGCCCAAGGAATCAATCTGGCTGAGCCCGATAAAACCCAGTGCAAAGATGGCAATGCCCAACCGGATCATGCCCTGCGGCCCGAAACGGTCCAAGGCATAACCCAGCACAGGGCCCATGATGGCCGACTCCACCGACTGCAAGGCCGCCGCCCCCGACAAGGCCGTCTTGCTCCAGCCGCGCTCGTCCGACAGCACCGCCACATAGGCCCCAAAGGACTGGTTTAACAGGGCCGACAGCATCAGCTGAATGCCACAAGCGGCGCCGGCCATGCGCCAGCCGTAGAAGATTTTCAAACGCTATTTATGCCGCAGAGCATGTGCAAGCCGAGCGGCCAACACCCGCGCCAAGCACCCGCCTAATTAAAAATTCTGCTGAAAAATGCTTTCACGCTGTCATACATCGAGCGGCCCGTCTCTTGCACGGTGTCTACCACCGTCGATCCGGAGGACGCCGGTTTTTGCCCGCCACCTTGGGGGGCTGCGCAAGCCGCCAGTAAAACAAGCAGCAGGCCCATGAGGGTTATTTTGAATCTGTTCATGTCTTCTCTTTTAGTTTGGAGCCAGTGAGGCCGAGCCGGCCATTGCATGGCTCAAAGCTGAGGCACCCGGCATCTTCGGCTCAATGGAAGACAACATCTTAACCGCCCAGATCACGCGCTGTGGGCTTGGGCCAGGCAGCGTTGCAGTTCACTGTCGTCAATCAGCGTGCCATCGTGTCCAAAGAAGCACAGTGCCGAGCCGTCCATGGCCAGGTCAAGCCGGTCGCCAGCCGAGACGGCGACAGTCCCCGGAACCCGCGCCAGCAGGGCCCACTCACCCAGGCGCAGATGCAGCAGAGATTCGGCGCCAAGCGCTTCCACCAACTCCAGTTGGGCGGTGAAGTGCAGCGGGCGGCGCAGGTCGGAGGCGCGCAGCGAAATACTCTCCGAACGAACACCGAGGGTCGCCACCTCAGACCCCAATGACGGCAGGGGCTGGGGCAAGCGCAGCATGCCGGACACGCCGACCGGCAGCAGGTTCAGCGGCGGGCTGCCAATAAAACCGGCGACGAAGGTGTTGGCCGGCCGCGCATAAATGTCCAGCGGACGACCGACCTGCTGGATGCAGCCATCCTGCATCACCACCATGCGATCGGCCAGTGTCATCGCCTCGACCTGGTCATGGGTCACATACACGGTGGTGACGCCCAGGCGCTGCTGCAACCGGCGGATCTCGGCGCGCGCGCTCATGCGCAATTTGGCGTCCAGGTTGGACAAGGGCTCATCGAACAGAAAGGCTTGCGGATCACGCACGATGGCGCGGCATACCGCGACGCGTTGGCGCTGGCCGCCGGAGAGTTCACGGGGAAGCCGCGCCAGCAAGCCTTCAATGCCCATCATCTCGGCTGCCGTCACGACGCGGCGGGCTATCTCATCGCGTTTCACGCCGGCCAGACGCAGCGCAAAGCCCACGTTCTCTGCCACGCTCATGTGCGGATAGAGCGCGTAGTTTTGGAACACCATGGCGATGTTGCGTTCCCGGGCCGGCAGGCGTGCGATCTCGCGTTCACCCAGCCAGATCTCGCCCGCAGTCGGCGCCTCCAGCCCTGCCAGCATACGCAGCGTGGTGGTCTTGCCGCAGCCGCTGGGACCGACCAAGACCAGCAGTTCCCCATCTGGCACGTCCAGTGTGAAATCCTGCACGGCGACCACCTCGCCGAAGTGTTTCGCCAGCCCGCGGAAAGAAATGGATGCCATGTGTCGTTGTCCCGTTGTTCACTTGATGCCAGAGGCCACGAAGGTGTCCATCACCTTGCGCTGGAACAGAAAGAAGACCGCCAGCGCCGGCAGGCTGGCCAGCGTGACGCCGGCCATCAGCCCGCCGAAATCGTTGTGGTCCGCCTCCAGAAATTCGCGGATGCCGATCTGTACGGTGCGCGACTCCGGCGCATCTGTCACCAGCAGCGGCCAGAAATACTCGTTCCAGCAGTCGATGAACAAGATGATGGCCAGTGCCGACAAGACGGGCTTCAGGTTCGGCAGCACCACCAACCACAGCGCGCGCCAGTGCCCGGCGCCGTCCATCTCGGCGGCATCGAACAACTCTCGCGGAAAGGCGCGGAAATGCTGGCGCAGCAAGAACACGGCGAACGGCATGGCCAGATTCGGGATCACGAGCGCACGCCAGGTGTCGAACCACTGCAGGTCGGCGATCATCATGTAGATCGGAATCATGGTCAGCGTGTGCGGCACCATCATCGCGCCCAGCACGGCACCAAACAGCCACTCCCGGCCCGGAAATTCCCAGCGCGCGAAGGCATAGGCGCACAACACGGCAATCACAACCTGCCCGCCCACGCGCAAAACAGTGGTCGCCATGCTGTTCCACAGGTACAGGTGAAAAGGCACCTGTTCGAACAGGCGGCGAAAGTTGTCCAGTGTCGGCGCCTGCGGCCACGGGACCAGTGAGTACACCTCGTTGGCCGGCTTGAAGGCCATGCCCAGCGCCACCAGCAGTGGCACAACCATGGACAGGCAGAGCAGAACCAGGACCAGATGGCCAACGGCCCGCCACGGCGCACCGAGTGTCATTGCCGCTCCTTACTGTTGGTATTGCACATGGCGATCCAGCGTTCGCATCTTCAGCAAGGTGATCGCCAGCAAAAAAACGAAGATGATCACCGTGCCGGCCGCACCGAAGCCCACGTTGAAGGTGCGAAACGCGTACTGGTAGACCATGTAGAACAGATTGGTCGTGCCGTTCTGCGGGCCACCCTCGGTCATGATGTCGATCGGCGTGAACACCTGCTGAATCGCGAAGATCACCGTGGAGATCAACACGAACAGCGTGGTCGGCGTCAGCAGCGGCCACAGCAGGTGGCGCACTAAGCGCCAGTCGCTGGCGCCGTCCAACCGCATGGCCTCAACATAGTCGCGGTTAATGCTGGACAGGCCAGCCACATACAGCAAGGTGTTGAATCCGATCACCTTCCAGGTGGAGATCAGCAGGATCGTCCAGATCGCCAGGTCCGGGTCGGTGAGGACATTGGGCCACTGCCCGCCCAGCAGGCGCGCGATCTGCACAAAATGACCACCAATGGGGTTAAGCATCCACAGAAACACGACCGCCACCACCGTGAAGCTGAACAGCGTCGGCAGAAACAGCAGGGCCCGGTACACCTGGCCCCGGGTCGCCAGCGTCCAGACAAACACCGCGATGGGAATGGGCAGCAAAACCTTCAGCGGGATAGACGCAATGATGTAAATCAGGGTGTTGCGAAACGCCGCATCAAACAACGGCGAGTTGAAAATGCCGCGGTAGTTGGCCGCACCGACCCAGCGCATCGGCTGGTCGGGGTTCATGTTCCATTGCACGAAACTCAGGTAGATGGTGTGCAGCAGCGGCCAGTAGGTGAACACCGCCAGCAACACGATCATCGGCGCCAAATACAGGAAAGGCGCCAGGTGCCACTGGCGTCCGCGCCTAGCGAGCGGAGTCGTGGCGCCCAGCGGGGGTGCAGGGGCCGCCAGGGACACACGGGGCTTCACTTTTTGAGGTTCACGGACAAGGCCTCGTTAACCTTGCGGACCGTCTCCGGCACGATGGCACTGGCCGGGCGTTTGGCAGCCCACAACTCGTCCAGCATGTTCTTGATGTGCACCTGGGCTTCCAGGGTTCCTTCGGCGGGCCAGGTTGCCGTGGGTAGCGTTTCAGCCATCTGCGCGATGGAGGGGCGTACCAGGGGGAATTCAGCGATGTATTTCGCCATGGCCGGGTCTGCCTGCGGGTTGCGGATCACGGGCATGTAGCCGGTCTCACGGGACCAGAGGTTGGACACATCCTGCCGCGACAGGTAGCGCAAGAGCTTGAGGGAAGCTTCGCGACGCGGTCCCTCGGGTGCGTGCAGCATGATGGCAGCCCCGGAATTGTTGACCCGACGGGGTTGCTCTTTCCAGAGCGGATACTGCGCCACGCCCAGGTCAAACTTGCCCTGCGCCGAGGCCACGAAGCCGCGCAGCGCTGCCGACGAGGTGACGTACATGCCCATCTGGCCGGCCTGAAAAGCCGCGCCCCACTGCTGGTCGTTGGCAACCGGCATGATGCCCGACTTGGCCATGTCTTGCCACATCTGCAACACCGCAACACCCTGCGGGCTGTCGAACTCGGCCTTGGTCCCGGCCTTGTTCAGGTAAGTGGCACCGGCATTGGTCACCATCACCATCGTGCCGTAGTCACCCATGGATGCATGCAGGTGTGCCACGCCGGCTATGCCGGTTTTTTGTTTGATCTGGGTAGCCGCTGCAATCACGTCGTCCCAGGTGCGGGGCGCCTTGTCGGCGTCGAGCCCCGCCTTGCGGAAGATGTCTTTGTTGTAGTAAAGCTGCGGCGTGCCGTAGGCGTGCGGAATGGCGTAGAGCTTGCCGTCGATGCGTCCTGCATCCAGGAAGTTCGGCAGATAGGCATCTAGCCACTTGGCGTCGCCGTTCTTGGGATCGTTCAGGGCGACGGCGGGTGTGGCGCCTGCGAAGAAGACGATGTTCTTGCCAATCACCGTGGTCACATCCACCGGGCGGCGGGCGGCCAGGGCGGCCTGCACCTCGCCGGTGATCTGCTCGGAGTGCTTGTAGATGTCTTTCACCACCACGTCGGGGTTGCTCTTCTGGAAATCGTCAAGGATGGTACGCAGTGTCTTGCCGGGCGCGCCGGTCTGGTAGTGGTAGAAAACAATTTCAGTCGCCGCCTGGGCAGTTGCGGCCACAAGGGTCAGGGCCAGACCGGCAAGAATCGTACGGATTTTTTCCACGTTGGTGTGCTCCAAATAGGTGTTGAAGCCGAGGTTGTACCCGTGCCACATGGCAGGCGTGTGACGGTCAACAGCGTTGCCGTCGCCGTCGCCGTCGGTCGCGGCAGACGTCATCCGTCCGTCATGCGTGCGCGGTAAATTAACTTCAATCAAGGAGATCAACATGGCCAATTTCAAACTTATCCAGGTATCGGACACCCACCTCAGCCGCGAGCGCCCTTACTTCGTTCCCAATTGGGATGCCATGGTCGCGCATGTGAACGCAACCCAGCCAGACATGCTGCTCAACACGGGCGACATCGCCCTGAATGGCGAAAACATGCCTGACGATCTGGCCTTCGCCGCCGAGCAACATCGCCGCCTGACCGTGCCGGTACACGCCATTCCCGGCAACCACGACATTGGTGACAACCCCAGCCCAAACAGCCACGGCGCCGGCATCAGTGATCCGCGCCGCGAGATCTACCGCAGCCATTTCGGTGCCGAGCAGTGGACCATGGCCGCTGGCGATTGGTACTTCATTGCACTGAATGCACAGCTGCTGGGCTCTGGCCTGCCGGCAGAGGCAGCGCAGTGGGCGTTTCTGGAGCAGGCCTTCTCCACGGCGGGCGAGCGCCCCGTGGCGCTGTTCCTGCACAAGCCGCTGTTTCGGGACACCCCCGATGAAACGCATGAGGCCGCAGGCCGCTATGTGCTGCGTGAGCCCCGTTTGCAGCTGCTGAGCCTGATGCGGCAGGCCAAGGTTCGCCTCGTTGCCTGCGGCCATGTGCACCAGCATCGGATGTTCGAGCACGACGGTGTGCGCCATGTCTGGGCGCCCTCCACCGCGTTTATCCTGCCCGACGAATTCCAGCCCCGAATCGGCACCAAAGAGGTCGGCCTGGTGGAGTACGATTTTGAGGGGACTGACGTGGCGGTGCGTTTTGTAACCCCAGCGGGTGCCCAGCATCTCAACTTATTAGATGTACCCGGCGCCTACGGCGACCTGCGTAGCAAGGTGGCGGCGCCCAGCGCTGCGCACTGATGCCTTCGCTGCGTGCTTTATAGGCGATTTTGGCGAGCCTGCTCAAATACATCTTGGTCGCCCCGTTTGATGCACAAGCCGCGATGGCCTACGGCCGGATCTGCGCAGCCTACAAAAACCGCAACCGCGACGCGCTGGACAAACTGATCGCATCACCTGCGGTTGCTTTGGGCGTCACGCTGGTCACCAAGCTAGATTTTGTGGATTGGTCGCGAAAGGGCATCCTCTATACTCTTTGGAATCGCGGGTGTAGTTCAATGGTAGAACGGCAGCTTCCCAAGCTTCATACGAGGGTTCGATTCCCTTCACCCGCTCCAGAAGGTCATCTCAGGCCGAATCACGATGCCAAGCACCCCCCTCAACATCGTCTTCCACGGCGCCAACGCCACCAATTTCCGCCAGGGCTTTGAGCGCCTGATCGACGCTCGGCACCAGATCACCGATGTCAGCGACAACCTGGACAATTCTGGTGAGCGGGACTGCTACGAAAACGCCGACGTGATTGTTGGCGTCAAGTTCAACGCCAGCCTGCCTATTCCAAGGCGCTTGCGCTTGTTTCATGCGCCTGCGGCGGGCACCGACGCGGTTGACATGGCCTTGTTGCCGGCCTCGGCGACGCTGTGCAACTGCTTTGGCCACGAGGCCGCCATTGCCGAGTACGTGATGACCGCCCTGCTGCTGCGCCATGTGCCCCTGGCCGCCGCCGACGCCGACCTGCGAGCGCAGCGCTGGACCTACTGGGCGGGCCGCCCCACGGCGCTGCGGACTGAGTTGGGCAGCCAGACCATCGGCTTGCTGGGCTTTGGCCATATTGCCCAAGCCGTCGCCGCACGCGCCAAGGCCTTTGGCATGCAGGTGCATGTGGCCAACCGCAGCCAGGTGGCCAATGCGCTGGTAGACCAGTACTTCAGTTTGGATGACGTGCCGGCCTTCATGGGTTCTGCTGATGCGGTCGTGGTGTCGCTGCCGCTCGCGCCGCAAACCCAGGGCTTGGTGGGCCAGGCCGCACTGGCGGCGATGCGGCCCGATGCGGTGATTTTGAATGTGGGCCGCGGCCCGGTGATCGACGAGCAGGCGCTGTTTGACGCGCTGGCCACACGGCAGATTGGCGGCGCCATCGTCGACACCTGGTACCAGTACCCGACACCGGCTCAGGCCGAATGCGCGCCTTCGCAGTTGGATTTTGGCAGCCTGCCCAACTTGGTGATGACGCCGCACATGTCAGGCTGGACCCGCGGCACCGTGCGCCGTCGGCAAGCCACGCTGGCCGACAACATCGCGCGACTGGCAGACGGCCGCGCGCTGCTGAATGTGGTCAGGCCGGCTGCGTCGCCATAAAGGCGCTGACCTGCGCGGCACGGGGTAAGGGCTCGACCGCGCCATAGCCCAGGGTCGAGAGGGCGGCGGCCGCTACGGCCCAGCGGGCGCTGGTAAACACATCGTCGCCAGCGGCGCGGCGCGCCAGGTAAGTGCCGTCAAAACAGTCGCCGGCACCGGTGGCGTCCACAGCGTTGACCCGGCAGGCTGCAATGCGTTCCTGGCGGTGGCCGTCAGACACCAGCACGCCCTGGTCGCCCATTTTCAGCAGCACGACGGGCGCGCCATGCTGATGCGCCCAGTCCACGATGGCAGCCGGCTCGGTCAGGCCCGCCAGCTGCGACATGTCGTCCAGACCGGGCAAAAATTCATCACACAGCGGCAGGGTCTGCTCCAGCGTGGCACGGGCCAGCGTCAACGGCCACAGCGAGAGCCGCAAATTGGGGTCATACGACACCCGGACCCCATGCGCCCGTGAGGCGGCGATGGCTGCAGCCACCGTCTGGCGCGCACTCTCGCTGATGGCCTGGCTGATGCCTGACACATGCAGGTACTTGGCCCGGGTCAGCAGCGGCAGGGGCAGGTCAGCCGGCGTCATGCGGCTGGCGGCCGAGCCTTTTCTGAGGTAAGAAAAGCGGTGCCCCCGGGCGTCGTGGCGTACAAAGTAAATACCGGTCGGGGCATCGGGGTTCACCTGAACGCCACTGATGTCAACGCCCTCGCTGCGCCACAGGTCGCAGCACAGGGTGCCAAAGTCGTCCGCGCCCACGGCAGAGAGGTAGGCGCAGGCAGCGCCCTGGCGGCTGGCGGCAATCACGGTGTTGGAGGTGTCGCCGCCAAAACCTTGCAGGTAGGTGCGGCCGGTGCTGTCTCGCACTTGGTTGAACTCCACCATGGCCTCACCCAGGCCGACCACATCAAGCGATTGCGTCATGTTGGCAATTTCATGAGATGGCTGAGAGGCTATTGCAGCGGCACGCCAGTTTTGGCCTGCAGCTCGTCGCGCGTAACACCGGGCGCCATCTCGACCACTTTGAGGCCATGCGGCGTCACATCCAGCACCGCCAAGTCGGTGATGATGCGGTCCACCACGCCCACGCCGGTCAGCGGCAGGGTGCAGTGGGGCAAAATTTTGAGGTCGATGGTGCCGTCTTTCTTTTTGGCCACGTGCTCCATCAGCACCACCACGCTCTTGACGCCGGCCACCAGGTCCATGGCGCCGCCCATGCCCTTGACCATCTTGCCAGGAATCATCCAGTTGGCCAGGTCGCCTTTTTCGCTGACCTGCATCGCACCCAAAATACTCAGGTTGATTTTTCCGCCACGGATCATGGCAAAGCTGTCATGGCTGCCAAAAATACTGGAGCCGGCAATGGTGGTCACTGTCTGCTTGCCGGCGTTGATCAGGTCGGCGTCCACCTGGTCTTCGGTCGGGAAGGGGCCGATGCCGAGCATGCCGTTTTCGCTTTGTAGCCAAACCTCGATGTCGGGGTTGACAAAGTTGGCGACCAGGGTCGGCAGGCCAATGCCCAGGTTGACGTAAAAGCCGTCTTGCAGCTCCTGTGCGGCCTTGGCCGCCATTTGGTCGTGTGTCCAGGCCATGGTCAGACTCCTGCTTTCTCGGTGATGGTTCGTTTTTCAATGCGCTTTTCAGGGTGGGCATTGAGCACGATGCGGTGCACATAGATGCCGGGCAGGTGCACGGCATCCGGGTCAAAGCTGCCGGTGTCCACAATCTCTTCCACCTCAACCACAGTGATCTTGCCGGCCATGGCCACCGCCGGGTTGAAGTTGCGGGCGGTGCGGCGGAACACCAGGTTGCCGCTTTTGTCGGCCTTCCAGGCCTTGACCAGCGATACCTCGGGCACCAGGGCGCGCTCCATCACGTACACGTGGCCGTCAAACTCGCGCGTCTCCTTGCCTTCTGCCACCTGGGTGCCGACGCCGGTGCGGGTGTAAAACGCCGGTATGCCTGCGCCGCCAGCGCGCAGCTTTTCAGCCAGCGTGCCTTGCGGCGTGAACTCCAGTTGCAGTTCGCCGGCCAGGTACTGGCGCTCAAACTCTTTGTTCTCGCCCACGTAGCTGGAGATCATCTTGCTGATCTGCCGGGTTTCCAACAGCTTGCCCAGGCCAAAGCCGTCGACGCCCGCGTTGTTGGAGATCACGGTGAGGTCGCGCGCGCCGCTGTCGCGCAGGGCTTCGATCAAGGCTTCGGGAATGCCGCACAAGCCAAAACCGCCGACAGCCAGCAGTTGGCCGTCGTGGACGATGCCTTGCAAGGCCACCGCCGCACTGGGGAAAATTTTGTTCACGGGTCGATCTCCAAAAAATGTTGCGCCTGGTCACGATGTTACCCGTGCCAGTGCCTCGTTTTTCTTACGGGACAACCGTGATGAGTCGGGTCAATGCGGCTGGCGCACCGACCCAACGCCGGCTTTATTCGATCTTGAGGTTCTGCGTCTTGACGACAGTCACCCAGGCCCGGTAGTCGGCCTCAATGAAGGCGGCCAGCTGAGCGGGTGTGCCAACTGCCGGCTCTACGGCATCAGACTTGAAACGCGCCAGCACGTCAGGCAGGGTCACCATCTTGCGCAAGGCAGCATTGAGCTTGTCGACCACGGCTGCCGGTGTGCCTGCTGGCGCCGAGATGGCAAAGTAGTTCAGCACGTCGATGCCGGGGAAACCGGCCTCACTCATGCTCGGGACATCAGGCAAGGCGCTGGAGCGCTTGGCACTGGTCACCGCCAGGGCTTTGACGCGACCGTCTTTGATGAAGGGCAGCAGCGCCGGAATAGTGCCGGTCACCAGCTGAATCTGGCCGGCAATCATGTCCACCGTGGCAGGCGCCACGCCGCGGTAAGGGATGTGGGCGATATCGGTCGAGGTAATGGCCTTGAGCTGCTCCAGCACCAAATGGTTAACGCCGCCGGCACCGGCTGAACCATAGTTCAGTGCGCCAGGCTTTTGCCTAGCCAGTTCAACCACGTCTTTCATGCTGGCAACCGGCAGGCTGACATTGGAAGCCCAGACCAGGGGGCCGGTGGCGACCAGGCCCACCGGCGCAAAGCCACGCAGGGCGTCGTAACCGGCTGTGGGCAGGGAGGCCGCTACCGTGGTGAACGGCGAGGCCACCAGGAGAAGGGTGTAGCCGTCCGCCGGCTGCTGGGCCACATGCTGTGTGCCAATGGCACCCGAGGCACCCGCTCGGTTGTCCACCACAAAGCTGCCGCCCAGGATCTCGCCCAGCTTAAGGGCCACCAGCCGGCCCATAGCGTCGGTGCCCGCACCAGGGGCGAAGGGCACGACAATGCGCACCGGCCGGTCTGGGTAGTTGGCCGCATTTTGGGCTTGGGCCGGAGACTGCGACAAGAGCAGGGCTGCTGCTGCCAAGGGCAACAAAGCGCGACGGGTCAGGGTGTGGATTTTCATGAGGTAACGGTCAGGAGTAGGGTTTAAAAGGCAATCGCATTTTGCCGCGCACAAGAGACTTTTTTATGACAACGGCGTGACACGCCGGCGGGGCCCGGATGGACCCCCGGATAATGCCTGCACCTATTTGGAGACAAACCCCATGAGCCGCTACCCAGCCCCAGAACTCGCCGACCTGCCCGACGACATTCGCGCCAAAGTGCTCGAAGTGCAGACAAAAGCCGGCTTTGTGCCCAATGTCTTTCTGTCCCTGGCACGCCGCCCTGCCGAGTGGCGGGCGTTTTTTGCCTACCACGACGCACTGATGCTCAAGGAAGACTCGGGCCTGAGCAAAGGCGACCGCGAGATGATCGTCACCACCACCAGCGCCGCCAACAATTGCCTGTACTGCGTGGTGGCGCACGGCGCCATACTGCGCATTTACGAGAAAAAACCGCTGGTGGCCGACCAGGTGGCGGTGAACTACCGCAAGGCCGACATCACGCCACGCCAGCGCGCCATGCTGGATTTCGCGATGAAGGTCTGCCAGCATTCTGATGAAATTGCCGAAGCCGATTTTGCGGCCCTGCATGCGCACGGTTTCAATGACGAAGACGCCTGGGACATTGCCGCCATCACCGCATTCTTCGGGCTGTCGAACCGCATGGCCTCATTCAGCAGCATGATGCCCAACCCTGAGTTTTACCTGATGGGCCGGGTGCCCAAGCAGAAATAATCAGGGCGCGACCCGTCAGATGCCAAAACCGTCGTCGGCCGAGATCACTGCGCCGTTGATGAAATGGCTCTCGTTGGCACACAGCATCACCAGCACAGCGTCCAGGTCTTGCACCTGCCCGACCCGCTTGCGCGGCAGCATCTGCACCAGTTTCTGGCCCTGCTCGGTCTGCCAGTGGTGGTGGTTGATCTCGGTGTCAATATAGCCCGGGCAGAGGGCGTTGACATTGATGCCAAAGCGGCCCCACTCCACGGCCATGGCCCGGGTCATGTGAATCACCGCAGCCTTGCTCATGGCGTAGACGCTGATCTGCGGCAGCACCCGCAAACCGGCCGCCGACGCGATGTTGACGATGCGCCCACCGGTGTAGGTGCCGGGTGCCGAGCCGCGAGCACGGGCCAGCATGCGCTTGCCCACCTCCTGCGCCACAAAAAAGGCGCCTTTGACGTTGGTGTCAAAGGTAAAGTCAAAATCTTCCTCGGTCACATCCTGGATACGCTGGGTGGCGCTCACCCCCGAATTGTTGATGAGGATGTCGATCGAGCCGACCTGGGTCTCGGCGTGGGCCACCGCCGCTTTGATCGAGCCGTGGTCGGTCACGTCCAGTTCCACCACATGGGCGTTACCGCCATCTGCCTCGATGCGGGCGCGCAGGTCCTTGAGCCGTTCCACCCGCCGGCTTGCCAGTACCACAGCAGCCCCTGCGCGTGCCAGGGTCTGGGCAAACTGGGCGCCTAAACCGCTGGAGGCCCCCGTCACAAAGGCCACCCGGCCCGATAAGTCAATGCTGTAGGCCATACCGAGTTTCTCCACAAATGAGGTTCCGGGCGCCCACTGACGCGCCGATTCACCGAATAAAATCTCACTCGACCCACGGTCTGCGGGCTTTGGCAGGAGCGCCTGGCCAAGGCCCGATTATCAAACGAGAATTTCACCCGAGAATCAGCATGACACACCAGGAACTACTGGCCCAGTTCGGCCCCCGTGAAGCGATGGACTACGACGTGGTCGTGGTCGGTGGCGGCCCCGGAGGTCTGGCCACAGCCATCCGTCTCAAGCAACTGGCTGCCGAAAAAGGCCAGGATGTGTCGGTGGTGGTGCTGGAAAAAGGCTCGGAGCCGGGCGCCCACATCTTGTCCGGCGCCATCATGGACCCCAAGGCGCTGACTGAGTTGATCCCGGATTGGAAAGCACGCGGCGCGCCACTGAACCAGCCGGTCACTGACGACGCTTATGTGTTCCTGGGTGAAACCAGTGGCTTTCGGGTGCCGAATATGGTGCTGCCACCCTTCGCCGACAACCATGGCAATTACATCGTCAGCCTGGGCGCGGTCACCAAATGGATGGCCGAGCAGGCCGAAGCCCTGGGGGTTGAGATTTTCCCGGGTTTCACCGGGGCTGAGGTGCTGTACAACGACAAGGGCTCGGTCAAAGGTGTGGCCACCGGCAACATGGGCGTGGGCAAGGATGGTGAGCCGATGGACAGCTTCCAGCTCGGCATGGAACTGCTGGGCAAGTACACGGTGTTTGCCGAAGGCGCGCGCGGCCACCTGGGCAAACAGCTGATCGCCAAGTTCAAGCTTGACGAGGGCCGCGACCCGCAAAGCTTTGGCATCGGCATCAAGGAACTGTGGGAAATCGACCCCAGCCGGCACCAACCCGGCTTTGTGATGCACACCGCCGGCTGGCCCATGGCATCCGACACCTATGGCGGCGCCTTCCTGTACCACCTGCCGGACAACAAGGTGGCGCTGGGCTTCGTCACCGGCCTGGGCTACACCAACCCCTACCTGAGCCCGTTTGAAGAGCTGCAACGCTGGAAAACCCACCCCAACGTGCGCTACTACTTTGAAAATGACCAGGGCGAGGTCACGGCCAAGCGGCTGTCCTACGGGGCGCGGGCCATCAATGCCAGCGGCCTCAATGCCCTGCCCAAGACCGTGTTCCCGGGTGGCGCGCTGATAGGCTGCAATGCCGGCTACCTGAACGTGGGCCGCATCAAAGGCAGCCACGCCGCCATCAAGACCGGCATGCTGGCGGCCGAGGCCGCCTTTGAGGCCGTGCAGGCTGGCCGCCAGCACGATGAACTGAGCGCCTACCCCGCGGCCTTTGAGGCCAGTTGGCTGTACACCGAGCTGAATAAAGACCGCAACTTCAAGAACTGGTTCAAGTACGGTCTGACCACGGCCACGCTGATGAACGGCTTTGAGCAGTTTGTGCTGCGCGGTCACATCCCCTGGACCCTGCGCCGCGACAAACCCGACCACGCCTACCTCAAGCCGGCAGCCGAGTGCCAGCCCATCAATTACCCCAAGCCCGATGGCAAACTGACCTTCGACCGGCTGAGCAGCGTCTTCATCAGCAACACCAACCACGAAGAGCAGCAACCGGCCCACTTGACGCTCAAGGACGCCTCGGTGCCGGTCAGCATCAACCTGGCCAAGTACGCTGGCCCCGAGGCCCGCTACTGCCCGGCCGGCGTGTATGAGTACGTCAAAAACGACGACAACTCCAACCGGCTGCAGATCAACGCGCAGAACTGCGTGCACTGCAAGACCTGCGACATCAAGGACCCGACCCAAAACATCGTCTGGGTCACGCCAGAGGGCGGCGGCGGGCCGAATTACGCCGGTATGTAAGCCCGGGGGCGCCGGGAAGACCGGGCCCATCCCCGAGAAAACCCCGATGTTGGCGGGCGTTTCTGCCGGTCACAATGAGGCACACTTGGTCTGCAGGCAGACCATCAACCCGGAGAACCCCATGAAACTGAACACGCAATCCCTGTCCCGAATCGCCTTGGGCCTTGGCCTGGCACTTGGCCTGATGGCCGGCGCCGCGGCGCAGACCACCCTGAAGATCAGCATCTCGACCGCCAAAAACTCGCACCAGGGCGTTGGCATCGATGTGTTTGCGCAAGAGGTGGAAAAGCGCACGGCCGGCCGCTACAAGGTGCAGACTTTTTATGACGGCTCGCTGGGTGGCGAACGCGAGTCGATCGAGGCTGTTCAACTGGGCACCCAGGAACTGACGATGACGTCGACCGGGCCGGTACCCAATTTCGTGCCTGAAACCAAGATCATCGACGTGCCATTTTTGTTCCGTGACAAAGCCCATGCCCGCGCGGTGCTGGACGGCCCGTTTGGCCAGGACATGCTGACCAAGTTTGACAGCAAGGGCTTCAAGGCGCTGGCCTGGGCGGAAAACGGTTTCCGGCACATGACCAACAGCAAGCGCGATGTGAAGCTGCCAGAGGACCTGAAGGGCCTGAAAATGCGCACCATGGAGAACCCGGTGCACATTGCCGCCTACAAGGGCCTGGGCATCGTGACCACGCCCATGGCATTCCCCGAGGTGTTCACCGCCTTGCAGCAGGGCACGGTTGACGGCCAGGAAAACCCGCTGTCGGTGATCATGGCGTCCAAGTTTGACCAGGTGCAAAAGCACCTGTCGCTCACCGGCCATGTCTACTCGCCCTGCCTGATCCTGATGAACAAGGCCTCCTTTGAGAAACTCAGCGCCGCCGACAAGTCCGCATTCATTGAAGCTGCCAAGGAGGCCGCCAAGGCCAACCGGGCCCGGGTCGACGCGGACGATGCCAAGGGCGTGTCCGAACTGCGCGCCAAGGGGATGGTTGTGATCGACAACGTGGACAAGGCCAAGTTTGTGGCCGCATTGGCACCCGTGAATGCAGAGTTCGAGAAACAGTTTGGCAAGGCCAACCTCGACGCCATCCGCAACGCCAAATAATTGCTTCGTCGCCCCTTGAAGGCCCTGTTTCTGTCGCTGGAGCGCCGCACCACCGGGCTGGCCATGGTCATCGCCTGTGTCATGCTGGTGGTGGCCTCCAGTTTGGCCATGTTCCAGATCATCACCCGGTTTGTGCTGGAGCAGCCGGCTGAGTGGTCAGAGATCCTGATCCGCTTCAGCCTGATCTGGATGGTGTTCATGGGCATTGCAGCGGCGTTTCGCCAGGGGGCGATGGTCAGTGTTGACGTGCTGTACCGCTGGAGCCCGCCGCGCATGAAGCGCGTGCTGGACTGGGTGGTGTGCGGCGCTGCCCTGCTGCTGGTGGGCATCATCGTTTGGTGGGGCTGGGCCTACGCCTTGCGCGGCCAGGTGCAGTCCATGGCTGGGCTGGAGAGTATTTCGATGTTCTGGGCCTATCTGGCCATGCCTGTGGGCGGCCTGTTCAGTGTGCTGGGCATTGTGGGCAACCTGCTGGACCCGCAGCGCCAGGAACTGGAGACCGCCCAATGAGCGTGATGATGCTGATCACCATGGTCTTGTGCTTTGCACTGACCGTGTCGGTGGCGGTGTCGATCGGGCTGGCTGCCATTCTGGGCATTCAGGTGTCGGGCATCAACATGCTGATTTCGGTGAAGGAAATGTTTTCCTCCATCAACAAGTTTCCGCTGGCCGCCATCCCATTTTTCATTCTGGCCGGTAACCTGATGGAAACCGGCGGCATTTCGCGCCGCTTGGTGGAGTTTGCCAAGAGCATTGTGGGCGGCGTGCAGGGCGGTCTGCCCATGACCTGCGTGCTGACCTGCATGATCTTTGCTGCCGTATCGGGCTCGTCGGTGGCCACCACTTTTGCGGTCGGTGCCATTCTGATCCCGGCCCTGATCAAGCATGGTTACCCCACACCCTACGCTGCCGCGCTGCAGGCCACCAGTGCAGAACTGGGCGTGATCATCCCACCCAGCATTCCCATGATTTTGTACGGCGTCAGCGCCGAGGTGTCGATTGGCGAACTGTTCATTGCCGGTTTCGGTCCAGGCTTTCTGATCAGCGGCGCGCTGATGCTGTTTGTCTACATTTACTGCCGTTACAAGGGCTGGGGCAAGAACGATGGCGATGGCCGATTGCGTTTTCTGCCCGCCACGCGGCAAGCCGGCTGGGCCCTGATGATGCCGGTCATTATCTTGGGCGGCATCTATGGCGGCATTTTCACCCCGACCGAGGCCTCTGCGGTGGCGGTGTTCTACGCGCTGCTGGTGGGTGGCGTGGTGTACCGCGAGCTCAACTTTAAGAATCTGGCGGCGATCCTGCGCAAATCGGTGCTGTCCAGTGCCGTCATCATGTTCATTATTGCCAACGCCGGGCTGTTTGCCTTTTTGATCACGCGTGCTGGGGTACCTGCCGCGATCGGCACCTACTTGGAGTCGGTGTTGCAGTCGCCAGCCATGTTTCTGCTGGGGGTGAATGCAGCGCTGTTCCTGATCGGCATGTTCATCGAGACCAGTGCGGCCATCATCGTGCTGGCGCCCATCCTGGCGCCGGTGGCGATTCACTTTGGCATTGACCCGGTGCATTTTGGCCTGATCATGGTGGTGAATCTGGCGCTGGGCATGATCACGCCGCCCTTTGGCGTGAACCTGTTTGCGGCCTGCACCGTGGCCAAAATTTCACTCGACCGCATCATCGGCCAATTGGTGCCCTTTGTGCTGGTGATCCTGGCCTGCCTGATGGTGATCACCTACGTTCCCTCCATATCGCTGACCCTGCGAGATCTGGTTTACGCCAAATAAGGCGAATTGGCGCTTTCGGTCCGGGGTTAGAATTTGAAGTGTCAGGAGAGTGCCGGCACAGAGACCGGCCGCCGAAGGCGCATGACGGCTGATCACAGCGGTCTGAACGCTCAGGCAAAAGGACTGACAAACGTGGGCTGATCTTGCTGGTTAACCCACGACTCCCCACTGGAGAGAGGCGGCAGCCCATGCCGCCCACCGAAGGAGCAACCCGCAGCACATTGCGTCAGAGGTCTGGCGCGGTTGGCCCGGCGAATCTCTCAGGTACCACGGACAGCGGGGGCCAACCATGGCCTAGGTCATGGCATGTGCCCGCGATTTAACTGTCCAGGAATGCCCCATGAATGTCCCGTCGGATGAACTACTGAAGGCGCCCTTGTACGACCTGCACCTGAGTTTGGGCGCCCGCATGGTGCCGTTTGCCGGCTACAGCATGCCGGTGCAATACCCGGCCGGCCTGATGGCAGAACACCACCAGACCCGCAAGGCGGCCAGCCTGTTTGACGTGTCCCACATGGGCCAGTTGCGCTTGGTAGGGCCCGATGCAGCCGCCGCGCTGGAAACCCTGCTGCCCGTGGATGTGGTTGGTCTGGCGAACGGCCGCCAGCGTTACGGGCTGCTGCTCAACGATGCGGGCGGCATCATCGATGACCTGATGCTCGTCAACCGCACCGACAGCCATGGCGACCTGTTTTTGGTGGTCAATGGCGCCTGCAAGGCGGCCGATGTGGCCCACATCCAGGCGGGCATTGGCCAGCGCTGCCAGGTTTTGCCCCTGCCCGAGCTGGCCTTGCTGGCGCTGCAAGGGCCGCAGGCCGTCACAGCACTGCAGCGCCTGTGCCCCACCATCGGGCGGCTGGTGTTCATGACCGGCGGCGGCTTTGAGATCGACTGCACCCTGGGTGGCGGCAGCCGGCAGGTGCCCTGTTTCATCACCCGCAGCGGCTACACCGGCGAGGACGGTTTTGAGATCTCGGTGCACCAGGACAATGCCGCTGCGCTCGCGCGCGCCCTGCTGGCCCAGCCCGAGGTCCGGCCGGCTGGCCTGGGTGCGCGCAACTCCCTACGACTGGAGGCCGGTTTGTGCCTGTACGGCAACGACATTGACGCCACCACCTCCCCGGTCGAGGCCCGCCTGAGCTGGGCCATCCAGAAGGTACGCCGCAGCGGCGGCGCGCGGGCTGGTGGCTTCCCAGGCGCTACAAAAATAATAGCACAGTTGTCAAGCGGGACGGGGGCTGGAGGCCGAAAACTCATAGGACTTCGGGCCCTGGAACGGGTGCCGGTGCGTGAGCACAGTGTGCTGCAGACCACGGACGGGCAAGCACTGGGTGAAGTCACCAGTGGCTTGCTCAGCCCCAGCGTGGATGCGCCGATCGCGCTGGGCTATGTGCCACTCGAGTTCAGCGCGCCGGGCACCCGGCTGCAGGCGCTGGTGCGCGGCAAGCCCGTCCCCATGGAAGTCGTCGCCCTGCCCTTTGTGCCGCACCGCTACGTTCGTGCTTAACGCTCAAACCCTGATCTTTGTCGCGATTTATCAATTTTTTTGAAAGGAACTCTCCATGACCCTCCAGTACACCCCCGACCATGAATGGCTGAAGGCCGACACCAACCCTGTCGGTGTCGGAGACATCGTCACCGTTGGCATCACCCACCATGCCCAGGACGCACTGGGCGACGTGGTGTTTGTCGACCTGCCCGACATAGGCAAAACCCTGGCCGCCCGAGAGGTGGCCGGCGTGGTGGAGTCGGTCAAAGCCGCAGCCGATGTGTTCATGCCCGTGTCGGGCGAGATCACCGAGGTGAACGAGGCCCTACGCGCTGACCCGTCGTTGGCTAATTCTGACCCGCTCGGAGCCGGCTGGTTTTTCAAGGTCCGGGTCAGCCAGCCGCAGGAGTTCGATGAACTGATGGACGAAACCGCCTACGCCGGCTTTGCTGCCGCCGCCTAAACCCCAAGCGCCGAGGAGGCCGCCATGTTGATGCAATCTGCCAAACCCCTGGGTGAGCTGGAGGACAGCCATGAGTTCGCCGCGCGCCACATCGGTGTTACCGCGGCCGACCAGGCCCTGATGCTGGAGGCCGTTGGCGCCGAGTCACGTCGCAGCCTGATGGCGCGCATCGTGCCCACCAGCATTGCCCGAAGCAGCGCCATGGCCATCCCGGCGCCCTTGACTGAAGCCGCTGCGCTGGCGGAGCTGCGCGAGATCGCCAGCCGCAACCAGGTGTTCCGCAGCTTCATCGGCCAAGGCTATTACGGCACCCATACGCCTGGCGTGATCCTGCGCAACATCCTGGAAAACCCGGCCTGGTACACCGCCTACACTCCCTACCAGGCCGAGATCAGTCAGGGCCGGCTGGAGGCGCTGCTGAACTTCCAGACCATGATCACCGACCTGACCGGCATGGCCATTGCCAACGCCTCGATGCTCGACGAGGCCACGGCCGCTGCCGAGGCCATGACACTGGCCATGCGCATGGGCAAATCCAAGTCCACCACCTTCCTGGTGGACGACGAGGTGCTGCCGCAGACGCTGGCCGTGTTGCAAACCCGGGCCCGGCCGCTGGGCATCACCGTCAAGACCTTCAGCGTGCAGATCAGTCTGGGCGAGGACAGCTTTGGCGTGCTGCTGCAGTACCCGGGCCTGAGCGGCGCGCTGCGGGACGACCGAGACTGGGTTGCTGCCTACAAGGCGCGCGGCGGCGTGGTGGTCATGGCGGCCGACCTGCTGGCGCTAACCCTGCTGGTGCCGCCTGCCGAGCTGGGCGCCGACATCGCAGTGGGCAGCAGCCAGCGTTTTGGCATGCCGCTGTGCAATGGCGGGCCCCATGCGGCTTACCTGGCCTGCCGCGACGAGTTCAAGCGCTCGATGCCAGGGCGGCTGGTAGGCGTCAGCATCGATACCGAGGGCAACCCGGCCTACCGCTTAGCACTGCAAACGCGCGAGCAGCACATCCGGCGTGAGAAAGCCACCTCCAACATCTGCACCGCACAGGTGCTGCCAGCCGTGGTGGCCAGCATGTACGCGGTCTACCATGGGCCTGCGGGCCTGCGCCGGATCGCGCAGCGGGTGGCGGCCTTCACCGCCCTGCTGGCGCGCGGCCTGCAGCAGATGGGCTACACACCGGTCAATGACTACGCCTTCGACACGCTGACGCTGCATACCGGAAACGCTACTGAAATGATAGCTAGAAAGGCAAGCGCAGCAAGGCTTAACCTTCGATTTGGCTCAAAAAATGGGCTGAGCATTTCGTTCGACGAAACCACCACCCGGGATGACGTAGCGGCGCTTTGGGCGGTGTTTGCGCAGGAGGGCCAAGAACTGCCTCAGGTGGCCGCATTTGAGAAAGGCCTGGAGCCGCTGATTCCGTATGAGCTGCGGCGCAGCAGCGCCTTTTTAACGCACCCGGTTTTTAACTCGCACCCCTCAGAGACCAGCATGCTGCGCTACATCCGTAGGCTCAGCGACAAAGACCTGGCGCTGGACCGCAGCATGATCCCGCTGGGCAGCTGCACCATGAAGCTCAACGCCACCAGCGAGATGATTCCCATCACCTGGCCCGAGTTCGCCAATATCCACCCATTTGCGCCCCCCGAGCAACGGGCAGGCTATACAGTGCTGGACGAACAGTTGCGCGCTTGGCTGTGTGCCGCCACCGGCTATGCCGGCATCAGCCTGCAACCCAATGCCGGTTCACAGGGCGAGTACGCAGGTCTTCTCGTGATCCGCGCCTGGCAGGCAGCGCATGGCCAGGGCCACCGCCACATCTGCCTGATCCCCAGCAGCGCCCACGGCACCAACCCGGCGAGCGCCCAGATGGCCGGGCTGACGGTGGTGGTCACCGCCTGCGACGAGCAGGGCAACGTGGACATGGCCGACCTGCAAGCCAAGTGCGAGCAGCACAGCGAGCATCTGGCGGCGGTGATGATCACCTACCCCAGCACCCACGGCGTGTTCGAGACCTCGGTCAAGGCGCTCTGCGCCCTGGTGCACCAGCACGGCGGGCGGGTCTACGTGGACGGCGCCAACATGAACGCCCTGGTCGGCCTGGCCGCGCCCGGTGAGTTCGGCGGCGACGTCAGCCACCTGAACCTGCACAAAACATTCTGCATCCCGCACGGCGGCGGCGGCCCCGGCGTCGGCCCAGTCTGCGTCGTCGCCGACCTGGTGCCCTACCTGCCCGGCCACCTCAACGACACAGCACACGCAGTGGCAAGCGTGGGGGCAACAGCCCCAAGCGTGGGGGCCATCTCAGCTGCGCCACTCGGCAATGCCGCCGTTCTGCCGATCAGTTGGATGTACTGCCGCATGATGGGCCCCGAGAGCCTGAAGGCGGCCACTGAGGTGGCGATCCTGAGCGCCAACTACATCAGCCGCCAGCTTAAAGACCATTACCCCACCCTCTACGCCAACGCCACCGGTGATGTGGCGCACGAGTGCATTCTGGACCTGCGCCCGCTCAAAGAATCCAGCGGCGTGATGGCCGAAGACGTGGCCAAGCGCCTGATGGACTACGGCTTTCACGCCCCGACCTTGAGTTTCCCTGTCCCCAACACGCTGATGGTGGAGCCCACCGAGAGCGAGAGCCTGGCAGAACTGGACCGCTTTATCGAGGCCATGATCGCCATCCGGGCCGAGATCAGGCGGATTGAAAGCGGCGAATGGCCCAAGGACAACAACCCGCTGAAACACGCGCCGCACACAGCGGCCGCGCTGCTGGGTTCAGCCTGGGACCGGCCCTACCCGCGCGAACTGGGGGCTTTTCCGCTGGCCAGCCTGAAACAAAGTAAGTACTGGCCTCCGATCGGCCGCATCGACAACGTCTACGGCGACCGGCACCTGTTCTGCTCTTGCGTGCCGGTCAGTGACTTGGCTTGACGACGAAGCGACTCGTCATGCCCGACTACCCCAGTTGGGCCATGGCCTTGGCCACCTCATTGGCGCCCTGGGCTGAGCCGCCCTGCGGCACCATCTGGCCGGCCGGGTCGGTCACCTCAGCCAGTCGCTCGGCCAGACGTTCTGGCGTTTGCGCGTCGGTGCCCAGCCAGACCCCCTGGGTCAGGGTGATGTGGGCAGCTTCAAACGTGCCGGCCCCGGCACACAAAATGGTTCGGGTCGGCGCCTCGCGAGAGGCCAGCACCAGCATCGCCGGCACCACCGCCTCCGGCTTGAGGGCGGCCAGCACGGCTTCAGGCATCAGACCTTCCGTCATGCGGGTGGCGGCGGTGGGCGCCAGGGCATTGACGTGGATGTTGTTCTTGGCCCCTTCCAAGGCCAGCGTCTGCATCAGACCCACCAGGGCCATCTTCGCTGCGCCGTAATTGGACTGGCCGAAATTGCCGTACAGACCACTGGATGAAGTGGTCATAACGATGCGGCCATATTTTTGTGCGTTCATCAGACCCCATACCGCCTTGCTGCAATGCACCGCACCCATCAGGTGCACGTCGACCACCAGCTCAAAGTCCGCCATCTCCATCTTGGCAAAGGTCTTGTCGCGCAGTATGCCGGCGTTATTGACCAAAATGTCCACCCTGCCCCAGGCCGCCACGGCCTGCGCCACCATGGCCTCGACCGCAGCAAAATCAGTCACCGAAGCACTGTTGGCCAGCGCCTCGCCCCCGGCCGCACGGATCTCGGCCACCACGGCCTCGGCTGCAGTCGCTGAGCCACCTGAGCCGTCCCGAGCACCGCCCAAATCGTTGACCACGACTTTAGCGCCGCGCGCGGCCAGCGCCAGCGCGTGTTGCCGGCCGAGGCCGCCACCGGCGCCGGTCACGATGGCGACCTGGCCCTTGAAATCTATTCCCACACGCATACTGACTGTTCCTGAACGGTTGGTGACAAGACAATGGCCGGACTCTGCTAGCCTCAGGCCGACCTATCCCCTACTGTACCGGACCGCATGCGCAGCATCCCTGAAAGGCCCGAATGGAACTGAACATGCAGTCCGTGTCCACCCCACCACGCGCCGCAGCCACGGTGGTGATGCTGCGCGACACGAGGCAGGGGCTTGAGGTGTTGCTGATCAAACGCCACGACAAGTCGGATGTGCTTGGCGGCGCGCATGTGTTCCCGGGTGGCAAGGTCGACGCCGGCGATCCCCAGCTCTGTACCCCTGACGTGCTGGATCAAACACCGGTCGCCCTACGCGGACAGCTAAACGAACAACATCTGTCGCCCACCGAGGCGGCGGCTATCTTCGTGGCGGCCGCACGGGAAACATTTGAAGAGTCGGGCATTTTGCTGGTCGATGGGGCTTCTGCCGCACAAACCCTGACGGCGCGAGCCATGCTGCGCGCGGGGCATGACTTCGCGAGCGTGCTGGCAAGCACCCACTTACGATTAGCCACCTGTGCACTGCGGCCATGGTCACGCTGGGTCACGCCGACGATGCCCAGCATGATGAAAAAGCGCTTCGACACACGTTTTTTTGTGGCACGCATGCCAGCACAACAAACCGCGCAGCATGACAACCATGAGGCCACGGCCAGTGTCTGGCTCACACCCCGAAACGCACTGAGCCGTTATTGGGCCAGCGACATTGACCTGGCGCCGCCGCAGATCATGAGCCTGGTTCACCTGGCTCGGCACACCGACGTCCGAAGCGTGCTGCACGCTGCGGTAACCCAGCCACCGCCAACGATCGCACCGGAGCCCTTTGATCAGGACGGCATGCGAATCACGTGTTACCCCGGCGACCCCAGACATTCCACGCTGACGCGCGCGTTACCGGGACCGACCCGGCTGCTTTACCGCAACGACCGCTTTGAGCCTGAATCAGGCTTTGACGCCTTCTTTGATTGATATCACCACGCCACCGGCGATATCCCACCGCTGTCTAAAGCCTGACAGCGCGTACCGCCGCTCAAGCCTTTTCGGTCGCCAGTTTTGCCAGCCTGATGCTCGAATCCTTGAGCCGCGAAGCCAAAATAAGGGCAATATTGCGGTAGATGTGCGCAGCGCTGTCGGGGTAGTGGTCCACACTCTCGCGGTACAGGCGCATGCATGTCGAATCGACCGCGGCACGCACGGTGGCGGTTCTGAGCTCATGCCCCACGATCGACATCTCGCCAAAGCAGTCTGCCACGCCCAGCCGTGCCAGTTCGCAAACCTTGTTTCGCAGTAGTTTTTCAACCACCACCTCGCCCGCCACCAGTACAAAAAACGAGTCGCCGAAGTCGCCCTCACTGAACACAACATCACCGGCCTTGACTGGCAGGTAGTCGGCCAATTTCAAGGTGTTCATCAGGCAATCCAAAGGCATATTTTTAAAAATCGGTACTTTTTGCTGAATTTTCCTAATCAGGCTGGAATCAAGTTTGGCCGCCGGGGCAGCAGCAGGCTTGGCGGCGCCAGGCCTGACGAAGACCGCACCAATCGTCTCGGCGTGTAGCTTGATAAGGGCAGGATCAATTTTCATGGCGTTTGGGCGAGACCGGTAATTGGCCTACCATCATGCCAGAGCCTGCACGGCTGCACACCCTAGCCGTGCAGGCCAGGTTTCAGCGCTCATTGCCTGCCGTCTAACCGACCCCGGAGAGCGCAGATAATGGTTCGACAGGATCCTGTTGCCTTGATCCGATTTACATCACCCAACAGCGGGATTCAATTTATGCACCGTGTCGCCATCAGCCGAACTGGCCTGTACACCCCACCCGAGTCAATCAGCAATCAGGAGTTGGTCACCGCCTTCAACCAGTTTGCAGAATGGGACAACCAGCAACATGCGCCAGCCATCGCCGCCGGAACCCGTCAACCGACCATGCCTTCCAGCGTCGAGTTCATCGAGAAGGCCTCGGGCATCAAGCGACGCTACGTGATGGAAAAATCCGGGGTTCTTGATCCCCAGCGCATGTACCCCCGGTTTCGCGCCAGGCCCGACCATGAAATTTCAATGATGGCCGAAATCGGCGTGTCGGCGGCACAGGATGCGCTGTTACGGGCGGGCAAACAAGCGTCTGACGTCGACGGCCTGATCTGTGCTGCTGCCAATATGCAACGGGCCTACCCGGCCATGGCGGTAGAAATTCAGGCTGCATTGGGCATCAAGGGCTTTGGCTTCGACATGAATGTGGCCTGCTCGTCGGCCACATTCGGGATCGACATGGCCGTCAATTCGGTGCGCACGGGCGCAGCCCGGGCCATCCTGGTGGTGAACCCGGAGATCACCTCGCCGCACCTGGCATGGAAAGACCGCGACTGCCATTTCATTTTTGGCGATGTTTGCACCGCGACTCTGGTCGAGCGCCTAGACCATGCCCCTGCCGGTGCCTTTGAGGTCCTCGGCACCCGGCTGCTGACGACCTTCTCCAACAACATTCGCAATAACGCCGGCTTTATGTCGCACAGCGAGGACCGCAACCCGGATGACCGCGACCAGTTGTTCTACCAGGAAGGGCGAAAAGTCTTCAAAGAGGTCTGCCCTATGGCGGCTGAGCATATTGCCAGCCACCTGGCAGAGCACGGCCTGACCCCGACTGGGGTGCGCCGCTTCTGGTTGCACCAGGCCAACTTGGGCATGAACCAGCTGATTGCACGCAAGCTGCTGGGCCGCGACGCGACCGCCGACGACGCGCCGGTTATTCTGGATGAGTTTGGCAACACCGCCTCGGCTGGCTCGGTGATCGCATTCCACCGGCACCATGAGGACATTGCGCCGGGTGAGGTGGGCGTGATCTGCTCGTTTGGAGCGGGCTACTCGATCGGCAGCGTGTTGGTTCGTCGCATCTGATCAGGCCAGGTTGCGCTTGAGGCGCACCTCCTCCACCTTGACAGTCCCTATGGCGACCGTCTTGGCGGTGGCCATGTCGCGTTTGAAACCGGCCAGCTCAAAAAACCGGAGTGCACGCTCGTTGCGCAAGGGCACCCAGACCGACACGCTGGTGCAGCCTTCTTCCAGCAAACCCTCGCGGGCACAGTCCCACAGTGCCAGGCCAACGCCCTGGCCCCAGTGCGACTCGGCGACCTGCAAGGCCCAGATTTCCCCTGCCGTGGGGGGCGTACCCTCGTCGCGCGAGCGGTCAAACCCAACAAATCCGACCGCTTGGGCCTGCACAATCGCCAAGTGAACCTGTGGCTCGCTGAATTCAATGGCCTCCCGCCAGTCGACCTTGGCCGCCAGCGCCATCACTGGCAACATTTGTTCGGCGGTCAACAGGTCACGGTAGGATGCCCGGGTGGCCTCAAGATGGACTTCCGAGATGGCTTTGGCGTCGCGAAGGGTGGCGGAACGAACCTCGAGGCTGTGTGAACTGGACATGGGAAAATAGGTGGGCTCAAGAAGCCGTTGGGTACAACAGGGAGCGCATTGTCGCTGCAAATTTAAACCGATGTCTGGCACGTTTCTTCGCTGTGTGGTCTTGTTGATCGCCCTGTGGCCCATCTTGGGGCTTGGGCAGGAACCGGTGTTTGAGGACACCATGGCCGAGCGTACCCGAGCCTGCGGCCACTGCCACGGCAAGCAGGGCCGAGCCGGGCCAGACGGGTATTACCCTCGATTGGCCGGCAAGCCAGCGGGCTACCTCTATAACCAACTGCGCAATTTTCGCGAGGGTCGACGTCACTACAGTCTGATGAGCGGCCTGCTGGAGCCCCTGACCGACGCTTATCTGATGGAGATGGCACAGTATTTTGCTGGCTTGAACCTGCCTTACCCGCCACCCGCGCCCGTTGCAGCCACCACGCCCGCTCAGTTGGCGCGTGGCCGGGCCCTGGTGATGCAGGGAGATCCTCAAAAAAAGATCCCGGCCTGCACCAACTGCCATGGCAACCGACTGACCGGCGCCCTGCCCCATGTGCCAGGCTTGCTCGGGCTACCGCGCGATTACCTGAATGCCCAGCTTGGCGGCTGGCAGACCGGGCAGCGGCGCGCCCATGGACCCGACTGCATGGCGACCATCGCAGCCCGGTTGGACCGTGCCGACGTCAGCGCTGTATCGCACTGGCTGGCTGCTCAAGCAGTACCCGCGGACAGTCGCCCTCAAGCCCAAGCACCAGCAAAACGGGCCACCGGCCAGGCTGACGCCAGCGACTGCGGCAGCGCTCCGGCACCCTTGCCCTCAGCGCCCGTCGCCAGCAGCAGCCCTGCACCCACAGACCTGTCGGCTCGCGGCGCCTACCTGGCGCGTGTGGGCAATTGCCAGGGCTGCCACACGGCCACAGGGGGCGCCGACTACGCGGGAGGTCGAGGTATAGAGACGCCATTTGGTACGGTCTATACCAGCAACCTGACGGCTGACCGCGACAGCGGGATCGGCACCTGGTCGCCCAACGACTTCTGGCAAGCCATGCACGAAGGTCGCTCAAAAGACAGGCGGCTGCTGTACCCGGCGTTTCCCTACCCCAGCTTCACACAACTCAGCCGTGCCGATGTCGACGCCCTCTTCGCCTTTTTGAGAACCGTGCCGGCTGTCAAACAGACCAACAAGCCGCACGCCCTGCGCTGGCCGTACCGCACCCAGATGGCATTGGCGCTTTGGCGGGGCCTGTACTTCACGCCCGGCAACGGCGTTGGCGCGAGCGGAGCAGCCTCAGTGGCGAGCCGGGGCGCCGATCTGGTCAATGGGCTGGGACATTGCGGCACCTGCCACACCCCGCGCAATCGGCTGGGTGCCAGTCGCTCCTCACTGGAACTGCAAGGGGGGATGCTGCCCGTGCAAGGCTGGTACGCGCCATCGCTGCTAGACCGTCAGGAAGGCGGGGTTGGCGACTGGACCCTGGACGAAATCAGCCGATGGTTGCAGACGGGGGTCTCGGCGCGCGGGGTCGCCACCGGTCCGATGGCCCAAGTGGTGCTGCACAGCACCCAGTACCTGAGCGATGATGACCGCCTGGCCATGGCGAGCTACCTCCGGGCGAGCCAGCGGCCAGCCGCTATGCCAAACAGCGGGACTCAGCCCGCCACAGAGGACCCTCGCGGCTCTGGTGCGAGGGTGTATGAGGCCATGTGCAAGTCATGCCACGGCGATCAGGGACAGGGCGTGCCGGGCGCTTATCCGGCGCTGGCAGCTAACCGAACCGTCACAATGCCCAACCCGAACAACCTGATCCAGACCATCCTTTGGGGTGGCTACACGCCAGCCACAGTGGGGAACCCGCGACCGTTTGGCATGCCGCCTTTTGTGTTGAACCTGAGCGACCGGGAACTCGCGGCCCTGACCAGCCACCTGCGCAGTGCCTGGGGCAACCGGTCGGAACCCGTCACGGAGCTTGAGGTCAAACAAGCCCGGGAGAAGCCATAATCACGCTCGGCTTGATTGACTAAAGCCTCAGCCCTTTTTCTGCCCCACCGATTCGAACGGACCTGCTCATGAACCTGACACGCGTCACTTGTTATTTGTTGGCCGCCTCGGCACTGGCGGCTTGTGCCAACCCACCCACGGGCGGCCCCGAAAAAGACAAAATTTACCGCATCACCGTGATGCACACCAATGACCACCATGGCCGCTTCTGGAAAAACGGCGACGGCGAGTACGGCATGGCGGCGCGCAAGACGCTGATTGACCGCATCCGGCGCGAGGTGGCAGCCAGCGGAGGCCACAGCCTGCTGCTCGATGGTGGTGACGTCAACACCGGCGTGCCAGAGAGCGACTTGCAAGACGCCGTGCCAGACTTCAAGGGTATGAACCTGCTGGGTTACCAGGCGATGGCCGTTGGCAACCACGAGTTTGACAAGCCTCTGGCCGTGCTGAAAATGCAACGCGATCTGGCGCAGTTCCCGATGTTGTCGGCCAATATTTACGAACACGGCAAGCGCATGTTTGACCCCTACAAGGTCTTCACGGTGGGTGGCTTGCGCATCGGCGTGATGGGTCTGACCACCGAAGACACTTACAAAATGGTGCTTCCGGAGAACGTTAAGAACATCGAGTTTCGAAGCGTCACGGCCGAGGCGGCCAAGGTGGTGCCTGAGTTGCGCGCCAAGGCCGACGTGGTCATCGCCGCGACCCACATGGGGCACTATGAAAACGGCAACAGCGGCACCCAGTCGCCCGGCGATGTGGAACTGGCCCGCGCGGTGAAGGGCATCGACCTGGTGGTGGGCGGCCACACCCAGAACCCGGCCTGCATGAAGGCTGAGAACGTGGTGGACCGCGACTACGTGCCGGGCACCGATTGCAAACCCGATCGCCAGAACGGCACTTGGATTGTGCAGGCTCACGAGTGGGGCAAGTATGTGGGCAGGGCTGACTTTGAGTACCTCAATGGCGAGTTCAAGTTGGTCAAGTACACCCTGATTCCCGTCAACCTGAAGAAACCGGTCAAGGGTGCCGACGGCAAAACCACCTTGGTGACCTACGCCGGCGACATTGCCGAAGACACGGAGATGCTGGCCTTGCTGACCCCTTACCAGGCTTTTGGCCAGCAGAAGCTGGGGGTCGAAATCGGCGCCAGCGATGACCGGTTGGAGGGTGATCGCTCCGTAGTTCGTGCCAAACCGGCGGCTCTGGCCGTCCTGATCGGTCTGGCAGCGATGGAGAAAACGCGGGCTGATTTCGCCGTCGTCAACGCCGGCGGCGTGCGCGACTCCCTGGCTGCGGGCAAGATCACCTACAAGGACGTGCTCAAAGTCCAGCCCTTTGGCAACACCCTGAGCACCGTTGACCTGAGCGGCAGCGAAGTGATGGACTACCTGAATGCCGCCGCCAAAATGTCGGTCGGTTCGGGCGCTTTTGCACAGTTCGCCGGGGTCAATCTCGAGATCTCAGGGGGCAAGGTCAGTAATGTCCGGGTCAATAAGGCCCCACTGGACCCAGGCAAAACTTACCGGTTGGTCATCAACAATTTCCAGGCTACGGGCGGCGATGGTTACCCCAAGGTCAGTGGCCACAAGAGCTACGTCAATACCGGCTTTGTAGACGCCGATGTGTTGCGGGCTTTCATCACCAAGCACAGCCCGCTCAAAGCGGCCGACTACCAACCCGGCGACGCTGTGGTGCGCCGCTGATGGCGGCCTTTCAGCCACCAATATCGCCTGAGCATTTCACCAAGCCCTGCCGCTGATTTCTTCGGCAGGTCACCCAACCCAGGAGCAAGAAAATGGCAAAAGGACAGCAAAACAACAACAAGATGGTGAAAAAACCCAAGAAGGACGTCTCGCCGCCCAAGGCCGTGTCGCCAGATGCGGTACGACCAACCGTGACGACGGTGGTGCCGGTGCGCGGCAAACTCAAGAATGCACCCTCACGCGGCTAAACCCTGCACCGCCGCCTGACCAGGGTCGTGGGCAATTTCGAATCGGACTGATGCGAAGCCTGTCACGCCCCAAAGCCACCGCGGCCATCAAGGCAGGGGTGCGCCAACGATTGCGGCGTAATGAACAACCGCCCGAGCCTGGCAGCCCGGGGTTCTCGGCGCCGCAAATGGTGCGCGATTTGCGCAAATACCAGGCTGAACTGGAGATTCAGAACCAGGCCCTGCGCTACAGCCAGGCAGCGGCCGAGGGCGCATCCGAGCGCTTTTTGACCCTGTTTTCCAGTGTGCCACTGGCACTGATGGTGGTGGATGAAAACAGCCTGGTGCTCGAAAGCAATGCCATGGCCTTGCGCCTGTTCAGGCCGCTGGAACATGATCCGCCACTCAATTTTTTGCTGCCTTTTGTCAGTGAAGCCCATGCCACCCGGGTGGCAGACGCCTTTTTGACAGCGGCTGAGCAGGCCACCTGCGAAACCAGCGAGGTGGTGTTTTGTTGCGGCTCGGGCGGGGTCTTCACCGGCGACCTGCACATCGCCCGGATTGAAAATGTGCAAGATGAGCTGGCCCATTTCATATGCGCCATCATCGACCAGGGCCCCTTGCTGGCAGAGCGACTCGCGCTTCGGGAGAGCGCTGCTGCGCTGAGGGACCGCAATGAAGAGCTGCAGCTGAGCAAGAACCGCTTGGCCGCCATCATCAACGCCTCGTTGGACGCCATCATCTGCGTCGATCGTGATCAGCGCATCACCATCTTCAACCCAACGGCCGAGGTACTGTTTGCCTGTTCGTCGGCCCAGGCGCTGGGCAGTGCCCTTGGCCGCTTTTTGCCAGCCGCCGTGGACTTTATGTCGTACAACCATCTGACCAGCCACGCCCAACTCGGCGAGATTACCGGGCTGACGGCAGCGGGGGGATGGGTGGCCATAGAAGTCAGCATGTCGTTTGAGCATCACCCGGACGGCGACACCACCACGGTCTTTGCACGCGATCTGAGCGCCCGTAAAAAAATTGAGGCACACCGCAATACGCTGGAATCACAACTCCGGGAATCGCACAAGATGCAGGCGGTTGGCACCATGGCGGGTGGCATTGCGCATGATTTCAACAACATCATTGGCGCCATTTTGGGCAATGTGGCACTGGCCCAGCAAGACGCCGGTCAGGATTCCCCGGCCCTGATCAGCCTGGCTGAAATTGACAAGGCGGGGCGCCGCGCCCGAGACCTGGTGCGCCAGATCCTGGCCTTCAGCCGCAACGAGTCGCCCGCCCGGGTTGCGCTGCAGTTGGCTGACGTGGTCTATGAAACCGTGCGCCTGCTTAAGGTCACGCTACCGCCCACGGTTGAGATGGTGGTCCATATCGCAGAGAAAACGCCCGCAGTGCTGGCCGACGCCACCCAAATTGAACAGGCCCTGCTCAACTTGTGTACCAATGCAATCCAAGCGCTAGGCAGCCAGCGTGGCACCGTCAGCATTGAGCTAACCCACACCCTGGACCGCCACACCGGGCAAGACGAAGACCGGGGTGTTGGCGGCGGCCTGAATGTGCAACTGTCCGTACGCGACACTGGCAGTGGCATGGATGCCCCAACCATTGAGCGTGTGTTTGAGCCCTTCTTCACCACCAAGCCGGTGGGTCAGGGCACTGGCCTGGGCCTGGCGGTGGTGCATGGCATCATGCGCACGCATGAGGGCACAGTGGAGGTTCAAAGCACGCCAGGCGTCGGTAGCGAGTTCACCCTTAACTTCCCACCGGCCCGCCCTGATGCTGTACCGGCTGCGGCAGAAGTTCGCCAACCCAGCGTCGTGCAAGGCCGCGGCCAGCGCGTGATGTATGTTGACGACGACGAAGCGCTGGTTTTCCTGGTGGACCGGGCGCTCTCGCCCAAGGGCTTCTCAGTGAGCACCTTCACTGATCCGCATGAGGCGGCCGCCGTCTTGCGTGAGCGCCCGCTCGACTTTGACCTGCTGGTGACCGACTACAACATGCCTGGCTACTGTGGCGTTGACTTGCTGCGGGAGGCCCGGCAGATCCGGCCTGACTTGCCCGTGGCCCTGGCCTCGGGCTACGTGACTGCCGAGATTGAGCAGAGCGCACTGGCCGAAGGCGCCCGGGCCCTGATTCACAAACCCAATGATGTCGATGAGTTGTGTGACACCGTGCAGCGGCTGCTCAATGGCGATGGCGCAAGCACCTGAGCTGGTGGTCATCCACAAGGATGACGCCGTGCTGGTGCTGGATAAACCCACTGGGCTGCTTTCAGTGCCGGGACGCGGGCTCGACAAGCAGGATTGCCTGAGCTTAAGGGTACAGGCCTCGTACCCCGACGCACTGGTGGTGCACCGGCTGGACATGGCCACCTCGGGCTTGATGCTGTTTGCGCGCAGTCCGGTCGTGCAGCGTGCGCTGAGCCTGGCCTTTGCGGAACGACGCATTAGCAAACGCTATGTGGCGATGGTGGCAGGCCACCTGGTCAGGCCTGCGCAGGAATGGGGCGTGATCGATCTGCCCATAGGTGCCGACTGGCACCAGCGGCCACTGCGCAAGATTGACCACGCCCTTGGCAAGGCCAGTGTGACGCGTTGGCGCGTCCTGGCAGCGGGACCCGACCAGCGGGCGACCCGCCTCGAGCTAGCGCCCGAGACCGGCCGTTCGCACCAACTCCGCGTTCACCTGCTGGCGCTGGGGCATCCCATTCTGGGTGATGCGCTGTACGGCAGCCCCGAGGTTCAAGGGATGGCGACTAGACTCTTGCTGCACGCCAGCAGCCTGGCATTCACACACCCGGTCAGCATGCAATCCCTGCAATTTGCCAGCGCCGCCGACTTCTGACCGTCGGTCGCGGGCCACTTACTTGAAAGAAGCTCCATGACACAACACCTCTATATTCTGACCGGCGCCTCGCGTGGGATGGGCCTGGCCATGGCCTCCCAGCTGCTCTCGCCCGACCACCGCCTGCTGTGCCTTTCGCGCCAGGTCAACCCGGCGCTGGCAGCGCAGGCAACAGCAGCCGCCTGTACCCTGGAGCAGTGGCCCTGTGACCTGAGCCAGGGTGTGGCCGCCGCAGCCGCTCTGGGTGACTGGCTGGGGCGGCTGGATGCCACGACCCTGGCCAGCGCGACCCTGATCAACAACGCCGGCGTCATTCCGAGCATCGTCCCCCTGAGTGCCTCCGACCCAGCTGAACTGGCACAGGCCCTGCGAGTCGGGCTGGAGGCGCCCATGTTGCTCACCGCCGCCTTCCTGCGGGCCACCGGGTCCTGGGCGCAGCCGCGCAAGGTTTTGAACATCTCATCGGGGCTGGGCCGCCGTGCCATGGCCTCCCAGGGCGCTTACTGCGCGGCTAAAGCTGGCATGGACCATTTCACACGCTGTCTGGCGCTGGATGAAGCGCGTAAAACCAACGGAGCCCGCACCTGCTCGCTGGCACCAGGCGTCATCGACACCGACATGCAGGTGACGCTGCGCAGCGCAGCGCCCGACGCGTTTCCCGACCAGGACAACTTCATTGGCCTCAAGACGCGCGGCATGCTCAGCAGCCCGGCCGATGCGGCGAGCCGGGTGCTCGGGTGGCTGGCTCGGCCAGACTTTGGCACCAACCCGGTCGCAGATGTGCGGGATTAAACTGTCGCCGGCTTTGTCGGCTGGCTGTCAGCCTGGTTGATTAGCATCAGCCGGACTGATTAGCATCGAGGCACCTGCGGCGATCCAGCCGCATGCGCAAAACCAACCATGAACAGGAATTTACCCATGTCCCGTGAAGTCGTGATCGTCAGCGGTGTTCGCACCGCCATTGGCACCTATGGCGGCAGCCTGAAGGATATTTCTCCCACCGAGCTGGCCACCCAAGTGGTGCGCGAGTCGCTCGCCCGGGCACAGCTGGACGGCAAGGACGTCGGACATGTGGTATTCGGCCATGTGGTCAACACCGAGCCCAAGGACATGTACCTGTCCCGCGTGGCAGCCATGAACGGCGGCTGTGCCGAGGGCACCCCGGCCTTCAACGTGAACCGACTGTGTGGCTCCGGCCTGCAGGCCATTATTTCAGCCAGCCAGTCGATCCTGCTGGGTGATGCGGACATCGCCATCGGGGGCGGCGCCGAAAACATGAGCCGCGGCCCCTATGCCAGCCTGAGTGCCCGCTGGGGCGCCCGCATGGGCGACACCAAGTTGGTCGACATGGTGGTTGGCGCTTTGCACGACCCGTTCCAGACGATTCACATGGGCGTGACGGCTGAGAACATCGCGGCCAAGTGGGGCATCAGCCGCGAAGACCAGGACAAACTTGCTGTTGAAAGCCACAACCGGGCCCAACGCGCCACCGAGGCCGGCTATTTCACCAGTCAGATCACCCCAGTCATTCTCAAGAGTAAGAAGGGTGATGTGGCTTATGCCACGGACGAGCATTTCCGCTCCAACTGCTCGGCCGCTGACCTGGCCAAGCTCAAGCCCGTGTTCATCAAGGAAAACGGCACCGTCACGGCCGGCAATGCCTCGGGCATCAATGACGCGGCAGCGGCTCTGGTGCTAATGGAAGCCGGCACGGCCAAAGCGCGTGGCCTCAAGCCGATGGCCCGCCTGGTGGCTTACGCCCACGCTGGCGTCGACCCGAAATACATGGGCATTGGTCCGGTACCCGCCACCCAGAAAGCCCTGCAAAAAGCGGGATTGACGGTCAATGACCTGGATGTGATTGAGGCCAACGAGGCCTTCGCCGCCCAAGCTTGCGCCGTCACGCGCGACCTGGGGCTTGACCCCGCCAAGGTCAACCCCAATGGCTCGGGCATCTCATTGGGGCATCCGATTGGCGCCACAGGCGCCTTGATCACGGTCAAGGCGCTGTATGAATTGGAACGGATTGGCGGTCGCTATGCGCTGGTCACGATGTGCATCGGTGGCGGACAGGGCATTGCGGCTATTTTCGAGCGTACCGCCTGACGGCTCGGTTCAGTCGCGCACCACCAGCACGGACCGCTTGGTGTGCGACAGAACGGCCTGGGTGACACTGCCCAGCACCAGCTTTTCCAGCCCCTTGCGGCCGTGGGAACCCATCACAATCAGGTCGACGTCAGCTGCGTCTGCGGTCTCCACCACACCGCGCCAAACGCTGTGCGATTCAATCACCGATGAATCCACCGCGACACCCGCGGCGGCGAACTGGCCCTTGGCGGCCTTGATCGCAAGGTTGGCCTCCGCCGTGGCCGCACTCAGGTAATCGGCCTGTCCATAGGCAAAATCGGTGCCTACGCCAGTGAACGGATAAGGGTCAATCACAAAAACAGCCGTGACCCGGCTGCCGTGAACCTTGGCGAGGGCAATCGCGGTGTCAACGGCCTGTAGCGCGGTGGCCGAGCCATCGACGGGCACGAGAATATGCTTGAACATACTGAATCCTTGGGTTGTACTGACAGGGGTCAGTGTGGCCCCAAGCCCAGGGCCGCGACTTGACGCCGATCAAGCAAACTATGCGCTGCCCTCACCCGGAAAGCCGCCGCTGCGCAGCGTGACCACCAGCGTGTCACGGTAGGCAGTCCGACAGTCAGCTTGCAATGGCTGGATCGGGGTGGACTCGTGAATCACCCTGGCGTCGTCGAGCAGCAGCAATGACCAGGGCTCAGTCAGCGTGAAGCGCTGGCCTGATGGCCCCTCTGCGTCGAACACCCGGGTTTCACCGCCCTTGACGCCCTGCCGGCCGACCAGGAACACGGCCACGAGGTCTACGCCGTCGCGATGCGCCCCCTCGGGCGTGGGCCGGCCGATGCCGTCAGTGGTGTCAATGCGAAACGGATGCGCCTCAACAAACCAGGGCTGCGGACCGCGCACCGCCGAGGCCATCTGCCCCAGCCACAACAGCAACTTCGTCCAGACTGGCGCTGCCAGCATCGCCGGCGCCACCGGTTCAAACAATCGGTGCATGCCTCCGTGCAAGGCGTTGTACGCCAGCGGCTGCCAATGGGGCCTGTGCGGCACTGGTACGACTGCCGTGTCGTAAACCACAAAGCAGGCATGGCGACGGCGGCGATAGCGCCCACCGTCTTTCAGGTGTGGGTCGGGCGGCAAGTCGCTCCAGAAGGGCGCGAGAGCCCGCAAATCTGAGGGCTGGCAACCGCTCAGCGTACAAACGCCAGCGGTATCCAACACCGCAAATCCTTGAGCGCGCAGAGTGGGCAGCGTGGCACTGGGCGACACCACGACGGGTGGAGCAATCAAGTTCATCATAGTAGGGTGAGCTTACCCTGCCCGACGATTGCCACTGCAGCCCGCCACTGGCAACCCTGCGTTTTTGACGACCATCTGACGCTGGTCAACATCAGACCTACAGACTGGCCTTAGCCTAGGACACAACTACCGGGAACATGATGTCCTCTACCCTCTTGTGGTCCGACTCGCTGGCGCTGGGTCTCGATGTGATGGACGACACCCATCGCGAATTCATTGCCTTGCTGAAGCAGGTCGACCAGGCGGCCGAGTTGGATCTGTTGGCATCGTGGCAACGGGTGGTGGACCACGCCCAAGACCATTTTGACCGCGAAGACCGTTGGATGCGCAGTACCGGATTTTCATCGTCCAACTGCCATACGATGCAACACCAGGTGGTGCTTCAGGTCATGCGCGAAGTGGCAGTTCAAGTGCAGCAGAGCAAGGATTCGGCCATGCTACGCGATATGAGCCAGCAGTTAGGTCAATGGTTTTTGCATCACGCGCAAAGCATGGACGCCGCCCTGGCCCTGCATTTGCGCAGTGCCGGCTTCGACCCGCTGACGGGCATCGTCAACCTGCCCGAAGCCTTGCCCGCTGACGCGATTCACGGCTGTGGCAGCAGCGTTTGTAGCCCCACAGCCCAGGCTGTCGCCGGAGCTACTGCCGAGGCCGATGTCATGCGCTAGCATCCCCGGCATTCAACTGCCTTAGATCGCCCATGACCTCCGACCACCTGACCAACCACCAAATCCGCCTGGCCAGCCGCCCCGTGGGCCTGCCGACGGCTGCCAACTGGCAATCCACCGCCGAGCCTGTCACTGGGCCGGCTGCCGGCGGCGTACTGCTCAAGACGCTGGCCTTATCGCTCGACCCCGCCATGCGCGGCTGGATGAACGAGGGCAAGAGCTACATCCCACCGGTGGCCTTGGGCGAGGTGATGCGTGCCGGCGGTGTGGGCCGCGTGATCGCGTCTGAGCATGCCAGCTTTGCGGTGGGCGATAGTGTGAGTGCCGGTTTTGGCGTGCAGCAGTACCTGAGCCTGGCGCCTGCCGACTTCAAGCGGGCCGGCCTGGTCAAAATTGACCTCGGCCTGGGGACGCTGACCCAGTGGCTCAACGTATTGGGTATGCCCGGCATGACCGGTTATTTCGGCTTGATGGATGTCGGCCAGCCCAAAGCCGGTGAAACGCTGGTGGTGTCGGGCGCGGCCGGTGCAGTGGGTCAGACCGTGGGCCAGGTGGCCAAAATCCGGGGCTGCCGTGTTGTGGGCATCGCCGGGGGCCAGGCCAAGTGCGACTGGGTGGTGAAGGAACTCGGCTTTGACGCCTGCATCGACTACAAGGCCGGCCCCAGCGCGGTGCGCGACGGCCTTAAGGTCCACTGCCCCAGTGGCGTAGACATTTATTTTGACAACGTCGGCGGCGACATCCTGGACACGGTGCTGGCCCGCATCAACCGGGGCGCCCGCATCGTCATCTGCGGCGCCATCAGCCAGTACAACAACACCACGCCAGTGCAGGGACCTAAAAATTACCTGAGCCTGCTGGTCAACCGCGCGCGCATGGAGGGCATTGTGGTGTTCGACTACGCCGACCGCTACCACCTTGCGGTGGCCGAGATGGCTGGCTACCTGAAAGACGGTCGCATGACCAGCCGCGAAGACGTGGTGACTGGGCTGGAAAACTTTCCCGCCGCGCTCACGCGCCTCTTTACCGGGGAAAACTTCGGCAAGTTGGTGTTGCAGGTGGCGGCTGACTGAACTTCAGTCATCCAGGGCCGCATAGACCAAGTTGCGAAACAGCACCCGGTAGTGCTCCCGTTGGTTGGGCGCCTGCAGCATCAAAATCGCAAACAAACCTTCGGCTGGATCGACAAAAAACGTGGTGCCAGCCATGCCGCCCCAGTGGTAACTGCCGGGTGAGCCAGGCACGCTGGCCACGCCAAGGGCCTTGCGTACCGCCACACCCAGGCCAAAACCATGGCCGGGCGACAGCAAAGCGCGTGAGGCCGGGCCAAACACCGGGATCTCGCCCAGGTGGTCGGTCGTCATGAAGTCGACTGTGCGCGACCCCAGCAAGCGCGCACCGCCCAACTCACCCCGGTTCAGCATGAATTGCAAAAACCGGGCGTAGTCCATGGCCGTTGACACCAGCCCGCCCCCGCCCGAGGCCAAGGCCACTGGCTGGCGCACGTCAATGACTCGCATTTGAACGCCTCCTTCAGGGTCACGCACAAACGGCTCGGCAATGCGTGCGTGATGCTCTGGCGGCACAAAAAACCCAGTCTCTGTCATGCCCAGGGGCGCAAACAGCCGGTGCTGCAAAAAATCACCCAGCGTCTGCCCGCTCACCACCTCGACTAAACGGCCCAGCACATCGGTGGCGCGGCTGTACTCCCAGTGGGTACCCGGTTCAAACATCAACGGCAGGGCGGCCAACTCGTGGCAAAACGATTCGGTGCTGCGTTCCCTCGAGCCTATCCGGGCCTGGGCGTACTGACGTTGCACCGGGCCGCTGCCCATGAACTCATAAGTCAACCCGGCAGTATGGCGCAGCAGGTCTTGCACCGTGGCCGGTTGGCGGACCGGCTGCAGTTGCACGGCACCGTCCACCCTGTGTGCCGCCACCTGCTGCTTGGCGTATTCAGGCAGGTAGCGCGCCACCGGGTCGCTCAGCAGCAGTTCGCCCTGCTCCATCAGCATCAGCGCCGCCACCGAGACCACCGGCTTGGTCATGGAGTAGATGCGAAAGATCGCATCCGGCGTCATGGGCGTACCGGCGGCCGGGTCCAGCGCCCCAACGGCCTCGCAAAGGGCTAACTTGCCGTGTCGGGCGATCACGGCCACGGCGCCCGGCAGGCGTTGGCGTGCCACCTCGGCTCGCAACACGCTCAGCAAACGCTCGGTACGCTGTGGGCACAGACCGGCGTCCCGCGGTGTCACCCGGGGCAGGATCATGCGGGTGACGCCGCGGCGCCGTAGCGTTGGCGCGCCAACGCGGCGCCCGCGGCCAGGGCTTCCAGTTTGCGCAGGGCAATGTCGCGCCGCATCGGCGCTAGACCGCAGTTGGTGCAGGGAAACAGTCGTTGGTGCGGCACAAACTGCAGCGCCCGCCCGATGGTATCGGCCACCTGTTCGGGTGTCTCCACCTCGTCACTGGCCACGTCAATCACCCCGACCATCACGTCCTTGCCGGCCAGCAGGGCCATGAGGTCGGGCGGCACATGCGAGTGGTAGCACTCCAGGCTGACCTGCTGGATGCTGCTGCGCGCCAGGGCCGGGAAAATGGCCTCGTACTGTCGCCATTCCTGGCCCAGGGTCTGCTTCCAGTCGAGGTTGGCCTTGATGCCGTAGCCATAGCAGATGTGCACAGCCGTGGTGCAGGTCAGACCGCGCGCCGCACGCTCCAGCGCCCTCACGCCCCAATCGGCAGCATCCTGCATGTACACATTGAAAGCGGGCTCGTCGAACTGGATGATGTCGACGCCATCGGCCTGCAAGGCCAGCGCCTCCTGGTTCAGTAACTCCGCAAAGGCAAAGGCCATGTCGACCTTGCTGCCATAGTGACGGTCAGCCACGGTGTCCACAATGGTCATGGGTCCGGGCAGCGTGAACTTGAGTTTTTTGCGGGTGTGAGCGCGCGCCAATTGGGCCTCGAACGCGTGGACCCGTCCCCTAAGCTTTAGCGGCGCCACCACTTGCGGCACCTGTGCGTCGTAGCGGCCGTTGCGGATGCCCATGGTCACCTTGTGCTCAAAGTCGATACCCTCGACCTGCTCCAAAAAGCCGTGCACAAAGTGCTGGCGCGACTGCTCGCCATCACCAACGATGTCCAGCCCGGCGTCCTCTTGCGCCTTGATCCAGAGTAGCGTGGCGTCGGCCTTGGCCTGTTGCAACTCGGCGCCCTGTGCCTTCCACTGCGGCCAGAGTTTTTGCGTTTCAGAGAGCCAGGCCGGTTTGGGCAGGCTTCCTGCGATTGAGGTTAGGAACATCTTTTTCTCCGGGTTTAGCGCCCTGTTGCGGCGTCAGTCATGTAACGCGGCAGGCGGGCCCCACAATTTTGGCAAAACGTAGCCTCGGGCAAATGGCCCTCGCTCAGGCACTCCTGGCAGGTCCGGGTCGTCGGCACCGGTCCCATGCGGCGCGCCGTCATTTCGGCGGTAACAATGCCGGTCGGCACCGCCAGCGTACCCCAGCCCAGCAGCATCATGACTGATGCGATCAGCCGGCCCAGATCGGTCTTGGGTGTGATGTCGCCAAATCCGACGGTGGTCATGGTGGTGATGGCCCAGTACACCGAGGTCGGGATGCTGGTGAAGCCGTTGGCGGGGCCCTCCACCACGTACATCAGCGTGCCCATGATCAGCACAATCATCAATACAGCCGACAAGAACACCAAAATCTTGCGCCGGCTGGCCGACAGCGCCCGCCCGAGCGAGTGAAACTCCACCAAGTAAGCCGTGAGCTTGAAAATACGAAACACCCGCAGCAGGCGCAGCACCCGCACATCGATCAGGGCGTGCACCTCGGGCACCAGCAGCGCCAGGTAGGTCGGCAACAGGGCCAGCAGATCGATCACACCATAGAAGCTGCGGGCATAGCGCCACGGGTGGCGCACGCAGGCCAGGCGGGCCAAGTACTCCAGGGTGAACGCGATAGTAAAAAACCACTCCAGAACGGCGAAGGTCCGACCATGGGTCGCAGCGATGGCCTGCACGCTACCGGCCATCACCGCCGCGACACTGCATAAAATCAACAGCACCAGGCCCCGGTCGAACAGGCGTCCAGCCCGGGTATCGGCCTCAAAGATGATGGTGTAGAGGCGCAGGCGCCAGCCCGCCAGGGGCTTGCCCGGTTCGCCTGACGCGGCCGGAGTGCTGCCCATCAAGCGCCCTCGGCTTCCTGCAGCGCCCGCCACATCACCTTGCCGCTGCCGCTTTTGGGCAAGGCATCAACAAATTGCACCACCCGCGGCACCTTGTACACGGCCATGTGCTCGCGGCACCAGGACACGATATCGGCCTCGCTGACCAGGCCACGGTGCGTCGCGCGCAACACCACCACCGCCTTGACCGACTCGCCCCGGTAGCTGTCGCGGGTAGCGATGATGCAGGCTTCCTGGATGCCGGGGTGGCGGAACATCAAGGCCTCCACTTCAGCCGGCCAGACCTTGAAGCCGGAGGCGTTGATCATGCGTTTGAGGCGGTCGGTAAGGAAGAAATAGCCATCGGCATCAACGTGACCCAGATCACCCGAGCGGAAAAAGCGTTTGCCTTCCAGCGTGATGAAGGCGACGGCCGTGGCCTCCGGGCGCTTCCAGTAGCCCTGAAACACCTCCGGCCCGTGCATGACGATCTCGCCCTGCTCGCCCACCGGCACTTCCAGCAGCGTGTCGGGGTTGATCACACGGGCGTCAGTGCCCATGAAGGGGATGCCCAGGCATTGCTGCTTGGGCGCATCGGGCGGGTTGCTATGCGAAGGCGCGGCCGTTTCGGTCAGGCCGTAGCCCTCGATGTAACGCAGGCCGAACTGCTCAAACAGCCGCTGCGCCACGGCCTGCGGCATGGCCGCGCCGCCGCCGCCGATGTAGACCAGGCTCGACAGGTCAAATCTCGCGAAGTTCGGGCTGGCCATCAGGTCGATGACCATGGTCGGGATATTGGTCCAGTGCGTGACACGCCGGGCCGACATCAGCCGGCCGGCCAACTCGCGGTCCCATCGCGGCATCAGGACCAGCGTGGCACCGTTGCGGATGCTGGTGTGCATCATGCTGACCATGCCGGTGATGTGGAACATGGGTACCACGGCCAGCACCACGTTTTCTGCGGACCCATGTCCCCAAAGGCCACTGGCCACCGCGTTGTGCATGATGCTGGCGTGGGTGTGCATGCAGCCCTTGGGCAGACCCGTGGTGCCACTGGTGTAGGGCAAGACGGCCAAGTCTGCCGGGCCAACCGTGAGGGGTCCGAGCGGAAGCTCATTGGCCAGCGCACCGGCCCAATCGTGCACCTGGCCATCTACCAATACAGGTGCCGGGTGACGGGTCAGCAACCAGTTGGCCCAGGCGGCAGGCGGCGCGTCTTCACCAGCCACGTCGGCGTCGAACGCATCGGTGAAATGGCTAACCAGCATATGGGCCAGGCGCAGGCTTGGCGCCAGCGCATTGCTGGCGCCCGCCAGCTCGGCCGCCAGGTCCGCGGTGGTGATGGCCACCCGGGCATCGGGGTCGGCAATGTAATGCTTAAGTTCTTCGGTGCGGTTCATGGGGTTGACCGACACCACCACCGCATTGGCCCGCAGGATCGCAAAATGCGCGATGACCCATTGCGGGCAATTTTGCATGTTCAGCACCACCCGATCGCCAGAATTCACACCCAAACTTTGCAAACAGGCTGCCAGTCGCTCTGCTTTTTGTAGCAATTCAGCGTAACTGAGCGCGCGGCCAAAGAACACCAGGGCCGCTTTGTCTGGGTAGCGTCTCGCACTGGTCTCCAGGTTGTCCCAAAGCGAAGTGGCTGGTGGCGTGATGGCATGGGGCAAACGACGCGGCCAGAATCGATGGTGGGCACGCAGGCTGCTTGGCGCAGGCGCAAGCACTGAGGATGGTGTCGAATCTAGATCCATGGTGCGGGACTCTCCTGTTCAGGCGGTCGAAGCAAGTGCTGGCTCACACAAGCGTGAGAATACGGGACGCCGGCCTTCACAAACCAAGCGGGTGTCACGGTCGAGACCTGGCTTGCGCATCGAAAATTGGCACTTCTGTTGCTGTCCAATCAGCCAGGATTTTCTAACCTGAATCATGTTATGTATTTTTTGCATGAGCCACGCGCGTAAACCCGAATGCTTTCGTAAATCGGTGCTGATAAAGTCGGCAGCCAGGACGTCTTTGCAGTCACCTGCCCGGGTCCCCCTGTTGGTTCAAATTTTTACACTGGAGTTTTTCAATGAAACTGAGCAAATTAAGCACCCTGGCAGCTGCAGCGGCTGCCGTGGTCACACTGACGGCCACCCCCGCCCACGCCGGCAAAACCATTGATGCGATCAAGGCACGCGGCCAGGTCATCTGTGGCGTCAACCCCAGCCTGCCGGGCTTTGCTGCTGCCGACAGCCAAGGCAACTGGACTGGCTTTGACGTCGATATCTGCAAGGCCGTCGCCGCCACCGTGCTGAGCGACGCCACCAAAGTCAAATGGACCCCCCTGAACGCATCGCAACGTTTCGCTGCTCTGCAGGCTGGTGAAATCGATGTGCTGTCGCGCAACACCACCTGGACCCTGACCCGCGACGCCTCGCTGGGCCTGAACTTCACCGGCGTGACTTACTATGACGGCCAGGGCTTCATGGTCACCAAAAAATCCAAGATCACCAGCGCCAAGCAGCTCAAGGGCGCTACGGTCTGCGTGCAATCGGGCACCACCACCGAGAAAAACTTGGCCGACTACTCCAAGGCCATGAAACTCAACATGAAGCCTGTGGTGTTTGAGACCCAGGAAGCCACCAACAAGGCTTATTTCACGGGCCGTTGCCAGGTGTACACGACCGACGCCTCGGGCCTGGCATCGGTTCGTAACAAGGAAGCCACCAACCCCGCTGACCACGTGATCCTGCCGGACCTGATCTCCAAAGAGCCACTCGGCCCGTCGGTGCGCCGCGGTGACGACGAGTGGTTTGCCATCGTGAAATGGGTTGTGTTTGCACTGATCGAAGCCGAAGAATATGGCATCACCCAAGCCAATGTGGACCAGATGAAATCCAGCACCGACCCGGTCGTGCAACGTATTCTGGGCACCTCGGAAGACACCGGCAAGCTGTTGGGTCTGGACAAGGAGTGGGCGTATCGCGCGATCAAGGCCGTGGGCAATTACGGCGAAATGTTTGAGCGCAACCTCGGGCCGAATTCGACGCTGAAGCTGCCGCGTGGCGCCAATAACCTCTGGAGCAAGGGCGGACTGATCTACGCCCCGCCAGTGCGTTGAACCCAACGGGCATGAAGCCCGCCCGACCAGCCCCGCCTAGAAAGCGGGACTGGTCGTGGCGAAGCCAGGCACTGCGCAGTGTGCTGTACCAGGTGGTGGCGCTGGCGCTGGTGTTCAGCGCCGGCTACTACCTGCTCGGCAACACGCTTGAGAACATGCGTTTGCGCGGGATCAAGAGTGGCTTTGACTTCATCACGCAGCCGGCCGGTTTCGGCATCGGCGAAAGCATTATTCCGTTTGACTCCGCAGAAAGCTATGGCAAGGCGTTTGCCGTTGGTCTGTCGAACACCCTGCGCGTCGCTGTGGTGGGCATTGTGCTCGCCACCTTGCTCGGCACCCTGATCGGCATCGGCAGGCTGTCACGCAATGTCCTGTTGCGCTCGCTGTGCGGCGCCTATGTTGAATTTTTCCGCAACGTGCCCTTGCTGTTGCAACTGTTTATTTGGTATTTCATCCTGACCGAGACCCTGCCCACGATTGAAGAGGCATTGCGGCCACTACCCGGCGTCTTTTTCAGTAAAAACGGCTTGCAATTCCCCATCCCGGTCTGGGCGGACAGCCATGTCTTTACGCTGGCCGGCTTTGGTCTCGGCCTGCTCGGCGCCTGGTGGTGGGGTCGACAGGCCCGCCAGCATTTCGAAGCCACCGGCCGATCGCGTCCCGTCTGGCTACCTGGCCTATTGCTGGTCTTCGGCATGGGGCTCTTGGGTTGGCTGGCCGGCGGAAGCCCGGCGTCGCTGGACATCCCCGAAAAATCAGAGCTCAATGTCGTGGGTGGTGGCTCGGTCACGCCCGAGTACATGACGGTGCTGGTTGGGCTGACGATCTACACGGCCGCCTACATTGCAGAGATTGTGCGTGGCGGCATTCAGGCCGTGCCCTTTGGCCAACACGAGGCCAGCGCCGCGCTCGGTTTGTCGCGGAGCAAGGAAGTGCGGCTGGTGCTGCTGCCACAGGCACTGCGGGTGATCATCCCGCCGGTGACCAGCCAGTTCCTCAACCTGACCAAAAACTCATCCTTGGCGGTGGCCGTCGGCTACCCCGATCTGGTGTCCATCTCCACCACCTCCCTGAACCAAACCGGCCGCGCCATCGAGTGCATCGCCCTCATCATGGCCTGTTACCTGACGCTGTCCTTGCTGACCTCCTGGTTCATGAACGCGTACAACCGTCGCTCGCTGCTCAAAGAGCGTTGAAGTCTCGCCATGCCCCAGCAGCCTGATGTCTTTCAAACTGTCGCCAGCCGACCGCCCCCGCGCCCGGTGGGCGGTTTGCTGCCGTGGATACAGCGCAACCTGCTCGACGGTTGGACCAATGTCCTGATCACCCTGCTGGTGCTGACACTGCTGGCGTTGGCGGTTCCGCCCATGGTGCAATGGGGTGTGCTGAATGCCGTGTTCGGGCCAGACAATGCCGCCTGCCGCGCTGCGGCTGCTGCCACAAACCATGGCGCCTGCTGGGGCGTAGTGGCCGAGAAATACCGGCTGATTTTTTTCGGCCGCTACCCTTACGAGCAACAGTGGCGGCCGATGGTGGCCTGCGCCCTGATGATCGGCGCCATTGCGGCCAGCTGCTACCGGCCCTTCTGGCGCGGTTGGCTGATTGGCCTGTGGGCCTTGGTTCTTGGTGCGTTTTTCGTGCTGATGATGGGCGGACGCTTTGGCTTGGTCCCGGTGGAGACCTCGCGCTGGGGCGGCTTCCCCCTGACCGTCATGCTGTCCACGGTCAGTCTGCTGATCGCCTTCCCGCTGGCCATCCTGGTGGCCTTGGGACGCCAGTCCAAAATGGCCGGCATACGCACCATTTGCGTGCTGTACGTGGAACTGATCCGGGGCGTGCCACTCATTTCAGTGTTGTTCATGGCCTCTTTCATGCTGCCGCTGTTCATGCCGCAAGGCAGCACCATCGATGTGCTGGTGCGGGTGCTGATCGGCATGACGCTGTTTACCGCCGCTTACCTGGCCGAGGTGGTCCGGGGTGGCCTGCAGGCCTTGCCCAAGGGCCAGATCGAAGCCGCGCAGTCACTCGGGCTTGGTTACTGGCAAACCACCTTCAAGGTGGTGCTGCCCCAGGCCTTGCGCCTGGTGGTGCCCGCCACCATGAACACCTTCATTGGCGCCTTCAAGGATACCTCGCTAGTCACCATCGTGAGCCTTTACGACCTGACCGGGGCGTTGCAGCTTGCTCTGGGCGACGCCGACTGGCGCAAATTTTTCTTTGAAGGTCAGTTGTTTGTCGCGGCCATCTACTTTGTGTTCTGTTACGCCATGTCGCGCTACAGCTTGTGGATCGAGCGCCACCTCAACACCGGCACCCGCCGCCAATAATTTTTTCAGACGATCTAAACAATGACTACAGAATCTCCCCTCATTGAATTCGCCGGCGTCAACAAGTGGTTTGGTGAGTTCCATGTGCTTCGCGACATCAACCTACGGGTCGGCAAAGGTGAGCGCATCGTGATCTGCGGGCCCTCGGGCTCGGGCAAATCAACCCTGATCCGCTGCATCAACCGGCTTGAGGAGCACCAGGAAGGCAAGCTGGTGGTGGACGGCACCGAGCTCAGTGACGACATCAAAGCTGTCAACGCGATACGCAAAAGCGTGGGCATGGTGTTTCAGCAGTTCAACCTCTTCCCGCACCTCACCGTTTTGGAAAACCTCACACTCGCGCCCATGTGGGTCAGCGGCGTTCCCAAAAAAGAAGCCGAGGAACGCGCCATGCAGCAGTTGCAACGGGTGCAGATCACCGAACAGGCCAGCAAGTACCCCTTGCAGTTGTCTGGCGGCCAACAGCAGCGCGTGGCCATTGCCCGCGCCCTGTGCCTGACACCCAAGATCATGCTGTTTGATGAGCCCACCTCGGCGCTCGACCCGGAAATGATCAACGAAGTGCTCGACGTCATGAAAGAGTTGGCCCACCAGGGCATCACCATGCTGTGCGTGACGCATGAGATGGGCTTTGCCCGCTCGGTGGCCGACCGGGTGATCTTCATGGACCACGGCCAAATTGTTGAAGAAAACACGCCCGACGAGTTCTTCAACCATCCAAAAAGCGATCGCACACGCGACTTTTTGTCCAAGATCCTCGCCCACTGAGCTGGTTTATTGTCCGGCGGCAAATCGCACCTATCCAGCTGCGGTACAGTAGCTGCACTGTGATCACCGCCGCCCTTCGCTCGTCGCTCCTCGCACTTGTATTGACACTGCTGTCGGTAGCGGCGTGGGCTTGCACAGCCAGTGGCGCGGCGTACCCACTGGCGACCACCCCAACGCAGGCCAGCGCCAACGGCCAGATGGCGATGCGGCATACCGCCGACGCGTTGACTGCGAGCCCGGGTGCGACGCGCGCGGATGCCCAGAACCTGGCCGGCACTTCCTGCAAGAACTGTGAGATTTACGCCAGCTGCTGCCACACGCCAGCCTTGACGCCGGGGTGGCGCTTAGCATTGGTCCCCCGCTTGCCCCAAGCGTCCTTCCCAGACACCGCGACACCGTTTGCCAGCGTGACCGACACGCCCCGGCTTAAGCCACCCATGTCCTGAACCCGCGGGCACAGCCACGTCTTATTGACGGGTTGCCAGCCTCGCCACCACGCACTACGCCGAAGTTTGCGCTCGGCATCCGTGATTCAGGAGATTCCCATGAAATTGAAAATAGCCCTGGCCTGTGCCTGGGCGTGTGTCCAGGTGTCGGGGTGGGCGCAGTCCGCCGCCACCGAATCTGACGGCGAAGCCTGGCGCCGCGCCAATGCTGCTGTGGGCCAGCACCAGCGTGGCCATGCCGACATCCTGGCCCAGGAGGCGGCACAAACCCAGGTGGCGGGCCAAGCAACCGGCGCGGCTCGGCCTGTTCTGAACCTGCGCCAAGCCACCACAACCGCCCTGCGGCAGCGTCCAGATTTATGGTTGGGCCCGGCCCTCAATACGCTGGAAACTGCGCGAATCAACGCGCAAGTGGCGCAACTCAGCCACCAGGTCAGTCGTGCCTGGGTCGAGGCCGTGGCGGCGAACCAAAGTGTGGTCTACCTGCAGGATGCGCTGGAAGCCACTGAAGCGGGCGCCGAATTGGCGCAGCGCATGGCTGCCGTGGGCAATTGGAGCCAGATGCAGCGCATCCAGACCCGGCTCTTGCAATCAGACGCAGCCATGGCGCTTGCTGTGGCACGGCAGCAGGCTTTGAGCACCCGAGAACGGCTGGTGCGCTTGCTCGGCTTGTGGGGCGAAGCCGCCAAGTTCAGCTTGCCGCCCAGGCTGCCTGACTTACCGGCCTCGCCGGTGACAGCGCAGGGGCTGGAGGACGCCGCCCTGCGCCAACACCTGCCAAGCGCCTTGGCACGGGCCCACGCCGAGCGGCAGCGAGCCGCATTCAGCCGCGACAGCCTGGCCGCCTGGCAATCACTGGCAGCGGGCATCACACCGACCTGGCAAAACCAGCCCCCGGACGATGGCTCGGCACTGGGCACCTTGCTCACCCAGGCGCCAGTGCTCGACACCGGCCAAAACGCCCTGCGACACGCCCTGGAGGATGCTATCCGCGCCCTGGCCGAGGCGGACACGCTGACCAGCAGCACGCGCAGCCGCGCCCGCGAAGCCTATGGGCGCTACCGCTCGGCCTACGACACGGCACGCCATCAGCGCGACGACGTCGTCCTTTGGCGAACCACGTTGCAGGAGGAAACCCAGGCCCGCTACAACGGCATGCTGCTCAGCACCTGGGACCTGCTGGCCAGCGCTGGCGCCCGCATCCGCAGTGTGAACGCCGCCCTGCTGGCCCAACGCGATTTCTGGCTGGCCCACACCGACCTGCAAGGCGTACTGGCTGGCCTGGACCTTGATTTTTCAGCAGAAGCCTCTGGCCCGGCGCAGGGCCCCAGTGCTCAACCGGCCCATTGATCTTTGACCTTTGACCTTTGACGATGGACAGCACAATGCAACGACGACATTTTTTTACCACCGCCGCTGCCTCCACCGCGGCAGTGGCCGTGGCCAGCGTCAGCCGGGGGGCTCTGGCGGCCCTGCCCGAGCCCGTCATCATGCGCGGCGCCGTCACGGCACCGCCACTGGCCCCCACCACGGGCAGGCCCTACCGGCCGGTGGTCACGCTCAACGGCTGGACTGCGCCCTGGCGAATGAAAGATGGCGTCAAGGAATTTCATCTGGTGGCCGAGCCGGTGGTGCGCGAGATCGCCCCCGGCATGCAAGCCACCTTGTGGGGTTACAACGGGCAAAGCCCGGGGCCGACGATCGAGGTGGTCGAGGGGGATCGGGTGCGGGTGTTTGTCACCAACAAGCTGCCCGAGCACACCACCATCCATTGGCATGGCCAGCGCCTGCCCAATGGCATGGACGGCGTGGGCGGCATGACACAGCCGCAGATTCCGGTCGGCAAGACCTTTGTTTACGAGTTTGTGGCGCGCCGGCCCGGCACCTTCATGTACCACCCCCATGCGGACGAAATGACGCAAATGGCCATGGGCATGATGGGCTTCTGGGTCACCCACCCCAAGGCGCCGCACCCGCTGATCAGCGAGGTAGACCGCGACTTTTGCTTTCTGCTCAATGCCTACGACATCGAGCCAGGTGCGAGCACGCCCAAGGTCAACACCATGCTCGAGTTCAACCTGTGGACCTGGAACAGCCGGGCCTTTCCGGGTATCGACTCGCTCAATGTCCGGCTGGGCGACCGGGTGCGGCTGCGCGTGGGCAACCTGACCATGACCAACCACCCGATCCACCTGCACGGGCATGAGTTCGAGATCACTGGCAGCGATGGCGGGCCCTGGCCGCTGGCCGCGCGCTGCCCTGAGGTGACCGTCGATGTGGCGGTCGGCCAGATGCGCCAGTTGGAGTTTGTGGCCGACGAGGAAGGCGACTGGGCCCTGCATTGCCACAAGAGCCACCACACCATGAACGCCATGGGCCATGCCGTACCCACCCTGATCGGCGTCGATCACGTGGGCCTGGTCAAAAAAATCCAGAAGCTGATCCCCGACTACATGGTGATGGGCGAACGCGGCATGGCCGACATGGGCGAGATGGAGATGCCCCTGCCCGACAACACCCTGCCCATGATGACCGGCACCGGTCCCTTTGGTGCGCTGGAGATGGGCGGTATGTTCACCACCCTGAAGGTGCGACGGGACCAGGCCCCCGGCGACTACCGCGATCCGGGTCCGTTCACCCAGCCACCCGGCACCCGGGCCTTTGAATGGACGGGCACCCTGCCGGCCGCCAGCCGTCAAAGCGAGCCTCTTGGGGCATCGGCCGCCACCCCAGCCATGAACGTCAAAAAACCTGTAACCGGCCACAAGCACTGAACGAGATCATGATGAAAATACTAAAATTGATAGCAATACTCTTAATAACCACGGGGCTACAGCCGTTTTTCCTCATAATAATGCAGCGCACTCAAGCGCGCCAACCGAGAAGGTACAGACCGCCTGGGGCATTGCCGGTGACGCCAAAGCCGTCAACCGCACCATCACGGTAACCATGACCGACCAAATGCGCTTCATCCCGGCAGAACTGCAAATCCGCGCGGGCGACACCGTCAAATTGGTGGTCCGCAACGCCGGCAAAGGCCTGCACGAGTTGGTGATCGGCACCAAGGCCGAGCTGGACGCGCATGCCGCGCTGATGGTCAAGTTTCCGGACATGGCGCACAGCGAGCCCTACATGACCCATGTCAAGCCGGGCAAGAGCGACCAACTGATCTGGACATTCAACCGCGTTGGCGAATTTGAATTTGCCTGCCTGCTGCCCGGCCATTACCAGGCCGGCATGGTCGGCAAGATCAAGGTCAGCGCACCAAGCACCCCAAAACCTTGAGAATCACACCATGAACCGTCGACATCTGTTAACCCACGTCTGCGCGCTCCTGAGTCTTGCGCCCCTGGCCAGCCAAGCCCAGACCCCAAACCCCGCCCGGCCACGGCTGGAGGTTTGGAAAACAGCCAGCTGCGGCTGCTGCAAAGATTGGCTCAAGCATGTCCAGGCGGCAGGCTTTGAGGTCAAGGCCCATGACGTGAGCGACGACGCCAAGCGCCAGAAGCGCCAGCAGCTCGGCCTGCCCGAGGCCTTCGGCTCCTGCCACACCGCCGTCGTGGACGGCTATGTGGTTGAGGGGCATGTACCGGCACGGGAGATCAGTCGGATGCTCAAAGAGCGGCCTCGGGCGGTGGGCCTGGCTGTGCCCGGCATGCCGGTCGGCTCACCGGGCATGGACGGCCCGGAGTACGGCACGCGGCGCGACAAATTTGCTGTGTTGCTGGTCCAGCGCGATGGCCGCCAATCCGCTTATCAAAACTACCCCTGAAGGACGTCAAACCATGCCCAAATATCGCCAACTGCTGCTGACTGCGTTGCTGTGCGGCATCGGCCTGACCGCCACCGCTGCGGAACCCACCGAGGCTGAGGTCCGCAAGGTAGACCTGAGCGCGCGCAAGATCACGCTCAAACATGGCGAGATCAAGAACCTGGAGATGCCGCCCATGACCATTGTGTTCCAGGTCTCCAACCCAGCGCTGCTGGGTGGCGTCAAGACCGGTGACAAGGTGCGCTTTACCGCAGACAAGGTCAACGGCGCCTACACGGTGCTGACGCTGGAGCCGGCCAAGTAAATGCGGGCACTGAACGGCAAGGCGGCGTGGATAATCAAAACGCCATGTCCGATTCCCAATTTGCCAGCGCTGACAGCATCACCCGGGTGGCCGGCATTGAGGTCGGCCACTTCACCGACGCCCGCCGCCCCACCGGCTGCAGCGTGGTGATTGCCCGCGCCGGTGCCGTGGCCGGTGTGGATGTGCGGGGCGCTGCACCCGGCACCCGAGAGACCGACCTGCTGCACCCCTCCAACCTGGTGGACCGGGCGCACGCCATACTGCTGGCCGGCGGCAGCGCCTGGGGGCTGGACGCCGCCGCTGGCGTGATGCGCTGGCTGGAGGAACAGGGCATTGGCCTGGACGTGCGTTTTGGCCTGGTGCCCATCGTGCCGGCCGCCGTGTTGTTTGACCTGCCGGTGGGCGACGCCCGCATCCGGCCCGACGCTCAGGCCGGTTACCTAGCCTGCCAGGCCGCCAGCCGCGAGCCGCCGGCGCAGGGCAATGTGGGTGCTGGGGCTGGTGCCCTGGTTGGCAAACTATTTGGCCTGGCACGCGCCATGCGCGGCGGCATTGGCAGCGCTTCAGTCACGCTGGACGGCGTGACCGTGGGGGCCCTGGTGGCCTGTAACGCCCTGGGCGATGTGATCGACCCAGACACCGCGCAGGTGATTGCCGGCGCCCGCACCACCGACGGCACAGCCCTGCTCAATATCCGCCAGGCCATTCTGGCCGGCGAGTTGCCCCAACCGCTGCTGGCCGGCACGAACACCACCATCGGGGTCATCGCCACCGACGCCATCCTCACCAAGGCGCAGGCGCACCGGCTGGCCCAGGTGGCGCACGACGGCCTGGCGCGCAGCATCAACCCGGTGCACACCCTGTCCGATGGCGATGCCTTGTTCACATTGGGCACCGGCCAGGCGGGCAAGACCGCCGGTATGATGGTGCTGGGCACGCTGGCCGCCGAAGTGACGGCACGCGCTGTGGTACGCGCCATAAAGGCTGCGCGCAGTGCCAGTTCAGGCGGCCTGCACTGGCCGGCCGCCTGCGACCTTTGAGCGTTTGCCCTATTTGAGCGCCTTGAAGCGCATGCGTTTGGGCTTGGCGCCCTCCTCGCCCAAGCGGCGCTTCTTGTCAGCCTCGTACTCCTGGTAGTTGCCGTCGTAGAAGGTCCACTGACTGTCGCCCTCACAGGCCAGGATGTGGGTGGCAATCCGGTCCAAAAACCAGCGGTCGTGGCTGATCACCATCAGTGAGCCGGCAAACTCCAGCAGCGCGTCTTCCAGGGCGCGCAGGGTTTCCACGTCAAGGTCGTTGGAAGGCTCGTCAAGCATCAGCACATTGCCCCCGGCAATCAGGGTCTTGGCCAAATGCAACCGGCCACGCTCACCGCCCGACAGGGTACCCACCCGCTTCTGCTGGTCAGAGCCATTGAAGTTGAAGCGGCCGCAGTAGGCGCGACTGGCCATCTGGAACTTGCCAATGTTCAACATGTCGAGCCCGCCCGACACGTCTTCCCACACCGTTTTCTCGTTGGCCAGGTCGTCGCGGTTCTGGTCAACAAAGGCCATCTTGACGGTGGAGCCAATCTTGACCGTGCCCGAATCAGGCTGCTGCTGGCCCGAGATCATGCGGAACAGTGTGGATTTACCGGCACCGTTGGGGCCGATGATGCCCACAATGGCGCCGGGGGGCACCTTGAAGCTCAGGTTGTCGATCAGCACACGGTCGCCAAACGACTTGGTGACGTTGACGAACTCAATCACCTCTTGGCCCAGGCGGTCAGCCACCGGGATGAAGATCTCGTTGGTCTCGTTGCGCTTCTGGTACTCAAAGTCAGACAGTTCCTCAAAACGGGCCAAACGCGCTTTGCTCTTGGCCTGGCGGGCCTTGGGGTTCTGGCGGGACCATTCCAGCTCTTTCTTCAGGGCCTTGGCCCGGGCCTCCTCGCCCTTTTGCTCGGCCTCCAGGCGGGCTTGCTTCTGGCTCAGCCAGTCGCTGTAGTTGCCCTTGTAGGGGATGCCGGAGCCACGGTCGAGCTCCAGAATCCACTCGGCGGCATTGTCCAGAAAGTACCGATCGTGGGTGATGGCGACCACGGTGCCGGGGTAGCGCTGCAAAAACTGCTCCAGCCAGTCCACCGATTCGGCGTCCAGGTGGTTGGTCGGCTCGTCCAGCAGCAGCATGTCGGGTTTGGAGAGCAGCAACTGGCACAGCGCCACGCGGCGCTTCTCGCCGCCCGAAAGCAGCCCAATCTTGGCATCCCAGGGCGGCAGGCGCAGGGCGTCAGCGGCTATTTCGAGCTGGTGCTCAGAGTCGGTGCCGGCGCTGGAGATGATGGCCTCCATCTCGGCCTGCTCGGTGGCCAGTTTGTCAAAATCGGCGTCTTCTTCAGCGTAGGCGGCGTAGATTTCTTCGAGCCGGGCTTTGGCAGCGTACAGACTGCCCATGCCGGCCTCCACACTTTCACGCACGGTTTGCTCGGGGTCCAGCTTGGGCTCCTGCGGCAGGTAACCGATGTTCAGGCCAGCCATCGGGGTGGCTTCGCCCTCAATTTCCTTGTCCACACCCGCCATGATTTTGAGCAAAGTGGACTTGCCGGAGCCATTGGTGCCCAGCACGCCAATCTTGGCGCCGGGAAAGAAACTGAGCGAAATGTCTTTGAGAATATGCCGCTTGGGCGGCACGATCTTGCCGACGCGGTTCATGGAGAAAACGTATTGAGCCATTTGACTTGCGGTGTGAGGGAAAAGGAAAAACCGTCATTATCAGCGCTTGCCCGTCGCGGGCCCCAGACCGTGCGACAATCTTAATGTTTCGGCGTATCAGTTGCCCGCGACGCCGGCACCTTGCCGGGAACCAAGCCTTGCGCAGCGGTTCCACTTTTGTATCCCATCTGCCTTTGACTGACGCGGTGCCACAGGCATCAAGACAGGCCGATGCCATAGCGCCCAGGATTGGCGCCAAACTATGAACTTTGAAGAACTCAACCTGGCCCCGGCCATTCTTAAGGCCGTGCTCGAAGAGGGCTACGTCACACCCACGGCCATCCAGGCGCAGGCCATTCCGGCCGTGCTTGCCGGGCAAGACCTGCTCGGCGGAGCCCAGACCGGCACCGGCAAGACGGCCGCCTTTGTGCTGCCCATCCTGCACAAACTCATTGCGGCCCCCGCACCGCGCAACAAATTCGGCGGGCTGGGCATCCGGGTGCTGATCCTGACGCCCACCCGCGAGCTGGCAGCACAAATTGAAGAATCAGTGCAGACCTATGGCAAATACCTGGAGGTCTCCTCCACCGTGGTGTTTGGCGGGGTCGGCATGAACCCGCAGATTTCACGCGTCAAAAAGGGCGTCGACATTCTGGTGGCCACACCGGGTCGTCTGCTCGACCTGCTGCAACAGGGCGTGCTGGACCTGGGCCAAGTACAGACTCTGGTGCTGGACGAAGCCGACCGCATGCTCGACATGGGCTTTATCCACGATGTCAAAAAAGTGCTGGCCGTGGTGCCCAAGGACAAGCAAAGCCTGCTGTTCTCGGCCACCTTCAGTGACGAGATCCGCGAACTCGCGGCCACGCTGCTTAAAAACCCGCAAAGCATCCAGGTCACACCGCGCAACACCACGGTGCAGCGCATCACGCAACTGATCCACCCGGTGGGCCGTGGCAAGAAAAAAGCACTGCTGGCGCACATCATCCAGGAGCACAACTGGAGCCAGGTGCTGGTCTTCACCCGCACCAAGTTTGGCGCCAACAATGTGGCCGAGTTCCTGACCAAGGCCGGCATCCACGCCATGGCGCTGCACGGCAACAAGAGCCAGGCCGCACGCACACAGGCGTTGGCGGGCTTCAAATGCGGAGACATCCGGGCCCTGGTGGCGACCGACATTGCCGCGCGCGGCATCGACATCGACGACCTGCCCCATGTGGTCAATTACGAGATCCCCAACGTCTGCGAAGACTATGTGCACCGCATCGGCCGCACCGGCCGGGCAGGCGCCGATGGCACGGCGGTAAACCTGGTGTGTCTGGACGAAGAAGGCTTCATGCAAGACATCGAGCGCTTCACCAAGCAAGACATCCCGGTGCAGGTGGTGGAGGGCTTCATGCCCGAGCCCGGCGAAAAAGCCGAACCCATCGCCATGGGGCGCCAGACCATTTGGGGCGGCGCCGGCAAACCGCCGAGCCGCGACGTGATGCAGGCCGCAGCCCGCAACGCCCGCACCGAGATGCTGCAACGCGTGCGTGACAACAAAGGCCCGCAAGGCGCCTCCGCAGACCGCGGCCCACGGGGGGGCAATGGCGGTGGTGGTGGTGGCGGCGGCCGGGGCGGACATGCCGGTGGAGGCGGTGGCGGTGGTGCCCGCCAACCCAACCCCTTAGGTGACGGCGCCAGCCGTGGACCGCGCGCAGCACAGGGCCGTGGCGGTTACGGTGGTGGCGGTGGTGGCGGTGGTGGCTATGGTGGGGGCGGTGGTGGTGGTGGCAATAGCGCCGGCGCGCCCAGAGCAGCCCAGGGCCAGCCTGACCCGATGCGCACCAGTGTCGACATGATGGCCGAGCGCGGTGGGCGCCGGGGCGGTGGTGGTGGCGGGGGTTATGGTGGTGGTGGCGGTGGTGGCAACCGGGGCCCAGGCGGGTCACGCGGCTCATTTAACCGCTGAGCCAGCGCATCCTCACTATTAAATATATAGCTAACAAGCTAAGCAGGACAAGGGAATGAGCCCGATTTCTTCTAAAGTTTCATTCGGCTTGACCGGTCGCGTCTGCCTGGTGACAGGTGGCGCGCAGGGCATTGGAGAAGCCTGTGTGCGGCGTTTTGTGCACGACGGCGCGCGCGCGGTGCTGGTGGACGTGGACGACGCGCAGGGCCAGGCCCTGGCCGCCGAGTTGGGCGCCACCTTTATCAGCTGCGATGTGGGCGACAAATCCCAAGTCGACGCCATGGTGGCGCGGTGTATGGCCGATTTCGGCCGCATTGATGTGCTGGTGAATAACGCCGGCATCTTCAAGGCGGCGGACTTTCTGGAGGTCAGCGAGGCCGATTTTGATGCCGTGCTGCGGGTCAACCTGAAGGGCTCTTTTTTGGTGGGGCAAGCTGTGGCCCGCCAAATGGCCCTGACCGGCGGCGGCGCCATCATCAATATGAGCTCGGTCAATGGCGTGCTGGCCATCCCCTCGATTGCCAGCTACAACGTCAGCAAGGGCGGCGTCAACCAACTCACCCGCGTGATGGCGCTGGCCCTGGCTGACCGCGGCATCCGGGTCAATGCGGTGGCCCCCGGCACCATTGCCACCGAGCTGGCCGCCAAAGCCGTACTGACCAGCGAGGACGCACGCGCCCGCATCCTGAGCCGTACCCCGATGAGACGGCTGGGCGAACCCTCAGAAGTGGCCGATGTGGTGGCCTGGCTGGCCAGCGACGCCGCCAGCTACGTCACCGGCGAGATCGTCACCGTGGACGGCGGGCGCATGACGCTGAACTACACGATGCCGGTGCAGGGCTGAGCGCTGGAAGATCACTGTAACGCCGGAAACTGATCAATCCGTGCGCATGTTCATCTTCGCAGACGGCGGCGGACGCAAGTGAACAATATGCAACGCGCCATCGTGCTGGGCACCTTGCCCCCTCCCCCAGATGGCATAGACCTCAACGATCCAAATGATGTTTTTCTGCTTTCCATGGCCTTGGCCAGCGAGGCAGATGACCTGGTGACCGGCGATCGCCGTGCCGGTCTGCTACAGCGCGGAAGCCTTGGCCGCACCCGCTTCGTCACTCCAGCCACCTTTTGCACCGAGGCTTTTTGAGCGCCTGCAGAGAAATCCGGCATTCACGGCGTTGTCGCACGGATGTTGGGCGGCGGCCTGATCGGCTCTTCGGCCCTGACCAAGACATCTGCACCAACCCGCTGCGAGTCCCAATCGCCGTTTCGCTCAGTCACCAGTTACGCGCTGGTCCACCTCGCCACCGGGTGCGGGTTGAGCCGCCTGATCCCAGTGCGCAGCGATTTGCGCCCCGTCATCCGTCTGTGCACCATCCAGGTTTGGCAGATCGACATGCGCAATGAGGCGGGTGAGCTGACACGTGTGTCGCGCATCAACACGGCGGTGATGGCACCCAAGGCGACCTTAAATTTATGTGGTTTTTGGCTGCAGGCCTTATGGAATAAGCGCAAACAACTGTATTCACGATGGCGAGCTCAGCTACTACCCTTTTTGCTTCCGGTCCGGTTTAAGGGCCTTTTTTGGCCACCGTGATGAGTTGCAGCCCTGTCAAAAGACCGGCCTCGTACATTTGATCCAGCACTGCGCGGGCGGCTACCCCGCTTGGCGCGGGTGGTGCCAAGGGTTTGCCGAGGACCGTTTGCAGGTCCTGCACGCTGACCAAGTCAAGTGGTCTCTGCGGATGGCGGGACACCGCCATGCCCAGCAGGCGCCCGCTGGCGTCAAACACCGGGCCGCCACCGCTGCCGTCCTTCAAAGCTATACCCAGCGTAAGCTGTTTGTCCGTGCCTGACGGTGCGCCGAGAAAGCCAATACTCATCATGGGCCATGCCGGATCGGCCGTGGCATTGGCCACGTACTCCAGCGCGTAGCCGGCACTGCCGGGAAACACCGGGCCAGTGTGAGACTGCAGCGCGCCCGCCACAGGCAGCGCTTGCTCCAGGGTCAGGACGGCAACGCCCAAACCAGCATGACGGCGCAGAATACGCGCCTGACTGAGTTGGCCCAGGCCATTGCGTACCAAGACTTTGTCCGAAGCCGGAATCAATACCAAGGGCGCCAGTGCCTGCCGGCCGTCCGACAACAGCACGGCACTGCCCGCCACGCGGGCGTGTTTGGGCAGGCCTGTGTTGTCGCCGTAGGGTGCCAAACGGGTTGGCGGGATTTGCAAACTGGTGTCCGCCAGGGGCCTCTCGCTCCTGAGCTGCTTTGCTACGGCCAACATGAAAGCGCTATCAGGTTGCCGTGCCAGGGTGTCATTGAGCAGGCGTTGTGCTACGGCCTGCTGCCCCCCCATTTGCAGCAGCCAGGCGTACAAGGCCGAACCACCCACCACGTCCAGGTGCACGCCAGCCGTATGGGCTCCAAAGGCCAGCGCGCGCCGGTAGGCTCCGGCTTGCATGTAGGTGCGAACCAGGCCAATTTCGGTATCGGCCGCATGCTGGATACTGGCCGCCCTGTCAAACAGGACTTCGGCTTCGATCACGTCCCTTCGGGACAACGCGGCCTCTGCGTCACGCAGCAGTGTGTTGCGAAGCGTGGCCTGCTCGGGGGCCAGGGTTTTTGGGGGTTGGTTGACCGCACTGGTTGCGGGTTCAGACCCGTTGGCTCCCGCTTGTGCGCGTTCCATGATTTGGCGCAATTTGGTATCGCTGGCCGTGCTTTGCCCCTGAGACATCACGCAAAAAGAGGCCAGCCCCATGCTCAGACCACAAACCAGCGCTTTCGACAAGCCCTCAAAAAGCCAGTGCCGGGAAGGTAGTCTCGGTTGCGAGCGGCCTCCATCCCGGCACGTCGAAGCAGTTTTCACTTAAGGGTTGGTGTTGGCGGCACCAGGGCACACTGCGCTGCTGCCTACCCGGTTAATGCGTTTGCTTCCAGCGTCGGCCAGGTTGCTACCCAGGGTGTAAGGAGCCTTGGGTGCTTTGAAGCCGGACAGGTAGGCCGTAAGCGCGTCAATGTCTTGGGCGCCACCCAGACGGTTGGTGCCCTTCTTCAGGGTGGAGTAGCCATCACCGCCATCGGCCATGAAGTTATTTACAGTCACGCGGTAGGTTTTGGTGGGGTTTTGCACTACGCCGGACGCGTCCACCAGTGTCTCGGTGGTGCTGCCGGTGCGCAGGCTCACATTACTGATACGCGCGCCGCAGGTTTGGGCACCATCCCAAGTGTATTTAAAGCCAGCCGATGGCAAAGCAAACCGAGTGCGCGCAACGTCCTGGCCCTTGCAGCCGGCAAACTGCTCTTCCAGAAAGTCTTTGATGTCGGTGGTGGTCAGCGTCATGGTGACCAAGCTGTTGCCAAAGGGTTGCACGGTAAAGGCTTCACCGTAGGTCACATTACCGTCCCCTTCGCCCACCGCGCTGGACGGGAAGGTGAAGCCGGGGCTGCGCACGCCGCCACCGTTCATGAACGCCAGTACAGCGCCGCCAAAGTTGGCGGGCTTGGTGGCCTCTAACTGCGAGTCGGCGATCAGGTCACCAGCGGGCATGTTGCAGGCACCGTCGCTACGGGAGCTGCTCAGCGCAGCTGAGACACCGCCCAGCACCTGGTTGGCAATCGGGGACACCAAGGCCTTGTAGCTGTCCACAATTTTGGTCATGGCCGGGTCGGCCACGACACCCGCGTCTGCGGCGCGGCTGGTCAATACATTGTTGACTTTTGCCGCCGTGACATCGCCGGAGCGGGGATTGATGGTCAGGTCAACCGTTGTCAGGACCCGGCCAAACGCTGGTGTGCTGGTCACCGGAATTTTGCGGCCCTTGGAATTGGCCAGTTGGCAGTTGTAGGCCGCGTGGGTGTGTCCACTGATTACCAGGTCGACCGCATCGTCCAGGCGGGAGACGATGGAGGCAATTTCTGAGTCTGCAAGATTGCCATCACAGCCATTGATATCAGACAGCGTGCCGGTCTGAAAGCCGCCTTGGTGCACCAGCACCACGATCGACTCTATGCCCGCGGCGCGCAGCTCGGGGATCAAGGCATTGACGGTTGCGGCTTCTTCGCGAAACACCAGGCCTGCGACACCTGTGGGCGTCACGATGCCGGGTGTGGCTTGCAATGTCATGCCGATAAATGCGACCTTGGTGCCGTTGAAGTCTTTTACGCCAAAGGCCGGCAGCAAAGATGTGCCGGTGGCGGTAGAGATCACATTGGCCGAGAGCCACTTGAACTTCGCACCTTCAAACGGAACCGGAGTGCCTACGGTCGCGCCCTTGCAGCTGTTGGGGTCGGTTGCGCCACCGGTTTGCTTGCAACCGCCGTTTTGCAGGCGCAGCAGCTCGGTGCTGCCTTTGTCAAACTCGTGGTTACCCACCGCCGAAAAATCAAGGCCAATGCGGTTCAGTGTCTCTACGCTGGGCTCGTCAAAAAACAGTGACGACACCAAGGGTGTGGCGCCAATCAGGTCGCCCGCCCCCACGACCACTGAGTGGGGCATTTCTTTCTTGAGCTTGGCCACATAGGCAGCCAGAATGTCGGCGCCGCCGACGGCTGGGCGGCTCGCCGCTGCAATGCTGGTATTTACTCCAAACGTGCCGGGGGACTCCAAGTTGCCATGGTAATCGTTGAGCCCGATCACCCGTACGGTGAAAGGGTCACCAGAAAAGCCGCCGCCACACGCGGTGACCACACCTGCGCAAACCAAGATACCGACCAAGGCCGTATTGAAGGATCTGTACATTTTGGGAAGTCCTGAAACGAGTTTAGAAGAAGTTATCGTAGGACGTGCTTGTGACAGTTCCGTGATGACTCTGGTCCACCATCAGGCCCCTATCCCGGGTCAGCTAGACACCGGCCAGGAATTTAAGACAAGCCGGATAGATGCTATGGAGACCTCCTTCCTCACAGGCCCATCGATCGGAGCACCAAAATGAAACAGCCGTTTGTCAAAAAGAAAGCATGGGGGCGGTTAGGTCGTGAGGCTGCTCGCCAATACCGCGCACAGACCGGCACCTAAAGCAACAGGCAGGGCAAGATGCGCAAAGCCAAGTTGCCGCCGGAACTGGCCAAGAAGGTGCCCTGATCAGCGTTACGGCTTTGTGCAACTCTCAGCGTCCGAGGGCAGGCTGTTTCTGCCCATGAAGACGGTTGCGGCTCTGTTTTAGCCTGCAGCGCTGAGTTTCAGGTAAAGTTGCATTAATCTGACCTGACTGGTCTGATTTCTACAAAAAAGGAGGTGCATCATGCAAACTTGGCAAATGCAGGCCGCAAAGGCGCGGTTTTCTGAGCTGGTGAAACATGCGGCGGACAGCGGCCCGCAAGAGATTACGCTGCACGGCCAATCGGTGGCGGTGGTGGTGTCACGCGAGCTGTTTGACCGACTGAGTGGCAACCCCGATTCACTGGTGGACTTCATGCAGCAGTCGCCCCTGTGCGGGCAAGACGACCTGCAGTTTGAGCGTGACACAAGCCCGCCGCGCAAGGTGACTTTTTGAGCTACCTGGTGGACACCAACGTGCTGTCTGAACTGCGGCGCAAGCAGCCACAGCCCGAAGTGGTAGCGTGGTTTGCCCAAAGGCCGCGACAGACGCTTTACCTCAGCGTGCTGACGCTGGGGGAAATCCGCAAAGGCATTGAAAGGCTGGAGGCGGCAAGACAGCAGCCGCTGCTGGATTGGCTGGAAGTAGAACTACCCAACTACTTTCTGGGCCGCCTGCTGGCGGTTGACGCCCAAACTGCCGACCGCTGGGGCCGCCTACTGGCCAGCGCGGGCCGACCCTTGCCAGCGGTGGACAGCCTGCTGGCTGCCACAGCGCTGCAACACGACTTGACGCTGGTGACACGCAACACCGCAGACTTTGCGGGCAGCGGGGTGCGGCTGATCAACCCCTGGAACGGGTAGCCGCTGGCTGACATCAGTTGGGGCGAGCCTCGTACAGGTACCAGTCATCGACCAAAAAGCACCCCCAGCAGCACGATGGCAAGCACCAGCCACACCACCCAGCCCAAGCCGCCGCCCTTGCCGCTACTGTTGTTGTCCAGCCGTTCGCGGTACGACAGGCCAGTGCCTGGGATGCCCACCGTGCCAGTGGCTTTGCCGTCCTTGAGGTTGACCGATGCGCCAGGGCCGCCCACCGTCCAGGAGGTGCCGCTTTTGCTCAGGTTCAGGGTGAGCCCCTTGAAGATGCGGATGCGCTTTTGGAAACGGAAACCCATGGTGTGTCCTCCTTGAGCCGGTGACTTGGCCGGCGGTGTTTGCCTTATTATGGGTCGCGCCGTCCTCCCCGGCCACTTCCCTACCCTCACAGGCCAGCATGCTAGAGTTGCGCCATGAGAATCCTCCACACCATGCTCCGCGTCGGCAACCTACAACGCGCTATCGATTTTTACACCCAAGTCCTCGGCATGACGCTGCTGCGCAAATCCGAGAATCCAGAGTACAAGTACACGCTGGCTTTTCTGGGCTATGCCAGCAACCCCGAGCAGGCTGAGATTGAGCTCACCTACAACTGGGGCGTTGAGCAGTACGAGATGGGCACCGCCTACGGCCACATTGCGCTGGGCATGACCGACGTCTATGCCGCCTGCGAACGCATCAAGGCGGCGGGCGGTAAGGTCACGCGTGAGGCTGGCCCGGTCAAGGGTGGCAGCACCGTCATCGCCTTTGTCACAGACCCCGACGGCTACAAGATTGAGCTGATCCAGCGCTGAGCATGACCGCCGGCAAGCAGGTCGATGGGCGGGGCGTGCTGCTGGTCTTCGGGTCGGCCGTGGCCTGGAGTTTTGGCGGCGCCATTGCGCGCTTTTTGTCGGTGGCGGACTCCTGGACTGTCGTATTTTGGCGGTCGGTGGCAGCGGCCATTTTCCTGTTGGCGGTGATGCTGTGGCGCGAGGGCTGGCAGGGCACGCGCAAACTGTTTCTGGCCATGGGCCTGCCGGGTCTGTGCGTCGGCCTGTGCTTTGCCATTGCCTCCAGCACCTTCGTGATGGCCATGCAATACACCACCATCGCCAACATTCTGCTGATGCAGGCTGGTGTACCGCTGATCGCGGCGCTGGTGTCTTTTTTGGTGTTTCGGGAACGGGTCGATGGCGCCACCTGGGTTGCCATTGCGGTGGTGATTCTGGGCGTGGCCATCATGGTGTCGGAATCCCTCACCGGCAAAGTCTCGCCCATGGGTGACGGCTTGTCACTGCTGGTGGCGCTGGCCTTTGCCGGGGCGACCGTGATCACCCGGCGCCATGCGCAGGTGGGCATGATGCCGGCGGTCTGTACCGGCACCATCATGGCGGGCGCAGTCGCGGCCAGCCTGATGGGCAACGCGGTGGTCAGCCCAGGCAATGCAGCGCTGCTGTTTGTGTTTGGCGCGCTCAACCTGGGGCTGGGCATGGCCTTGTTTGTGCGCGGCGTGCGTCTGGTGCCAGCCGCGCTGGCCGCGTTGATTGGCGTGGCCGAGCCGGTACTCGGCCCCCTGTGGGTCTGGCTGGTGCACGGCGAGGTGCCCAACGCTCGCACCCTGCTGGGCGGCGCCGTGGTGTTTTTGGCGCTGCTGGGGCACCTAGGCTGGCAGTTTCGCCAGCAAAGGCAAAGCTCGGCGATGCCCATGCCTGATTGAGGCCCGCCACCGCAAGCCGCCCCACCGCTGACCAGCGGCACCATTTGGTCCTATTATTCGCCCTTGCCGCCACATTGAAGCGGTGTTGGAGACAAAAACAATGAGTGAGACTGAGACCAAGCGCGGCCGCCGCACTGGCGGGCGCGAACGCCGCGATCCCAATGCAAAGCCCACCGGGCCTGCGTACATCAAGCGGGTCATTCCGACCTACGACATCATGGGCGAAGAAAGCCTGCTCAAGATCGAGGCCACGGCAGACCGCATCCTGGCCGAAGTGGGCTTGGACATCCGCGACGACGACGAGGCGCTGGCGCTGTTCAAAAAGTCGGGCGCCAAGGTGGATGGCATGCGGGTTCGCTTCGAGCCCGGCCACCTGCAAGAGGTGCTCAAGACCGCGCCGCAAGAATTTACCCAACACGCCCGCAACCCGGCCCGCTCGGTGCAGATCGGCGGCAACAGCGTGGTGTTCTCGCCGGCCTACGGCTCGCCTTTTGTGATGGACCTGGACCGGGGCCGGCGCTACGGCACGCTGGAAGACTTTCAAAACTTCATCAAGCTCGCCTACAACTGCCCCTGGCTGCACCACAGCGGCGGCACGGTGTGCGAGCCGACCGATGTACCGGTCAACAAGCGGCACCTGGACATGGTTTACGCCCACATGCGTTACTCGGACAAGGCCTACATGGGCTCCATCACCTCGGAGCAGCGCGCTGAGGATTCGATCGAGATGAGCCGCCTGCTGTTTGGGGCCGATTTTGTGGACCGCAACTGCGTGATTCTGGGCAATGTGAATGTCAACTCGCCGCTGCTGTGGGATGGCACCATGACCAAATCGGCGCGGGCCTATGCCCGCGCCAACCAGGCGGCGGTGATCGTGCCTTTCATACTGGGTGGCGCCATGGGCCCGGTCACCAACGCTGGCGCCATTGCCCAGGCCCATGCCGAAACCCTGGTCGGCTGCGCCATGACGCAGTTGGAGCGCCCCGGTGCGCCAGTGATTTACGGCAACTTTCTGTCCAGCATGTCACTGCGTTCGGGCTCGCCCACCTTTGGCACGCCAGAGCCGGCCATTGGTTCCATGGTGGTGGGGCAGCTGGCACGCCGGCTGAAGCTGCCGCTGCGTTGCGCCGGCTCGTTCACCACCTCCAAGCTGCCAGACGGCCAGGCCATGCAAGAGAGCGTGATGTCCATGCTGTCAGCGGTGCACTGCGGGGCCAACTTCATCCTGCATTCAGCCGGCTTTTTGGACGGCTTGCTGTCCATGAGCTACGAGAAGTTCATGATGGACGCCGATTTTTGCGGCGCCCTGCACAGCTACCTGGGCGGCGTGGTGGTGGACGACAACACGCTGGCCATGGGTGCTTTCCAAAGCGTCACGCCGGGCGGCCACTACTTGGGCAGTGACCACACCATGGCCAACTACACCACAGCGTTTTTTGACTCCAATATTGCCGACAACACGCCCTTTGAGGCCTGGAACGAAGCCGGCAAGACCGATGCCGCCACCCGCGCCAACAAGCGCTGGAAAGCCTCGCTGGCCGAGTATGTAGCGCCACCGCTGGACGAGGCGGTGGACGAATCCATCCGCGACTTTGTGGCCCGCAAGAAGGCCTCGATGACCGACCAGTGGTACTGACGACCGTACCGACGACGTTACTGACGACGGAGCCCCGCATGGCCATTGACACCGACCCCCTGTTGCAGCCCTTTCAGCTCAAGCACCTGCGCTTGCGCAACCGCATCATGACCAGCTCGCACGAGCCGGCCTATGCCGAAGACGGCCTACCCAAAGCCCGCTACCGCGCCTACCATGTGGAGCGGGCCAAAGCAGGCATTGCCCTGACGATGACCGCAGGTTCGGCCGCCGTCTCGCGCGACAGCCCGCCGGTGTTCAACAACATCCTGGCCTACAAGGACGAGGTGGTGCCTTGGATGCGAGACCTGACCGACGCCTGCCATGAGCACGGCGCCGCGGTGATGATCCAGATCACCCACCTGGGGCGGCGCACCAGCTGGTCCAAGGCCGACTGGCTGCCGGTGGTGTCGCCCTCGCACCAGCGCGAGGCCTCGCACCGCGCCTTCCCCAAACAAATGGAAGACTGGGACATTACGCGCCTGATCCGCGACTACGCCGACGCGGCCGAACGCATGCACGCCGCCGGCGTTGATGGCGTGGAACTCGAAGCCTACGGCCACCTGATGGACCAGTTCTGGTCCCCCGCCACCAACACGCTGGAGGGCCCGTATGGCGGGCCGATGGAGAACCGGGTGCGCTTCACGCTCGACGTGATCAAGGCCATTCGGGCACGGGTGGGGCCGGACTTTATCCTGGGGGTGCGCGGCGTGGCCGACGAGGCCATGCCCGGCGGCATTAATGCCGAGGAGGGTCTGGGCATTGCCCGCTACCTGGCCAAGTCGGGCATGGTGGATTTTTTGAACATCATCCGCGGCCACATCGACACCGACGCGGGCCTGACCGACGTGATCCCGGTGCAGGGCATGGCCAGCGCGCCGCACCTCGACTTTGCCGGCAGCATCCGGGCGCAGGTCAATATTCCGATCTTCCACGCCGCCAAAATTCAGGACGTGACCACCGCCCGCTTTGCCATTGCCTCGGGCAAGCTCGACATGGTGGGCATGACGCGGGCCCACATGGCCGACCCGCACATCGTGCGCAAAATCATGCTCGGCCGCGAGGACACCATTCGCCCCTGCGTGGGCGGCAACTTCTGCCTGGACCGCATCTACGCCGGAGGCGAGGCCTATTGCATCCACAACCCCGCCACCGGGCGCGAGCTGACCATGCCGCACACCCTGAGCCCGGCCCCACTCAAGCGCAAGGTGGTGGTGGTGGGCGCTGGCCCGGCGGGGCTAGAGGCGGCCCGGGTCGCATCCGAGCGCGGCCACCAGGTGCTGGTACTCGAAGCCGCCGCCCAACCCGGCGGGCAGGTGCGGCTGACCACGCAGACCGCACGCCGGCGCGAGATGATCAGCATCATCGACTGGCGTATGGCGCGCTGCGAGGAACAGGGGGTGGCGTTCCGCTTCAACACCCTGGCCGATGCCGCCACGGTGCTGGCCGAGCAGCCCGACGTGGTGATCATCGCCACCGGCGGCCTGCCCCACACGGCGGTGCTGTCACAGGGCAACGAGCTGGTGGTGTCGGCCTGGGACATCCTGAGCGGCGACGCCAAGCCCGGACGCAACGTGCTGCTGTACGACGACGCCGGCGACCACGCCGCGCTGCAGGCCGCCGACCTGATCGCGCAGACCGGCGCCAAGGTGGAGATCATGACGCCCGACCGCAGCTTTGCGCCAGAAGTGATGGCCATGAACCTGGTGCCTTACATGCGCAGCCTGCAAAAGCGCGACGTGACCTTTACCGTGACCTTTCGGCTGACGTCTGTCACGCGCCAAGACGGCCAACTGCTGGCCCACATCGGCAGCGACTACGGCGGCGTACACCAGCAGCGGCTTGTCGACCAGGTGGTGGTGAACCACGGCACCCGGCCGCTCGACGAGCTGTACTTTGAGCTCAAGGGCAGCTCCAGCAACCAGGGCGCGGTGGACTACGACGCCTTGCTGGCCGGTCAGCCACAGGGCCAGTCAGAGGCCGGTCGCGGCTTTCAGCTGTTTCGGATTGGCGATGCGGTATCAGCCCGCAACACGCATGCGGCGATTTATGACGCTCTGCGTTTGGTGAAGGATTTGTAGGACACGCACCACTGGCGAAGCAAACGCTGTCAGACCGCGATACCGATCCGAAAACCATCCCAGATGGCGTCGATCGCGCGCCGCGGTGCCAGGCAATCACCCACCGCATGCACTTCAAGACCGTCGATGTCGCGCAGTGCCTGCACCAGGGCGTCTTCCGCCACGCCGTACCAGGACAGGACCACGGCGTCGGCGTCGATCCAACGCGTCTCGCCACTCAGGTTCTCGCGCAACTGCATTCGTCCGGGTTCTATCGCCACGGCCGAGTGAAGCTCGATGGACTGCACGTGCGCGGCCCGCAAACGGCGCAACATCGGCGGTTTTGAAAACGCGTCCATTTCCGTGCCAATAGGCACTGGCGACACGATGGTGACGGCGTGCCCCGCCGCCGCCAAGGCTTCTGCCGTGGTGAGGCATTTCCAGTCAGATTCGCCTGAATCCAGCACGACCACCTTGGCGCCGTTCACGCCATGCGCGATTGCGTCGTGGACTGTGCACACATGGGGCAGATGGGCACCCGGGATCGCCGGGCGGCCAGGGCTTGAGCCAGTCGCCACGATGACCACATCAGCCTGCACCGCGATCACGCTTTCGGTCGTCGCACGTGTGTTCAGTTGGACATCGACACCGAGCTTGCGGACCTGTTGTTCAAGAAAGCGTACGCTGTTGGCGAACTCATCACGGTAGGGCATGGCGGCGGCTGCCACCAGCACCTGCCCACCGAGTTGACCCGTGGCCTCCAATAGCGTCACCTGATGGCCGCGCAACGCGGCTGCTTCCGCAGCCTTCAAACCGCCTGGGCCACCCCCGATCACCAAAACCTGGCGTGGTGACGTGGTCGGCAGAATGCGGCCTTCTCCGTATTGCTTCTCATAGCCCACCACCGGGTTGACCAGACAGGCAATCGGTGTCCCGCGATGCGGACCACCCCGACAACCCACGTTACACGAAATGCACTCACGGATGTCCTCACGACGGCCTTCACGGGCCTTGTCGGGCCACTGGGCATCAGCAATCAGCGGGCGAACCAGGCAGACAGCATCAGCGGTACCGTTCTCCAACAGGGTCTCACACTGCTCCGGCGTCACGAGGCGGCCCACAGCCAACACTGGAATACCCCGTGCCACCTGGCGCACCTGGGCCGCATAGTGCACAAACGGTGCCCGAGGGAAACTCATGTCCGGGATCATGCGGTCGATCGACGCGTAGTTGGATTGACTGACGCTGATGTAGTCAACCGACACCCGGTCCAGCAAGTGCTCAAGGATGGCGTTGCACTCCGGGGGGTTGATACCGCCAGGGACGAATTCGTCGGCGCTGACCCGTATACCGACCGGGAACCCAGGCACTTCTTTTTGTACCGCATCGATCACGCGCAGCGGCAGGCGGCAGCGGTTTTCTAGCGAGCCGCCATAGGCGTCCTGACGGGTATTGCTGAAGGGCGAGAGAAACTCCGCCAGCAGATAGCCATGCGCCAGATAAACCTCGACACCATCGAAACCTGCCGTCGCCAGCCGACGCGCGGCGCTGCGGTAGCAATCCACGAGTTCGTCGATGTCGCGCCGGTCCATGGCATGGGGCACGATACGGCTGGCCGGGTCTGGGATTGCTGAGGGCGCCCACAACTCCCGGTGGGTGGCAAAGCCGTGGCCCTGCCGACCCAGGTGCGACAACTGGCCGAAGATTTTTGCGCCGGCTTCGTGCACGGCGTTAGTAATGAGGGCGTAGGACGGAATGGAATCGTCAGACCAGACCTCGTTCACGCCCGCTGCCGCCAGCCCGGTCGGGTGCACCATGGATGAGCCCTGAATGATCAGGCCAACGCCGCCGCGCGCGCGCTCAGCCAAATAATGCGCCTGCCGTTCATTGAGGTGAAAGCTGTGCCAGTCGACAAATCGCGAACCATGTCCAGCAAACACAATGCGGTTACGGATCTCGGTGCTGCCGACGCGCATCGGCGAGAACAGGCGTGGAAAAAATGGGCTCATAGGGGCGTCCAGTTCTCAGGTTTGTCGTTCTTGATCAGCGAGAATCCACCGGAGTCGTTTTAATTCATTCTGGCACAGGAGGCCATATGGGCAAACCAACGGTGTTGGTCACTGGGGGCGGTGCAGGCATCGGCGAGGGGATCGCGCAGGTTCTTGCACAGCGGGGCTGGCATGTGCTGGTCAACGACATCGACGCGCCCGCTGCAGCACGCGTCGCCCAGGCGGTCGGTGGCACGGCGCTGCCGGGTGATATTCGCACCGACCCTGGCGCGCTGATCAGCAGCGCTGTGGCGGTAAGCGGTGCGCTGCATGCCCTGGTCAACAACGCCGGCATCATCCGCCGCTCGGCACTGGCTGACACCTCTGAAGCTGATCTCGATCTGGTCTACGAGGTCAACCTCAAGGGGATGGTCCGGCTGGCACAGGCTGCGCTGCCGCACCTGCAGCTAACCGGTGGCGCAGTGGTCAACATCTCGTCGATAGCGGCAGATAATCCGCAACCCGGGGCAGGCTTTTACTCCATGTCAAAGGCCGGCGTCACGGCATTTACCCGCCACGCGGCTCAGGAATGGGGGCCGCTGGGCGTACGCGTCAACGCCGTCGCACCCGGGCTGATTCGTACGGCGATGGCCGAGGCGGTGTACGCTATCCCTGAGCTGCATGAGAAGCGTCGCTTGATGATGCCGCTTCGCCGCATTGGCACGCCGATTGAGCTGGGCAAGGTCGTGGCCTTCCTGCTGTCAGACGACGCCTCTTACGTCAGCGGGCAGGTCATTGCCGTAGATGGCGGCTTTTCACAAACGCTGATCAGCCACCTGCCCCACCCGCCAACGCCAACCCCATAAGTCGGCGCTGCAGATGGTTGATTGACTTGCGTCAGATTTGCCGTTTTGGCAGGCGGATGACCAGACCGTTGTGCTCGGGTCCGAGGACGAGCTGGCACGACAACCGACTGCTGGGCAGCGGGTCAAAGGCAAACGACACCAACTCCGCCTCTTCGATGGATGCGGGCGGGAAACGCGAGGCCCAGGCCTCATCCAGGTAACAGTGGCAAGTGGCGCAGGAGCAAGAGCCTCCACAGTCGGCCAAAATGCCACGGATATCTTTCTCCACGGCCACCTGCATCACCGACTGACCCGCCTCAACCTGCAGGGTTTGCGACGTGCCATCGGCGGCAATAAAGGTGATTTCAGGCATCAGGGGGCATCCTCGTCGTCGACCAACAAAATGGCGGCCTCGGGGCAATGCCGCGCACCCAAGCGCGCCTGCTCGTGCAAGTGTGGCGGCACGCTGGCGCCGTTGGAGCAGCAGTAGCCCTCCTCGTCCAGTTGGTACACATCGGGCGCCTTGGCGGCGCACAGGGCATGACCGGCACAGACCTGGCGGTCAACGATGATTTTCATGCGGCGGCACCTATGTCTTGACCAGCCAACGTCTCAGCTACCGGCCACACCAGCGGCACGGCCACCGGTGACCAGACCAGACCACCGCGTGTGGGCAGATCGCCCTCGGCAGCCACCGAAAACGCTGGGATGCGGCGCACCCACTCTTCAATGAAAACCTTCATCTCCAGACGGGCGAGGTGCGAGCCCACGCAGCGGTGGGGGCCGGAGCCAAACACCAGGTGGCTGCTGATGGGCCGGTCAAAGTCCACCCGGAACGGGTCGTCCACCAGCTGATCGTCCAAGCCGTAGACATGCGGCAAAAACACCAGCCGGTCCTGGGCCTTGAAATCTACGCCCGCATAACTCATGTCTGACGTCACGCCGCGCTCCATGCCGGCCACGCCGTGCACCCGCATCAACTCTTCGATGGCGTTGCCGATCAGCTCTGGGTCGCTCACCAGGCGCTGGTACTGCGCCGGATGCTGGCCCAGGTAGGCCATGATGAAGGACAGCATTGCCGCCACGGTGTCCAGGCCGCCCAGGAACAAAAGGTTGACCATGCCCAGCTTCTCGTCGTCCGTCAGCCCGCGGCCGTGAACCGTGCCATGTATGGCCAGGCTGACGAGGTCATCACCAGGTGCGCGCTCGCGCTCGGCGATCATGCCCTTGAGGTAATCGCCCAGCTCACCCAGTGCCGCCAAGCGCTGCTGAATATCGGGCGCGCGGGTGAACCGGTCCACCTTGGCCACCAGCATTTCGCGGTCTTCCATGGGGGCGTTGGTCATGCGCATGAACAGCTGAACCGGAAACCGCTGGGCCAGTTCGCGCAAAAACTCGCAATGCCCACGCCCTAAAACCTCGTCAATGAGCTCGCCCGCCAGTTGGCGCACGCTGTGCTCCAGCTTCTGCACGCCAGCAGGCGAGAAAAAGGGGTTGATGATGCGGCGCAACTCGGTGTGCAAGGGCGGGTCGGCCTGGTTCGGCAGGGTGGGCGGCTTGCGCGCGTTGGCAGGGTTGTGCGCCGGGTCGCTGGAAAACTTGTCAGTCTGGCGCAACATGTCGCGCGCCAAGGTGGCGCTGGCCACCACCCAGTGCCCACGGTCACCGGTGGTGTAGAAGATGTCGGGGCTGTTCTTGAACAGCTCTGCCACCCCACGGTGCGGGCAGCGTTGCAGCACAGGCGACGTGAAACGGTCGAACTCCACCACCCGGTCGGGTGGCACATGGTCGGGAATCTGTGAACTCATGAAGAGCCTTGATGCAGAAGGTTGGGCCAGGACAGTGGAGAAAAGAAAGCCGCAGCACGAAGCTCCTGCACGGTGCTGCAGCCCAGCTGAGCCATCGCCGTGTCGAGTTCACCGCGCAGGATATCAATAGTGACCTCTGGGCCGCGCTCGGCCCCCAGCGCACCCGTGCCGTACAGAAAGGTGCGCCCGAGCAGCACAAAGTCGGCGCCGGCAGCCAAGGCCTTGGCGATGTCGTCGCCACTGCGCACACCGCTGTCGAGCAGCACCGCAAAATCAGGACCCACCGCCTGCCGGATCGCCGGCAGTGCCTCGATGGAAGTCGGGACCGAAGCCAATTGCCGCCCGCCATGGTTAGACACCACGACACCATCTGCACCCATCGCGGCGATCCGTTGGGCATCTTGCGGGTGCAGCACCCCTTTCACAATCAGCTTGTGCGGCCAGCGCGCCCGCGCGTGGGTCAGCAGGTCCCAGTTGATGTCCGCCTGGGCCAAGGCCTTCAGCATGTCCGCAATGTCGATGCGGCGCGGGTTGCTAGCGCTGGGTTTGAAGTTCTCGAAGGTCGGTGCACCAGCGGCCAACGTCGCCAGTGACCAGCGCGGGTGCGCCAGCAGGTCGGCCAGCAGGCGCGGTGTCGGGCGCAGGGGAAGCGCAAAGTGGTTGCGCCGATCGCGCAGTCGGCGGGCGGCAAAATTGGCGTCGACCGTCAACACCAGAGTTCGGATGCCAGCTGCGACCGCACGCTCCAGAAAACCATCTGCCACCGGCGCATCACCGCCGACGTACAGTTGAAACCAGGTGTGGTCCGGGGCGGCACGGGCGACGTCCTCAATCGAGGTGCTGGCCATTGTGGACAGCGAATAAGGGATACCCGCCTTGGCAGCGGCCCGGGCTAGGCCTAGGTCAGTCCCTGGCCAGGCCAGGTTGCACAGCCCCATGGGCGTCACACCAAAGGGCATGGCATAGCGCTGGCCCAGCAGGGTGGTGGACAGGTCTCGGCTGCGGCAGGGGGCGAACACCCGGGTCAGCAGCCGCAAGTCCTGAAAGGCACTTTCGTTACGGCTCAACGTGGCCTCGTTGCCGGCACCGCCATCGATGAAATCGAAGATCACCCTGGGCAGCCGAGCCCGAGCGCGCAGCCGCAGTTCAGCGACGCTGTGCATGACTCACTGGCTGCCGCTTTGCGCCGCCTTGAGGCGCACCGACTCGTACCAGGAGGGCGAGCCGTACCACTCGACCACGATCTGCCGGTCGGCAATCAGCCAGCGCTCGCCTTGTCGCCGAAAGGTGTCGATATAGCGCCCCGCGTGGTCCATGCCATGCCGGGTCAGCGACAGAAAATAGGTCCAGCCCCGGGCGGTGTCAGCGTCATCAAACTCGACGCGGGAGGTGGTCAGGTTGTGTCGCAGCAAGGGCAGCGCTCCGTCTGGCCCGCGATCCGGCCGGTCTGGCCCGATCACCGGCGTGTAGAAGGCGCGAATGGCATCTCGGCCCACGGCCCTTCGGCCGCTGGAGAGTTCCAGACGACCATCGGGCATGAAGACCGACACCACACCCTCCACATCACCACTGTCAACGCTGTTGCAGTACACCGCCATGGTGTAGTGGATCTGCGTCCGATCAGCTGCTTGGTCCTTGCTCATGCGTATCTCTCCATCAAGATGGCGTTCGGCGGCAGGTCTGTGCGCTGTAGGGTCAGCGCCTGACATTAACCCTTACAACGCTTAAAGTATTTAACCACATGATAATTTATATTGAAAACTGTTTTCCAATATAAACTTGTGGCGAGAAGGGGCTGGTAAGGCCTCCCAACAGCCTATCAGGAGACAAGCTGAATGCGTACTGCACCCGTATATGAAGTCTTGGCCGAAGACCTCAAGGCGCTCGGCGTCGACACCGTTTTTGGCCTGATGAGCGACTGTATCTGCCAAATTTTTTCAACGCTGGACGCTATGGGCGTGCGGATGATCGGCGCGCGCCATGAAACCAACGCGGTGATGATGGCCATGGGCTACGCCGCAGCGACCGGCAAGCTCGGGGTGGCCTTAGTGGGCCGCGGTCCGGCCATGGCCAATGCGATGCACGGCACCATTTCAACCGCCAAGTCCGGCATGCCGGTGCTGATCATCAGCGGCGACTCGCCTTTAGGCCGGGGCGTGGTCAATGGGCTGGGCCCAGACCTCAAGGCCTTTCCGGCTGCCACGGTGGTTCGCGCCTGTGGCATCCCGACATTCCAACCGGGCAGCGCAGACGCCGCCCGGCAGTCGCTGGCGGACGCTGTGGCAGAGGCCTCGTTGGGCAAGACCGCGGTGCTGCTGTTGCCTACCGACCTGCAGGTGGGTTACACCAGCGTGGGCGATGGACCTTCACCGGTGAAACTGTCGGTAGCGCCCAAGGCGCAGGCCGGGCGCCAATCGTCCATCGATACGGCCGTCGGCCTGCTGCGCCAAGCGCGCCGACCACTGATCGTCGCCGGGGTCGGTGCCCATCGCGCCGGCGCCAGGCAGGCGCTAGAAGCGCTGGCAGAACAGACTGGCGCGCTGTTGGTCAACGCCCTCAAAGCCAAGGACCTGTTTCGCGACAACCCCTACAACCTGGGCATCCTCGGCTCTTCGTCAACCTCGGTGGCTCGCCGTTACATCGAAAAGGCTGACTGCGTGCTGGCGGTGGGCGTAGCACTGAACTCGCTGACCATGAGTTCGGGCATCGCGCTGCCCGCCGTTCCCGTGATCCATGTAGACAGTGTGCGGACCAACATCAACCGCTGGTGGCCCGCAGATGTGGGGATTGTGGGCGACGCCCGGCTGGTCGCAGAGCAGTTGTCCGCCGCCCTGCCCGAACGCAGCGCGGCGGACAAGCCCTGGCAAACCGAAGAGGTGCGCACGGAAATCGCCGCTTTTGAGCACACCATGGATTTCCAGGTGGCCCACACCGCCCGAACGATTGACCCGCGCATCCTGACGCTGGAAATCAGCCGAATGCTGCCCGAGAACCGGCACATCGTCTATGACGGCGGCAACTTCATGGCCAACTGGGCCTACTTTTCAGTGCCTGGGCCTGGCCACTTCACGCACAGCCTGGACTCGGGCTCGGTAGGGCTGGGGCTGGGGACTGCGATTGGCGTCGCGCGCGGCCAGCCGGATCGAACGGTGGTGGTCATGATCGGCGACGGCGGCATGCTGATGTCCATGGGTGAAATCGAAACCATCATCCGCGAAGACCTGCCCATAATCGTACTCGTGATGAACGATGCGGCCTATGGCGCTGAGGTGCACATCCTGCGCGGCCAAAACATGCCGGTCGCCAAGGCCGAATTTTTTGACGTTGACTTTGCGCCCATGGCAGAACCACTGGGCTTTGACTGCCACACTGTTCGCTCAGTCGACGACCTGAAAAAACTCGAGCACCTGTTAGCCAAGCCCGATGGCCCGATGTTGATCGACTGCAAAATCAACGGTGAAGTGATCGCCCCGTTCATCACCGAATTCATCCATAAAGACACCGGCCCAAAACACTGAGGCGCCGAGCAATCAGGAGACAACAACCATGGCAGGAAGACTCGAAGGCAAGGTGGCGATCGTCACCGGTGCGGCCTCTGGCATCGGCCGGACCACCGCAGAACTGTTCGCAGCTGAAGGCGCCCGCGTGATGTGCGCGGACATCCAGGCCGAGGCAGTGCGGGAGACCGCCCGTCTTGCGGGCCATGGCGCCATCGCTTGCACCGTCGATGTGAGCCAGGCGCAGGACATCGAACGCATGGTGGCCGAGACCATCGCCGCCTACGGCAAGCTCGATGTGCTCTACGCCAATGCCGGCATCGCCGAGGCGACCAACGCCATCGACATGACCCTGGAGCAATGGAACAGGATGATCTCAATCAACCTGACCAGTGTCTGGTTGTCATCCAAATACGCCTTGCCGCACATGATCGCGGGGGGTGGCGGATCGATCATCAACCAGTCGAGCACGGCAGGGCTGATCGGCATCCCCGACATTCCGCACTACTCGGCGGCCAAGACCGGTGTGGTCGGCCTGACGCGGCAGATTGCCGCGCAGTATGGTCCGCAAAACATCCGCTGCAATGCGATCTGCCCGAGTTCGATCCCCACACCACTGGTGGCCGGGGTCTGGAAAACCCGTGCCCTAAAAGCCAACGACACCTCCAGCATTGAAGAGCAACAGGCGGTGGTCGCGGCCAAGCACCCGCTGCGCCGACTGGGCGTGACTGCAGACTGCGCCAACCTGGCCCTCTTTCTGGCCAGCGATGAGTCCTCCTGGATCACCGGCGTGGCCATGCCGCTTGACGGTGGCTTAACCATGAGTTGAAGGTGCGATGACGATTGAGGCCGATGAGTAATTTAACAAGGAGACAACGATGACGAATGACAACCAACGCAATTCTGTAAACCGCCGCAGTGCCATTGGCACGCTGGGCGCTCTCGGTGCCATGGCGCTGACAGCGCCCAGGCTGAACGCCCAGCAAGGCGATGCCAACTGGCAGCGCATTGTGGCCGCTGCCAAAAAAGAGGGCAGCCTGGTGATCTACCACCAGGCCGTGCCTCAGGTGCTGGACCGGGTGACCAAGGACTTCATGGCGCAATACCCCGAGATCAAGGTTGAGTACCGCCGCCTGCTCACAGCCGTTACCCACATGCAGGCCATCGAGACCGAAAAGTCAAGCAAACTTGACGGCGCTGACATCACGCAATACGCCAACGCCATCTGGTACCGCGAGAAGTCGCAGGAAAACTTCTTTCTCAAACCGGTAGGTCCGGCGACCGCCGACTACCCCAAGGAGAGCCTGCTGTACGGCGCTGTGCCGATCGTCGCCGTGATGCCTTTTGTGCTGGCCTACAACACCAACATGGTCAAGACACCGATTACCAGCATGCGCGACCTGCTGCGGCCCGAGCTCAAGGGTAAGGTGGGTAGTTCTGACCTGGTCGCGGAGACCGTCTTTGCCTTCTACGAATGGATTGAGAAGACGCAGGGCGCTGATTTTCTGACCCAGTTCGCAGCGCAAAAACCCAAGCTTACGGTCGGCGTGCTGCCGCTGTTCCAGAGTATCGCTGCCGGCGAGACAGCCGCCGGCTTGTACGGCATCCATGCGGTTGCCAACACGCTGATCGCCCAGGGCGCACCCATGAAGGTGGTGCAGCCAAACCCGGCCTTTGCCAGTGCCGACGTGATCGCCGCAGTGGCGCATTCCAGACGGCCCAACGCCGCCCTGGTGTTTCTGGATTACATGATGTCTCGGCGCGGTCAGGGCATCTGGAACGGGACCGGCGAAACCGCCAGCGTGATCCCAGGCATTCCTGGCTCACTGGATGCCAAGACCATGCAGCCCTGGGACGTGTTCCGTTACACGCCAGAGTTTCAGCGCGACTACAAACTCAAGTTCGACAAGCTGTTCAAGGCTTGAGGATTAGCCCCTGACCAAGACGCCATTGGCATACAGCAAGGCGTTCTCGCCGGCAAATGACACCGTGACGGTGTCGCCGGCGCGGTAGGGGCTGGGCCCCACCGGGTTGGTGACGAACAGCGAAACGCCGCCCACATCCACCACGTAGTCGACCTCGGAGCCCGAGTACAGCACATCGACCACACGCCCACCTTGCAGGGCCATGTGGCCGGGCGGCAATGGTACGACGCTGCCTGCAGCGTTCAGTTGCAGCAACTGGGGCCTTACAAACAAGCGCAACGGCCCTTTGTAACGATCCAGCACCTGCAGGTTGCCGTCCAGCCGACCGGCGTCGGTGCTCCACCCGGCGTCACGCGTCAAGGCCAGGGCATTTCGGATGCCCAGGAAGCGCGCCACATACTCGGTGGCAGGTCGCTCATACACTTGGTTGGCGCTGTCAAGTTGCTCGATGCGACCCGCATTCATCACCGCGACCCGAGTACCCAGGTTGAAAGCCTCAATCTGGTCGTGCGTGACATAAATACCCGTGAAGCCCACCTCACGGTGGATGGCCCGCAAATGGGCACGCAGTTCCACCCGTAGCAAGGCATCAAGGTTGGACAGGGGCTCATCCAGCAGCATGATCTTGGGCCGTGGCGCCAAGGCGCGAGCCAACGCGATCCGTTGCTGCTGACCGCCGCTAAGCATGGCCGGGTAGCGGTCGGACAGGTGACCGCACTGCACGACTTCAAGCACCTCACGTGAGCGTGCCGTCCGTGCGGACGCGTCGACATTGCGCGCCCGCAGCGGGTACTCGACATTGCGCTGCACCGACATGTGTGGCCACAGCGAATAATTCTGGAACACCATGCCGATGTCGCGCAAGTGCGTGGGCTGGTTCAGGCCACTGGCTGAATCAAACACGGCCCGGCCCTCGAGCAAAATTCGTCCCTCCTGGGCTTCTTCCAGGCCTGCCACACAGCGCAGCAGCGTGGTCTTGCCGCAACCGCTGGGGCCGAGCAACACCAGCATTTCACCCGCCGCGACTTCAACATCGACCCGATCCACCGCCACCACCTGCTCGCGCCCGGGGTAGCGTTTCACGAGCTTTTCAACTTGGAGTTCCTTCACGTATCAGCCCTTTTGTTGTGTCGGATCAGTGCCACCCAGCCAGCCCGCGATGCAGACCCCGACGACTGTTACCACGACCATGATCAGCGCCAGCACCGCAACCTGGGAATAGATGCCCCCGGCCCAGACGTCGTACATCACACTGCCAATAACCTGCGTCCTGGCCGAGCGCACCATCAGCGACGCACTGAACTCATGGAACAGCAGCACAAAGGTGAGCGCCGCGGTGGCAGCGATGCCTTTGCGGCACATGGGCAACAGCACCTGGAACAGCGAACGGATCGGACCGGCTCCAGAGGCCTTCGAGGCCTCCAGGAATTCCTGCCCCGTCGCCACCAGCGTGGTGAACTGCAGCCGTGTCGAATGGCCGATCATCAGCGTGACGTAGGTCACCACCAACACGGCTGTGGTCCCGTAGATCTGTATCGGCGGCTGCGAATAAACAAACAGCAAGCCAAAACCCATCAGCGAGGCCGGGACGGCAATGGGCAGTGTGGCAAACAGGTCAATGGCCATGCGCACCGGCTTGGCAATGCGGGTCGACTGCAGCAAGGCAAAGGCCATGAAGAAGCCCAAGGGAATCAGGATGGCGATGCCAATCACCGAGGTCTTGACGCTGGTCCAGATCGCATCCACCAGACCCCGGTTACCCAGCACTGAACTCCAGTGACGCAGGGTCAGCTCCGGCACGATCAGGGAGCCCGTCCAGAAAGGCGACACGGAAACATAAATCAAAGCCATCAAGGGCAGCACGGTCGTGACCAACAGGTACAAGCCAATGACGACCGCCGCCCACCAACGCGTCTCGCGCACGTTGTACTTGGACCTGGCAGAAACCACCACAAAGCGACGCTGCTCGCCGAGCGCAAGTTTCTGGAATAGCACCACCATCAGGCCCAGCGCCAAAATAGGAAAGCCCAGCGCGGCGCCAAGGCCGAAATCAACCGGGAACCGTTCCGTCAGGTAAAACATCTCGGTCGTCAGCACATCGATCTTGGCGGTTCGTCCCAGCAACAGAGGCGCGGTGAACTGACCAAGGCCCAGCAAAAACACCACCCCTGTGGCAAAAATGATGGACGGCCGCAGCAAGGGTAACGTGATGGTGAAAAACCGCATGGTCGGCGAAGCACCACAGGCCGCCGCTGCGGCCTCAAGCTCCTGGCCCATGTTCTTCAGCCCTGTGAACACGAACACATACACAAATGAACTCAGCAACATGCCGGTGATGATGATGATGCCGGTCACGCTGTAGATGTCGAACGGCCCCTCTTCCAGGCTGTCCAACCCTGGCAACTGGCGAAGCAGCATGTTCAAGTAGCCCACTCGAGGCGAGAGCAGGAAGATCCAGCCGGTCACGGCAGCCACGGCCGGAACCACCAAGGGCAGCAGCGGCGCCAGCTCACCGACCCGGCGCACCCGTTGCGGCAACATGGAGGCGCACCAGGCCAGCAAGGTGCCGATCAATACCGCCAAAACACTCGACAGAATGGCCAGGACGATGGTGGTGCTCAGCGTGGTGCCGATGCGCGGAAGGTCTTGCATACGGGCAAATGCCGAGCCGCCGTCCAGAAACGCGCGCCACTGCAATTGCAGCACTGGCGACAACACCAAAAAACCGACTCCGATCGCCAGCAGCACCCAGGCCGTCTGGGGTGCGGCTTGCCGCCGCACCCAACCGCCCGAGCCCCACCAGACCCGGCCTTGGCGATGTGCAGCCATCACCTGGTCACCGTCATTGAGGCCATCGGGTCCTCAGCGTGCGCCAAACAACGAGTTCCAACGGGTCTCGTAGGCTTTCACACCCTCAGGCGTAACCTTGTCCCAGTCGATCAGCTGAAGGTTGACCTTGGACAGGTCGAGTGAGCCAGTGACGCCGGGGACCGGGCTGCCAGCCTCACCATTGCCAACCAACGCTGCCTGCCCCTTGACCGACATAATGAAGTCCTGCGCCACCAAGGCTGCATTCGGGTTCTTCGCCCAACTGACGACTGCTGCCCCATAGGCGAAACCATACGACGGGTTAGGAATCACGGTCTTGAACGGGGCCTTTTGGGCATGCAGCGCGTTGTCAACAGGAATCACCGAGAAAATGCCGGCAGCGATCTCGCCCGAGGCAGTGGAATTGGCCGATGCCACCGTGCTCGGGTACATCTTGACCTTTTGTGCCGCAAATTTCTCCATGAAGCCTGGGTTGGTCTCGTCCACCCATTTGTAAAACAGAGTTACCACCTCGGCCACTAAAGACGTGCCGCCGACTTTGCCGGCCAATTCCGGCCGCAGCAGGTCCTGGTAGCTAGTGATTGGGGTCTTGACCAGGTTGGTGTTGTAGTGAATCACCCAAGGTGTTGGCGCAACCAAGGCAACCTGCCCGCCGCGTATCCAGGCATCAGGGTAGGCAGCAGCAGCGGGGCCCACAGGCGTTTTCAGATAGCCTTTTTTGACCGCGTCGCTGGCCCAGCGGATGTCGGCGGTCAGCATCATGTCGCCACCGGCTACGTTGGGCGCCAGGCGCTCCTGCTCTACCTTGGCCGTAAGGGCCGAACCGACGATCCGCACCAGTTCCATCTTGATGCCGGGGTTGTTGGCGTTGAACGCCTCAACGATGCGGTCGTGTACGGCCGGACCCATGGTCGCGTAAACGATGACCTTGCCCTCTTTGCGGGCGGCTTCCTGAATCTTCGCCCATTCGGCCGCCGGCACATTGCGCGAATTGGCCTGGGCCAGAGCGTAGCCTGCTGGTGCTGCTGCACCTATTGCCAGCAGCGCTGCAAGCACGACGGCACGGCGTTGCTGTTTAGGGCCCTTGGACGAGCCAAAAGTAATTTGTTTCATGTGTTCCTCGTTATGACGTTGTTTTTCAATGCCGGACCAACCCAGGGCAGGTTGGCCGTACCCTTACATCTGCCTCCAACGCAGAGGCTTATCAGGGCACCCAATCTGCTTCAGCCTTGGTTGTATATTTATAACACCAATTGAATATATCGCACCCGATTGGCGCCACTTATCCCGCCAAACTTTTGTGGAAATTTTAGGGTCGACGCCGGCGTCAAGCTCGCGCCAGGACCCGCGCGTCAGCTGCCAGCCGCGTGATCCGCGGCCAATCGCCGCCGGCGAGCGCGTCGGCCGGGACCAGCCAGGAGCCGCCCACACACACCACATTGGGCAGGGCCAACAACTCAGACGCGTTTTGCAGTGTCACGCCGCCGGTGGGGCAGAACTTGACGTCAAAAAAAGGGCCACTCCAGGCCTTAAGCATGGCCGGGCCGCCCGCCTGCATGGCCGGAAAGAACTTGAGCTCGGTAAAGCCATCTTCTTGCGCCTGCATGATCTCGCTGCCTGTGGCTACCCCCGGCAGCAACGCCAGACCGGCATCGCGGCAGGCCTGGCCCAGCGCCGGCGTGTAGCCGGGGCTCACCGCAAAGCGGGCGCCGGCGCGAGCCGCAGCCTGCGCATCGGCGCGGCTGCGCACGGTGCCGGCACCGATCACAGCCTCGGGCAACGTGCGGGCAATGGCCTCGATGCAGGCCAGGGCTTGCGGCGTGCGAAGCGTGACCTCCAACATGCGGATACCGCCGGCCAGCAGCGCGCGGGCCATCGGCACCGCCTGCACCACGTCGGTCAGCACAATCACCGGGATCACCGGCGCGTCTTGCATCACCTGCAGCGCGCTCAAAGCAGTTGTCGTCATGGGTTTGTCCTGAGGTTAGCTATTGGGAGTCGGCTTACAGCCAGCTGCAGGCGCCCTGCTCTGCCGTCAAGGCGCTGCGCCGCATGCCAGCAAACAGTTCGCGGCCCATGCCCAGGCCGTTGGCCGCGCGCAGATGCTCGGGCATGACCGCCACCTCGCGGGCCAGCCACTCGGCCTCGGGCACCAGCACCTCGAGCCGACCGGCAGCGGCGTCAAGGCGGATCACATCGCCGTCTCGCAGGCGTGCCAGAGGCCCGCCGTCGGCGGCTTCGGGCGAGACATGGATGGCAGCCGGCACTTTGCCCGAGGCGCCGCTCATGCGTCCGTCAGTCACCAGCGCCACCCGAAAACCACGGTCCTGCAACACCGCCAGTGGGGGCGTGAGCTTGTGCAGCTCGGGCATGCCATTGGCCTGTGGGCCCTGCCAGCGCACCACGCACACCACGTCGCGCTCGAGTTCGCCCGCCTTGAAAGCGTCTTGCAAGGCGTCCTGCGAGTCAAACACGCGGGCCGGCGCCTCAATCAGGTGCCGGTCTTCGGGCACGGCCGAGACCTTGATCACGGCCCGCCCCAGCGGCCCTTGCAGCAACTTGAGGCCACCGCTGGCGCTGAACGGCTGGCTGGCCGGGCGCACCACAGTCTCGTCTTTGGAGGCACCGGCGGTCTGCCAGCGCAGGCCAGTACCAGCCGCCTCGGGGATGCCGGTGAACTCGCGCAAGCCGCCGCTGCGTACGGTCAGCACATCGGCGTGCATGAAGCCGGCGTCGAGCAGCTCACGAATCACAAAACCGGGGCCGCCAGCCGCCTGGAACTGGTTCACGTCGGCGCTGCCGTTGGGGTAAACGCGGCTCAGCAGCGGCACCACGTCGGACAGGGCGGCAAAGTCATCCCAGTCGATCACGATGCCAGCCGAGCGCGCCACCGCTACCCAGTGGATCAGGTGGTTGGTAGATCCGCCGGTGGCCAGCAGGGCCACCATCGCGTTCACTATGCAAGCCTCGTCCACTAGCAACCCGATGGGTGTGCTAGCCCCCACGCTTGCCACTGCGTGTGCTGCGCTGCCCCCCAAGGGGGCTGATTTTCCTTGGGGCGGCCCGGCGGAAAATCCGGCCTCGCCGCTCAATGCATGTGCGCTGCCGGGCGTTTGCCGCCCAAGGACCGTGCGCACCGCCTCCCGGGTCAGTTCCTCGCGCAGATCCTCTCCAGGGTTGATGAATGCGGTGCCCGGCACGTGCAGGCCCATGGCTTCGAGCAGCATCTGGTTGCTGTTGGCCGTGCCATAAAAGGTGCAGGTGCCCGGGCCGTGGTATGCGGCTGACTCGGCCTGCAGCAGTTCGGCGCGGCCCACCAGGCCTTGCGCCGCTTGTTCCCGCACCTTGGACTTGGCGTTGTTGGACAGCCCCGAGGTCATGGGGCCAGCCGGTACAAACACCGTGGGCAGGTGGCCAAAATGCAGGGCGCCGATCAGCAGCCCGGGCACGATCTTGTCGCACACGCCCAGCATCAGCGCGCCGTCAAACACATCGTGGCTGAGCGCCACGGCGGTGGCCATGGCGATCACATCACGGCTGAACAGGCTGAGCTCCATGCCGGGCGTGCCCTGCGTCACGCCGTCGCACATGGCCGGCACGCCGCCGGCCACCTGCGCGGTGGCGCCCAGCCGCCGCGCCTCGGTCTTGATCAGGTCCGGGTAGTGCTGCAGCGGGGCGTGGGCTGAGAGCATGTCATTGAAGGCGGTGACGATGCCGATGTTGGGCGCCTTCTCGGCCACAACGCGCAGTTTGTCATTGGCAGGCAATGCGGCAAAGGCGTGCGCCACATTGGCACAACCCAGGCGCTCGGCGCCTGGCCGACGCTGCCCAGCCTGGGCGACGCGCTGCAGGTAGCTGCTGCGCGAGACGCGGCTGCGCTCGCGAATGCGGGCTGTCACAGCCTCAACCGTAGGATGGAGTTTCATGTTTTTTTGGTAACAAAATTACGAAGCGTATCGTACGTCCGATTCTTCCGGTTTGGCCAGCAATAGTTACCAGCCGGTTACCAACCGCAGCCCGGCTGCCGCCCCATGTCACTTAATGTCACCTCAAGGGGCAAACCTACAATGACTTGGCGACTGCCCATCGGGCGAATCTCTAGATCTGGAACCCACCATGTCCGTCATCAAAGCTGCCATTGGCCGCGCATTGACCCAAACGCTGACCAGTGCCACCTTGCAGCGGCTGCGCAGGGGTTTGTACGCCCTCAAGCGCCAGTGGCTGCGGCAGACGCCAGAGGTGCATTATTTTCACCAGGTCGATGACCCCTACAGCCACCTGACCGCCTTGCATCTGCAAGCCTTTCAAGCCAAGTACCGTGTGCAGTTGGTGCCGCACCTGGTGCCGGCCCCCGAAGCCTCTGCAGCGCCCGAGCTGCAGAGGCTGCGCGACTGGTCTTGCCAGGATGCGGACCGCCTGGCACTGAGTCTGGGGCTAATGACGCCCGATTTCTCTCGCCAGCCCAGCGCGCCAGCTGTGGCGGCCGCGCAGTCGGCAGCCGTCAAGCTGCTGTCGCAGCCGACATGGCTTGCTGAACTGGTCCAGCTCAGCGATGCGCTCTGGCACGGCGATAGCGGCCCACACCCTGAGCAAGGGCCGGCCGAATCCAGCTTGGCAGCCCGTGAGGCACTGGCGCGCGGCGCCGCCCTGCGGCATCGCTGGGGGCATTACCTGGGCGCCACCTTTTACTTTGAGGGCGAGTGGTACTGGGGCGTGGACCGCCTGCACTATCTGGAGCAACGCCTGAACGAGGCCGGACTGGCACGCTCTGCCAAGCCCGAAGCGCCGCTGGTCCCCGCCAAAAGCTTGCATTTTTGGCCGGCACAAGCCAAGGCCATCGCGACTCCACGTCCAGTGATCCACTTTTACTGCTCGTTTCGCAGCCCGTACACCTACCTGGCCGCCGCCCAGGTGCGCCGACTGGCTGAGCACTACGGGGCCGAGCTTCGTTTGCGTTTTGTCTTGCCCATGGTGATGCGTGGCCTGCCGGTGCCGCTGGCCAAACGCCTGTACATTCTGCACGACAACCAGCGCGAGGCCAGCCGACTGGGCCTTCCCTTTGGTTGTGTGGTGGACCCGGTGGGCGAGCCCACTGAGCGCGGCCTGGCGCTGCTGCACCGAGCCATGGCCCTGGGCCGGGGCCCAGCGCTGACCGAATCTTTTCTGCAAGGGGTATTTGCTGATGGCATTGATGCCGGTAGCGATGCCGGCCTGTTGCTGATTGCCAACCGGGCGGGCTTGAGCGCGGACGACGTGGCCGCGGCCCTGGCCGACAGTGGCTGGCGGGCCGAGGCCGAGGCCAACCGCGCCGACCTGTTTGCCCGTGGGCTCTGGGGCGTGCCCTCCTTTCGGCTTGACGAGGGGCCCGCCATCTGGGGGCAAGACCGGCTATGGATGCTAGAACGCGATCTGATTCAGGTGCTCACAGCGCCAAGTGAACGTGACGGCTGACCGTGACGACTGACAGCGGCGACGGGCTTTAAACACCCAGCATTCGCGCCAGCCGCACCATCAGTCCCTGTGCCCAGGGCGCCACATAACGCAGCCGGGGTCGCTTGGCTTCAGCCGCCTTGACGATCTGGGCCACGATGCTGCGGGTGTTGCGGGCCTCCAGGAATGCAAAAGTGCGCTGCTCCTGGCGCCGCATTTGCGTGGCCTGGGCCTGAAAGTACGAGGACTCGGTCATCCACGCGTATTTGCTGTCGGTCATGGCCTGGTTGAAGCCGGTGTGGATGGCACCGGGCTCGATCAGGGCCACATGCACGTTTTTGCCCAGCTGGTCGAGCTCGGCGCGCAAGCCCGCACCGGCGGCCGACAGCGCAAACTTGGTCATCGAGTACGGCATCAAAAAGGGCATGGGGAGCCGCCCGGCGATGGAGCTGACCAGCAGCACCGTGCCGCGCTGGCGCTCGATCATGCCTTTGAGGGCGACCTGGGTCAGGGCCAGCGTGGCGAACAGGTTCACCTCAAACACCCGGCGCACCCGGTCCAGGTCAATCTCGGCCAGCGAGCCAGATTCACCAATGCCGGCGTTGTTGATCAGCACGTCCAACTGCAGCGGCAGCAATAGGGCTCGGTCCTCGGCCTGGGTGATGTCCAACTTGAAGACCTGCAGCGTTTGCCCTCGGGTGGCGCACTCGGCGCGCAGCTCTTCCGCCTGCGCCTCATTGAAGGTGGTGGCGATGACCTGGTGGCCGCGCGCTGCCAGCGCAAAAGCGGCGTCGCGGCCAATACCGGTGCCGGCGCCAGTGATAAGGATGGTTTTTTTCATGGCTTAATCCGTTTTCCTACCTGAGCAGGCCAGCTTACTGCACAAACACCCGCGCGACCTTGCCCATGGAACACCAATAGAAGTCCCGCCCCCAGCCCACACTGGGGAACACCACGCCCTGGTTCAGCCCGCCTACCCGCACCCGGCCGCGCTCCTGGCCGGTGGCGATGTCCAACACCACCACCTCTTCGCCCAGGCGGCGGTAGTCGTTGGTCACCAGCTCGCCGATGGCGGCGTAAAGCAGCATGTGGCTGGCGCAGCCCAGCTCGGGCTTGTGCCAGAGCGGCTGCAAGTTGCGCAGGGCCGGGTCGAAACGCCAGGCCTGCATGTGGCGGTTGGCCGAGTCGTAGCCGACCACGATGCGGCGCTGCAAGTCCACCAGTGGCGGGTTGGTGATGCTGCCGCCCGGGGCGCCGCAAACATCCAGCGCCTGGTGGTCGGCCGCATCACTCAGCGAAACCCGGATCAACCGGTTGGGCGTTGGGCTGACACCGGCGCCGACCATGCGAAACAGGTAGCGGTGGCGGCCGTTGTCCATGAACCAGGCGTGCTCCCCGTCCAGCACCACATCCCAGCCGTAGCTCTGGCCAGTGGCGCCAATGTAGTCAAATCGCCAGTCTGCATCGAACACCAGTTGTGAAGCAGCGTCCGACCAGTGGTAGCGAAAAATCGAACACACACCGACCACATACACGGTGTTGCCCATGGCACTCAAGCGGGCAATCGATGGCTCGGGGCAGTCCAGGTCGGCGCAGGCGCGCGCCGTGGTGGCGGGGTCGATCACGGTCAGCCGGGCGGCCACCGTGTCAGAGAGGTTTTTGGTGACGATCAGGCCGTTGTCCAGGATCACGAAAGAGTTGTAGGGGGCGTCGACAGGCAACTGCAGGCTGGCCATAGGCTCACAGTGGCGACTGAGCCTGTGCAGGTAGCGGCCGTACACCACAAACAAGTCGCCGTTTAGGTGCACCGCCATGCCGCCCGGCCACATGGGGCCGCCGGGCAGACGGGGTGAACGGGCGAGAGGCCGGAGGCTGATAGGGTCAATTTTTTCCACGCAGGCGGTGGTGGGCAGGCCCAGCCTGGCGCGCAGGGCCGAATGGGTCAGCAAGTACACCTCACCCGGGGCGCCCAGCACTGTCATGGTCGACAGCAGGGTGTGGCGCGCGGTGCATTGCAGGCGCTCACCCGGGCGCAGGTTCAGGCCCGGTGCCGCGTCTGTAGGTGCTGACTGAAGCCGCTGCGGGCCACCGTCTTCACCCGGCCAGGGTGAGTCAAAATAGCCGCCAGGCCTCATGGATGCTGGGCCCGACGCTTCCTTTTCCATAGCAGAGCAATGCTAGCCAGCAACACCAAAAGGACCACCCCAGTGGGACCGTAGGTCGGCAGCCAGTAGTTGTAGACCCCATTGATGAACACTGCCCGCACCGGGCTATAGCCCTCAGGCATGGGCAACACGCCGTGGGCTTTTTCGTAGGCAAGGTAGTCTTGCTGCATGGTGGCAAACAACTGAGGCAAGGCGGCTTGGAGGTCACGGGTTTCGCCCGGGTCCTTGACGATGTCGTACAGGTGCCATTGGCCGTCGCCCACCGGCGGGCTGTTCTTGACCAGTTTGAGGTCGCCCCGGAACAGCGCCAGGTTGCCTGACAACTCGTAGCCCAGCGGTTCATCCGCTGTGCGCACGCCGGTGGCGGCGCCAGTCAGCAGGGGCAGCAGGCTCTTGCCGGCGATGGGCTCGATCGGCTGGTTGCGGTAGCTGCGGCCAGGCTGGGGCACACCGGCCAGGTCCAACAGGGTGGGCGTCAGGTCGGTGACGTGGGCGAGCGCATGGCTCAGTCCATTGCCCGCCACGCCGGGCAGGCCGGCAATGAACATCGGCACCCGAATACCCCCCTCAGCCGAGTAAAACTTGTAGCCGGTCAGCGGCGACGCCATGGCGCTCGCCCAGCTCGGCCCGGGGATGCCGTAGGCACCCTTACCGCCAAGTTGGTCGATGTCCTGGCTGTACTGGGTTTTGAGCCAAATCTGCGCTTCGTTGTAGTCCGAGCCCTCGGCGCCGTTGTCCGACATGAACACAAACACCGTGTTGTCATAAGCCCCGGTCGCCTTGAGGTGGGCCACCAGCCGGCCAACCTCAAAGTCCATGGCTTCGGCCATGGCGGCGTAAATCTCCATCTGGCGCTGCTGGTACAGCTTGTCTTTCTCGCTCAAAGTGCTCCACGCCTCCGTGGTGCTCATCCGAACCATCGCTGTGTCAGCTGGGATCACGCCCAGAGCGGCGGCGCTCTTGCGGCGCTGCTCGCGCAATGCATCCCAGCCGTCCTTGTACTTGCCTTTGTATTTGTCGACAAACGCTTTGGGGGCCTGGATCGGCACATGGTTGGCCTGGAAGCCCACGTAGGCAAAAAAGGGCTTGTCCTGCGCCGCATCGGCTTTCAGGTAGCCGATCATGCGGTCCACAAAATAAGTGGACGAGTAAAACTCGGCCGGCATCACGGCCGGCTTGCCGTCCTCGAACCAGTCCACCCGGGCGCTGTGCGGCAGGTAGCGCTGCGTCGGCACCCAATTGTCGGAACCGGTATCACCCTGCACAAGGGAGCGGTCAAAGCCCCGTCGGTTGGGCAGGTTGTAGGGCTCGGAGCCCACGTTCCACTTGCCGGTAACGTAGGTGCGGTAGCCGCTGTCTTGCAGCAGCGTGGCCACAGTGACCACGTTGGGCGTCATCGAGCCCTGGTAACCGGGCTTGCCGATGTGCTCGCGAGGCAGGGTCTCGCGCAGGTTGCCGACGCCGTTGCGGTGGTTGTCCACACCGGTGAGTAGCATGGAACGCGTCGGCGCGCAGGAGGCGGCAGCATGGAAATTCGCAAACCGGGTACCCCGCCGCGCCAGAGCGTTCAGGTGGGGCGTGTCAATCTCGCCGCCAAAAGCACCCAGATCAGTAAAGCCCCAATCGTCGGCCACCAGCACCACCAGGTTCGGGCGTGTGGATGCCGCCAAGACACCACAAGCGCCCGCCAAAAGTAGCGCCAGCAACCAGGTTCTTGATTTTTTCATGGCAGCAGTTTAGCCTTTTATGGCATGTGACATGCCAATACAATACGCAGTGGGCGGATGGGACAACCCTAACACCCACCCCAGCGACCCAGGGTTAAAATTTCTGTCAATAGTTTATCCGTCAAAACCAATTGAACTCAATCACCAAAATTCCGAACCCGGAAAGCGCGACGGTACCGCTCAAGCAGCGCGATGGCCGCCGCAGCCGAACCATTGAAACGCGCAAACGCATTGTCCGCGCCGTAACAGAGTTGGTGCAGCAAGGCAAGGTTTCACCGACCGCCGAAGAAGTGTCTGCGCGCGCCGACGTGGGTTTGCGCACTGTTTTTCGTCATTTTGACGATATGGACAGCCTGTACCAGGAGATTGACCAGGAGTTGGGCATCAGTGTGGCCTTGATGCTGCAAATGATCATGAAAGCCGACACCTGGCAGGAACGCCTGATGGAGAACATCGAGATGCGCTGCCAACTCTACGACTCGATCACGCCTTTTTTGATCAGCGGCCAGGTTCATCGCCACAACTCGGCACTGGTAGATGCCAGATTCCAGCGTAAAGTCGAGTTGGAGCGGGCCGTTTTAGAACACATTTTGCCCAAGGCGTTCAAAGAGGACACGCCCCGGTTCGAGGCCCTGCTGATGCTACTCAGCCCAGAGGCCTGGATTAGATTGCGCCGTGACCAAGGCCTGAGCACCGAAGCCGCCGTAGCCGTCATCCATGTCGGTGTCAAAGCACTCATCGGCCCCCAAATAGCCTAAAGCACCTCAGCCAGGGCGGGCCAGGCCCGTCAAGACTGGCGCGCTGCCCAAAGCGCAGAAGCCCTCTCCAGGTCTTGCAAGGTGTCGATATCGGTCACGGTACCCGGATCATCCACGATCAATTCAGTAGCAGCAAACGACCGCATCACGGGGGCTGCACCTTGATTTCCCTTCAAAGCGAGCAAAGCCTCGCCGCAGCTGCGGGCAAAGCCGACCGGGTGGCCCCTCGGCCCGCCCCGGGTCTGAAATACCGGCACGACCACTCGGTGATGTTGAAGCGCCTGCGCGACTTGGCGCAGCGTGGCAGCTTGAATGAGCGGCAGATCACCGGGCAACACCAGCCAGCCGTCGGCGTGGGCGGTGGCACGCACTGCTGCCGCGATCGAGTCACCCATGCCGGGGTGGCCGAGGTCTTCCAGGTGCCAGGGTAAGCCGCTGGCCCGCACGGCCGCCAACGTGTGCTGCAGCACCGTCTGGTCACCCAGCATCGCTTGTAATTTGTGGACGCGCCCGCCCGAGGCAGCAAAACGCTCGCCCCGGCCCGAGGCCAGCACGAGCACGGTGGGGGGTGATGGCAAAGCGTGGGTTGGCGACATGGCCATGAGCATGCCAGAAATCAGCCTGCTCCTTATACTGGGGCCATGACTTCACTCGCCGACCTCCGAAAAAGCTACGAACGCGCTGAACTCAGCGAAGACGCCTCCCACGCCGACCCGCTGCAGCAGTTTGACCGCTGGCTGCAGGAGGCGATCACCGCCGAGGTGCCAGAGCCCAACGCCATGACCCTGGCCACCGTGGGCAGCGACCTGCGCCCCAGCACGCGGGTGGTGCTCATCAAGGGTTTTGATGCGGGTGGCATCGTCTGGTACACCAATTACGCCTCGCGCAAGGGGCAGGAACTGGCCGGCAACCCCTTTGCGGCGCTGCAGTTCCACTGGGTCGAGCTGGAGCGGGTGGTGCGCATCGAAGGCCTGGTGGAGAGGGTCAGCGACGCCGAGAGTGACGCGTATTTTCACAGTCGCCCACTCGACTCGCGGATTGGCGCCTGGGCGTCGCCGCAAAGCGAAGTGATCTCCGGCCGTGGTGTGCTGGTGGCCAACGCCGCCCTTTACGGCGCAAAATTCTTGTTACAGCCCCCGCGCCCACCGCACTGGGGCGGCTACCGGCTCAAGCCGGACAACTGGCAGTTCTGGCAGGGGCGCAAGAGCCGCTTGCACGATCGGCTGCGCTATCGGCTGGCTGACACGGGCACAGACGCGGGCTGGGTCCGTGAGCGCCTGGCGCCCTGATCCCCCTGATCAAGTCCTGACCAGGCGGGTGAGCTAAACGAGCGCCGCCAGCACCATCACCAGGGACACCGTGGCCAAAGCCATGGCCGTGGACACCGCCATCGTGGCGGCCACCAGGTCTTGCGCCACGCCGTAGCGCTGGGAAAACATGAACACATTGGCACCCACCGGTAGGCTGGCCGCCACCACCATCACGGTCAGCGGCAGGCCACTCAGGCCCATGGCCCAGCCCAGCGCCGCCACCAGGGCCGGTAAAAGCAAATTCTTGAGCAGGCTCAGGCCCAGCGCAGCTTTGAACTGCGCCCCAACTGGCACCCGGGTGAGCGACAAGCCGACCAGCACCAGCGCCATCGGGCCAAAGGAATTGCCCAGCAGTTGCAGGGGCCGGTCCAGCACGGCTGGCATCAGCCAGCCAGTCTGGGCAAACAGCAGGCCAACGATGATGGGCAGCGGCACCGGGTGCACGATACCGCTGCGCACCGCCTCCAGCACCGTTCGCAGCGGGTGGCGTTTGGCAGCGGTTGCACCGCTGGCAGCGGCCTCGCGGACGGTGGCCAGTTCAAGCACTACCGTGGCCAGCGTCAGCAGCACCAGCGCGTGCACCGAAATCAAGGCAAACAGGATCACCAGCCCGGCCTGCCCGTAGGCCAGACCCACCAGCGGCGTGCCAATGGCCACCGTGTTGCTGAAGGTGGCGGTCAGCGCCATCAGAATGGCGCGCCGGTTCAGGCCCTGCCAGACCAGCACCGCCACAAACAGCAGCGCGGCGCAGACAAAGTACATGGCGACCGGCCGAAAATCGAGCTGCTCCAGATGCACCACGCTCATGGTTCGAAACAGCAGCGCCGGGCTGAGCACCATAAAGACCAGATTCGACAGGTCTTTGGTGGCCTCAGCCCTTATCCAGCCTGCTTTTCCAGCTATCAAACCTATAGCAATCAGTATGACGACCGGCAACAGGGCGGAAAGAACGGGGTGGGTCATGGAGAGCTTGAGTCAGGCGCAGCGGACCCGCATTCTCGCCCATGGATCAGCGGCGCGGCTGGCCCACGCCGCGCCGGGTATCACATCACTTCGAACAGACCCGCGGCACCCATGCCGCCGCCCACGCACATGGTCACCACAACGTATTTCACGCCACGGCGCTGCCCTTCGATCAGCGCGTGACCAACCAGGCGGGCACCGGTCATGCCGTAAGGGTGGCCAATGGAGATACCACCGCCGTCAACGTTGTACAGGTCAGGGTCAATGCCCAGGTGGTCGCGGCAATACACGGCCTGGCAGGCAAAGGCTTCGTTGAGCTCCCACAGACCGATGTCCTGCACACGCAGACCGTGCTGCTTGAGCAGTTTGGGGATGGCATAAATTGGACCAATGCCCATTTCTTCAGGGGCGCAGCCAGCCACGGCCATGCCGCGGTACATACCCAAGGGCGCCAGACCGCGGCGCTCGGCCAGTCCCCGCTCCATCAGCACACAGGCGCTGGCACCATCGGACAGCTGGCTGGCGTTGCCGGCGGTGACAACCCCGCCTTCGAGCACGGGCTTCAGGGCTGACAGCCCCTCCAGGGCGGTGTCGGGCCGGTTACCTTCGTCGCGCGCCAACACCACGTCACGCAGGCTCACGACGCCGGTGGCCTTGTCGGCCACGGCCATCTGGGTGGAGAACGAAACGATTTCCGCATCAAAGCGACCCTGCTGCTGGGCCAGGCCAGTGCGCTGCTGCGACGCCAGGGCGTACAGGTCCTGCGCCTCGCGACTGATGCCGTACTTGCGCGCCACAAATTCGGCCGTCTGCAACATGGGCATGTAGGCGTGGGGCGTCTGCGCCACCAGCTGCGGGTCGATGGCCGCCATCACGCTGTCGAAATAAAATTTTTGCTCTGCCGTGATGTTCTCCTGGCCGCCGGCCACCACCACCTGCATGCCGTCCACCATCACCTGCTTGGCGGCGGTGGCAATGGCCATCAGGCCCGAGGCGCATTGCCGGTCCATGGTCTGGCCGGGCACGGTCACCGGCAAGCCAGCCGCCAGGGCGGCATTGCGCGCCAAGTTCATGCCGGCCGTGCCGGTGGTCAGCACGGCCCCGACCACCACATCCTCCACCTCGGCGCCCTCGATACCGGCGCGCTGGACTGCGTGCCGGATCACATGACCCATCAGGCTGGGCGACTTGGTTTGGTTCAGGGAACCACGGAAGGCGCGCGCAATACCGGTGCGCGCGGTGGAAACAATGACGGCTTCTTTCATGGTCTAGTCCTAAAAATTTGAATGAATGAGTGCGACGGCCTGCGGCTGTCAGTGCCCGGTGCCCAGGTAGGCGGCGATCACCTCGGGGTTGTTTTGCACCGACAAGGGCGCTCCCTCGGCGATCTTGCGGCCGAAGTCGAGCACCACGATCTTGTCGGAGATGTCCATGATGACGGGAATGTCGTGCTCCACAATCAGAAACGTGATGCCGTACTGCGCGCGCACCCGCTGGATCAGCGCCGTCATCGCGGCCTTTTCGGCCGAGCTCATACCGGCCATCGGTTCATCGAGCATGATGAGCCGGGCCTTTTGCATCAAGGCCCGGGCAAATTCCACCTGCTTTTGTCGCCCATAAGGTAGTTCGGCGGGCATCAGCTGCGCGGCGTCCTCCATGCCCAGGAAAGACAGCACCTCCAAAGCGGCCTGCTCGGCAGCCGCCTGCTCGCGACGCACCTGGGCTGTCCGGAACACGCCCTGCAGCAGGCCCGAGCGACCCTGCATGTAGGCGCCGACGAGCAGGTTGTCGAGCACGCTGAGCCCGCCGAAAAGAGCTAGGTTCTGAAACGTCCGGGCAATGCCATGGCGCGAGATTCGGTGCGCAGGCAAGCCGGTAATGTCTTTCCCTTCGAAACGCACCGCCCCGCCGCTGGGCGTGTACATGCCGGTGACGCAGTTGAACAGGGTTGTCTTGCCGGCACCATTGGGGCCGATCAGGGACGTGACCGAGCCGTGCTCGATGGAAAAAGAGACCTGATCGAGCGCGGTGAGCCCCTGGAAACGCATCAGCAGCGATGAGACTTCAAGCAAAGGCGCGCTCATGGCAGCATCTCCTTGGCAGTATCGTGGGCATCGGCGGGCGCTGCCGGCGGGACCTGCGTGCGCTTGCCCCCCAGGTAGGACTCGGCCATGGCCGGACTGGCGGCCACTTCGGCGGCCGTCCCCGACAACACGATCTGCCCGCGGTTGATCAGGTAGGCTGAGCTGGCAAATTGCAGTGCGAGGTGGGCGTTCTGTTCCACCACCAGCATCGCTGTTCCCAAGGTGTCGCCCACCACACGCAGTTGCTGGTAAATCTGCTTCACGATCAAGGGTGCCAAGCCCAGTGACAGCTCGTCCACCAGCAGCAGCTGTGGCCGACCAATCAGCGCCCGGCCCAAAGCCAACATTTGCTGTTCGCCGCCCGACAGCCAGCCCGCCGCCTGCTGGCGCCGCTCCAGCAACCTCGGAAACAGGGCGTACACCGAGGCCAAGCCCTCGGCCACCTTGGCGCGGGGCAGGATGGCGGCACCGACCAGCAGGTTGTCCTCAACGCTCAGCTGCTTGAAGATCAAACGCCCCTCGGGCACCTGCCCCATGCCCATGCGCACCAGCCGGTGCGAGGGCAGACCGACGATGGACTGGCCTGCGTACCGCACGGCGCCGCTGGTGATTTGCCCATGGTGCAGCCCAAGCAGACCGGTGACGGCCCGGATCAAGGTGGTTTTGCCTGCGCCGTTGGCGCCCAGCAAAGCCACGATGCCGCCCTGGGGCACCGACAAGCTGACATTGTCGAGCGCCAGGCCCTTGCGGCCATAGCCTACCGAAAGGCCCTGTATTTCAAGCACGGCCGCCATCACCGCCCTCCCTTGCTGCTAAAGCGATCACGGATCTGCCGCCCTAAACCGGCAACCCCACCAGGTGCAAAGATCAGAAAAACGATCACCAACATGCCGAAGATGAGCTGAACCAGCTGCGCCTTGTTTTCCACCAACAACAGTCGAACAATGCCGGTCGAACCCGACGCCTGCGATGCAAAGCCCGAGATCACAGAGGGCAGTAGCAGCCACAGCGCGGCCCCCACCAGCGAGCCCGCCAGCGAACCCATGCCACCAATGATGATCATGGCGATGAACTGGATCGCGAAACTGATGCCAAAGGCCTCCGAGGTCACGTTGGACAGGTAGTGGGCAAACAGCGCGCCGGCCATGGCAGCGATGGCCGAACTCAGGCCGAAGGCCTTGAGCCTCAAGATACGCACATCAACCCCAGCCGCCGTCGCCGCCAACTCGTGGTCGCGCATGGCCATCAAGACGCGCCCTTCGCGGGCCCGCAGGCTGCTACTTAGACCCAGGTAAATCAGAGCTACCAGCGGCAGCAGAAAGAAGTACCAGCGGATCGGCGTGTTGAGTTCGAAAGGACCCAACTTGGCCGGGTTATAGGGCACACCGACCACATCAAAGAACTTGAACTGGTACTCCAGGAACACATAGACCACCAGAAAATGCACGGCCATGGTCGAGAGCACAAAATACAGGCCGCGGACCCGCAGCGACGGCAGGCCGGCCAATAAACCCATCGCCGCCCCCATCACACCAGAAGCCAGCAGAACCAGCGGAAACGGCCAGCCCCACTGTGTGCCGGTGATAGCAGCCGTCATGGCGCCGGTGGCATAAAAAGCCGCATGGCCGATCGAAATCAATCCGGCACAACCGGTGAGGTAGTTCAGCGACAAGGCACCCAGCATAGCGATGAGCATCAAGTTGATCTGGGTCAGCCCGAGGTTGAGCAACTGCATGTTGGACAGGGCCACGCCAAAGGCGGCGCGCTCGGTCAGGACCACGGGCAGGTAGCACAGCAGGGCTACGCCCAGGGCCAGCCAAGCCCAGCGGCGCCAGCTGCCGGCGGCATGGCTGCCGGGTGTTGAGATCGGGTTCATGACAAATTAGTCTCCGTGGTGTCAGACGCGACCAAGTTCGCGCTGACCAAACAGGCCCCAGGGCCGAACCATCAGGATCAACAGCAGCAACATGTAAATCACAATATCGCTGGACTTGGGCGAGATATAGGACGCCGCCAGCTGCTCGATGATTCCGACCAGCAACCCGCCCACGATGGCGCCCGGGATGCTTTGCATGCCGCCTATCACCACCGCCGGCAGCGCCAGCAGGCCGATGCTTTCAAGCTCAGTCGACGCAATTTGCAGTTGCCCCAGAAACAGGCCCCCTACTGCCGCCAATGCACAGCCAATAGCCCAGGCAAGCCGGTTCATCACATTGACGTTGATGCCAGACACCAGCGCCGCCTCATGGCTATCAGCGGTGGCCCGCATCAAAAGGCCGACCGAGGTATAGCGGAAGAAGGCCCCGAAGCCTGCCATACAGGCCCAGCTAACAAGCGCGGCCGTCAGGTGCAATTGGGAAATGCGAAGTTGCCCCAGCATGATGATGCCAGTGGGCATAGGCGTGGTCAGCGTGCGGCCCTGCGGACCGAAGACGATCTCGATCAGGGCGCGAATTGCAATTGAGAGGGCAATCGTCAACATGATCACCGACAGCATGGGCCGCCCAGACAGGGGCTGAATCAAAAATACATGAATCAGCATACCCATCAAGGCGGCGGCACCGACGATGAACAGAATAGCCAATGGGAACGGCAGCCCCAACAGGGAGATGGCGGTGACGGCAAAGTAGGCGCCACACACCACAAACATCCCCTGGGCAAAGTTGAAAACCTCCGTGGCCTTGAAGATGACCGCAAAGCCGAGCGCCACCAACCCGTAGATGCTGCCGAGGGCCAGACCACTAAACAGTACTTGTCCGAGCATGATGCGTCTCCTGCCTTGCGTTGTCAGTGATTAACGGGTGTATTTCGCGTAGTCCGCGAAGTCGCCGTAGGCCTTGAACTTCTTGCCTGCATAGTCGTAGCCGAACAACTTGAACACGACCGGACCCGTGTTGTTGGTTGGGGTGTAGACGATCGGCGCGGCAAGGCCCTTGCTGTCCACCGTGAAGCCCTTGGACAACAGGTCCACCAGCTTGGCGCGGGTTGGGGCATTGCCCAGCTTGACCAGGGCCTCAGCGGCCATCTGGCCAGTGATCCAGCCCGACACGTAATTGATGTCTTCCTTCATGGCGCTGCGACCAATCTTGTCGGCGTAGGCGGATAGATCCCTGTTACCGGCAGACTGGTCCGAACCTCCTGGTGTGAAGCAGCTGATGAAGTTGTAGTTCGCGCCGGCTTGCTCCCCCATCGCCGAGAAGATCGCAGGCGCACCCAGGTAAGTGATACCAAAGGCGGGCGTCTTCAAACCATACTGCTGCAGGGCCTTCATGGTCAGGATGGCCGTGTTGGACACACCGTAGATGGTGATGAAATCGGGCTTTTGCGCCATGATCTCCAGCACCTGTGGGGTCACGTCGACCGCTGTCACCTTCATGGTGATGTGGGTGGCAGTGCCACCCAGCTTGCCCACGGCTTCGGCCACATAGTCATGGTATTCCTTGCCACCGGCACTTTCGATCGCCACGGTCACAACCTTGGGGGCCTTGAGTTTGAGGTTGTCGACGTAATACCCCACACCGGCCTGCGCCATCTGCTGGTAGCCGCAAAAGCCGTTGTAGACCATCGGCGTCACCGGCTCTGACAAAGCCTTGGTCGCGGTGTAAGTGCCAACGATTGGCACTTTGCCGGCCTTTATCGTCGGCGCCAACCCAACTTGAGAGCCCGAGGAACCCATGCCGGAAATGGCAATGACAGGCGTCTGGCCAACTAATTTCTCAAAGGCGATCTTGTCAGTTGCGGCATTGAATCGGTTGTCTTCAGCCAGCACATTGATCTTGCGGCCGTTGATGCCGCCAGCCTCATTGATCCTGCGCATGTAGTCCTGAAAGCCGTTGACCCAGACGCCTTGCGAGGCTGATGTCGGGCCGCTCAGGTCCATCAACAGGCCCCAATCGATGCGGTCCTTGTAAACACCGTCCTGCGGCGATTCTTGGGCTTGGCTGCCCAGCGCCAAAAGTCCGGCGGCAGCAGCCATGACCAGCTTGGCGGCTAGGGCCGGAGCACGCTGGCGAATTGTGAGCCGCGTGATCGGGCTAGGATGTTGGGAAATGGCGTAGGTCGTCATGATGTCTCCTTGGTTTGCGTCTGCCGTTGCGCGGCGGGACTGGTTAAAAAGCTGCTTACTCACTTCAAAAATCAGGGCCTGAACTGGCCGCATAGGGGCCAGTCAGCGGATATCAAAATGCTCATCGCAAGGCCTCCGCTGCGGCGGTATGGAGGGCGTGGCCGATGGCGGTCCAGACCTGGTCGCCAATCACCCGGCCCGCAGGCACCAGGCGGCCCTGGCTGAGCACGCCATGCATCTGGTCGTTGTGGTGCACGGCGGCCACGCGGACGCCATCTTGGTCCAGCCTTTGGGCGTAGTCCCGGCCCTCGTCGCACAGCGGGTCATGGGCAACCGTCAGCACCAGCGCCGGTGCGGTACCCGCCAGACTGGCTGCACGCAGGGGCGAGGCCCGCCAGTCCAGACGGTCTTTCGACTCGGGGGTGTAGTGGGCAATGAAGTAGTGCATGGTCGCCGCCGTCAGCGGCAAGTCGGTCGTGATGCGACGGTAGGACTCAGTCGACGCGGTCAGGTCCACCACCGGGTACAGCAAGGCCTGGTAGGCAAGCGGAGGGGCTGCGCCGTCACGGCTCATGAGCGCCAATACTGCGGCCAGGTTGCCTCCTGCACTATCACCACCCACACCGATGGCAGCCGGCTGTATCAGCAGCAACTCGGCGTGGTCGGCCACCCATTGGAGCGCGATCGCAGCGTCATCGAGTGCGGCAGGAAAAGGGTACTCTGGCGCCAACCTGTAGTCCACCGCCACCACGCAAATACCGGCGACAGTGGCCAGCCGGCGGCACATCCGATCATGGCTGTCGAGATTGCCGATGACCCAGCCACCACCATGAAGAAAAACCATGCAGGGCAAATGCTTGTGGGGGTCGGTGCCATGGCCGCGGTAAACACGCAATGTCAAGTCGCCCGCCGATGTGGCGATTGCCATATCGCGCACGCTGGCCACGTCGCCGCCGGGTGACTGCGTCACCTCCCAGCTCGCGGCATAGGCCCGCCGGGCTGAGATCGGATTCAGAGTCTCAAACGGCGGCCGAGCGGCCTGGCGCATCAGCGCAAGCAACTTCTGGGCGGCGGGATCAAGCGTGGACATAGTTAGGGATCAAGGTGTCTTGAGCGCGAATTATGGAGAAGTGAATTTCAGTTGTCAACACATCTGTTGACTATGTTGCAGATGCGCGCACCCGCTTCGCTGCAGACGCTTTGGCAGGGACCAGTCCACCCAGCACCATATCGGCGAAGGCCAGACCGATGTCTCGCCCGCTGACCTCAGACTTCTGCGGCACAAACCAACGGTTGCTCCAGCCGATCATGCCGATGATCCCGTAGGCGGTGACCCGTGCTGTCGTCAGGGAACGCAGCGAGCCATCGTCCAGGCCCGCCTGCACGATGGCGATGAACACCTCTTCGTATTGGCGGTTCAGGCTGCGCATGTAGCGGGACCAGTCGGTCCGGTCGCTCTCGACATGGGACAGGTTCTCGCGGATGTAGACATAAAGCAGTGGGTAGTGCGTGGCGTAGGACTCCATCAGGGAGACAATCAGGGTTCGCAGCTTTTCCGGCGCCGATGCCTTGGAGGCATGCACAGCCTGCGCCGTTGCGACATTGGCCTCGGACACCTCGCGCACCACCTCGTCGTACAGCTCGCGCTTGTTTGCGATGTAGTAATAAAGCGACGCGCGATTGGTATTCAAGGCATCGGCCACCGCACCCAGGCTGGTGCCGCGGAAGCCCTGCTTGTTGAATACCTCGGCTGCGACCCGGGCGATCTCGCGCTTGCGTTCCTGGTAGATCTCCGAGCCCTTCACCGTGGCCAAGGACCGGCGCTGCCCGATACCGCTTTCGGGCAATTCCTCACTTTTTGGCTTGCGCGGAAGCCTGGCCGGTGCTTTGCTTTTGGTTTTGACTTTGGTCTTGGGTGTTGGGTTCATGCTTGGACGCAAAATAGAAGAGGCGCAAGAGTGCGCTAGCTGGCGGTCCAGTGGGGTGACCGCTTTTGACTGAAGGCCTGCGCACCTTCGCGGGCATCATTGGACGCGACAATGGTTTCGAGCATCTCGCGCTGGCGGGCCCATATCTCAGCAATTGGCCAGGAGGGTGCTTCGGTCATGACCCTTTTTGTCATCTGTACCGCCAATGGACCATTGGCCGCAATGGTACGCGCCAGGGCCAGCGCACCATCGAGGGCGCCATCGGGTTCCGTCAGGCGATTGACCAGCCCCCATTGACGTGCCTCGGTCGCGGTCATCAGCTCGCCCGTCAGGGCATATTCCAGGGCAATTTGCTGCGGGATTCGCTGGGGCAGCCGCAGCAGGCCACCGGAGCCAGCGATCAGTCCGCGCTTGACCTCTGGAAGACCGAAGCGGGCGTTGTTGGCAGCCACCACCAGGTCACATGCTAGCGCCAGCTCGCAGCCGCCGGCCAGGGCGTAACCTTCCACCGCCGCAATCACGGGTTTGGCGGGCGGCGTCTCGGTCATGCCGGCCAAACCGCGCCCTTCCAACTCAACCCGCTCACCACGCAGGAAGGCCTTGAGGTCCATTCCCGCGCAGAAGTGGGCTCCAGCACCGGTCAGGATGCCCAGACTGAGGCTGGCGTCGCCATCTAGTTTGTCCATCGCGCGCGCTATGGCCTCCGACGTAGCTCGGTCAATGGCGTTGCGGGCCTGCGGCCTGTGAATGGTGACGATCAGGATCGCTCCCTCCCGACGGACCAGCACCGTGTCGTCGCCGGTTCCCGGCGCTGTCATTGAACACCACCCTGCAATAGTTCGGCCCTAAGGCCGGCACGGTCACGAATGACCCGGCCCGCAATAACCCGTCCACCCTCGACCCGCACAATGCCGTTTGCATGCAACACGTTCAACCGAGTCGAGGCCGGCAGGCCTATCAACCCGCCACGGTAAAAACCAGTCTGGCGGACATGAAACGCCACCTCGGATCCGGATGAGAACAGCACGGTAATGTCCGAATCCTGCACGCTGAAGTCCAGGGCCAAGCCGGTGATGTGTTCATCGTCGCAGCGAATCGCCGACTCTGAGCACGGCCATGACTGTCCGAGCCACTGGTGCACCACCGCCTCAGCCTGGGGGTTTGGCGGCAGCGGTGCCGTGTCCCAGGGCGCTGGCGCCGGGGCGTCTACCGCGTCGCCGAGACCGGATTTCAACTGCCGCTGGCGCGTCAGGTAGTCTTCCTGCGCCACACATCCGCTAAGCTGGTGACCATTGCTCTGGTAGATCGCAACACCGGACCAGCAAGCGATGCGGCCACCGGCTGCGGCGCCGTGCTGGGTAAACCAGACCGCCACCTCGTTGGTTCCGGCAAGCACCTGATGGACCGTCATGCCCAGACCTGGAAACTGGTCCATCTGCTTTTGCACGGCGGGCAACCATTGCTCATCCCGCCCGGCAAAGGTGTATTCACCAATACGCAGGGCGTAAGTCGGCGTAGCGAACTCGCGGGCCGCGCTGGCATCGTGCCGATTGAAATAATCAACCACCCAGCGCCGCGCCAACGACACTGAATCACAGGCCGGTGCGGTCACGCTCACGGGCTCAAGCTTGGCCATGGCTGATACGGAGCTCGCGTTTGAGCAACTTACCCGAGGCGTTACGCGGCAGGCTATCGGCAAACACCAGCACAGTCGGGCACTTGTAGTGAGCCAGTCGCTCGCGCACATAGTCGATCAGCGCCTGTGCCTGCACCTCGTGCCCTGGCCTGAGCACCACCACGGCCTTGGGTGTTTCGCCCCAGCGGGCATGCGGTACACCAATCACGGCCACCTCCTGGATGGCTGGGTGACCGCAAAGCGCGTTTTCCACTTCGGCCGGGTAAATGTTCTCTCCGCCGGAAATGATCATGTCCTTGAACCGGTCAAACAGGTAGACGTAACCTTCGGCGTCCTGGTAGGCCGCATCGCCCGTGCGCAGCCAACCGCCGGGCATGATGGTCTGGGCCGTAGCATCAGGCTTGTTCCAGTAACCCCGCATCACCATGCCTGAGCGCACCCAGATCTCGCCCACCAAGCCAGTGGGAACGTCGCCGAGCGTGGTCGGGTCGATGATGCGCAGCTCAACCCAAGGCATGGCCCGACCGCAAGAGCGCAGCAAGCCGGCGCGCTCGCCACCCGGATCGTGGTCCTCCGGCACCAGCACCACGATCGTGCCAGAGGTCTCGGTCATGCCATAGGCCTGCATAAAGCGGCATCGCAACACCTTCAATGCGCGATTCAACAACGCATCGCCAATGGGTGACGCCCCGTACATCAGCAACTGCATACTCGACAGATCAGCCTGTTCAACCCCAGGCGTCTCCAGCAGCGCTTGAACCACCGCCGGCACGAAAAAAGTGTGCGTAACGCGGTAGCGTTCAATATTGACAATCGCCTGCGCGGTGTTGACCTCGCGCATCAGAACGGTGTGCCCCCCGACAGCCATGGTGCTCATACCATAGCCACTTCCGCCGATGTGGAACATCGGCATGGCGACCAGGTTGACGCTGTCACGCCCCATGCCCCAGGACTCAGCACCCAGGCGCAGCGTAAAAGACATGCTTTGGTTGGTCAACATCACCCCCTTGGGCAAGCCCGTGGTGCCGGACGTGTACAGCAGCAGCGTCACATCATCGGCTTGCCCGGCGTAGCCGGGATCCGTGCTCGGCATGGCGGCCCGCCAGGCGTCATAGTCATGGCTCAGGATAACGATACGCCGCAAGTTCTCACCTTGGCGGGCGGCGTCAGACAGCAAGGTCTGTTCATCCGCACCCACGATCAGCACCGTCGGCCCTGCGTCGGCCATGATGGCGTTGATTTCTGGTGGCGCCAGACGCCAGTTGAGCCCGACCAGAGTCGCCCCTATCTTGCTACAGGCGAAGATCAGCTCGTAGAACTCAGCGCGATTTCTGGTCAATACCGCCACGCGGTCACCCGGTTGCACACCCTCAGCACGCAGGGCGTTAGCCGACTGCGAACTCAGCGCGTGCAACTGCGCAAAAGTCCAAGTTACGCCCTCGAAAGTCAGGGCGGGCGCATCCGGCGTGTCCGCCGCATGCCGGCGGATGATGTCTGCAAGCGTGAAGGACATCGCGACCCCTTAGTAGCTTTTGGGTAGACCCAGGCTGTGTTGTGCGATGAAGTTCAAAATCATCTCGCGACTGACAGGCGCGGTCTTGTGCAGTCGGGCAATGAACCACAGGTCCGCTAGGCCATACTCCAGCGCCATGCCGTTGCCGCCGTGGGTCTGAATAGACTGGTCCAGCGCTTCGAGCGAGGCATCAGCAGCGGCGAACTTGGCCATGTTGGCCGCCTCACCGGCATCACCTGAACCTAGGTCAAACAGCTGCGCCGCCCGCGCCGTCATCAGACGTGCCTGCTGCACAGCCATGTAAGCCTTGGCCAGTGGATGGGCAATCCCCTGGTGCGCGCCGATCGGCGTACTCCAGACGCTGCGCTGATTGGCATAGGCAGCACCCTTCTCGATGGCAAAGCGCGCGATGCCATTGTTGATCGCGGCAGCACACACCCGCTCGGGATTGAGTCCGGCAAACACATGTCGCAAGCCCTGCCCCTCCTGGCCGACCAGGGCGTCGGCAGCCAACGCCACATTGTCAAAAAACAGCATGAACTGGGTCTCCGGCACTTGCAAGGCCGTCTCGATGGGTGTCATGGTGATCCCGGGCGCCTTGGCTGGCACAATAAACAGGGACAACTTGGGGCGCCCCTTCCCGTCCACCTCTTCGCCCCGTGCGACCACCATGATGGCATCTGACTCGTCAACCGCCGAGGTCCAGTACTTGGCACCATTGAGCGCCCAACCCTCACCGCTGCGTGTGGCGGTGGTTGTCACCTTATGCGTGTTGGTACCGGCATTGGGCTCGGTAATGGCAAAGGCCAGTTTGAGCTTGCCGCTGGCCAAACCAGGCAGCCAAGTCTGCTTCATCGCTTCGCTGCCATGCTGCTCGATAATGGGCGCGCAGATAGAGCCAATCACCAGGGACAGCATCGGACAGCCCTGCGCAGCCGCCTCCTCGACCACCACGTTGTAATCTGCCAGGCCACTGCCGCCACCGCCGTATTGCTCCGAGATGTGAACACCCAGAAAACCGGCCTGCGCCAGTGCATCCCAGAGCTCGACGGGCTTTGCTTTACGTTTGACGACCTCCTGAAAATACCGGCGTCCGAAGCCGCCCACCAGTTTGCCAACGCTGTCCCGCAACAAGGGGTGATGCTCTGCCGTGTCGACGAGCGCAGAACCGAAAATACTTGACATCAAATTACCCCATTCAATTGAAATCAGTCAGGCCGCTGCAGGCGGCCACTCAAAAAAACCTTTGCCCGACTTTTGCCCCAACTCGCCGCGAGCGACCATGTCTTCGAGCAGTCGCGGCGGTGCATAACGCTCCCCCAGCGCCACACTGAGGTGGCGGGCAATGTCCAGCCGGACATCCAGGCCCACCATATCGCTCAACCGAAGTGGGCCAACGGGGTGCCGGTACGCCACCACCATGGCGCGATCAATATCGTCTGCGCTGGCCACGCCGTCCTGCAGCATGCGCATGGCTTCAAGCGATGCAATCAGGTCGAGCCGGCTGGTCGCAAAACCCGGCACATCACGCACGGTGATGGTCACCTTGCCGGTGGCCTCGGCAAAGCCCCGCGCCAGGGCCAGGATGTCAGGCCGGGTCAATCTACCCCGAACCAGCTCCACCATGGGCAGCGACCAGACCGGATTGAAGAAATGCATACCCAGGAACAGCCCCGGATCCTCGAGCGAGCCGGCCAGAACATCGATCGACAGGGCGCTGGTATTGCTGGCGATGACGCGCGGCGAACGCTGCTCAATGCCAGTCAAAACCTGCTGCTTCAAGGCCAGGCGCTCGGGCACGGTCTCCACCACCAGGTCCAGGCCCATAGGCAACTCAGCGACAGATGCCACGCGCTGTACGGCGTTTGGCAGTTGGGCAGCCTGCACTTCCGTCAGCTTGCCGCGACGCGCCCCAGATGCGGCGGTTTGTGCGATGGTCAGCAACATGGCGTGAGCCCGCGCCTCATCAGGCTCGACCACCCAGGTGGTCCAGCCGGCTGCGGCGTACACATAGGCAATGCCGACTCCCATCGTGCCACCACCCACAACCGCGATTGCTGGTGCGGGTGCGACTCCAGGCGTGGATTGATCCGTATGAATTGACATCGCCGTTGCACTCACTGAGTAGAAGTCATATTGAAATCATAGCAGTCAACGCTAGTGTTGACAACATGTCCGAACAAGTTTTTCTGTGTCTTCGAAAAAAATTTTTGTTAGGTACCGCTCAGCGATGACGGCGCCATGCCAGACTGGGTCTGGACGTCAGGCCGGCAATCTGGCCTGGACGTCTGCGCTACTGACGGGCGCTTTGGCACGCACCATAGCGAGCACCAGTGTCGCGATGCGCTGGGCCGCCTCGGGCTGAGTCAGCCGCCCGCCAGAGCGGTACCAGACCGGCGACCAACCCACGATGCCGCCTATGGCCAGCGCCGTCAGCGGCACATCCTCGACCACAAACTCACCGGCCCCCACGCCCTCCTGCAACAGGGCGGCGAAGCGGCGGTCAAACTCGCGTCTGAGCACATTGATCGCCTCCCGGTCTGCGGGGTTGAGGTGCGTTTCTTCTCGGCTGTAGATGACCGCATGGGGCTGGTGGTCCAGCACCGCCATCATGAAATCGCGGACCAGGGTTTCCAGCTTGACCGTGGCACTGGCCTGCTCAGCCGTGACGCGGCTCAGTGCGTCGTGGGCAACTTTGATTGCACGGGAGCAAATGTCGGCCAGTAACTCGGCCTTAGACCGGAAATGGGCATAAATGAAGGGTTTAGTGACATTGATGGCGTCAGCCACCTGCTCCAGTGTGGTGTTGGTGAAGCCCTGGGTATAGAACAGTTCCACAGCTGCACCAACAATGCGCTCGCTCTTGAGGCGCAAGACGGCATCCCGGATGTCCTCATGTTGGCTGGCGCCGAGCGGACCACGTCTTGCTCTCGCGACAGCCTTGATCTTGGTGGCAACTGGAATTTTGGCTAGTTTGCGCATGGTCTCGCCGATCTCATGTGTGCGGGGCTGCACACCCGACTCAGGTGTGAAAACCACCATTGATCTGCACGCCCTGCCCGGTAATGTGGGTGGCCAAGTCGCTGACCAGGTAAAGCATCAGGTTCGCGACTTCATCCGGCGTCGCATAGCGGCCATCCGGAATCATCGCCGCACGCTGTTCGCGCAGACTCGCCGCATTATCGGGTGATTGGAGCGCCTCAATATCACGCAGCATGGGCGTGTCCACCGGACCGGGGCAAACCGCGTTGACCCGAATGCCTTTGCGGGCCACTTCCAGCGCTGCCGATTTGGTCAGCCCCAGCACAGCGTGCTTGCTCGCCGTGTAGGGCCCCAGGTGCCGCGTGCCAATGTAAGCCCCCAGCGAAGCCGTATTAACAACCGCACCACGGCGCTGCGCCAGCATCACCGGCAGCACATGCTTCATGCCCAGAAAAACGCCTTTGACATTGATGGCCATGACTTTGTCGAACACATCGTCGGGGTAGTCCACCAGTGGCAGCACCGCACCTTGCCAGGCAGCATTGTTCATGAACACATCAATGCGACCCCAGAGCCGCATCGTCTCGGCCACATAAGCGGCCACGCCCTCGGCCGAGCTTACGTCGGCCTGGTGAAAACCGGCCTGTACACCCAAGGCCTGCAGCTGGCGTACCGTTTCAGCGCCGCTAACGGCGTCCAAGTCAACTGCCATCACCTTGGCGCCGGCGCGGCCGAGTGCCAGAGATACCGCGCGGCCAATGCCACCACCGGCACCGGTGACGATCGCGACCTGGTCGTCAAATGCGATCTTCATGCGGGCAGAGCCTGCTGGGTTGGCTCAGATGGGGACGAGCTGTGCAGCGCGGCCGGCCGCAATGCGAAGCCAGCATAGCCATCGGCCGCGCACTGCGCCAGAATGCGCCGGTAGCCGCGTACGCCACCCGAGTAGGGCATGAACACCCGCGGCTTGCCAGCCACCTCAGCGCCGTTGTAATACGAGTCGGTGCTAAGGTACAGCGTGCCCTTGACGCGTTCGTTGACATGGGCGACCCAGTCGCGTTCGGCCTCGGGGGTGGCTTCGAGTTCGACCAGATGGTCACGCTCCATCTTGCCGATCAGTCCTGCCAGCCACTCAATCTGCTGCTCGGTCGACAGCAGCACATTGCTGAGCAAGGATGGGCTGCCTGGCCCGCAGACGATCAGAAGGTTCGGGAAGTCGGCCACGGCCACGCCGAGTTGGGTCACCGGCCCGTCGGCCCATTTCTGCTTGAGCGTGAGCCCACCGCGACCCACGATGTCGGCTTTGAGCAGCGAACCGGTGAAGGCGTCGAAGCCGGTGGCGTAGATCACCACATCGACCGGGTGCACCTTATCCGTGGTGCGGATCCCTTCCGGCAGGAACTCGACAATCGGCGCCTCACGCACATCCGCCAGCGACACATTGGGCCGGTTGAAGGCCTTGAAGTAGCCACTGTCTACCGACGGCCGCCGCGCGGCAAAAGCATGCCCCTTGGGCGTGAGCTTCTCGCGCAGCACCGGATCGTCGATCTGCTCACCAATCTTGCGTCGGATAAATTCGGCCGCGGTGTCATTAGCCGGCTTGGACAGCAGGATGTCGTAATAGGCCAGCGCAAAGCCGAAGCCCAGGCGGTTCCAGGCGGCCTCGTACACTGGCTCGCGCTCTTCCGGGGTGGCCTCCAGCGCGGATTTCTTGTTAGGCATGAATCCCAGACCGGTCGGCGAGTTGGCCGCCTGCTCGCGGCGCGCGCGGTAATTGGCCTTGACTTGCCGATCTTCCTCGTCTGATACCGGGGCGTTGGCCGCGGGAATGCTGAAGTTGGCGGTGCGCTGGAACACGGTCAGGTGCGCAGCTTCCTTGGCGATCACCGGCGTCATCTGCATGCCTGATGAACCGGTGCCGATGATGGCCACACGCTTGCCCGCCAGTTGGACCGGGTGCTTGGGCCACACCCCGCTGTGAATGACCTCACCCTTGAAGCTATCCTGTCCAGGATAGGCTGGCTGCTTAGTGGTCGACAACTGCCCCACACACATCATCAAAAACTGGCCGGACCATTGCCGCCCGTCCTCGGCGCTTACCGCCCAGAGCGCGCCGGACTCGTCGTAGGCGGCCCGCGTCATGCGGGTGCTAAATTCAATGTGCTTGCGCAGGTCGAAGCGCTCAGCCACATGGTTGACGTAGCGCAGGATTTCCGGTTGCGTGGCGTACCGCTCCGTCCAACGCCACTCCTGCTCCAGCTCTGGCGAAAAACTGTAGGAGTAGTCATAGCTCTCCACATCACAGCGGGCGCCGGGATAGCCGTTGTGGTACCAGACGCCGCCGATGTCTGCGCTGGCTTCTAGCACCACCACTTTTTTACCCATTTTTCGCAAGGTGTACAGAGCCCGCAGACCGGCAAAGCCGGCGCCAATCACGATCACATCCACATCAGTCATAAACCAACACTCCAAAAAAACCCGCGACGACCGGCGTCGAAACCGGCGCCTCATCGCAGACCGGGCAAGATCCCTGCGATGCATATCCTAGCAAGAATACTATCATACCAATGAGTATTTTTATACTATTTCTTCTTCAACTATAGTGAACCAGAAGAGCACTAATTTGTCATTTTTATGCCTATTTCACTAAATTCCGTTGCGTAACCAATCATACCAGCTGGTAAGATATCGACTTTCGATCAGGCTGCGAGAACTGACAGCAAGGAGAACGTCATGGCCATGCCACCGGAACAGACCCCACTAGCGCCACCCCCTGCCATCGGCACCGTGAACCACCGCCAAGCGGTACTGGCACGACGCTTTCCTGCTTGGCCATCCCGCACGCTGGACCAGATGCTTGACGCCGCAGCCGCCGAGTTTCCATCGCGTCCCTACGTGATCACCGACGCGCAAACCTGGACCTACAGCGACATCCAGGCCTGGTCAGAGCGGCTGGCCGCCGGGCTGTTGGCCGCCGGCGTACAGCCCGGCGACCACGTGGCCATGCTGATGGCCAACCACCCCGAATTTGTGGCCGTCAAATTTGCTATCGCGCGCGTCGGGGCAGTGGCGGTGCCGATCAACTTCCTGAACCGGCGCGACGAACTGGGCTACGTGCTGCGCCAGTCCGACGCCGTGTTGCTGGTCACCATGGACAGCTTTCGCGGCCTTGACTACCTGGGATTTCTGGACGAACTCGCGCCCGGCTGGGTGGAGCAGGGTGGCGGCACGGCATTTCCGCGCCTGAAACAGGTGGTGGTATTTCCGGCCAGTGGCCAAGCGGTGCGCGCGGGCGCCAAGGCGCTCGGCAGCTTGAGCGATGGCGCGTCCCCCTGGCAGGCCATCACCCACCCGGGACCGGCCTCCAACAGCGACATCATCTACACGTCGGGTACGACCGGCTCGCCCAAGGGCGTCATGCTCAGCCACGACATGATGCTGCGCGCTGCGTTTGGCAGCGCTTGGGGCCGCGCTTTTGAGGACAGCCGCCGCGTGCTGTTCTCACTGCCCATGTACCACGTGTACGGGTATGTCGAAGGCCTGTTGTCGGTGCTGTTCGTCGGCGGTGCCATCGTGCCAAGGCTCAAGTTCGACGCGGTTGACACCCTCGAAGCGGTGGCGCGGCATGGTGTGAACGACCTGTTGCTAATCCCCACCATGACGCTGGCGCTGATCGACGAGCTCAAATCCCGCCCCTATGTGCTGGACCGGCTGCACGCGGTCCTCTCGTCCGGCGGTCGCTCGCCGGCCTACATCTGGCAGGATATCGTCGATCACCTGCGGCCACTGGAGATCACCACTGGCTACGGCATGACCGAAGTGACCGCCTCCAGCACGGTGACCCGGCCGGATGACCCGATGAGCCGCCTGCTAAGCACCAACGGCCGGCTGCGTGACGTGGGCCCAGCCGGTGCCGGCGGCCCCGACGGCAAGCTGGTGGTCTACCGCGTGGTCAACCCGGACACCGGGCAGGACGTGGCTCTGGGCGACATCGGCGAGTTGCTGGCCCGGGGGCCGGGCGTGACGGCGGGCTACTACAACAAGCCCGAGGCCACGGCCGAAGCCTTCACCGCCGACGGCTGGTTGCTAACCGGTGACCTGGCGCGCATGGACGCCGAGGGCTACCTGACGCTGGCCGGCCGACGCAAGGAGTCCTACCGCTGCGGCGGTGAGCAGGTGCTGCCATCGGACGCCGAAGACCTGCTGGCCACCCACCCCGCCGTGTGGCAGGCCCATGTGGTGCCGGTACCTGACGAGCGCATGGGTGAAGTGGGCGTGGCCTGCGTCGTGCTGCGTGAGCAGGCCACCGTGACGCCCGCCGAGTTGACGGCGTTTTGCGCGCAGGGGCTGGCCCGCTTCAAGGTGCCGCGGCACATCCTGCTCATGAAAGCCGAAGACATCCCGGTCACGCCCTCGGGTCGGGCCCGCAAGTTTTTGCTGGTCCAGCAGGTGAGCACCTTGCTCGGGCTGGCTTGAGCGCAAGGCCAAACAGCCTCCTTTTCAACCCTTCTCCACCTACCCACAAAGGCAGACCATGCATCCAACTCAGCCGGCCAGCGCAGCCCTGGTTTCCATCACCACCGACACACCCATCGGGTTCACCCTGATCGGCGTCAAGAAAAAGGCCGCCATCCAGTTGATGGGCTCACGCCTCTGGGGCCGCTTCAACCCCAACCATTGGGACCCCGTCTACGCCGCGCAAACCGGTCTGAAGGCGCCGATCCAGACCGGGGAAATGTCATCGGCCTACATCGCCGAAATGTGCGTCAACTACCTAGGCGCCAATTTCTTCCGGCGCGCGCGCATCGCCTGCAAGTATGTTGCCTCCACCTATGCCAATGAGGTCATCACCACCCACGGCGTGGTGCGCGAGAAAACGCCCAAGGGCGCGGGCTTTCGCTTCAAGCTGGAGGTCTGGACCGACAACGAGGCTGGCGAGATCAAGACCACCGGATGGGTTGAAGCGGATGTCGGCGTCTGATCCGGCCCAAACGCCACGCAACACAAGGAAGCAACCATGAACCACCCCAACGTGCGCACCGATGAGCTGCGCCCCATGACCCCGGTGCAGGTCCAGCAGACCCGCGAATTTGTCGACACCCTGGCCTCCGAGTCGCAGACCTACTGGGACATGGTCGAGGTCGGGCAAGTACTGTCGCGCGAGCTGCATATCACGCCAGAATTGGTCATCCTGTACGCCGACGCGGTGGAGGACTTCAATCCCTGGTACGAAGGCTGGCGCATGAACACCTGGCACATTCCGGGCGAATCACCGTTTGGGCCAGCCATCGTGCCGCCGCTGCTGGTGTCCCACTTTGTGCTGTCGGTGCAGTTCGACCACACCAGGCCCTTTGCCATTGGCTCCATCCACACTTACCACGACTCCGAGATCCTGGAGCCGATCCCGGTCGGGGCCAGGGTGCGCATCAACGCCCGCGCCACAGAGAAGTTTGTCAAGCGCGAGCGCCGCTACGTGCGGCACGAGATCACAGTGGAAGACTGCGCCAGCGGCCTGCTGTATTTCCGCGAAACACGCGACATCTTGTCGCGCTGAGGCTGTCATGCGCACCGATGAACTTGTGCCCGTCGCCGCCGGCCTGTTTGAGGGAACGGGCAGCGCCGCCCGCCTGATCGGCACCCGCTGCGCCAGCTGCGGCACGCACTACTTTCCCAAAACCTTAAGTTGCCGCAACCCGCAGTGCCTGGAGAAAGCAACCCAGGACGTGTTGCTGAGCCGCGAAGGCACGCTTTACAGCTACACCGTGCAGCACTACCAGCCGCCCGCCTTGTTCCGCATGGCGGACTGGGTGCCCTACGCCATCGGCTCGGTCGAGTTGCCCGAAGGCCTGCGCGTGATGGGCATGCTCACTGGCTGCGAGCCCGCCAGCCTGACGATCGGCATGGCCGTGGAACTCACGGTGGAGACACTCTACCGCGATGTGCAGGGGCGCGAGGTGCAGACCTACAAGTTCCAGCCCCGCACGGCGCAGGAGCTGGCAGCATGAGGCCGGTCTATGTGCTGGGCGCAGGCGCCCACCCCTGGGGCAAATTCCCGGACAAGCCCCAACTGCAACTGGCACTGGATGCACTGGGCGGCGCGCTGCGCGATGCGGCGCTGGAGTGGCGTGACCTGCAGGCCCTGGTGGCGGCCAGCTCCCGTTTTGAAGGCGGCATGGGCTGGGGCCTGCACGCCAACGAGATCCTGCAGGCCGTGGCCGAGAACGGCATACCTGCCAGCAACGTGGGCGGAGGCTGCGCTGCCGGCGGCATCGCGGTGCAGACTGCCTTTGCCATGGTCGCCAGCGGCCAGGCGGACATCGTGGCAGCGGTGGGCGCCGAGCGCATGCCCAAGGGCTTCATCCCGCGCCCGCCGGGCAGCGCCAGCGACATCACCGACAACGACTACCTGCGATGGGTGACGATGGGCGCCACCAACCCGGCCTATTGGGCCATGGAGACGCGGCGGCGCATGCACGAGCACGGCACCACCGCCGAGACGCTGGCCTTGGCCTCGGTGCTGATGCACCGCAATGCCATCGGTAACCCGCTGGCGCGCTACCGCAAGGCCTGCAGCGTGGCCGAGGTGCTGGCCTCGCCCATGGTCAGCGACCCGCTGCACCTGCTGGAGATCTGCGCGGTCAGCGATGGCGCTGCCGCCGTGGTGCTCGGCTCCGAGGCACAGGCGCGCCAGCGCGGCGGACGCCTGATCGAGGTGGCCGGCTGCGCGATGGCCACCGGCCAGTTTGGCGATCCGGCCCTGCGCATCCCCAACGTGGCCAGCCCTGCGCAAACGGCCACGCCGCACACCAGCGAGGTGGTGGGCGCGGTGCAGCGGGCGATGGCGATGGCCGGCGTCGGACCGCAGGACATCGACCTGCTCGAAATGGCCGACAACACCGCCTGGCACCTGCTGGCCTGGCCCGAATTGTTTGGCTTTTATGAGGCTGGCCAGAGCGACTGGATGCTGGCGCAGGGCGAGCTCGACATCGACGGCCGCTGCCCGGTTAACCCGAGCGGCGGTTTTCTGTCCTCGGGCGAAGCAACCACCGCCCAAGGCGTGTTGCAGGTCTGCGAGCTGGTGTGGCAGCTGCGCGGCCAAGCCCAGGGGCATCAGGTCCAGGGCGCACGGCTGGGCATGAGCGCCGTACTCGGCCTGGGCGCCAATGGCGCCTCGGTCATCCTGAAAACCTGAACGTCGGGGGCGCTACTTCACAGCCACCGCGTCGATCATGCGGTAATACAACCCATAGGGGTCGTCGGCCAATACGGCAAACTTGCCCTCAACCACCACGGGTTCGAGCGAGTACTTGACCGGGGTTCGAGTTTTGACCTCAACCATGCTCTCGGGCCCGCCTGGCACGCAAAACGAGCAGGTCAGCGGCACCGAGCTCAGCAAAAAGTGCCTTTGGCGCTCGCCCGGCTCCAGCGGCATCATGAAGCCCTGGATGCGTTGCGACTTGTCATTGAGCGCCTGCACGGTGGCTGGAAAAGCAGGCAAGAGCCGGTTCTTGACCGACTTGGTCCTCACATCGGTCAGCACCGACCAGGGCAGCACATCGCCGCGCTCAGGTAGCGGTGCGATCGGGCTGTTGGGGCTGTGGATACCAGCGCCCGTGCCAGAGGGCACACCACCGGCGATGGGCGGGCTGAGCTGCGCCTGCGCGCCCATTGAAAGGAAGGCCGCGAGGATCAACCCGGTTAAGACGATGCGTTTCATAGATCCAGCTCCCATGACAGTGATGTTAATGCTCGTGCTTCATGCCGCAGTATTTGCCAATCGCCAAGCCCTTGCAGGCGGCCTGTAATTCCTTGGTGCAGACGTCTTCCTTTTTGCCGGCCTCCAGGCACTTGGCCGCGCCTTCGTGCGCCGCCGCGATAGCCCGATGGCGCTGGATGTCCGCCTTGGTTTCCTTATCACCATGTTTCTCTTGTGCTACTGAAAGAGTAGCAAACAATGCAATAGCCATAAGGCTTAGAAGCTGTTTTCTCATAAATTTACCTTGGTTGAAGAAGTTCTTGCACACTGACCCGATAAGCGCCCAGCGTCGGCAGCAGCGCGGCCGCCAGGGACACACCGAGCGCCAGGGCCGGCACCCAGCCTAATTCTGGCGGCCAGACCAAGCCGCCTATGAGCAGCGACTGATCTAGCGCCAGCAGGTGTCCCAGCAGCGCCAACAGCCCCTGCCCCAGCGCCACACCCAGCACCGCGGCCAGCACGCCCAGCCACAGTGCCTCACACAACAACAGGGCCGCCACCCGGCGCGGCGGCGCGCCCAACATGCGCAGCAGGGCCAGGTCGGCCCGGCGCTCGCGCACCGCGCTCCACAGCGCCAGAAACACGCTCAAAGCAGCAGTCAGCAGCAGCACACCGGCCAGCGCCCGCAGCACCTCGGTGCCGACACCCAGCATGCGCAGCAAGCGGCTGATCTCCAGCGCGGGTGCTGCGGCCTGCATCTCAGTGGTGCTGTTGATGAAGCGTGGCAGGCTCATGGCAGCCAGCGGGCTGCGGTAGCGCAGCAGGGCCAGGGTCAGCTCCCGCTCCTGCTCCAGGATTTTCTGGTCATCGGCGTCGAGCGCAGTTGCTTTTTCATGCACCTGCCAGACCGACGCGGTGTCGGTCAGGATCAGCCGGTCCAGCACGCTGCCCGTGGGCGCCAGGATGCCGGTCACGGTGTAGGGCAGATCACCGTGGGTATGGCCGCCGGCACCCAGCCCGTGCGAGCCGACAAAGCTGCTGCCCACTTGCAGGCCCATCGCACGGGCCGCGCTGGCGCCCAGCACGGCCTGCATCGGCGCCTGCCACAGGCTACCCTGCGCCAGACTGGCCTGGTAATGGGCCGGGTAAGCGTGCGAGGTGCCCACAATGCGAAAACCCCGAAAACTATCGCCCAGGCTGATCGGGATCACGCTGGCCACCAGCGGGTTCTTTCCCAGCACCTGCACCGCCTGCAGCGGCACATTGCCGGTGGGCACGTCCAGGTGCAGCACACCGCTCAAAATCAGTTGCAAGGGGCTGCCCTTGGCGCCCACCACCAGGTCGATACCCGCCAGATCGCGGTCAAAGGCGCGTTGCAGCTGGTGCCCGAGCAGCAGCAAAAAGGTGATCGAGGCCAGCCCCAGGCTCAGCAACAGCAGGTTGAGCGCCGCACCCAGAGGCCGCGACCACAGGTAGCGCCAGGCCAGTGACAGGGTTGTCATGCTCTGCTTTTCATAGCTAAGAACCCTTTAACGACAAGGCTTGGAGGCCGATTTGACCCTGAAGCTGAGGTGCCAACAGGGCCGCCACCCGGGCGTCATGGGTGGCAATCGCCAGCGTGGCGTCCTGCGCCTGAGCCGTGTCCAGCAGCAAAGTGACAGCGGCAGCGGCAGCCTTGTCGTCGAGGCTGGCGGTGGGCTCGTCAGCCAGGATCACGCGGGGCCGCATCAGCACGGCGCGAGCGAGCGCCACCCGCTGCGCCTGGCCGCCCGACAACTGGGCCGGCCGGCGCTGCGCCAGCTCTGCGACGCCAAGCGCCTGCAGTGCCCGGGTGATGGCAACATCGTCTTGCGGCTGACCGGCGGCCCACTGCGCCAGCGCCAGGTTGCGCTGCACACTCAGTGCCGCGCTCAGGTGCAGGGTCTGCGGCAAAAAGCCGATGCTGCGCGCGCGCCAGGCGTCCGCCGCCGCGCCCCTCAGCGCCGACAGCGGCAGCTCGGCCACCACCAGCGTGCCGGCGGTGGGCGCCATCAGACCCGCCACCAGCCCCAGCCAGGTCGATTTGCCACAGCCCGACGGCCCCGACACCAGCAGCACCCCGCCCTGCGGCACCGTCACATCGGCAAAGGCCAGCAGCGGCCCGCCCGGGTACTGGTACTGCAGGGCAAGCGAATGGATCAACGGCGCCTCCCCGTCAGCCCTTGGCCAGCCGGGCAAAGGTCTTGCGGAACTTCGCCACCTTGGGCGCGGCCACCGCCACGCAGTAGCCCTGGCCAGGGTTGCGCGCAAAGAAGTCCTGGTGGTAGTCCTCGGCCGGCCAGTAGCTGGCCAAGGGCAGCACCTCGGTCACAATGGGCTGGCGGTAGGTGCCGCTGGCCGTCATTTCGGCGATCACGCCCTGTGCCACAGCTTGTTGTTCCGGGCTGCTGGTGTAGATGCCACTGCGGTACTGGGTGCCCACGTCATTGCCCTGGCGGTTGAGCGTGGTCGGGTCGTGGATCACAAAAAAGATCTCCAGAACCTCGTGCAGGCTGATCTGGGCCGGGTCAAACACCAGCTTGACCACCTCGTTGCAGCCAGTGCGGCCGGTGCAAACCTGTTCGTAGCTGGGCTGCGGCAACTGGCCATTGCTGTAGCCGCTTTCCACGTCCAGCACACCCTGAACCGCTACAAAAACGGACTCGGTGCACCAAAAGCAGCCGCCGCCAAGGGTGATCGTCTCTAGGTTATTTGTCATCTTCGCGCTCCATGATGGCCCGCTGCGGGCCGCTCGCGCGCATCTTACGCTCCATTGATGAAAGGGCGCATGACATGGCCAAGGTCTTCAAGAATACCCGCGCAACATGGCAGTGAATCGCTCAGATTGGGCTCATGGTCACGCCTGGTCGCTTATAAAATGAAAAGATGTTGAGCCGACTAGCTGCCCTTTTTCTGATCCTTTGCATGGGCTGGCAGTCGTTGGCCTTTGCAGGCTTTGGTGCGCTTGTGGCTCATGAAGACCAGGAGCATCACGAATTGCTTCACTTCCAAGGCGTCGCCCACCACCATGACGAACACGCTGGGGACTCTCATGAGGACAACTCCGTGGCATCGGCCGTGCACGCCCTGGCCGACGCCAGCCACTTTTCTCCGGTCTTGCCTTCTCCCCAAGGTTCTTCGCCCGGGCTGCCCGGTGCGGATCAACCCTCTGTAGAGCGTCTCCTCCCCAAGGCCCAATTGCTGCCCGATGGGCTAGACCGCCCCCCGAAACCAACGGCCTAACCTTAGGTCTTGCCTGCGCTTGAACTTGCGCAGTGCGTTTTTTGGTTCTGCCCTTTCCACTGCGTCTGTGTTTGACGTTTGCGACTGGGCGCAAATTGTCGATTCAAACTATGAAAATAATCACATGGCGCAGGCCATGGTTCTCAGCGCATGCTGTCATGCTTTGCGCGCTGATGAGCCTGGCTCTTGCTGCTCCCACTTCCGGGCAGACGCAAGAAATGACTCGGGCTGCAACCGCTACGGCGGTGGGCACCCAGACGCTGAATCAAGCGCTTGAGGCAGCATGGCAACGCTCACTAGAGGCATCTGAATCACGCAACCGTTATGTCCGCGCTCAGGCCGACCAGGCAGTCACACAAAGTTGGTTGGCTTCGGCACCGAGCGTCAGCGTAGGCCAACGCGCTGGCGCGTCTGACGCAAGCCGCGAGACGGAGCTTGAGCTGGCGCTGCCCCTTTGGTGGCCCGGACAGCGTGCCGCAGCAGGGCAGGAAGCCCAATCTCAGGTGGGTTCGGTTCAGGCCACTGCACAGGCTGAACGCTTGCGCTTGGCGGGGCGGTTGCGTGAAGCGATGGGCGCCCTGCATCTGGCCGAGGCCGAATTGCAGCAAGTGGAACGGCGGGTCCGAGACCTAGGCCAATTGACGCAGGATGTAGAGAGGCGCGTGCGTGCCGGTGATCTCGCCCCGTCCGATGCGCTTGCAGCCCGGTCTGAGTGGCTTGCAGCCCAGGCACAAGCGAGCGCAGCGCGTCAAGCCTTGGGTACCCAGCAGTCCCATTGGAACCTGCTCACAGGCCTGCCTCCCCTTAAATTTCAGACGAGCGTTGCGCCAGCCTTGGCGCAATTGCCGGACTCCCACCCGGAACTCGTCCTCGCCGGCGCAGCGGTGGACTTGGGCCAGCGTCGGGCGGCCTCGGCGCGGCTTCAGCGCACGGATTCGCCAGAACTGACACTGGGTGTTCGCCAAGAAAGCCCGGGGCAAGGGGCCGGTTCGCAAAGCAGTATCGCGGTGGCGCTGCGGGTGTCTGTGGGTGGACAGGTCTACCAGCAGCCTCGCATTGTGGCGGCGCTCGGTGAATTGGACATTGCACAAACCCAGGCACAGCGAACGCGCGAGCGCCTAACAGCCGCAGTGGCACTGGCGCAGAGCCAGCTTGGCTTGAGTCAGGCGCAACTGCTGGCGGAGCGGGAGCGGGCGCAATTGCTGGCCGAACGCGCCCGCTTGATTGACAAGTCTTTCCGTGCCGGTGAAACGGCGCTGCCCGACATGCTGCGTGCCCTGGCCGCAGCCGCCAGCGCCGAGAGTGCCTTGGCGCGCCAGCAGATCAACCATCAAACGGCGATTGCGCGCCTTGAACAAACTCTGGGATTGCTTCCATGATTTATCCATTTGTTTTCCGATGGCTCGGGACAGTCTTGACTGCCAGCCTGCTTGCGGTGACGCCCGTGCTGACCTCGGCTGGTCCCGGCGCGCATGGCCCGAATGGCGAGCACTTGGATTCGCCAACGACAGACAAGGCCGGCGCCATGCCGGCCAGCCTTCGCTTCGAAGCCAAGTCAGATCTCTTCGAGTTGGTCGGCATGCTGGCAGGCGGCGAGTTGTCCATTTTTATTGATCGCTTCACGACCAACGAGCCCGTGCTGCAGGCGCAGGTGGAGGTGGAGTCTGGTGGAGTCAAGGCGCAGGCTAAATTCCGCGCCGATATGGGCCATTACGCCATCGATGACGCGGCCATGCTTAAAAAGCTCACCACGCCGGGTGAGCACCCGCTGGTGATCACTGTGCTTGCAGGCAAGGACACCGACTTGCTTGACGCTGTGCTGCGGGTGCCAGCGCCCTTAACCGTTCATGATCATGGCATCCACTGGGAGTGGTGGGCCCTCGGGATTTTTGCTACTTTGGTGTTGCTCGGTATCGCAGCCGGGCGCCTTCGCAATCAGCGCCAGCGTCGGTTCTCTCCAGTAGGTCAAGCATGAAACGGCTGTCTTATTTTGGCGTTCACGTGGCCATTCTGGCGATGGTCAGTTCCCTTTCTGCTTTTGCTGGCCCGGGCGCTCACGGCCCCAATGGCGAGCATTTGGATCAAGCGTCTTCGCCGACTGCCGGTGGCCTCGCCCGCTTGCCTGATGGCAGCGTGAATGTACCCAAGCTCGCGCAAAGGCGCATGGGACTGCGTACCCAGCTGGCGCCCGAGTCCGAAGCCGCCGCGACGATCCAGTTGCCCGGCCGGGTCGTGGCAGACCCCAATGCCAGCGGCCAAGTGCAGGCAACGCATGGCGGGCGTGTTGAGCCTGGGCCGCGCGGATTGCCTATGGCGGGTCAAGCCGTCAAGCAAGGCGAGGTACTGGTTTGGGTCCGCCATCATGCCGAGCCCTTTGCCATCGCAGCCCAACAGTCACAGCGTGCCGAGTTGAGGGCTGCGCGGGAGTTGGCTGAGCAGCGCCTGCGCCGGTTGGAGTCGCTCGAAGGCACGGTGCCACGCAAGGACATCGACGCCGCACGCATCGATGTCCAGTCACTGACCGAGCGCGAACAGCGCATCGCAACGAGTTTGGATGTGCGTGAGCCGCTGCGTGCGCCAGTCTCGGGCGTCATTTCACGCTCCGATGTGAAGTTGGGTCAGATCGTGGACACACGCGAGGTGTTGATCGAGGTCATCGACCCTGCGCGTCTGATGGTGGAGGCCAGCACACCCGATGTATCGCTCGGTAGTCGTCTAGGCGGAGCCCATCTGGCCGGGGTTGAGGGCGTCAAGCTGCAACTGGTCGGCGCTGCACGGTCCTTGCGTGACGGCATGCTGCCGCTGAACTTCCGAGTTGCTGTTTCTCCTGGTGCATCACCCCTGGCGGTAGGTCAGCCCGTGACGCTGGTCGCTGCACTCAAGGAGCGGCGCAAGGGCATTGTTCTGCCGGCGTCTGCTGTTGTGCGCAGCCCTTCCAATGAACCCGTGGTCTGGATCAAGACGGGCGCTGAAAGTTTCTTGCCGCAGCCGGTCCAGATCGAACCCCTGGACGCTGGCACGGTGTTGGTCACCCAAGGACTGTCCCCGGACAACCGGGTGTTGGTCCAAGGCGCGGCGCTGGTCGCGCAGATCCGCTGAACAGAGACGGCGCATCATGTTCAACTGGATCGTTAAATACAGCCTGCATAACCGACTGTTCGTTTTGGCCTTTGCGGCCTTACTCATGGTCTATGGGGCATTGACCGCCTGGCGTACACCTGTCGACGTTTTTCCCGACCTCAACAAGCCCCTGGTGACGGTGCTGACTGAGGCGGGTGGCATGGCGCCGGAGGAGGTCGAGCAACTGGTCAGTTTCCCCATCGAGACGGCCCTCAACGGCATGCCCGGTGTGACCAGGGTGCGCTCTACCTCGGGCATTGGCCTGTCGGTGGTTTACGCCGAATTCGACTGGGGCACCGACATTTACCGCAACCGTCAGTTGGTCGCAGAGCGACTGGCGCAGCTGCGCAGCCAACTGCCTGCCGATATCACGCCCGTGATGGGGCCGGTCTCGTCCATCATGGGCGAGATCATGCTGATTGCATTACCGCTGCAAGGCGGCGAGGGCACGGCCACGCCCATGCAGGCCCGTGAATATGCCGACTTTGTGCTGCGGCCACGCTTGCTCGGCATCGCTGGCGTCTCCCAGGTCATCCCCATCGGCGGCGAGGTACGCCAACTTCGTGTGGAACCCGATCCGGCGCGCATGGCCCAGTTGGGCATTTCACTGAGCCAAGTTGAGCAGGCCCTGCGCGGCTATGCCGGCAACGCCGGGGGTGGCTTCATCGACCTCAACAGCCGTGAATACCTCATTCGTCACATGGGCCGTACCCAGCGGCTGGAGGATTTGCAAGGCATGGCTGTGGCTTGGAAGGACGGCCGGCCCGTGCTGCTGCAGCAGGTGGCTCAAGTTCGTTTCGCCGCTGGCCTCAAACGCGGCGATGCGGGTTACCAAGGGCAGCCTGCCGTGATCCTGAGTGTGCAAAAGCAGCCGGCCGCAGATACCGTTAAGGTCAGTCAGCAGATTGAGCAAGCCTTGAGTGACCTCCAGGCCGGCCTTCCAAAGGGACTTGCCAAACCACAGGTGCTGTTTCGTCAGGCCGATTTCATCAAGGCCTCCATTGGCAATGTGACGGAGGCGCTGCGCGATGGCGCGGTAATTGTGGCCATCGTGCTGTTCGTGTTCTTGCTGTCCGCACGCACCACGCTGATTTCCTTGGTCGCCATCCCCCTGTCGCTGGCGGTCACGGCTTTGGTCTTTCGCTGGCTGGACCAGTCGATCAACGTCATGACCCTGGGCGGCTTGGCGATTGCAATTGGCGAATTGGTGGACGATGCCGTGGTTGACGTTGAGAATATTTTGCGTCGGCTCAAGGAGAACCAAGTCCTAGCCCAGCCGCGGCCGGTGATGGCGGTCGTGCAACAGGCCAGCGTCGAGGTGCGCTCAGGCATTGTTTACGCCACGGTGATCGTTGTGCTGGTGTTCGTGCCTCTGTTCGCCTTGCCAGGCATCGAAGGCCGTCTGTTCGCGCCCTTGGGTATTGCTTACATTGTCTCCATCCTGGCATCGATGGCGGTGTCAATGACGGTGACCCCGGTTCTGTGTAGCTACTTGCTTCCCAGGATGAAACAACTGGGACACGGGGACAGCCCCGTGGTGACGCGCCTTAAGGCCTGGGACCGAAGGCTGCTCAACTGGTCCTTTCCGCGGGCAAGGGTCCTGATCAGTGCCGCGGTTGTGGCTGTCGCCTTGGCCGCCGCCAGTGTGCCCTTTTTCCCGCGCGCCTTTCTGCCGGCCTTTAACGAAGGTTCGCTGGTGCTGTCTCTGCTGTTCAACCCAGGCACCTCGCTGGCCGAGTCCAACCGCATGGGGGCTGTGGCTGAACAACTGATTGGCCAGGTGCCTGGCGTCAGTCAGGTGGGGCGGCGTACTGGCCGAGCTGAACTCGACGAGCATGCCGAGGGCGTGCATTCAACCGAGATCGATGTGGACTTGCATCGCGATGGCAGTCCGGTCGATCGCGAGCAAGTGATGGCCCGCATCCGCGCCCAACTGGTCGTATTGCCCGCGCAAGTGGCCATTGGGCAGCCCATCTCTCACCGGCTGGACCATCTGCTCTCGGGCGTCCGGGCGCAAATTGCGGTCAAGATTTACGGCGACGACACCGATACCCTGCGCGGGCTGGCCGAGCAGATGCGCGGCAAGCTGGCCAACATCCCTGGCCTGGTAGACCTGACGGTGGAGAAGCAGGTCCTGATCCCTCAGATCATGGTCAGGCTCGATCCGCAGCGACTGGCGCAGACAGGCCTGCCTCCGGGCGAGGCCCTGCGCATTCTGAAGGCCCTGACAGACGGTGCCCACGGTTCGCAAATTGTGGATGGGGCCAGACGCTATGAGTTGGTACTTCGACTGCCCGACGACAAGCGCAGTCCACAGGACCTGGCGCGCACGCTGGTTGACACGCCGGCCGGACGCCTGCCGGTGTCCAGCTTCGCCACGGTGACCGAAGCCGACGGCCCCAACCAAATTGGGCGCGAGAACGGCCGTCGGCGCATCGTTGTCTATGCCAATAGCGACGGCTCCGACATGGGCCGCATCGTGGCCGACATCCGCCAAGCCATCGCAGCCACTGCGCTGCCCAGCGGTAGCTTCGTCAATTTGGAGGGTCAATTCCAGGCGCAGGAGCAGGCTACCAGCCAGATCGTGGGTTTGTCGTTGGTGTCGCTGGCGCTGATGTTCCTGGTGCTGTATTCGCGCTATCGCTCGGCGGTGCTGGCGGGCATCATCATGGCCAACATTCCGTTGGCACTGATCGGCAGCGTGGTCGCCATGTGGCTGGCTGGCGTGACGCTGTCAGTGGCGACGATGGTGGGCTTCATCACCTTGGCGGGCATTGCCACGCGCAACGGCATCCTGAAGATCAGCCATTACATTAACCTGTGCCGTTTTGAGGGTGAGACCTTCAGCCAGGCCATGATCGTGCGCGGCTCGATCGAGCGGCTGACTCCGGTGCTGATGACGGCACTCGTCGCGGCCTTTGCATTGACGCCGCTGCTGATGGCCGCTGATGCGCCGGGCAAGGAGATCCTGCATCCTGTAGCGGTGGTTATCTTTGGCGGCTTGATCAGTTCCACGCTGCTGGACACCTTGCTTACACCGCTGCTGTTCTGGCTCTTTGGTGCCGAGGCCACAGATCGGCTTTTGAAGCAAAGTAGCACCGACGGGGAAGCACAACAACAGGTCCAAGAATCATTCTGAGGCGTTGATCGACAGGCTTGGTGGTGCCGCCTTCAAGCGCACCACGCCCTTCAAGGAGTTAAGAAACATGAAGATGAAGCATTTGATTTCAGTGGCTGGCTTGGTCCTGTCCAGTCTGTGCATAAATCCGGCCCAGTCCCATGGCGACGCCAAGCCCCAGCATGGCGGCATCGTACAGACGGCCAACGACCTGAGCTTTGAGCTGGTGGCACAGGCCGATGGCGCTACGATTTACCTGATGGACCATGGCAAGCCGCTGGCCGCCAAAGGCATTACCGGCAAGCTCACCGTTTTGCAAGGCAGCAAGAAGGTCGAAGCAGACATCAAGGAAGCCAGCGACAACACCCTGCGCGTCATGGGCGTCAAGCTGGGCAAAGGTGACAAGCTCGTGGCTGCCCTGAGCAATGTCGTTGGCAAGAACGTGACCGTGCGATTCACGATCAAATAAGGTCGCCTGTCTGGAGCGCGTCCGAAACTTGCGGGTTTTGTAGGGGCGTATCGCCGCGCTGATAAGGATTCTTATGAAACACAGACTTTGGGCTTTAGGGCTGACCTGCACAACTTCCGCCTGGGCAGTACCCGATTGGACACAGGCACGCATTGTCAAAATTGAGCCTGAGAGAGCACGCGTCACCCTCTATCACCAGCCCATCAAGAGTATTGGCATGGCCGCGATGACCATGCCTTTCAAAGTGGCTGAGACGGTCAAACTAGCGCCTTTCAAAGTGGGGCAGAAGGTTCGATTCACCGTCACGGAAATGAACGGCCATCTTGTCGTCGATCAGATGGAGCCAGCCAAATGAACGGGCGGTTACGCAACAAACTATTGGCTTCCCTCGTTGTCGCGATGGCAATGCCTGCCTTTGGCGGCCCCATGGGGTTCAAGGACAGCTGGATGGCGATGGGCGATTTCAGCCCCAACTGGCAAGAGGTTTTTGTCAACTACGCCCTGACGCCGCGTGATGCCCTAGGCGTGTCCACGCTTTACATGCGCTCCGACGACGAGAGCAAAAACCGCCAGTTGGCAGATGTGACTTACACCCGGCTGGTGAAACGCTGGAATATGCCGCAAGCTCAGGCCAATATCTGGTTTTTGGGTGGCTTGGGCTATGTGACTGGCAATGATTTTGTGGGTTCCAAGGCTATGGCTTCGCCGGGTATTCAGGTGGACTACGAAACCACCCGCGTCTATGCCTCTGCGACGGCCAGGCTCTACCGGGCGGATGGCATCAACCATGACGTCGCGTCAGCGCGGCTGGGATTTTCTTTTTATGAAGTGGATTACGACGAAACCCAGCCTTGGTTGGTCGTAGAAGCAAGACGAATGACGGGTCTGTCCAACAGCGTGGAAGTAACGCCGATGCTGCGCCTTATCCACAACCGCTTTTTTTTCGAACTTGGCGTGAGCAACAGCGCTCAAGGGCGCGTCAACTTTATGTATATTTTTTGAGGACTTCACCATGAAAAAACCAGCTATTTCCCTGGCACTCGCATTAACGACTTGGTCCTCATTTGCTGCAACCAGCATCAAGGCTACCGTCAATGGCATGGTGTGTGCTTTTTGCGCCCAGGGCATTGAAAAGCGCATTTCCAGCATGCCCGCTACCAAAGCGGTTTACGTCGACCTGAAGAAAAAGACCGTTGCCATCGAGGCCAAGGAGGGTCAAACCCTGGATGGCAATGCCATTAAGGCCGAAATCACCGACGCCGGCTACGACGTCGTGAAACTCGAAACTGTGCAGAAAACCGTTGAGGAGATCAAGGCTGAAGTAAAGGCTCGCAAATGAGCCCGGACGGTGTTGCTGAATCGCGCCGCAGCCTCTGGACATCTGTTGCCAGCTTGTTCGCCACATCCGGCACCTTGGTATGCTGCGCCATCCCGGCTCTCTTGGTTGCACTGGGGGCCGGAGCCGCGCTGTCGTCGTTGGTCTCGGCGTTCCCGCAAGTCGTCTGGCTCAGCGAGCACAAGGAGGCAGTCTTTGCCTTGGCCGGCTTGATGATGACCGGAAGTGGCGTCTTGCAATGGCGCAACCGCCATGCACCCTGCCCCACTGACCCCGCCCTGCGCGACGCTTGCCAGCGCACACGCAAAGTTTCATTGAGGGTGTACTTGGTCAGCTTGGCCTTTTTCGTGATCGGTGCTTGGTTTGCGTTTGTTCAACCCTGGTTAGCCGAATGACGTGTTTTTTGGGGTGCCGGGATGGGTGCTGAGGAGAGCGGCTGAAGTGTCTTTTCTGTAGGCAATCGGTCAGCCAATGTCCTCGCCAATTGACAGGGTTACCCTTAAACCTTACACTAATAACCAATTAGTCAGTAATTTATGCCCTCTCTCCTCAACCTGCTTGGCCCGACCGATCCCGCTGTTCATGCCCGCCGTGAGCGGCGCAAAGATGCGCGTCCGGGCGAGCTGCTGGAGGCGGCGCTGGAGCTGTTTGTGCAAAAGGGCTTTGCCGCCACCAAAGCCGAAGAGGTCGCCAAGCTGGCCGGCGTGTCCAAGGGCACGCTATTTTTGTACTTTGCCAGCAAGGAAGAGCTGTTCAAAGCGGTGGTGCGTGAGAACATCATTGGCCGCTTTTTGGAATGGAATGCCGAATTTGAGCTGTTCACGGGCAGCACCGCCGACATGCTGCGCTACTGCATGCGCAGCTGGTGGGAGCGCATCGGCTCGACCAAGGCCTCGGGCATCACCAAGCTGATCATGAGCGAGGCGCGCAATTTCCCGGAATTGGCGGCGTTTTTTGAGCACGAGGTGGTGCTGCCCGGGAACGAACTGATCCGGCGCATCCTGCAGCGCGGCGTAGACCGCGGCGAGTTCCACGTGATCGACATGAAATACGGCGTCTACACGGTGATGGCGCCGCTGATGTTTCTGGCGATGTGGAAACACTCGCTGGGCACCTGTGTCGGCGCCGCCAAGATCGATCCCGAACACTACATTGCTGTTCAGGCCGAAACCCTGCTCGCCGGCCTGAGCGTTCGTCCACTCCCCCTGCCCTCCGCGGGCTCTTCTGCACTATGAAATCCTGGTTGAAATGGTTGGTATTCGCGCTCGTTCTGGCCGCTCTGGCGGCGGGCGCCTGGCGTTTGGTTTCGGGACGTCAGGCGCAACAAGCCGCACTCGAAGCCCAACAGGCTGCGCAAAAAATCCAGGCCGTGGTGGAGCTGGCGCCAGCTGACCTGGTACGGCTCAAAACGGTCGACCTGGTTCAGGGCCTGGCCATCGCTGGCCCCTTGCGCGCCGCCAACACGGCCTTTGTCAAGGCCCGGGTGGCCGGTGAGCTGCAGGGTTTGACATTGCGTGAAGGAGACCGGGTCACAGTCGGCCAGGTGGTGGCCCGCATCGAGGCCACTGAATCGCAAGCACGGGTACGCCAGGCGCAGCAGCAGGCTGAAGCGGCGCGGGCCCAGGTGGATATTGCCCGGCGCAGCTTCGAGAACAACCGCTCGCTGGTGGACCAGGGCTTTATTTCCAAGACCGCGCTCGACACCTCTTTGGCCAGCCTGACCGCGGCCGAGGCCAGCTACCGGGCCGCCCAGGCCGGGGCCGACCTGGCCGCCAAATCGCTGGACGACACCGTGCTCCGCGCACCGATGGCAGGCCTGGTGTCGCAGCGGCTGGCGCAACCCGGCGAGCGGGTGGCGATTGACACCCGTATTCTGGAAATCGTGGACCTGAGCCGGCTCGAACTGGAGGCCAGCGTCAGCCCGGCCGATTCGCTGCGGGTCAAGACCGGGCAGGTGGCGCGCCTCAATATTGAAGGCGCCACAGCGCCGCTGACCGCCAAAGTGGTGCGTGTCAACCCCAGCGCCCTGTCCGGCAGCCGGGCCGTGCTGGCCTATCTGGCAGTGGAACCCAACGCCGGTCTGCGTCAGGGCCTGTTTGCCCAAGGTACATTGACCACCGGCAGCCTGAGCATGCCAGCCGTGCCACTCAGCGCCGTGCGCACCGACAAGCCCCTGCCCTACGTGCAACTGATCCAGGACGGGGCGGTGCTGCACCAAACCGTCGAGCTGGGCGCCCGCGGCGAACGCGACGGGCAAAGCCTGATTGCCATCAAAGGCTTGGCGGAGAACGCACTGCTGCTGTCCGGCAGCGTGGGCAGCCTGCGAGCGGGCACCCGGGTCAAACTGCCGCAGGGCCAATAAGCCATGTGGTTCACCCGCGTCAGTCTTCAAAACCCGGTCTTTGCCACCATGGTCATGCTGGCCCTGGTGGTATTGGGCCTGTTCTCACTGCAACGGCTTCAGGTCGACCAGTTCCCCAACATCGACTTCCCCACCGTGGTGGTGATTGCCGACTACCCGGGCGCTGCGCCCGAGATTGTGGAGAGTGAGGTTTCGCGCAAGATCGAGGAAGGCGTCAACTCGATCGCCGGCATCAGCGCGCTGACCTCGCGCAGCTATGAGGGCCAATCGGTCGTGGTGATCGAGTTCAACCTGAACATCGATGGTCGCAAAGCGGCCGACGATGTGCGCGAAAAAGTGGCCTCCATCAAGCCCAACCTGCGCGCCGAGGTCAAGGAGCCGCGGGTACTGCGCTTTGACCCGTCGGCCCGCGCCATCTGGTCAGTGGCGGTGCTGGCCGACCCGGCCGCCGCCAAGGGCGGGGTGCCCAGTGCGGTCGAACTGAGCAACTGGGCCGAACAGACCCTGAAAAAACGCTTTGAGAACGTGCGCGGCGTCGGCTCGGTCACCCTGGTGGGCGGCACCCGGCGGGAGATCAACCTCTACCTGAACCCTCAGGCGCTGGAGAGCTTTGGCATTTCGCCCGACCAGGTGGTGACCGCAGTACGCAACGAGAACCAGGACCTGCCCTTGGGCGCCATCCGCTCGCTGGAGCAGGAGCGGGTGATCCAGATTGCCGGGCGGCTGCAGCGGCCGGAGGACTTCGGTCGCATCATCGTGGCGCGCAAGGGCGGTGCCCCGGTGCGTCTGGAGCAGTTGGCCCGCGTTAGCGACGACGCGCAGGAAGCCGAGAGCCTGGCGCTGTACAACGGCCAGCGCACGCTGCTGCTCAATGTGCAGAAGTCGCAAGACGAAAACACCATTGCCGTGGTGGATGGCCTGATCAAGACCATGGCCGCCATGAAAGACCAGCTGCCGCCTGGCGTGCGACTGGAGCAGATCACCGACGGCTCGCGCCAGATCCGCGTGTCTGTAGACAACGTGCGCCGCACCTTGATCGAAGGTGCGGTACTGACGGTGCTGATCGTATTTTTGTTCCTGAACTCCTGGCGCTCCACGGTCATCACCGGGCTGACGCTGCCGATCGCGCTGATTGGCTCCTTTTTGTTCATGTACATGGCCGGCTTTACCATCAACATGATCACGCTGATGGCGCTGAGCCTGTGCGTGGGCCTGCTGATTGACGACGCGATTGTGGTGCGCGAAAACATCGTGCGCCATGTGCAAATGGGCAAGAGCGCCTACCAGGCCTCGCTCGACGGCACGCAGGAGATCGGGCTGGCGGTGCTGGCCACCACACTGTCGATTGTGGCGGTGTTTTTGCCGATCGGCTTTATGGGCGGCATCATTGGCAAGTTTTTCCATGAGTTCGGCATCACCATCGTGGCCGCTGTGCTGATTTCAATGTTCGTCAGCTTCACGCTCGACCCCATGTTGTCGAGCATCTGGCATGACCCGAGCATCGAGGCCCATGGCGCTGCCACTGGCGGAGTGCCGCGTCGCCGAACCCTGTATGACAAAACCATAGGCCGTGTCACCGGCTGGTTTGACCGCGCCACCGAAAGTCTGGCCGATGCCTACCAGGGCGTGCTGCGGCGGGCGCTGGGGCACAAGGTTCTGACGCTGATGCTGGCGCTGGCTATTTTTGTCGGCAGCGTCTTCATGGTGCCGCTGGTGGGCACCGAATTTGTTCCTAAATCCGATTTTTCAGAGACTACGCTCAGTTTTTACACGCCCGCGGGCTCGTCGCTGGAGGTGACTGAGGGCCGGGCGCGCCAGGTTGAGGCCGTGATTCGCGCCTTCCCCGAAGTGCGCTACACCCTGACCACCATCAACACCGGCAACGCCCAGGGCAAGATGTACGCCAATATTTATGTGCGTTTGGTGGACCGCAAAGACCGCACACTGGGGGTGGATGAGATGTCGGTACAACTGCGTGAGCGGCTGCGCCGGGTGCCCGGCATCACCGTCACCCATGTTGGCCTGACTGATTCGGTCGGTGGGCAAAAGCAGCTGTCCTTCTCGATCCAGGGGCCCGACACGGCCGAGCTGGAGCGGCTGTCAAGGCTGACGCTGGAGCAGGTGCGCAACATCCCGGGCCTGGTCGACCTCGACACCACGGCCAAGCCTGGCAAGCCGGCGTTCGACATTCAGGTCCGGCGCGACGTAGCGTCTGACCTGGGCCTGAGCGTGGCGCAGATCGGCAGTGCGCTGCGCACCCTGGTGGCCGGACAGACCGTGGGCAACTGGCGCGCACCCGATGACCAGACCTATGACGTCAACGTGCGGCTGGCACCATCAGCGCGCAACAGCCCGCAGGACATGGAGCAGTTGCCCTTCAACATCGGCACTCAGCCTGACGGCAGCGCCCGCATTGTGCGGCTGGGCCAGGTGGCCCGAGTGACTGACACCATCGGCCCCAACCAGATCAACCGGCGTGACCTGAACCGTGAGGTCGCCCTGAGCGCCAATGTGTCGGGCCGCTCCAGCGGCGAGGTGTCCGCAGACATCAAGAAAGTGATGGACAGCATCGCCTTGCCGCCGGGCTACAGCTTCCGATTTGGCGGCGCCACCAAGGACATGGCCGAGGCCTTCAGCTACGCCATCTCAGCGCTGGCCCTGGCCGTGATCTTCATCTACATGATTCTGGCCAGCCAGTTCAAGAGCTTTTTGCAACCGCTGGCGCTGATGACCGCTCTGCCGCTGACGCTGATCGGCGTGGTGCTGGCGCTGATGATGTTCAACTCAACGCTGTCGATGTTCTCGGTCATCGGTGTCATCATGCTGATGGGCCTGGTGACCAAGAACGCCATTTTGCTGGTGGACTTTGCGATCCGGGCCCGGGACGACGGCATGGAACGCAGCGAGGCCCTGCTGCTGGCCGCCAAGGTACGGCTGCGCCCGATCCTGATGACCACGCTGGCCATGATCTTCGGTATGGTGCCGCTGGCCTTTGCGCTGACCGAGGGCTCCGAAATGCGCGCCCCGATGGGCCAGGCCGTGATCGGCGGCGTCATCACCTCATCACTGCTGACGCTGGTGGTGGTGCCGGTGGTCTACTGTTACATGGATGATCTGGGTCAATGGCTGCGCCGCCGTTGGCAAGCCGCCGCTCCTGCTGAGGCAGGCAGTGGCGGCTAAAATCAAAATACTGGCGCACCGCACCCCTGGAGTACACGGATGGATTTGGAACAAGCACGCTTCAACATGATCGAACAGCAGATCCGGCCCTGGGACGTGGCGGACGCGGCGGTGCTGCATCTGCTGGCGGTCGTTCGACGTGAGGACTTCGTGCCGCTGGCGCACAAGGCGCTGGCCTTTGTCGACATGGAAATTCCGCTCGGACACGGGCAGTGCATGCTGGCCCCCCGCGTGGAGGCCCGCATGCTGCAGGATGCCGCGGTACAAAAACACGAGAAAGTGCTGGAAATTGGCACGGGCTCCGGCTTCATGACCGCCCTGCTGGCGCACCGGGCGCAGCGCGTGCTGACCTTGGAGCGCGTACCCGAACTGGCGCAGATGGCGCGCACCCATTTGCAAAAAGCCGGCATCTACAACGCCGAGGTGCGCGAGGGCAATGGCGCTGAGGGCGCCCCCGCTGACGGGCCCTTTGATGTCATCATGCTGAATGGCTCGGTGGCGGAGGTGCCGCCGGTATTGCTGGCCCAGTTGCGCCTTGGCGGCCGGCTGGTCGCCATTGTGGGCGAGGAACCCGTGATGCGGGCGACCCTGGTGACCCGCACCGGCGAGGCCGACTACCTGACGCGCCAGCCTTGGGACACTGTGGCGCCGCGCTTGGTTAACTTCCCTGAACCCTCTCACTTTCACTTCTGAGCCCTGACCAGCTTTGACCCGCATTGACCAAGCATGATTACCCAGATTCGACCCTCTGAACTGTCCTCCTGGCTCGCCAGCGCAGGCCCTCACGGCCAACCCACGGTGCTGGATGTGCGCGAGCCTTCGGAACTGCGCACTGCCAGCGTGAGCGCCAAGGACTTCAACCTGCTCACGATCCCGATGGGCACGGTGCCCGCCCGGCTGTCCGAGCTTGACCCGACTCAACCGATCGCCTGCCTGTGCCACCATGGCAGCCGCAGCATGCAGGTCGCCAGTTTTTTGCAGTCCCGAGGTTTCGCCCACGTGGCCAATATCGCCGGCGGCATCGACGCCTGGTCACTCGAGCTTGACGCCAGCGTGCCGCGCTACTGAGCCGCTGGCACGCGCCGGCCACTCGGGACCCTCCACGTTGTCGCTTCAGTTGTCTTTAAAGCCAGATTCCACCTCTTCCATCAAGGTACACCCATGAACGCATTTCGTCTGTTACCCCTGTCACTTGCCCTCGGCGCAGCGCTGGCCCTGCCGGCTCAGGCTCAAAGCCTGGTGGCGCTGTATGAGTCAGCTCGCGCCTTTGACGCCTCTTACCAATCGGTCAAGTCGCTATTTGATGCCACGCTGTCCAAGTCAGAGCAGGCGCGCGCCGGCCTGTTGCACACCATTGGTCTGAGCGCGAACGCCTCGTTCAGCGCCATTGACAACACCCTGGCCAAGACCAAACAAGGCTATTACGACACCCAAAGCGCCACACTCAACGCCTCCAAGCCGCTTTACCGTCCCGCCAACCAGATCACCTTTGATCAAAGCCAACGGCAGATCCAGCTGGTGGAGCAGCAACTGCTGGCGGCCGAACAAGACCTGATCATCAAGGTCAGCACGGCCTATTTTGATGTGCTGGCCTCCCAAGACAGCCTGACATTCGTGCTGGCACAAAAGGCAGCGGTGTCGGAGCAGTTAGCCTCCGCCAAACGTAATTTTGAGGTCGGCACCGCCACCATCACCGACACGCGCGAGGCACAGGCCCGCTTTGACCTGGTGATTGCCCAAGAAATCGCCGGTCGCAATGACCTGCAGGTGAAGAAACTGGCCCTGGACCAACTCGTCGGCAAGACCGATTCCACGCCTCTGGCCGTCAAGCTGCCATTGACCCTGCCACCTTTGCAGCACGACGATGTGGCGCCCTGGGTGCTTAAGTCTGAAGAACAGCACCCGGGCATTCAGCAAACCCGGTTGGCGCTTGAAGTCGCGCAGTTGGAAACCCGCAAGGCACAGGCGGCCTCCAAGCCCACGTTGGACCTGAACGGCAACCTGAACCTGACGCAGAATGGTGAATCTGCAAGCTCGACCTCCGCCTTCCGCACCACCACCGCCAGTGTCGGCCTGAGCTTCACCATGCCGCTATTTTCTGGCTATGCCATTGAAAATCGGCTGAAGGAAACCCTGTCGCTCGAAGACAAAGCCCGGACCGACCTGGACGCCATTAAACGCACGGTCGCGCAGGGCAGCCGGGCCGCCTTTTACGGCCTGTTGTCGGGCCAGGGACAGGTCAAAGCGCTGGAGGCGGCTGAAGTCTCCAGCCAGAGCGCGCTGGACGCCAACAAGCTCGGCTACCAGGTCGGGGTGCGCATCAACATCGACGTGCTGAACTCACAAAGTCAGCTGTTTGACACCAAAGCCAAGCTGGCGAAGGCCCGTTACGACGTGTTGGTCGGCGGGCTCAAGCTGCGCCAGGCCACGGGCGTGCTCAAGGCGGACGACCTCAAGCCCATCAACGCACTGTTGGCCAACTAAGCCAGCAGCACAGCCTGCAGCGCCGCTACGGTGCGTTGCCCGGCGCCGGCATGGGCGCCGGCAAAAAGCCGTGCGGCCTCCGCCATGGTGTGCTGTTGCGCCGGTTGGGCCACCAGCGCCTGCGCCGCGGCCACACCCTCCCCCATCGAGCCCACCCGCTGCGCCGCACCGGCCGCCAGTGCCAGCTCTGCGGCCTCGGCAAAATTAAAGGTGTGCGGGCCCATCAGCACCGGGCAGCCGCAGGCTGCGGCCTCGATCAGGTTTTGCCCACCGAGCGGCTCAAAGCTGCCGCCCAGCAGCGCCACGTCGGACAGGCCGTAATACAGCGCCATCTCACCCAGAGAATCACCGAGCCAGATCGTCGGCGGCTGCCCGGCACGATCACCTGTATCCCCGCTACTCCCCGCCCCATTCACCTCTGTGGGCGGCCAGGGACCGCCCTGGCTGCGCCGGACCAGCGAAAAACCGCGGGCCTGCACCAACTCAGCCACGGCTTCAAAGCGCTGCGGGTGACGCGGCACAATCAGCCACTGTGGCTGAATCGCTACTGATTCAATAGCTACAACCTCAATATCCACGGGGCCTAGAGGCTGATTTGCCTCAAGGATTTGGAGCAACAGTGCCTCTTCTTCGTCGCGCGAACTCGCCAGCATGGCAACCGGTCGGCCCAGGCTGGCACGCCCCTCCCGGCCGGCCGCCACCTGGGAGGCATCGGGTTCGGCGTCGAACTTGAGGTTGCCGAACACACCTTGCACCGGCGCGCCCAGGGCCTGCAGGCGGCGCGCATCGTCCGGCGACTGGGCCCAGACCGCCGTCAGCGCCCGGTAGGCTGGTTGCGCCAGCCAGGCCAGCCGCTGCGCTTTGTGCAAGGACCGCTCGCTCAAGCGGGCATTAGCCAACACCAGCGGCACCCCCTGCTGCTGGCAGGCTGCCACTAAATTGGGCCAGACCTCGGTCTCCATCAGAATGCCGATATTTGGCCGGAACTGCTGCACAAACCGCCGCACCGGGCCAGGGCTGTCCCAGGGCAACCAGGTCTGCGCGTCACCAGCTTGCAACAGGCGTGCGCCCTCGGCCCGGCCCGTGGCGGTACCGTGGCTCAGCAGCAGCCGCATACCGGGCAGGGCCTGGCGCAAGAGCACGATCAGCAGGGCGGCCGTGCGGGTCTCACCTAAGGACACCGCATGCAGCCAGACGGTAGGCCCCGGAGAAGCCGGCCAGGTGCTGGTGTACTGGCCAAAGCGCTCCGGCACCGCCTCGGCGTACAGGGGTTCCACCAAGGCCCGGCGCGCCAGCTTGCGCCGTAAGCCGGGCTGAGCCAGCGCCATGAACAGCGAATAAAGCCAACGCATCAGGTCGACACCGCCACTTTGCTGACCACCGGGCACACAGCCTGCCAGGCCTGCCAGACCTGGTCCACTGTGGGGCTGGGCGTACCCACCACGCTGCACTGCCGCGACCCCGGCGCCGGCCCGGTGCGCCAGGCGGTGTCGAAGTTGTAGATTTGCACGTGCGGCAGGTCCAGCGCGACGGCCATGTGGCTCAGACCGCTGTCCACCCCGATCACACCGGCGCATTGGGCCATCGCATCGGTCAAGGCATCCAGCCCCAGCCGGGGCCAAACCTGTGCACCGGCCAGCGGCTGCGCAATCGCCTGCGCCTGCTGCAACTCGGCGTCATTCCCATGCGGCAGCGCCAAGGTGTAGCCCTGCGCCATCACGCGCTGGCCCAAGGCCTGCCAGGCCGCCAGCGGCCACAGCTTGTCGGCGCGCGCGCTGCCATGTGCCAGCACCACCACCTTCGGCCCCAGCGCCATTAACGCTTCATTTTCAATAGCAACACCCTCAAGCTGGGTGCGGGCCAGCAGCCCAAACGACACTGCATCAGACAGCGGGTAGCCCAGCCCGTTGGCGCACAGGGCGCGGCTGCGTGCCACTGCGCCAATGTGCGGCGGCAGCGCCACCACCTGGTCGGCCACCCAGCGCGTCGGTGATTCATAGGCCGAACCATCGCTGCGCCCGGCCAGGGCCAGTCGACGTCCGCCCGGCGCCAACCGCGCCAGCCAGGCCACCAGTGCTGATTTGCTGAGGCCCTGCAGGTCAATGACCCGGTCATAGTCCCGCGCCCGCAGCTCGGCGCGAAAAACGCGCCAAGCGCTGAGGGTGCCAGCCGCCAGCGGCGCACGGCGCCAACGCCGCAAGTCACATTCGATCACCCGCTGCACCCCGCTGCATCGGCGCACCAGCGGCGCAAAAGCCGGCTCCACCACCCAGTCAATCTGGGCCTGGGGCAAGGACCTGCGCAGGTCCTGCACCGCTGGCATGGCGTGCACCACGTCGCCAAGCGAGGACAGCTTGACGATCAGAATGTTCAATGTGCCGCCTGGTCCAGCGTGGCATCCGGCTTGACCGTGCGCAGCAGCGCCAGCAGTTCGGCCTGGATGCGTGCCAGGGCCTCGGGCGTGTGGCCCTCAAAGCGCAGCACCAGCACCGGCGTGGTGTTGGAGGCGCGAATCAAGCCAAAGCCGTCGGGCCAATCGACCCGCAGGCCGTCAATCAGGTTCACCACCGCGGGCGCCGCAAACGTCGCCTGTACCTGCAGTTGGGCCACCAGCCGGTGCGGCTCACCCTCGGCGCATTTCACATTGAGTTCGGGCGTGGAAAAACTGCTGGGCAAGGCATTCAGCACCGCGCCCGCGTCGGCGCTGCGGCTCAAGATTTCCAGCAGACGGCCGCCGGCGTAGGTGCCATCGTCAAAGCCGAACCAGCGCTCCTTGAAGAAAATGTGACCACTCATCTCGCCACCCAGCGGCGAATCAAGCTCTTTCATGCGCGCCTTGATCAGTGAGTGGCCGGTGCGGTACATCAGCGGCTGACCGCCGGCCGCCACAATGGCCGGCGCCAAGCGCTGCGAGCATTTCACGTCAAACAAAATGGTACCGCCCGGCACGCGCGACAACACGTCCTGCGCAAACAGCATCATCTGACGGTCGGGGTAGATGTTGTTGCCCTCTCGCGTCACGATGCCCAGGCGATCGCCGTCGCCGTCAAAGGCCAGGCCCAGCTCCGCGTCGCTCGCCTGGAGCGCGGCGATCAGGTCACGCAGGTTTTCTGGCTTGCTCGGGTCGGGGTGGTGGTTGGGAAAGTTGCCATCGACCTCGCTGAACAGCTCGATCACCTCACAACCTATGCCGCGCAGAATGTCGGGCGCCGAGGCCCCCGCGATCCCGTTACCCGAGTCCACCACAATTTTCATGGGCCGCGCCAAGCGGATGTCGCCAACGATGCGCCCGCGGTAGGCAGGCAGCACATCCACTGTGCGCACCGAGCCACCGTCCCGCAGCGTCCAGCTTTCAGCGGCCATCATGTGGCGCAGCGCCTGGATCTCCTCGCCAAAAATGGCCCGGCCGGCCAGCACCATCTTGAAACCGTTGTAGTCGCGCGGGTTGTGGCTGCCCGTGAGCTGAATGCCGCTGCGGCACAGGGTGCTGGCGGCAAAGTACAACATGGGCGTGGTCGCCATGCCAATGTCGATCACCTCAATGCCGCTGGCGACCAGGCCGCGAATCAATGCCGCTATCAGGCTCGGGCCGCTCAGCCGGCCGTCCCGGCCCACGGCCACGCAGGCCTCGCCCTCGGCCCGTGCCACCGTGCCAAAGGCACGGCCCAGCCCCTCGGCCAGGGCCTCGTCGATGGCGGCGGGCACGATACCCCGGATGTCGTAGGCTTTGAAGATGGCGGCATCGAGTTGCATGAGAATTTCCCCTGGTCTGGCGTGATTTTGTGACAAAGATTGTAGGGGGCTCCCGCCGCCCGACTCGGACTGCGCAGGCGGGCTCACAGGTCCGAAAACGGCCACTGGCCAGGCGCTCGGCACGTATCATGAGCCGCATGACCGCCGCACCCCAAGAGCCCGACAACGAGGCCTGCTACCGCGCCCTACTGGCCCGCGACGCGCGCTTTGACGGCTGCTTTTTCACCGGTGTCAGCTCGACCGGCATCTACTGCCGCCCCGTCTGCCGAGCACGCACGCCGCGCCGCGACAACTGCCACTTTTTCACCCTGGCCGCACAGGCTGAGCGGGCCGGTTTCCGGCCCTGCTTGCTTTGCCGGCCCGAACTGGCCCCGGGCCGCCTGAACCGTGTGCCCGGCGCCGCACCCTGGTCTGCGCACGATGCGGTCGGCATCCTGGCCGTGCAGGCTGCACAGCTGCTGGATGCAGCCCCGCTGGCCGGCCCGGGTCGGACCGGCATGACACAGCTGGCCCAGCGCCTGGGTGTGAGCGACCGCCACCTGCGGCGTATTTTCGAGGCGCAGTTGGGCGTGTCGCCGCTGCAGTACCTGCAAACCCGGCGCCTGCTGTGCGCCAAGCAGTTGCTGACCGACACCACGCTGTCGATACCCGACGTGGCCCGCCTGAGCGGCTTTGGCAGCCAACGCCGGTTTCATGCGGCCTTCAGCAGCCATTACGGCCTGAACCCGTCCGGCTTGCGCCGTGGCAATGCAGTGATGCCCGCCAAGCCCGGCCTGCTGCTTCGACTGGCCTACCGCCCGCCCTATGACGCAACAGCGATGCTGGCCTTTTTCGCCCAGCGCCAGCTCGACGGCGTGGAGGCAATGACTGGCGAAGCTGGCACACCCACACTGGCCCGCACCGTCACCCTGAGCCAGGGTGCACTGCACCTGAACGGCTGGGTACAGGCCCAGTTTGAACCGAGCCGTGCCCGGCTGAACCTTTGGGTGAGCGAGTCACTCCAGCCGCTGCTGCCGCTGCTGCTGGCCAAGGTGCGCGCTTGGCTGGATCTGGACGCTGATCCGCGGGCCATCAACGCACAGCTGCACGCCCATTTTCCCAACGGCGACGGCCTGCGCCTGCCCGGCACCCTGGACGGCTTTGAGCTGGCAGTGCGCGCCGTGCTGGGCCAGCAGATCAGCGTGGCCGCGGCCCGCACCTTGGCCAACCGGCTGGTGGCGCGGTGGGGCGAGCCGCTGGCCACACCCATGGCGGGGCTGAATCTCTTGTTCCCCAGCCCCGAGGCTCTGGCCCAGGCCAGTGGCGATGCGCTCGGCGCGCTGGGCCTCACCCGACAAAAACAGGTCGCCATCCAGGGCATTGCCCAGCTGCTGCAAAGCGGCCAGTTGCGGCTGGAACCCGGCGCCGATGTGGCTGCCTCGATGGCCTCGTTGCGCAGCCTGCCCGGTGTGGGTGACTGGACCGCCCAGTACATCGCCATGCGGGCGCTCAGCTGGCCCGATGCCATGCCCGCCAGCGATGTGGCGCTGCACCGGGCCCTGGGCCTGCAGGGCCAACCCCGAGCGGCGCAGGCCACATTGGCAGTGACGCGGGCCTGGCACCCCTGGCGCAGCTATGGCGTCGTCCGCGCATGGGCCAGCCTGCAGCCAACGACCAAGGCGGCACAAGTCACCCTGCTTGCTGCATAAAATATAGCAAACTATCCATACCCGACAAGGCTTGGAGGCCTAAAACACCATGAAGTTTTCTGATTCACTGTTCTGCACCACCGTGCCCAGCCCGCTCGGCCTCGTCGTGCTGGCAGCCACTGACCGGGCGCTGGTGGGCCTGTGGTTTGACGGCCAGCGGCACCAGCCCGATGCCAGCCGCTGGCAACAGACATCGGCGCACCCACTGCTGGCTCTGGCCAGCACTCAACTCAGCGATTACCTGACCGGGCGGCGCAGCCAGTTTGAGCTGCCGCTCAGCCTGACCGGGGGCAGTGCCTTTGAGCAGGTGGTTTGGCGCGCCCTGCAGGACATACCGCGGGGCGGCACCTGCAGCTACAGCGCGCTGGCAGCAGCCATCGGCCGACCCAAGGCGGCCCGCGCTGTCGGTGCAGCGGTCGGGCGCAACCCATTGAGTATCATCGTGCCCTGCCACCGCGTGCTTGGCACCGGCGGCGCCCTCACCGGCTATGCCGGCGGGCTGCCGCGCAAAGTGGCGCTCTTGCAGCTCGAAGGCGCGGCATTTGCGCCAAGCCCCACCTTGGGCCAACCGGGGCTGCTTTCCCTGGCTCCCCGGCCTGCCCCTTGAAAGCACTGCTTGAATATTCTCCCGGCCCAGAAACCTTGGCAACTTGAATTTTTGCTGCTCGCCGCGCTGTGGGGTGGCTCATTTCTGTTCATGAGGATCGCCAACACGGAGTTTGGTGCCCTGCCCACCGTGGGCGTACGGGTGGCTGTGGCCAGCCTGTGCCTGCTGCCCTTGCTGCTGTGGCAAGGTCACGGGCGCACGCTGCTTCGGCACTGGAAGCAACTTTGGTTTGTCGGCATGCTCAACTCGGGCATTCCCTTCGCCTGTTTTTCCTTTGCCCTGCTGTCGATCAGCACCGGCTTGTCGTCGATTCTGAACGCCACCGTGCCGCTGTTTGGCGCGCTGATTGCCTGGATCTGGCTGCGTGACCGGCCCGGCGGCAGCCGCATTCTGGGCTTGGCCATCGGCTTTCTGGGGGTGGCGCTGCTGGCCTGGGACAAGGCCAGCTTTAAGCCCGACGCCAGTGGCCTGAGCACCGGCTGGGCTATTTTGGCCTGCCTGCTGGCCTGCGTCTGTTACGGCATCTCGGCCAGCTACACCAAACGGCATTTGGCCGGACTGCCCGCCTCGGTCACAGCCTCGGGGAGTCAGTTCGGCGCCGCGCTGGGCCTGGCCCTGCCCACCTGGTGGCTGTGGCCGGCCCAGACGCCCAGCCGATCGGCGTGGTGGGCGGTGTTGGCGGTGGGGGTGTTCTGCACTGGCCTCGCCTATGTGCTGTTTTTCAGCCTGATTGAGAAAATCGGGCCGGCCCGCGCCATCACGGTGACCTTTGTGGTGCCGGTGTTCGCTGTGGTCTACGGTGCCCTGTTTTTGGGTGAAGTCGTCACGCCCTGGATGCTGTTTTGCGGCGCCATCATCATCTGCGGCACCGCCCTCTCAGCCAACCTGATCCGGCTGCGCTAGGCGCCTACTAGACGCCTCGATACCACTGAATCGCCCACAACACGAGGGCGGATAGCACCACCGGTAGCGAGAGCGCGATGAACATGACGGCTGTGCGAACAAACATTGACAGGTCCGCCAGCCAGAGCTTGGCCAGCTCCAATAGGTCAACTTCCCAAAATTTTTGTTCTTCACGCATGGTCTCACCATAACCCGGTACCGTCGTCCTGTAAAGCCGGATCTGCTGGCTAGAATCGAGCGGTGATCCGAACGGGCTTAACCCGAGGCCCAACAAGTGGCCGATTCAGCGCACTAGATCTGGAACAAGCACCGTGACCCTGTCCCTTGAACGCCTCAATGCCGCCACACCGACGGAATTCATCGGTTTGCTGGCGGGTGTGTATGAACACTCCCCCTGGATTGCCGAGCGCGCTGAGCCCCGGCGCCCATTTCGTGGGCTTGCTGACCTCAAAAGCGCCTTGGTGCAGGTGGTGCGGGAAGCCGACCGACCGGCCCAGTTGGGCCTGATCCGGGCCCACCCCGAGCTCGCCGGCAAGGCCATGGCGACCAATACCTTGACCGCCGAGTCCACGCACGAGCAAACCAAAGCCGGCCTGACCCACTGCACCCCCACCGAGCTGGCGCGCATCGCCCAGCTCAATGCCGATTACGGTACCAAGTTCGGCTTTCCCTTTATTCTGGCGGTCCGGGGGCCCCGCGGCCTGGGGCTCAACAAGGCCGATATCCTCGCCACGTTCCAGCGACGGATGGGCCATCACCACGACTTCGAATTGGCCGAGGCCCTGCGCAATATTCACCGCATTGCAGAGATTCGGCTGAGTGACAAGTTTGGCCACACGCCAGAACTCGGTCACCTGGTGTGGGACTGGGCCGAGCAGCTGGCCAGCCACAGCGACCCGGGCTATGCCGAGCGTGGCGAGCTCACCGTCACCTACCTGAGCGACGCACACCGGGCCTGCGCCCAGCAACTCCAACACTGGATGCGTGAAGACTGCGGCTTTGACGAGGTCGGCATCGACGCCGTGGGCAATGTGGTCGGCGTCTACCACGGCACAGATCCTGCCGCCAAGCGGCTGCTGACCGGCAGCCACTATGACACGGTTCGTAACGGTGGCAAATACGACGGCCGCCTGGGCATTTTGACGCCCATGGCCTGTGTGCGTGCCCTGCACCAGGACGGCCGGCGCCTGCCCTTCGGCATCGAGGTGGTGGCTTTCTCGGAAGAAGAGGGTCAACGCTACAAGGCCGTTTTTCTGGGCTCCGGTGCCCTGACGGGCGACTTCGACCCTGCCTGGCTGGCTCAGAAAGATGCCCAGGGCGTGTCGATGCACGAGGCCATGACGCAAGCGGGGCTGGCTATCGACAGCATCCCCTCGCTGCGGCGTGACCCCTCGGCTTACCTCGGCTTTGTCGAGGTCCATATTGAGCAAGGCCCGGTGCTCAATGAACTCGACATGCCACTGGGTATCGTCACCTCCATCAACGGCAGCGTGCGCTACATTGGCCACATCGTGGGCATGGCCAGCCATGCCGGCACCACACCGATGAACCGCCGCCGTGACGCCGCCACCGCAGCAGCCGAACTGGCGCTGTTCCTTGAACAACGCGCCGCGGCCGTGCCCGACCTGGTGGCCACCATGGGCCTGCTGGAGGTGCCCAACGGCTCCATCAATGTGGTGCCTGGGCGCTGCAATTTCAGCCTCGACATCCGCGCCACCACCGACCCGGTGCGCGATGCCTGCGCCGCCGACGTCCGCGCCGAGCTTGCCAACATTTGTGCCCGGCGTGGCCTGAGCTACTCGCTGGAACAGACGATGCAGGCTGCGGCAGCGCCCAGCGACCCGGCCTGGCAGCAGCGCTGGGAACAGGCGGTCCAGGCCATGGGACTAACGCCCTATCGCCTGCCCAGCGGTGCCGGGCACGACGCCATGAAGCTGCACGCCATCATGCCCCAGGCCATGCTGTTTGTACGGGGCCTGAACGCCGGCATCAGCCACAACCCGCTGGAATCGATCACCAACCATGACGCCGAGCTTGGCGTGATCGCCTGCCAAAACCTGCTTCTCCAACTTGCAACGGAGCTCTCATGACCGCACAAGCCGCCTACGAGGCCATCGACCGCTGGATCGACTCACATTTTGACGAGGAAGTGGCGTTTTTGCAGGCGCTGATTCGGGTACCGACCGACACCCCCCCGGGTAACAACGCGCCACATGCCGAACGAACGGCTGAGTTGCTGGCCGGCATGGGTCTGGTGGCCGAGAAGCATGCGGTGCCCACGGCTGAAGTGCAGGCCGTTGGCATGCAAAGCGTGACCAACCTGGTTGTGCGTCGGCGCTATGGGGAAGGCCCCACCATTGCCCTCAATGCCCATGGCGACGTGGTGCCGCCCGGGGAGGGCTGGACCCACCCGCCCTACGGGGCTGAGATTGTCGACGGCCAGATGTTTGGCCGAGCCACCGCCGTGAGCAAAGGCGACATGGCCAGCTTCACCTTCGCCGTGCGGGCACTTGAATCGCTGGGGACCCCGCTTAAGGGCAGTGTTGAGCTGCACTTCACCTACGACGAGGAGTTCGGTGGCGAGGTCGGGCCGGACTGGCTACTGAAAAAGGGCCTGACCAAGCCCGACCTGACGATTGCAGCGGGCTTCAGCTACCAAGTGGTGGTGGCGCACAACGGCTGTCTGCAACTCGAAGTGACAGTCCATGGCGACATGGCCCATGCCGCCATTCCCGACAGCGGTACCGACGCGCTGCAAGGGGCCGTGCAAATTCTCAACGCCCTGTATGCCCTTAACCACGACTACCTGCAGGTCAGTTCCAGCGTGGAAGGGATCACCCACCCCTACCTCAATGTGGGACACATTCAGGGCGGCACCAACACCAATGTGATTCCCGGCAGCGTGGTCTTCAAGCTGGACCGCCGCATGATCCCCGAAGAAGACCCGACCACGGTAGAGGCCTCTCTGCGCCAAACCATCGCGCAGGCAGCGGCCGGCTTTCAGCCAGCCCGTGGCGGCCGGCAACTCAAAGTTGACGTGCGTCGCCTGCTGCTGTCGCGCGCCATGAAACCTTTGGCCGGCAACCAACCCCTGGTCGAAGCCATCCAGAAGCACGGTCAGGCTGTGTTTGGCGAACCGATCCCGGCTGTGGGCACGCCCTTGTACACCGATGTGCGACTCTATGTGGAGCGCGGCATTCCCGGCGTTATTTATGGCGCCGGACCACGCACTGTGCGGGAATCACACGCCAAACGGGCCGACGAGCGGCTTGACCTTGAGGACCTGCTTCGCGCCACCAAGGTGATTGCACGCAGCTTGCTGGACCTGACGAGCTGACCTGAACCGCTGGTCCCCCATGGCGCAAAAGACGCGCCCCGGGGCTTTACTTGCCAGTCAAGCGCCGCACAAAGGATGTCGCATAGGCGGGAGAACGAAACATCAGAATCGGGTCATCGGTAGGGGCAACGCCATCGCCCATAACCAATGGATCAAAATTGATTTTTTCGCAGTCTGCGCCTTTTTGCGGTGTCGCTGATGTCAGCGTCAACACACCGGCCGCCAGCTTTTTACGCTCTGCTGGCCAATAAACGGTTGGGTTGTTTTGCACATCCCCCGGCTCGCCCACTGTGAGCATCATGGTCCAACGAACCGGGCCTTTTTGGGTCTTGGCAATGAGGTCATCATCCAGGAATCTTGCTGGCCTACTGCCCATCTCAGCGTCGGTAAGACGCTTAACGCCGTCTTCAGGCACAAACTGCCAACGCACCAAGGTCGTTTGATTCGCTGAGTTAATGAACTTGAAGGTATGGACGCTGAAAAAATCACTGTTTGCGTAGCTTATTGGTGCATTATTTTTTGCCATGAACTCACCCAATGGCTTTGCATCGGGGTGAGTTTCCCGGAACTTTTGCTGCTTGTCGGGGTCAGGTTTTCCGGTGGCCGGATCGACCATATTCGATAAGGACGCGTCGTAAAAGGTTTGCGGCGTGGCAGCGCTAAATATCGGAATATTCAGCATTGTGAAGTGTTGAAGACTATTGCCGGGTAATTTAAATTCAAGGGCCATGCCGCGTGGGCTCTTGGCAGAATCAGGTGCCTTGGGGTTACCTCCCGCCAGGGAAAATCGACCAACGACTGGAATCGAATCACCAGAAAATAGCGCTGACCGCGAAAATTCTTGTGCCTCTTTAGAGCCAACAAATACCCCGTTCGCGCAAATACCAATAATGTGATTACGCCGCTCGCCGGGATAAACACCCCCCAGTTTTTCGAGCGCGTTAACCACTTGGTCTGCACTGGGTGCTTCTTGAGCTTGTACGCCGAAGGCAAATACAACGCCAATCGCAAGCCCCGACATTTTCAGTGCTTGGGGCAATACGTGGTTTGATTTCATGTCAGTCCTTTGGGTTGTATTAATACCAATGTACGTAAAAAACCGAAGGGCTTTGCAGTGTTTACCCTTATGTATTAAATTATTCGGGCTGAGTGGAGTAACATAAATTTCATCGCTTAACGACAAACTGCAGACAAAGGAATCCTATGCGTGCACAGCTATTTCTTGGAATCTTTTTGGCATTGATGGCGGTACACGCTCAGGCACAAAGTCCCAACACATTTGCATTTAACGGCACCGTCAACTCAATCGACGGCTCAAACCTGTCTGTCACCAGTGAAGAAGGTGGCGCGCCAGAAATACTCCGGCTTGGAACTCATTGGGTGGTCCTCAAAAATATGCCGGCATCGCTGGCCGACATCAAGGCCAATGATTTCATCGCCTCAGCGGCGGTGCGCAAGGCAGACGGAAAGCTTCATTCAACCGAGCTGCGTATCTTCCCTGACGCCATGCGCGGCTTGGGTGAGGGGCAAAGACCCATGAATGACACGCAGAACCAGACCATGACCAATGCCACCGTGTCGGGCGCCGCCATCGTCAATGGCAGCAATGTCATCAAGGTGAAGTTTCAGGGTGGCGAGTCTGAACTCATCCTTGACCCAGGCGTCCCGGTCACGGCGATATTACCGGCGGATCCAAGTCTGGTCAAAGCCGGCGCGAAGGTGCGCGTCCAGGGCGCCAAGACCGCTGAAGGCGCGGTGGTCAGCCGGATCACCTTGCGATAAATTCAATGCTCTCTCCCTGCTCTGTCTGCACATCGCTATTTTTTACGTTAAACTTTTGGCTTGGTGAGTGTCAATATGACATTGATCGCGCGGTCAGTGAAGCGGGCTCATGGTGAGCCAAACTGACAAGGGCAAACCCGACGAAAGCCGGGGACGCAAAGCCACCGGGCTTCGACACCAGTGTGTCATGCTAGCGGGGCTACCGGTCAAGGTCACTGTCATGGCCCCAACTGGTAAGAGCGTCGCCCTTTTGGTTGTTGTCAACTCGAAAGGCGTCAGATGCTGAAATTGAACCCCCTTAACGCTGCTTTGCTGTTCGCACTCTGCGGCAACACCTTCGCCCAGACCCAGTCTGTGTCGCAGGGCGACCTCGACACCGACGCTCAGCTGCTGGCAGGGGCTGTGCACCCGAGTTCGACACCAAATGACGCAAGTTGTTGATTCATATAGGGCTCGCTTCAAAATTGCCACTACAAAAGGGTCAACTGGGCGTCTTGGGTGGGTTTTCTGATCTTCAAAGTCTCCAGCACTTCTGCCTGGGAGTCATTAATCGTTG